>JAJACS010000009.1 GCA_022601395.1 Chlamydiia bacterium | reverse complement strand
TTAAAAAATTTAATAGTTTAAATAAAAGTATTATTATTATGTTAAAATATAAACTATTTAGTATAAAATTGTAAATATATGGTTTTTATGAAGCGGGCTTAGAGATAATGGCGCGTATGCTTTTCTTCAGGTGGGAATGTCTCGAGATCTCCTCAAGAGGAAGGCGGAACCGGTAGGTCCAGTTGGTAGGCAGAACATACCCAGGTACATTGATACGCTCTTTTTTGATGTCTCTACTGATGAGCTCATCAAAGAGCGCCAAATACTCCTGGAATAGGTTAATATGGACAAGAGAGGAGCTCTCATGGGACTTTTTCAAGATCTTATAACGAAGCTCTTTGCTTAGCTTTTTTTCATAGGGTATATCCGCAATTTCGCAAAACTCTTTCACAGCTTTAGGGCGCTTGTCCCACCAAAGCTCGAGTGTTTCACTATCATGTGTGGACACGGTTGTCATGCTAAGCGCTTCGTACTCATCAAGAGGAATGAGGCTAAGGTCCGTTTCATAGTTGCGCTCCCAGCGAGGAACATTTGTTCCTGCGATTCCAAGATCTCTAAGTGATTTTGTGATGTCTGGTGGCACTACACCAAGATCTTCAGCAACAGGTAACATCTTAGAAAACTCTACAATCTTCTTTAAGATCTCATGACCATTTTTTACTGCGATTTCAAGCTTACTTGGAGAGAAGAATCCTTCTGAAGGGGCTTTCCCGTAAGGAATCAACCAAAGTCTATAAAATCCAAGTACATGATCAATGCGGTAGATGTGAAAGTATTTCTCGCACATCTCAAGTCGTTTTTTCCAGAAAATAAAGTGACTTTTTTTGAGAGCATGCCAGTCATAAGAGGGAAATCCCCAGTATTGACCTTCTTCATTAAACTGATCAGGAGGAACACCAACAGCAAAGCCAAGATCGAAATACTTCCTATGCAGCCATACATCAGCACTGTCAGGGCTGATTAAAATAGGGATGTCTCCCTTTATGAACACTTTCTTTTTGGTTGCATACTCTTTTACATCTTTAAGCTGACAAGAGCATAGGTACTGCAGAAATCCATAATATGCTATTTCTTTGCTATGCACCTCTATGAGTTCTTTCTTTCTTTGCTCACTTGGATTTTTCAAGGCTTCTGGCCACTCTCTCCAAGTTTTAAATGTCATTGACTCTCTTAAAGTCTTATAAAGAGCGTACTCTTCTATCCAGGAATTTTCCTTAATGAAGTTTTGGTACTCTTCTTTTTCAGAGATGCGATCCTTCTCTTTTTCATAGTAGTTTCGTAAGAACTTTCTTTTTGCATTCAGTACGCTGTGATAATCAATGCGCTCTGTCTGGTTGTAGTACTTGAGGTTGTTTAGCTCTGTAACAAGATCGGGGTATTTCTCTATTTCAGGGAGGGCATGTAGACTTAAGTAAATAGGATGCAGAGCAAGAGAGGAGAGAGCGTTATATGGGCTTGGATCTTCCCCTGAATCATTAATGGGGAGAAGCTGGATAATATCAAAACCAACTTCCTTGCAATAATCAATCATAGCAAATAAATCGAGATACTCTCCAATACCGGAGCTCTTTTCCGTACGGATAGAACCTAGCATAAAAGCTGTACCATGGTGGTGCGAAATACCGACAGTTTCCCAAAGATCTCCAAGAGGACTCTTTTTGATTTTGTTTATGATTTCAGGAGAAATGCGCTTCATAGACTTTTAACTTTTTAAACCAAACATTGGAGGGTTGTCAGAAGCTGGACCTATGATAGTATTTGGACCAGGTTTGCCTTCATCAAGCGCGTTTTTCCATGTTTGCACCTTGTCTGCAAACACAGTAATGAAATCAATCAAAAACATAGTGTCTACATTCTTTGATGGAAGCATGTCATAAAGAGCAAGAGAGTTTGTGCTGTGGATATAACAAAGGCACCCGTAGTTTGGAAACTCTTGGTTATTGGCAACAAGAGCATGCTTTAAGATTCTTTCCCGAAACTTCCCAGGAGGTGTTTCAGCTATAACACTTCCTAACATTAAGTTGTCTGTAACAGGGTCCATTTCTAGTTGCACTTGTATGCCGCTTTCAAGAATCAGCTTGCATGCGTCGTTTTGATCTGGATAAAGCTTAAGCCCCGTATCCATAGAAAGGCCGTAAAGGATTTCAAGAAAGGGTGTCATTCTTCGTCCTCCTCATCTTCATCCTCATATTCTTCGTCATACTCATCTTCAAGCTCAGAAAGAGCCTCAATAAGTGTCATAAGCAAATCTTGTCTGTGTTTATCAGACTTAAAAAGCTTAGGTGAGACGTTTCTTAAAGCGTCACGAAATTGGTTAAAGATAACGATCTTTGCAGCAGTTTCTTCTGAAATACCAAGCATCGTTGCAAAAAGTAGGACTCTATCAGCACTTGGATAACGTTCTTTAATCATCCTCATGAATGCTTTGGCAAGCATCTGGAAGTTAACGAGCGTTGGCATTGTAAGGTCTGCTCTTGAAAACTCTGCTTGCACAAGTCCCATTCTTTGGAAAAAGAAACGGTAAACACCAAGGATTGCTTGCATGGTTCTTGTTTCTGAAAACAGCCTTTGAAGTTCAGGGCCAGGGATAGAAGGACCCTTTGCTTTTAAATCATTTCCAAGAGAGTGCAAAATAAACTCCATAACAGACTTCATACTTGGGAAATCAAATTTAGAAGCAAGCTCCTCGTAAAGCGTGTTTGGATCTCTTGGGTTTCCTGTGATGTCTCTATAGAGGTCGCGAAGGGCTGTAGGACTTCCAAGGCCTTCTTTCGAGAACTGAAGCGCAGATTCCTTGATGTTTTTTCCGGCTCTTACTTCTCTTCCATAAACCTCGTTTAACTGCTCCTTGGAAGATTGCAGCTTAGCCTTTAGCGCGCTACCTTCAGGAGTCGTCTCGATTAGGAAATCTAGAGTGTCATCAGCAAGAGATGGATCGGGATAGGCGTCCCTTACTTTTCCAAGGATTTGTTCTCTTGAATCTGTTGGCTTTATGTGCGCTTTTACAGCAAGAAGGGATCTCTCATTAAGCTCAGGATTTTTCTCGTTATAGCTTTTCGCTACTTTCTGAGCTACTTCAGGGTCCTGCGCTTCTTCTTTAGCTTTTGCAGCGCCTTGCGTATCTGCTTTGGCTCTTTTGTCAAGCTCACGGAAATCCTTTCCCATAGCAAGGGGATTAAACTCTTCTCCAAGCTCTGCAAAAGTTGTTAGGGATTCTTGCGAGGCTACCTGTTGCTTGATGTTAACAGAAGATGCTTGCTTGGCTTCTTGAGCCTGCATGTGCAGCTTTTGCGCATCTAGCGAAGGTCCTTTTACCGATTCTATCTCATCAGCCATAGCTTACTATCAAGTTAAGTTAGTTGTATTCTTCCAAGCGGTTGCATGCGTATTTCAGGAACAATTTCCTGGTAAGATACAACCGGCATTTCTGGGTACTCACTCTCAATCAGCTTTCTTACAAAACGTCTTACATCGATCGCAGTAAGCATCACAGGAGGCTGACCTCCCGGAGGCGTCGGCGCAATCGTATTACGCATTGCATGCAATATCAGCTGAACAGAGTCAGGATCAAGGGCAAGGTATGACCCTGCCGATGTCTGCTTAATAGCACCTCTTACCATATCTTCAATCTCTTGATCAAGTAGATATACAGAAAGTACTGTTTGCCCAAGGGAATATTTGTAACTAATGTATCTCTTTAGTGAGGAACGGACATACTCAGTTAGAAGTACTGTGTCTTTTTCCGTTTGACCCCATTCACTGAGAGATTCCAAGATAGTTCTAAGGTCTTTTATTGAGACTTGCTCTTGTACAAGTCTTCGGAAGATCTCTGTAAGCTTTTGAAGTGGAACAAGTCTTGTAACTTCTTTTACAAGGTCAGGAAAAGACTTTTCCACAAACTCTAAGATCGCTCTGATTTCTTGGATTCCAACAAACTCAGACGCGTGTGTTTTATAAAAATGCGATAGATGCAAGATCATAACATCAAGAGGTTCCCAGTATTTGATCTCAGCATTATCTAAAACATGTTGGTACTTTTCCTCTACCCAAAGAGAAGCTTGACCGATCGCGTTTTTAGATGTGGAATAGGGGAGGTTATATCTTTTTAATGTTTCTTCATTCTCGTTTGTCAGTACCTGTTTTGGAAGTACTTTACCTCTTGTGATAGGGACTTCGTTGAGTGAGATGGAATACTCGTCTTCTTCAAGTGTAGGGGAGTCTGTTCTTACGTGAACCCCAGGGAAACGTACTCCAAGGTCTTGATAGAGCGCATGTCTCATTTTAGGGATCATCCCTTCAACAAACGAAGCTCCGCCTTTGTCTTTTTGAATGATGCCCGATAGCCTTTCTCCAACCTCTAAGATTACAGGTAAGGTAAGTGCATACTCATCCTTTCCGCCACGGATTACCTGGTGACCTTGTACATCCGTTCCAACCGCAGGAGAAATACCCGTAACTCCAGCAGCAGCAGCAGCTTTTTTTTGCTTCTTCCATTGGTAAATACTCACGCCACCTATTGTGATCGATAGAAATAAGAAAAGTACCCATGGGAAACCCTTAATAAAGATCATTCCAAAAAGAACAGCAGCAGCTAGCATCATTCCTTTCGGTTGATTAAGTATCTGCATGGAGATGTCTTTACCAAGGTTCGAACTCTTTGCCTCTGATGACACACGGGTTGTGATCATACCGGCAGTAAGGGAAATAAGGAGGGAAGGAATCTGTGTTACAAGACCGCCACCGATCGATAGAAGCGAATACACCTTGGCAGCTTGCATAGCGCTCATGCCCTTCATCGCAACCCCGATGATCAAGCCTCCCACAATGTTGATAACAGCAATCACGATACCTGCAATAACATCTCCCTTTACAAACTTCATGGCACCATCCATGGCTCCATAAAGTTGGGATTCTTTTGCAAGGGCAAGACGCATTTCACGAGCTTGGTTGGCATCTAAAACACCAGATCTCATGTCTGCATCGATACTCATTTGCTTACCAGGCATAGCGTCCAATGTAAAACGGGCTGCAACTTCAGCAACACGCTCGGCACCCTTTGTCACAACGATGAACTGCACGATGGTAATGATAAGGAAGATAACACCACCAACAACGAAGTTACCTCCAACAACGAACCGGCCAAAGGTGAAGATGATCTCTCCCGCGTTTGCATGAAGCAAGATCTGTCTTGTTGCGGAGATTTCAATACCAAGCCTGAATATCGTCGTTATCAAGAGAAGAGAGGGGAAAATGGATAAGTGGACCGCCTTTTGGATGTAAAGAGCAACCATGAGGAGTCCAACAGCAATCGATAAGTTCACTCCGATCAAAACGTCGATAATTGGAGGAGGAACAGGAATGATGATCATCATGATGATCACAACAATAAAAAAAGCGAGAACTACATCAGACGACTCTGTGAGTAGTTGCAAAAAACGTGTGCTTCCCAGGGCTTTAAATGGTCCTGATCTAGTTTTGCTCATTATTAAAAAGCTCCGGATTGTATTCTTGTTCGTCTTCTTCTAGCTGCGCGAGCCATTTTAAAATCTCAGCAACAGCAGCATAAGTATCCTCAGGGATGTACTCACTGATCTTTCCCATGCTGAAAAGTTCATTTGCAAGGGGAACATTGCGCATAATAGGCACTTTGTTTTCCATCCCCACTTTCACGATCTTATCAGCTATGATGCCTTTGCCCATAGTGATAATTTTCGGAGCAGGTTCAACTTCGGCATCATATTCGATTGCAACAGCAATATGAATAGGGTTTGTAACGATGGCTTTTGCACGTCCAGCAGATGATGGACCCTCTTGATAAGCAATTTCTTGCGCAACTTGCTTTCGACGTCCTTTAATCTGCGGATCTCCTTCAGTATCTTTATATTCCTGCTTTACCTCAAACTTCTCCATCATCATTTGCTTCGCAAAGTTCTTCTTTTGGAACACTAAATCAAAAATAGCAACAGCTAAAAAGAAAATTCCAACTCTGATGACTACTTTCAGCAAAAAGTCGGAAAAAACAAGGGCACTTCCAAAAACAGGAAGAGATGCTGTTGAAATCACTTCAGGCAAGGAAGTGTAAACAACAGAGTAAATCAGTACGAGAGCTCCCGTTATTTTCGCGATCGATTTGATCAGCTCTACAAAGGTTTTTAGCTTAAAAAGGTTTTTTAAGTTGTCTACAGGGTTCAGCTTTTTAATATCAGGTTTCATAGCCTCCATAGAAAATAGAGGACCAATGATAAGAAAGCTTACAAGAACACCTGAGAAAGTAGTAATGACCATTATGGGTAGAGAACATAAAAAGATCACCTGTATCCCTGTAATGATCAGGTGACTTGCTTTTTCTTGGAGTGATTCGGCTCCTCTGATCGCTCCAAAGCAAGTGATCATAAAGCCTGCCATGTTTTTATAAAGATATTGAGATAGCCCAATTGCAAGTGATATCGATATCACAAAGGTAAAAGCAGCAGGGAAATCTTGCGATTTTGCCACCTGTCCTTTTTTTCTAGCGTCACGTAGTTTTTTGGGGGTGGCTTTTTCGGTCTTTTCAGCCATAGGATCTTATTGTTTTTTATAGAATGTAAAGGAGCAATACTTAACTTCCTACATCGAACTCTAGCTTACAAAATTACTGCGTGTCAATGAAAAAGCTAGGAAATAACAAATCGATTCTCCCGTGCAATAAAATTGGTTAATTAAGAGGCTCTTAAATCCTGTGGATTTCTAAGTTAATCAGCGTCAAAATCTACCCCCAATAGCAGGACTGCTAAGCGAGGTAGTTCATCGGGAAGGCTCGCATTAATTATGGAAAAATAAGATAACATCACCATCTTTGACGATGTAATCTTTTCCTTCCATGCGGGCTTTGCCAGCATCTTTTGCAGCAGCTCTACTTTTGAGAGATTCGAAATCACCATATGTGATTGTTTCTGCTCGAATAAAGCCTTTTTCGATGTCTGTATGGATTTTACCAGCAGCTTGTGGAGCTTTTGTTCCTTCACGGATGGTCCAAGCTCTTGTCTCTTGCTCTCCAGTTGTTAGGAAAGTTATTAGGTCAAGAAGTGAAAAGCTTGTTTTGATCAGCCTGCTAAGGCCTGGTTCTTTGAGCCCAAGAGTTTCTAGATACTCTTGCGACTCTACTTCGGATAGCTGAGCAAGTTCTTCTTCTAGTTTTGCGCAGATAGGTACAACAAGACTGTTCTCCTTCTTTGCAAAATCGATGACTTTTTGAACATAATCATTATGCATAGCTGGAATGCTATCTTCAGCAACGTTTGCTGCATAGATCACTTTTTTATCTGTGATAAAGTTATAGAGCTTGATGCTTTCTCTTTCATCTTCAGTAAGCTCAATTGAGCGCAGGGGCTTTTCATTAGAAAGGTGTTCGATGACTTTTTTCATCGTCTCTACACCAAGTGAGCCATCTTTCTTCCCTCTTGCTTGTTTTTCAAGCTTTACAAGAGAGTTCTCTGCCATTTGGATATCTGCTAGGATCAACTCTAAATTAATAACCTCGATATCTGATATCGGATCGATCTTACCATCGACATGAACAATATTTTCATCTTCGAAACATCTTACAACATGCACAATAGCATCTGTTTCTCTAATGTTTGCAAGAAACTTATTCCCAAGTCCTTCTCCCTTAGAAGCGCCTTTTACAAGGCCAGCAATGTCTACAAAACTAATCGAAGCGGGGATGATCTTCTTGCTTTTAGATAGGCTTGAAAGAACCTCAAGTCTTGCGTCTGGAACATCTACGATCCCTACATTAGGATCTATCGTACAAAAAGGGTAATTTGAGGCTTCTGCAGCCATTTTTTTGATAAGTGCATTAAAGAGCGTGGATTTTCCAACATTTGGAAGACCCACAATCCCACATGAGAGTTGTGTTTCAGACATAGAAAGGCATCCTTAAAGATTAAGAGGCTTGATTTTGTCTGACGATTCTATCACTTCTTCAAATGTTTTGGAAGAGTGGATTTTTCTTACAAATTCTATTTTTACACAGTCATTCATGAACTCGGCTTTAGAGCCTTTAATATAGATATCTAGATCAAATGTCTTACTTTCAGCATCTGTGGCAAGTGTTGTAAGGTAGGCGACTGCTACTGCTTCATGAACACCGGATTTTAGATTCACTACATAATACCCTGAAGGGATGATGCAATGGTTTTGGAAATCAAAAGTGATTTTAAGACGGTTTTCTCCCGTTTCTTGGAGCTTTTCTAAATTAAATGGAGCATAGAGCGCATAGGGTCTGCCAAGGAGCTTCTTAGTAAACTCAACGTCTCCATCTTTTAGCTTTTCTCTAACCCTTTTTGAGGAGATCGGCAGGTCAGCCAAAACAAGCTTTTCAATGAAGTATGTTTTAAACCCTAGCTCTTCACCAAGTTTTTTTAAGTTTTCTGCATCACCTTCTTTATTCTTGCCAAAGCTTGCTCCTTCACCAAGAACAAGGTAGTCAAAAGGTAGGCTTTTTCTGATCTCAGCTATGAAGGATTCATAACCCATATTTTGTAGCTTACTTGTAAACTCAAGCGACACTGCAAGGTTTACACCCATAGACTTAAAGAGTGTGAGTTTCTCTTCTGTGGAAGTGATTTTTGGGATATGAATGTCTTTTTTGAGAACGCTAGCAGGGTGATTAGAGAAGCTGATAGCAACAGTTGTCCCTTTTTCCTTATCTACGAGCTCTTTTAGGGTATGGAAGATCTTCTGATGCCCAAGATGTAGGCCATCATAAGTTCCGATCGTTAGTGCGATTGGCTTTGTACAGGTTTTGATATCTTCAAGTTTTGTGACAACTTCCATGGTCCCTCTTTTAAGTGGTGCTCATATTCGAAGTTTGTAAGAGAAAGGGAATTATAATCAACACAATCTTCAAGATAGAAGTTACCACTTCTGAGCCTCGTAAGCTCTTCGATATATGCACCACATCCGAGGTCTTTTCCGATGTCATCTGCGAGTGTTCGTATGTAGGTGCCTTTTGTGCAGGCACACTGAAAAGTAAGGTAAGGGTATTCATATTCTATGAGCGTTGTTGTAAGCTCTACTTTTTGCGGGGCTCTTTCGATCTCTATGCCTTTTCTTGCTAGTTCGTATAGCTTTTTACCGCCCACTTTTTTTGCGGAGTACATAGGGGGTGTTTGCATGATCTCGCCATTATACTTAGCAATAACGTTTTCAATTTCTTCTTCCGTAGGAACTTTATCAGAACCTTCTACGATCACCCCATCGCAATCATAGCTATCACTTGTATAACCGAGTTTTAACCTTGCAAGGTACTCTTTATCACAGTTGAGGAACTCTCCAGAAAGCTTTGTAAAGTCACGTCCAATCAGCATCACCATAACACCTGTTGCAAAAGGGTCTAGTGTACCAGCATGGCCGATCTTTTTGATGCCAGTTAGGTGACGAAGTTTTTTTACAAGATAGAAAGAGGTCTTTCCTTTTGGTTTGTTAACAAGAAGGATGCCCTCTTTTTGAGCATGTGTCATGTATCCTAGTCGCTATCTGAAATGTTTTGTCTGGAACCCTCTTCATCACGGATATCTTTCAATATCGTGTCAATCCTGATGTGAGCATCAACGCTATCATCAAGTTTGAATGTAAGGGATGGGAAATGTCTCAAGACCACTTGTTTTGACGCAAGAACAGCAATAAAGCCCGAAGCAGACTCAAGAGCGCTAACCGTATCTTTTTTCTCTTCTTGCGTTCCAATGACACTTACGAACACTTTTGCAAAGTGCAAGTCTTTAGTAATATCAACACTTGTCACTGTAAGAAACTCAGAGACTTTTGGATGACTTACCTCTTTTCTGATTACATCAGAAATGACTTCTTTCAAAAGGGAATTTAACCTATCTGTTCGTCTTGTCATAATATTTCTATGTTAACTCTTGTTCATGGTAAGTGATTTCAAAGGCTCTTATAATATCATCTGGCTCTATCTCTCTGAAGTTCTTAATGAGGATACCGCACTCAAGTCCTTTAGCTACTTCCTTTACGTCTTCTTTTACGCGTTTCAAGGATTCGATTTCACCTTCGAATATAATCTCTCCGGCTCTTTCGAGCTTAACAAGATGATTACGTTTGATCGTTCCATCGAGAACTTGACATCCAGCAATGATACCAAGGTGGGATGCTTTAAAGATTGCTTTCACAAGGACTTTAGCAACTTCATGCTCTTCAGCGACTTTATCAAGTGTTTTAACCATAAGCTCTTTTACAGCATCAACAAGGTGATAGATGATGTCATGAGACTTCACAACAACCTTTAATCTTGAAATATCTTCTTCGGCATGCCTTTCTACAGATGTATGGAAGCCAATAATGGTTGCATTTGATGCCGCAGCAAGCTCGACATCAGATTCAGAAATCTGACCGACACCTTCTGCAATGAAATTAATCTCTACTTTCTGAGATGGGATTTTCAGAAGAGAATTCTTTAAAGCCTCTAATGAGCCTTGTACGTCTGCTCTAATGATCAAGTTAAGAACTTTTTTCGCTTGTAGCTCTTGATTTCTCTCCAGCATGCCTTCTAACTCGACCTGAGTTTTTCTACCCTTTAGTCTAGCACGAACCTGACCAGCTGTTCTTTCTTCGCAAATCTCTCTTGCTTGTTTTTCGTTTTCTACAGCAATGAACTCGCATCCAGCTTCTGGAATTCCTGAAAGTCCTGTGATCTTTACAGGTGTAGATGGGGGAGCTTTCGTGATCTGTTTGCCATGCTCATCATGCATTGTCTTTACTCGTCCATAGATTTCGTCAAAGACAAGGGCATCACCCTTTTTAAGAGTTCCGTTTTGGACAAGAATAGTAGCTACAGCACCAAGACCTTTATGGAGCTGAGATTCAATTACACTACCACGTGCTCTTGCTTTAGGGTTTGCACCGAGTTCTAAAACTTCTGCTTGCAATAAGATCATCTCAAGAAGTGTTGAAATTCCTTCACCAGTTGTAGCAGAGCAGTTTACAGTAATTGTTTGACCACCCCATGACTCTGGTAAAAGCTCTTTCTCCGCTAGTTGTCTATAGACATTCTCTTGGTTGAAAGAAGGCTTGTCGCACTTGTTAATAGCAACAAGGATAGGCACCTTCGACGCTAAAGCGTGTTTGATCGCTTCTTCTGTTTGAGGCATCATTCCTTCATCACCAGCGATTACAAGGATAATAAGGTCAGTAACAGTTGCTCCACGCATTCTCATTTCTGTAAATGCTTCGTGACCTGGAGTGTCTAGTACAGTGATATCACCACTATCGCTATGGCACTTGAAAGCGCCAATGTGTTGTGTAATGTCTCCTGCTTCACCACTTGCTAGGTTACTTTTTCTTAAAGAATCGATAAGACTTGTTTTTCCATGGTCAACATGCCCCATGAACGTTACGATAGGAGGTCTAGCTTCTAGCTCTTCCTCTGGCGTTTCTTTGATTTCTTCCAATATAGTCTTATCAGTAATTCTGAGTCTTTCTTCTTCAGTTGTATCAATCGTGATTTCGCACTCAAACTCACTTCCAAGTAGTTGGAGTGTTGTTTCGTCCTCTAGGTAATCATTGATCGTAATAACAACACCCTGCATGAAGAGCTTTTGAATCAACTCAGAAGCTTTAACCTTCATTGCAGAAGCGAAATCTTTAACTGTAATTGGGAGTTTAAGTGTTAAGTGAGACGGTCTAATAACGGGCTCTACTTTCTTAGGTCCTTTCTTGTGGAATCTTCGACGTCTTCTCCAAGAACCTTCTTCGTTGTCCCTTAATCCCTGTCTGTCTCGTCCATCAAATGACTTCGTTTCAAAACGTTTAACTGTTTTTGTATCTTTGAACTTTTTCGCTTTGTCATCAGAAGGAGAAAATGATTTTGTAGGTTTCTTTTCTTGAGCGGCTTCTTTTGGTTTGGGCTTCTTCTCTTCTTTAGGAGGAGTTCTAGGCTCTCTAATTTTTGGAGTTTCAGACTTGTTAAGCCCTCTACCTAATTTTGGAGGTTTTGTATCCTCTTTTGGAGGAGCAGCTTCCTTAGGAGCTTCTTTAACTTCAGCAGCTTTCACAGGCTCTTCTACAGGAGCTGGCTCTTCATTTTTCTCTACCGGAGGAGCAATTTTTTCCTCTTCTGCCTTTGCCTCGGCTGCGATCTTCTCTTCTTTAGCTTTCTGCATGTCTCTCACAGAAGAAGGAACGTCAGTAGCCTTAATGGATTTCTTTTTAACTGGTGCAGCCTCTTCCTTTTTAGGAAGACTGTCTTGCGCCTTTTCTTCCTTGTCAGGGACCTCATCAATCTTAGCATCGTTCTTTGCTTTAGTTGTGGTCTTTTTAGCTGCTGTTTTCTTCTTTGCAGCAGCAGTCTTGACCTTGTCTAAATTCAAAGCTTGAGCTAGTTGAGTGTTTTTGATCTTTAGTTTAAGGTTTTTAGCCAAGGTTTAGGTCCTTTTTTTTTGTATTTTATCTAGGATATCATTAGCCATGTCTTGGCTGATAGAGGCTTCTTTCACAAGATCCTCAGGAGTTGCATTAAGCAGTTTTCTCAAAGTGTCAAATCCTGCATCTTTTAAACTATCCACTACAAACTGGTTTACGCCTTCAATCTCTAGTTCTTGGTCTAGCTCTGGATCATCAGATAGAGCAAGTCTATGACGGTCAAAACGGAGCTCTTTCTGGTGCTCAGATGACTTTCTGACAAGAAGTTCCATTTCAATCAACTTACCGTTGAGTCTCGCGTTCATTCCCTTCTTCCCTAGAACTGTTGGATAATCTTCATCATCAACAACGATCATGATCTTGTTTTCCTCTTTGTCCCACTCCAGTTTTTTAATTTGGATAGGGTCAAGTGCAGATCTTAGTAAATCTATTGGATCTTCACTAAATGGAAGAATATCAATCTTTTCGTTGTTAAGCTCACGGATAATATTTTTTACTCTTGTACCACGAACACCAACGCATGCACCTAATGGATCAACTCTGTTATCTGTAGTTGTCACTGCGATTTTTGTTCTGTAGCCCGCATCTCTAACGATTCGTTTAATTTCTATGATGCCATCCATAAGTTCAGGAACTTCCTGCATAAATAGTTGTGCAACTACTTCTGGGTGACTTCTTGATAAAACAACTTCAGCGCCACCATTTTCAGTGTCTCTAACCTCTAAGATAAGAGCTTGAATACGCTGACCTACTTGGTAGCGTTCTACTTTAGGGTAAAATCTGTCTGGAAGAATTGCTTCAACTTTACCAAGATCAACAATAAGGGTTCCGCCTCTTACAATACGTTTTACTGTTCCTGAGACGATTTCATTTAATCTATGACGATACTCTTCGTAAATGACATCTCTTTCTGCACCACGAAGCTTCTGTGAAATTACTTGCTTAGCTGTTTGCGCAGCTATTCTTCCGAAATTCTCAGGAGTTACTTCCACTTTAATCCATTGACCAAGTTGGCAGTCAGGGTCGATTTCTCTTGCGATTTCAAGCGAAATTTCTTCTTCAGGGATCTCAACATCTTCTACGATTTCTTTTTCAGTGAATACTTCAATCTCTCCAGACTTTGGGTTCACTGCAACAGTTACGTTTGTAAGACCTTGAATGCTTTTTCTTGCTGCAATCTGCAGAGACTCTTCAATAGCTCCAACAACGATGTCTCGTTTAATTCCTTTTTCACGCTCTAAGTACTCAAAGATTGCAACTAAATCTTTATTCATCTGTATCGCCTTCTAGATTTTGGTGTTCTAATTTAAAAACCGAAGAGCAGCTCTTCGGTTTTTTGATAATTCCTCTATGCGAAGTAGTTATCAGTCTCGGCCCTTAATCATAAGGAGCCGAGACAAGGAAGAACTACTTTTCTTCCTCTTCGCTCTCATCTTCAGCATCATCCATTACGATGTCATCGCGGTTTTCTTGATTTCTTTCCACGATATCTTCTTTGATCGATAATGCGATTTTCTTATGCTCAGGATCTAATTTGATGACTCTTGCAGTCACAGTATCACCAACTTTCACAACATCTTCTACTTTCGCAAAAGCTTGATCAGATAGTTCCGTAACATGAACAAGTCCTTCAATTCCGTTTTCCAGCTCAATAAAGGCACCGAACGCTGTGATTTTTGTCACAACACCATTTACATTGCTTCCAACAGGCATTGTTTTTTCAATGCTTTCCCAAGGATTTGTGCTTAGTTGCTTTACTCCAAGAGTGATTTTCTTGCTGTCCTTATCTACAGATAGGATGATAGCTTCAACAACGTCACCTTTGTTTAGGACTTCTGAAGGATGTGATACCTTCTTGATCCAGCTTAAGTCAGAAATGTGGATAAGGCCATCAATACCTGGTTCAAGTTCAACAAATGCACCATAGTTTGTTAGATTGCGTATTTCTGCTTTAACGTTGCTGCCAACAGGGTACTTGTTGTCCACATCTTCCCAAGGATTCTTCTCAGTTTGTTTAATACCGAGAGAGATTTTTCCTTCATCTTTTTGAACGTTTAGAACAACAGCTTCTACTTCGTCGCCTTTATTAACGATCTCACTTGGATCAGTAACATTTTTTACCCAAGACATTTCAGAAACGTGAATCAGTCCTTCGATACCTGGTTCGATCTCAATGAAAGCACCATAAGGAACTAGATTAACAATCTTACCTTTAATACGTGTTCCAGTAGGGTAGCGTTCTTCAATTTCTTGCCATGGATTTTGCTCTTTTTGCTTAAGTCCAAGGGCTACTCTTCCTTTTTCATGGTCGATGTTTAGAATCATTACTTCGATTTCTTCACCAAGCTGAACCATTTCTGATGGATGCTTAATACGTTTCCATGTCATGTCAGTAATGTGTAGAAGACCGTCAATGCCGTCTAGATCAAGGAATACACCGAAGTCTGTGATGTTTTTCACAAGACCTTTTCTAAGATCGCCTTCCTTGATGTTTTCAAGAAGCTCAGCTTTCTTAGATACTCTTTCTTCTTCGAGAAGCTCTCTTCTAGATACAACAATGTTCTTTCTTTCAATGTTGATCTTTAGAATTTTAAAGTCGAAAGATTTATTCAGGTATTCATCAATATTTTTAATTCTCTTGTTATCGATCTGAGAGCCAGGTAGGAAAGCTTCCATTCCGATGTCTACCATCAGGCCGCCTTTAACCTTGCGAACGACTTTACCTTGAATGATTGATCCTTCTTTACAATGATCAATAATATATTCCCATTGGCGCTGTCTGCGTGCTTTTTCTCTTGAAAGTACGATTTGTCCATCATCGCCTTCCGTTTGATCTAAGTACACTTCAACATCATGTCCAAGTTCTAGTTCTGTTGGGTCAGCAAATTCTGTAATTGGGATAAGTCCTTCAGACTTTAGTCCCACATCAACAACAGCAAAATCTTTAGAAATTTCAACAACAGTTCCAGATAGGATCTCTCCTGTGTTCATTGTAGAAGTAGAACCTTCATCAGATGATTCTTCTTTCTTATCGAGTAGGTTGCGAAATGCTTTTGCATCTTCAGCGTGGAATTCGACGTCATCGATGACTTTACTGTCACTCCAGTCGTATTTTTGTTCATTGGACATTTTAAGGGTTACTCCGAGGTTTCTAGTTCAAAGCAAAAATTCTATCAAAGATTTATTAATTAAAGCAACTGCAAAGATCCCCGGGGGATTATCGGGAACTAATAGGGCATATTCAATTCTTTGAAATCAGAAGTTAATTTACTTAACTTTTGAATAGATATAAAGAAATACTTGATTCTTTTTTAGTTGTTTTTTTCTCAGTACCTAAGAGATTATTGGTACCCAAATATTATTTTCCAGGTAAAAATGTTAGTTTCAAATCTTAATTGTCCTATTTTAAAAGCACCATTTCAAGTGCCAATATCTCTCCAATGCGGTCATACTTTCGATCATTCTGCCGTTTCTATTCAAATGAATAACTCTGCTGGTAGTACAGAGGTGCCTGCATGCGCCCTTTGTAGAGAAAGAGTGACTACGATATATCATTCACAGGAGCAGTCTTTGATTGTAAAAGAAGTTATTGATAAAGCTGAGAGCATTCAAAATGAAGAGGAATCACCTTTAGATCTGTCATTCCCCTATAAAAAGAGGGGTAAGTTTGCTGTAAGGCAAGAAACGCAAATTGCGATGGCAACAAGGCGTTCGCCTCCAGGATTAAAATTAGATTTTGAGATTTGTGTTCCAGGAATTGAGGAAATGAGTTTGACCTCTTTAAGAGGTGGTTCTTTAACACTCTCTCTAAAGCTTCATGAGGTTGTTGTAGAGGAATATCTAACTTATGCTAAGGCAAATGGTCTAAATTTTATGTTTACGCTTAGCTCTAATACTTTAAATATATATGGAGCTGATGTAATTTGCTTTTTTAATGACCTTATGAAAATTTGTGAATGCCGAGGTTATGAACAGCTGTCTAAATGCATTTCAAATTCAAGAAAAAGAAAGTATGTTGATTTGGGTAACCCTCATTTTTTTAAGGCGTGTGGTCATATAGCCGGTGTCAAAAAGGTTAAAAAAGCATCTAGCGCTATACATGTTCCTACCAGTTGTACTGAATGCTCATTGCGCTCTTGTGGCAGACGACTAATACTTCTTGAAGAGCTTGTTTCTAAGGTAGAAGATGCTGGGAAAGTAATTAAAGATTGGCAAGTTGGCCTTAGTAAGAAAAGCTTGTCTCCGCCAAATAAAGCGCTAGAATTTGATGAGGATGCTCTTGTTCAGTTCAGGTGTGATGTACATTCCCTTATGACTACACAAGAGCAAAGAAATAGACAGAGAGCGGTTGATGAAGCTCGCGAACTGGCAGAAAGCGTGCGTGAGCTTTCTGACGCGATACTTCAGGGTATCGAGCCGTCGGATGTGGTTGTGCGGGTAAGTCAGGATATTTTTGTACATATACCGCGTGATATGTATTCATCACTTATAATGAACGCTTTGATGCATTCTTTTGCACAGGCAAGGCAACTAGGCGCTCCTCTAAGATAGAGATCTCTAAGATGTTTGTTTTAAGTGGAGAAGGTTGTTTACCTTCCTAACCCTCTTAAAAAGAGTGAAAAGATCGGATTTTTTATTTTAAGCCTCCAGGGTGTTTCTGGAGGTTTTTTTTGCCTTTAAATCTATACGACTATGTAGTTTGCAATATTATATAAAAATAATTCTAAAAACCTGTTTTTATTTAATGCATTGTTCAATAAAGTGGAGGGTGAGGGAGAGCTATATACCTTTCAGAGCGCTTCCTGCATGGGTTTTTAGGAGGAATTATGCACTATTTTATAGAGTACCATATAAAAGACCCTAAACTATTTTGGTCACAGTGGGAGAAGGCTCAAGGAGCTCTTCCAAAGGACTGTCATTTTATCCAAGCTTATAGCTCCAAAGATATGGGCGTTTGCATCGGTGTATGGCAAGCTGGAAGTGAAAAGGTGCTAAAGGCATTCACAAAGGAATATTTTAGCCTTTGTGCAACTTCCAAGTGTCATGAGATTGATGAATACCATGTTGAAGGAGAACCTTTAAGAGATGTAGGATAAGTATATGACAGACATTTTTTCAAAGGCTTATGATACATCTTGTGTCATGGGCCTTTTTTTGTTTTTTTAGTCCGATTATTTTCCATTCAATCTTTTATCTGCTAGTCTGTAGCTCATACTAGGGGGTATATGGAGACGCTTGTATTAAAGTTTGGTGGAGCAGCCTTTTCAAAGGCTGTCGACTTTGCAAGTATTGCTGATATTATTATTGAGCATAAAAAACACACAAAGAATGTTGTGATTGTTGTGTCTGCTATGAAAGATATGACAACAGCTCTTATTGAGCTTTCAAAAAGTGTTCACCCTTCTCCTCCTAAAAGAGAGCAAGATATGCTAGTGTCTGTCGGAGAGCGTATAAGTATGTCACTTCTTGCGATGGCTCTTCATGTGAAAGGGGTGAATGCGGTCAGTTTTACCGGCTCTCAATCAGGAATTATTACGAATACAGATCATGCAAGTGCTCTTATTCAAGATGTGAAACCTTATAGAATCCAAGAAGAGTTGGTAAGGGGGAACGTTGTAATTGTAGCAGGCTTTCAGGGGATGAGTGTTGATAAAGAAATCACAACCCTTGGTAGAGGCGGCTCAGACACCACAGCGGTAGCTTTGGGTGTCGCTCTTGATGCTGGAGAAGTGATCTTTTACAAGGATGTTTTAGGTGTTTATAAGAAAGATCCAAAAGAATATGCGAATCTTATGCCAATTTCTTATTTACATTATATTGACGCACTTGCAATTGTGAGAACCGGAGCACAAATCCTGCATAGTAGAGCTCTTGTTTTAGCAGAGAAAAATCATATACCTCTTCTTGTTACATCCTTTAAAACAAGAGGGGAAGGTTTTTCAGGAACACAGATAGGAAGTTCCATGCAGAGAGATGTGCAATGTAAGTATTACGAACTTCAGAGTGTAAAAGTAGCATGTCCAGCGTCGCATTAACTTCGTCACAGATTGCGCCGGTTACAAAAGAAGGAGAAGAGAATACCCCCTACGGGGAATTGATTTCCGATCTTTTGTCTAGGCATTTTCTTAAAGATGGCAAATCCATTGAAGACTTGCACCTTCCGATAGTTGTGACGAGTCCATTTGAAGAAGTGCCTTCGTACTTTTCCTTTTACCTACTCTGTGAGAAGAGAAAAAGCGTAGGAAAGTTCTTCTTTGAAATCGTAAGCAGGTGGGCAGTGCCAGGGAAGCTCATGAATACATCCATTTGCTTTGCTATGGATTTTGCTATGCAAGACAGCTTAGAATGCGTCTATAGTATAGCAAAAGTTCAAATTCCGCTTTCTGCTAAGTGGGATTTGGAGGTCTTAAAAAGAAATCTAGATGTTTTACTACAGGAAATAAAGCTCGGTGCTGGGTCCTCTTATCATGCTCATAGAATTCTAGAAATGAGAGGAGTTTCATCCTCTCAAAAAATAGGCTTAATCCAAGAACAGATCACGGGTTTGATGGAGCGTTTTCCCAAACGCTTTGATTATGATATCTTCACACTTATGCAGCACTTTTTCTTAGTTTCTAAGGAGGAATTTAAAGCGATAAGAGAGTGCTCTCATCTTGTGCGTGTAGTCTCTGCTTTATACTTTTTAAGAAGAGATTTGATTAAACGGATTGAAAGGCTTCCTGAGAAAAGAGAAATCTTTCTTCAAATGAAAAGAGCTAAACTCAATCTTCCGCTTGGCTTGAAGCATGTTCTTGCTATTTGCGTCGGGGTGAGCTTTTTAAGAGAAAATGAAGTTTTTGCTAAAAGGCATTTAGCAAGAGCTATTCAGACTCTTTTGCCAGATGTAAAGGTTGTAGAAGAATCATACATTGAAGTAGAAGAGGGAGAATATCCAATTCACCTTCTTTACTTAGAAATTGAAAAGGATGATAAAGAGATCTTTGATGAAGAAGAAATAAAGCTTCTAAAGAAAGAGCTACCTTCCAGCCTGCTTGCTAGAGTAGAGCACCTTCTTCGACCTGTATTCATGCCAAGAAATGAAGAAGAGGTGATGCGAAATATCATTATCTTGTCACATCAACTAAAGTATGTAAAAGATTTGCCTCAAATCATGATTTCTTTTGATGAGCAGACAGATAAAAGCTTGAGCTTCACAGTCATTATAGTAAGAGTTCTTGATAGGAATAGCGTGTCACTATCTACTCATCTAAAGATGTTCAATTCACAGTATGAGGTATATATTGAGAGAGAGCGTAAGCTTGGTAGGGTAAGGAATCGGTATTTCAAAGAAGCCTGTGTACTAAAAGTGAAGCTACCCATCAATCCATTTTTAAGAGAAGATGACTCTGTAGATCTCTATGCGGCAAGGAAGGAAATTGTCATAGAGCTTCAGAAAGTTGTTGGAGAGGTGAGAGACTATAATGGGGGCATGCTTGTAAAGCAGTCTGAAACTTTCTACTCTTTTAAGAAGCTCCTGGGCGGTGTTGGAGCTCAGCATAAGCTTCTTTTAGAAAACTTCTTCCATGCAATTTATCCAATTGAATCAAGAAGCTTTTTAAATCCGAAAGATTTGAAAACTTTGTTTCTTTTCTTAACAGGTAGTCAGCAAAGTGGCAAAAAGGGATGCAACCTTCAGGTGAAAATGCAGAATCATGCATGCGTTCTACTCATCGAGTTTTACGATTTACACCTGAAGCAAAATGTAATAAATGAAATTGGAAAACTGAATATCACTTCACGAAAACTCGTTCAGCTGCATCTTCAAACCGTGAACGGTATCTACCTTGGGTATATTTACTTAGAACATAACAAAAAACGAAAAGATGTGTTTCTAAAGGCCGTGCAAGCATCTCTTGACTTTTGATAATAAACAAGATAGTTTTACTGACTAGAAAAATTTAAGAAGAAGATATTATGTCGAAAAAACCTATACTAAAAGTAGAACCTTCCATCTTTGCAGCAGACTTTGGAAAGCTTGCCGATGAGGCAAAACGTGCAGAAGATGCAGGTGCGGATGCGATCCATTTTGATATAATGGATGGACATTTTGTTCCAAACTTAAGCCTTTCTCATAAGTCACTTGCTGCAGTGAACAAGGCTACAGATTTATTTCTTGATGTACACATCATGGTCTACAATCCATTCGAGTATATTGAAAGGCTGATAGAAAGTGGAGCAGATAGCATTACGTTTCATTTCGAAGCTACAGAGGATGTGGAAGACACAATCAATTACATTAGAAAATGTAATGTGAAAGCAGGTCTAGCCTTCTGTCCGGAAACAACAGTTACAATGGCAACGAAATATCTGAATAAGTGCGATTTGATGCTTCTAATGACAGTCCATCCAGGCTTTGGTGGCCAAGCTTTTCTACCTGATGTACTAGAGAAGATTCGCTTTTTAAGAGATGCTTGTAACAAACTTGATATCAGGCAGGGCGGAGTTGCTATTTCGGAAGAAAGTTCTTCTGAAGCAAAGAAGCTACCAGGTTTTGATCTACAGGTAGATGGTGGGATCGATGATAAAACAGCCCCTTTGTGTGTAGAAGCTGGAGCTAATCTTCTTGTTTCTGGCTCATACTTATATAAAGCCTCTGATATGAAGTCGTGTGTGAGTAAGCTGAGATCATTAAAACCCAAAGAAGGTTAATGAAGAAAGTAGTTATTATAGGTGGCGGGACTGGAAATTTTACAGTTCTAAAAGGTTTGAAGAACTTTGATCTTGATCTGAGCGCTATTGTATCAATGGCTGATGATGGTGGCAGCACTGGTATTTTAAGAGATGAGCTCGGAGTTTTGCCACCGGGTGATGTTAGGCAGTGCTTAGTAGCTTTATCGAACTCCTCCAGACTTATGCGCTCTCTGATGAATTACCGCTTTGAAAACGGGAACCTGGGGGGTCATAGTTTTGGAAACCTGCTTCTTTCAGCTCTTGAGAAAGTAACGGGAAGTTTTGAAACTGCTGTCGAAGAGATGGGCAAAATTATGTACATCAAAGGAAAAGTCATTCCTGTAACGACAAACCAGACAAGACTCAAAATGGTGCTTAGAAATAGAAAACTTCTAGAAGGGGAAAAAGAGGTTTACTTATCTAAGGAAATAGACAAGGGTTATCACAGTATCTACTTAGAGCCCTATCCAAAGGCTAATCAACAAGCACTTTATGAAATAAAGCATGCAGATCTTGTGATTCTTGGCCCAGGTGGTTTACATACTTCATTAATTCCGAACCTTCTTGTAGATGGAATCGCCACAGCATTATTAAATTCACAAGCAAAGAAAGTGTTCATTGCAAATCTTATGAATAGAAAAGGTCAAACAACAGAATTTTCTGTAAGCAGTTATGTATCTGAGCTTACAAGATTTATTGGAAAAGACGTTTTTGACTATATCATAGTAAACAAGCAGCATCCTCCAAAAGAACTCATTGATATCTACTCTGAAGAAGGCACTCTTGTTCGTAACGACTTGAAAGAGTCAAGGGTGATAGAAGCGAATCTTCTTGGAGAGCTGAAAGAGCAACCAAAAGCGGACCTCATTAAGAGAAACTTGATCCGCCATGATCCTGATAAACTTGCACAAGAGTTGGTGAAAATTGTTAATCATCTTTGATCTTGATGATACTATTATTGATACTTCTGGGTCTATATTGCCTTATAGGCTTCAAAAAGCATTGCAGAAGATGATGGACAAGGGGCTTGAGGTTACAAGCTTTGATCAAGCTTTTGAGCGTCTGCGAGTCCTCAGCGTAAGCTCTAGCAATACTCAGTCAGCTATAAAAGAATTTTTAGAGATTCATGATGCAGATCCAGCGCTTGCTAGTATTGCGATTGATGAGGTTTACCGTAATAAAAGTTTTAAGTACGACGTTTTGCCAACGCTTGGAGCTAAAGAAGTTCTTATGGAGCTTGCTAGAAAGCATGTACTGGCCCTTGTGAGCGTTGGGATAAAAGAGATACAGCTTAAAAAGATGAAAAAAGCTGGAATTGATACTGCTCTTTTTAGTAGGATAGTAGTCTCAGAATCGCCAGATAAAAAAATGTATTACAAGCAGCTTCTCGAGGACCTGCGGGTTTCTCCTCTTGAGGTTTTGGTCTGTGGGGACCGTGTAAAGCGGGATCTTACACCTGGGAAAGGACTAGGATTTAAGACTGTACATATTAAATGGGGCAGAGGGGTACACCAAAAAGGGTCGAAGAGTCAGGTAGACTTTACGATTACCTCACTGAAAGAATTAAAGCCGATTATCGCGCAGTTTGAACATTAAGAGATGGAATTTATATGACAGTAAGTAATCAAATTAATCCTGGGATGACCATTTCATTATCAGGAAACATCTATCGAGTAGAGTCTTCTGTAAAAGTTACCGTTGCTAAAGGTGTTCCTTTTATCAAGACGAAGCTTAAGAATTTGATTACAGAAGAGGTAATCGAGAAAAACTTTAAGGTAGATCAAGCTGTAGAGGAAGTGGCTCTAGCAGAGAAGAACTTAGAGTTTTTATATATGGAAGGAAAGGACTATCTATTTCTGGATATAGACGGATTAGATCAAGTGATTGTTCCATCAGATGTTGTTTCTGATAAGGTGAACTACTTGAAAGAAGGAATTAAGCTTAAAGCTTTATTTTATGGTGAAATGATCTTTTCAGTGGAGTTGCCGCAGTTCTTAGAGCTTATGGTAATGAAGACAGAGTCGCCATCAAACAAAGTTGCGGTATCAAGTTCAGGTAAATACGCGATTTTAGAAACAGGTGCAAAGATAGAAGTTCCTCTGTTTATAGAGTCTGGAGATATCATCAAAGTTGATACGCAAAATAACGAGTATATACAGAGAGTATAAACTGGCATAAAGATTAGGAGACGCCAAGTGGATATCAAACATATTAAAGAGTTAATCGCAATTTTAGAAGATTCAAAGCTGAATAAGCTTACGCTAAAAGATAAAGATGGCTCTGAAATTCATCTTGAAAAATCTCCGCAAGCTCCTGCTGCAGTTCATGTGCCACAACAGATGGTGCACCAACCTGTAATGGAGTTAGCGCAACCAGCTGCACCAGCAGGAAAGCAAGTGCAAGCAACTACTCCGCAGGAGTCTGCTGCAAAATTCATTACTTCTCCAATGGTGGGTACATTCTATTCATCATCATCTCCTGATGATCCTCCTTTTGTAAAAGTAGGTGATGAGGTTGATGAAGGAACGATTGTTTGTATCGTTGAAGCGATGAAAGTGATGAATGAAGTAAAAGCTGGTAAGAGCGGAAAAGTTGTAGAGGTTTGTGTAGATAACGCACACCCAGTTGAGTTCGGAACAAAATTATTCAGAATAGAGTAGTCATATGAAGAAGGTGTTAATTGCAAATCGCGGTGAAATCGCAGTTAGAATTATAAGGGCATGTCATGATCTTGGTCTGCAGACGGTCGCAGTATATTCCCAAGCTGATGCTGAGGCTTTACATGTTCTACATGCAGATGAAGCTATTTGTATAGGAGAAGCGCCTTCCCCAAAATCATACCTTAGAGTCCCAAATATCTTATCTGCCTGTGAGATTACAGGAGCTGACGCGGTACACCCGGGTTATGGCTTCTTAAGTGAAAATGCTAACTTTGCGTCGATTTGCGAGAGTTGTGGCCTCACGTTCATTGGTCCATCTTCCTCTACTATAGCTCTTCTTGGTGATAAATCGCAGGCAAAAGCGATTGCTAGAAAAGTAAAGTGTCCAGTTATTCCTGGAACAGAAGGTATCGTTGAGACTTTAGAAGAAGCGTTAGAAGAAGCGAAAAAGATTGGCTATCCTGTTTTTATTAAAGCTTCAGCAGGTGGCGGCGGAAAAGGTATTCGTGTTGCTTTTGATGAAGAAGACTTCAAGCGTAAATATGCACAGGCAAAGACTGAAGCAGAAGTCTCTTTCAATAATCCAGATGTGTACCTTGAGAAGATGATTGTGAATCCAAGGCACGTAGAAGTACAACTTCTAGCTGATAAGCATGGGAATTATATTCATCTTGGAGAGAGAGACTGTACGATTCAAAGAAGAAGACAAAAGCTGATTGAAGAAACGCCAAGCCCTATGATCACTCCTGCTATGAGAAAGAAGATGGGTGATGCGGCTGTTGCTATTGCAAAAGAAGCTAAATACCACACAGTAGGTACTGTTGAGTTTCTTGTTGATGAGAATAAGAACTTTTACTTTATGGAAGTTAATACGAGAATTCAGGTGGAGCATACTGTCACAGAAGAAGTGACAGGGGTGGATCTTGTTGTAGAGCAAATTAAAGCTGCCAAGGGTGAAAAACTTAAGGTTCGTCAAAAAGACATAACAGTTGATGGTTGCGCAATGGAATTCCGTATAAATGCAGAAAATCCATCAAATAACTTTGCTCCTTCACCAGGTAAGCTAGAATATTATATTCCACCAGGTGGCCCGCATGTCAGAGTAGATAGTGCGTGCTATACAGGTTATAACATTCCTCCGAACTATGACTCTATGATCGCAAAGCTTATCGTAAAAGGCAAAGATAGAGAAGAAACAATAGCAAGAGCAAAAAGAGCTTTAAAAGAGTTTCATATCGGAAATATTCATACAACAATTGCATTTCATCAAGTCATGCTTCAGAACGATACATTTCTTTCAGGTGTGTATAATCTAGACTTCATTGATAAGTTGATAGAGAGTGGACATGATTTTCAATTAGTGAAGTCTACCTAAAACAAACTATTGATAAATAATCATTTTTATTGCAATTTCTCCTTTCCTCGAGAAACTGATAACGGAGATAATGAAAATGAAAATGAAACTTTTTGCAATCCTAACTATTTTAACAACAACAGTTATGCTTCAAGCTCAAATAAAAAAAGGTTCTGATATAAGTCCTTTTCCCTATCCACTTGAAATGCTTGTTTCAAAAGATAAAATCGATGAGCGTATTAAAGAGGCTGCAAGGGAACTTGAAAATGATTATCAAGGAAAGGAAGTTATTTTTCTTTGTGTTATGAAAGGGGCTCTATTTTTTACATCTGACCTTCTTAAAGAGGTAAATCTTCCAGCGACTCTTGAGTATGTAAGAGCAAGTAGTTACGGAGAAAACGGAACTGTTTCTGGAAAGCTTACACTTAAAGGTATTGAAAACGTCAACATTACTGATAAGCATGTCATTGTTTTAGATGATATATGCGATACAGGTAAGACTATGACAAAAGTTATGGCGGAGCTTAAGAAGCTGCATCCCGCTTCTCTAAAGTCCATGGTTTTACTTTCTAAAAATGTCAGAAGTAAACAAGATTATCATCCTGACTATGCTCTTTTTGACATACAAAATCGTTTTGTAGTAGGCTATGGTCTTGATTATAAAGAGTATTATCGTAATTTAGATGCTATTTATATTCTTGGTTACTCAGATTAAGGATCTATGTGAAGGGTATTATTTTAGCAGGTGGCCTTGGAACGAGGCTTTATCCTCTTACAGCTGCAACATCAAAGCAGCTTCTTCCAATATATGATAAACCGATGATTTACTATCCACTGTCGGTTTTAATGCAGGCTAAAATTTCTGAAATCTTGATCATTTCTACAGAGCAGGACTTGCCAAGATTTCAGGCCCTTTTCAATGATGGGTCTCATTTGGGCCTTAAGATTTCTTATAAGGTCCAAGAAAATCCCTCAGGTATTGCTGAAGCTTTTATTCTAGGAGAAGATTTTATAGATGATGACAACGTTTGTTTAATCCTTGGTGATAATATTTTCTACGGGCCAAACCTAGAAGAGATGCTTGATGATGTAAAAAATCAAAAGGCAGGGGCTACGGTCTTTACTTACCAAGTACAAGATCCAGAAAGATATGGGGTAGTAGCGTTTGATAAAGATGGAAATCCTGTTGATATCGTCGAGAAGCCAAAAGTTCCTCCTTCTCCTTATGCTGTTACTGGTCTTTATTTTTATGACAACGAAGTTGTTTCGATTGCGAAGTCATTGCAGCCTTCTGCAAGGGGAGAGCTTGAGATCACTGATGTGAATCGAGCTTATCTTGCAAATAAATCTCTTAGAGTAAAATTCTTTGGCAGAGGATTTGCTTGGCTTGACACGGGTACGTTTGATGCTCTTTACAAGGCTTCTTCTTATGTACAAACGATCCAAGAGAGGCAGGGTGTGCAGATCGCGTGTATTGAAGAGATCGCGTATAAAAATGGTTGGATTGATGCTTCTATGTTAAAAAACCTTGCCAAGACCTACTGCTCGTCGACTTATGGCTTGTATCTTAATAGGCTTTGTCTATCAAACGATATGCAGCTGATTTGATTTAAAATTTTTTCATGTATATATGTCCTTTATAGAAGAGTAAAGGAGAGTATCCATGTTTCTGCAGGCAATCTTTGTTTCCCTAGGTGCAATAGTTGGCGCTTTATCTAGATGGGGAATCGGACTTGCCTTGAACCCGCATCTAGCAGCTTTTCCACTAGGAACGCTTACAGTGAACCTTGTTGGCTGCTTTTTGATTGGTATTGTTCTTCCGATTGGAGCGGTGTATATACCGCTCAGTATAGGAGCAAGAGCATTCCTTGTTACAGGGCTTCTAGGCTCGTTTACAACCTTTTCAACGTTTTCTGCAGAAACGGTCTACCTATTTATTACAGCGCAGCCTTTAAGGGGTATTTTATGCGTTTTAGCGCATGTTGTTGGTGGGCTCATAGCAGTGTATCTAGGTATTTTAACAACAAAGGCACTATTGCATATATTATGAGTGATCTATTTGAAGTCTGTTTTTATTTTTCAGATGAAAAAAAATATGAAAAGAAGGCTCCTCATCAGTTTTTGGTGGAGCTGGCAAGTAGCTTAGATCTTCCAGGCTGTACATTGCTAAGAAGTATTGAGAGTTTTGGTAAAAACAAAAAAATTCATGCAGAGAATTTTTTCGAACTGCAGGGAAACTGTGAATACATTGCTATATTTGTTCTAACAGATGCTCAAAAGCAAACGTTGTATAACAAGCTGAAAGAAGTAAACTTTACCTCTTATATTACGAAGGCTCCTGTTGAAACGGATGTTATTTCTTAGGGATGGTCTTGTGCCGGCTTTTTTTGTAAGCAGCGAGCTTAGCCGCTTTGCCGTATACAACTTCGTGAAGGTTTTCTATAGCCATAAAAGCTCCGGAATCTTCTCTAAGAACAAGCTCTTTTAGGGTGGCAAGGTCAAGTCTTTCTACGATGACAAAAAGAATCTCTCTAGCGTCGCCTGTGTATCCGCCTCTTCCGTACATGACAGTCAGGCCAAGCCCCATCTCATGCATAATGACTTCGGCAAGTTCTTTAGGCTTGGAGGAGATGATAAGGACAGATTTCAGCTCATCAAGACCCATAATCACAAGATCCATCATCTTAAAAGCTACGATGTAGGTCATAAGAGATCCAAAGGCGCTATGCCAGTCTCTAAAGATAAGTCCGTATGCTGCAAAGATGAAAACGTTGATAACAAGGACCACCTGACCAACAGTAAAGCCTTTTTTCCTGTTGATAATGATTGCAAGAATCTCAGTTCCGTCTAAGCAGCCACCGTTACGTATGATGAGTCCAACGCCAATACCGAGGATGGCACCACCTATAACGATGATCTCAAGCATTTCACCTTTAAAGGGTGGAGCAAGCTCAAGAACGGCAAGGAAAACAGCAAAAAGGACAACGGCTATGCCCATACTTATAACAAAGGTCTTTCTAATGTGTTTATAAGAAAGCCATAAGAATGGAATGTTCAATGCGACAAGTACGAACGGAAGGTAGGTGTCTCCAGCAAGCCTTGCGTAAATCAAGGAAAGACCAATGATACCGCCATCGATCAAATTGTTAGGATAGAGAAACATCCTTACAGAAACAGCGGCTAAGAAAGAACCGATGATGATCCAAAAATATGCGATTGTAATTTGTTTTGCAGATCGCTTTTTAGCTGTTGCGTGTGCCATAAGAATTCCTATTTTCTAAAAACAATACGGAGAATAGTAGAGAATGTACAGAAAAAAAATGTTCTAAAATAAAAAAAGCCCCACTAAAAAATGGGGCCTTAAAAATCGCGAGAGAAGGGACTCGAACCCTCAACTTCCAGCGTGACAGGCTGGTGCTCTAACCAGTTGAACTACTCCCGCAAGAAGTAGTATATGGGCGCAAAAGGACTCGAACCTATGACCGCCTGTGTGTAAGACAGGTGCTCTACCAACTGAGCTATACGCCCTCAATTTATGCCCTATAATCTAAAAGATATAGATGATTATTCTCAAGCTAATTGTGAAAGAAAAAGTAGATTTGTCATTTAGAAAAACAGTGACGAGAAATAACCCTGAAACTATGATTCGATTTTTTAGGAGGCTACATGAAAGATGAAGATTTTATAGATATCGAGAAGTTTTGCCCATCTATTAGGGTGGATGTCTTACTTTCTCACGATAATAACTTTATCAAAAAAACGGTTTACCCTTCAGCTAAGTGCTATCTAAGGCGTAAAGTAGCTGTAAAACTTGCTCAGGTACAGAAAGATTTTGAAAAACTGAACCTAGGTTTAAAAATTACAGATGGCTATAGGCCTCTTAGTGTACAGAAAATCCTTTGGGATTTTTTGCCAGATGATAGGTATGTAGCACCTCCTCAGATCGGATCAAAGCATAATAGGGGAGCTGCTGTTGATGTGACTCTAGTAGATTTTGAAGGAAATGAGCTTGATATGGGTTCAAATATAGATGAAATGGGTGAAATTGCTCATAGGGATTACGATAACCTTCCTGCGAAGATTATCGCGAATCGTACCTTGCTTGAAGATGTCATGGTAAACTCAGGATTTATCCCTCTTCCGACAGAGTGGTGGCATTTTGATGATGCAGATTGGGAAAATTATCCCCTTGAAGACATCTGTATAGGAGAGCTTGAAAAAAGTGAGAGTAAGTAAAGTTGCGAGTCTCGTACTTGTGACTCTTTTATTTATGGGCTGTTCTCCCAATTCGTATGAAGATTACCGGAAAAAGGGAGACGCTCTTGTGAAGAGCATCGCACAAGATCTTCAAAGTGTCCGTTCAAAAGAAGATCTCGCAAAAGAAATTGGGCCGATCAAGAAAAAAATGAAGAAGCTTTGCGCTCTTATGATCGAGTCATCTGATTATTCTGAGAAACATCCTGATTTTCATTTAAAAATGGATAAAAACACTCTGTATAGTGATCAACTTCAATATGAACTTTTAAGAGTTTGTGAAATAGAGGGGTGTAGGAAAGCTCTTGAAGATGTTCAGGCTGATATGCTTGATAAGATTGATGCTTACTTGAGAAAGGTAAAGAGAAAAAAACTATCTAAGTCTAGCTATTATCAAAATTAAATTTCTTGTGGAAGTGATCTTCAAAATCTTTTTTGTGATCTCTTAATACATTATGGTCTGTAAGGTTTGCAATATGCAGGGGTGAAGCAGTGATGTATCCTTGATTTAGGAAGTGCACGTCAGAGTCATCGTCTTCTAAGTGATCTTTCCAGACGCCATCAAGCTGGTAGTGCATATGGCCTTCTGGGTGGTCGTGTCTTACAGGGTCTTCCATCCACCTTGAATTTCCATGCTTTGCTACTTTCAAGCCTTTAAAATGCTTTTCGTCAACATTTGGAAAATTGACATTGTATATGGTGCCTTTTGGAATAGGGGGGTGGATCAGGTATTCAATCATGGGTAGAATGTATTTACATAGGTAGGAAAACTCATGTGAATCATAAGCCCAGCGTGAGAAAGCAACACCTGGGATGTTTTGAAGAGCAGCTTCGATCGCGCAACCAATGGTACCGCTTGAAAGGATCGTGCCACCAGAGTTTGTACCATAGTTGATGCCTGATAGAACCATGTCAGGGAGGTCATCTTTAAGCAGTATGCTTAAAGCGGACTTTACGCAGTCTACAGGAGTTCCGGAAACGCTGTACGCCTTAACCCCATTTTCCCAATCAACAGGAAGGATAGTAAGGGGGGATGTATAGGTAAAGGCAAGGCCATAGCCAGATCTACATCTAGTAGGAGCGACAATTGTAACCCTAGCAAAATCTTTGATAGCTTCATACAAAGCGCGAAGCCCTTTGGAATCTATGCCATCATCGTTTGTAAGAAGAAAATGATATTTATCTTTAGTCATATGAAGCTTCTAGTTCTTTGCTGTTGTTTAAGTCGTCATGGTAGTGAGTTTTCCTAGTAAAGTAGGAAGTAAGCCAAATAGCTATTAGGCTTAACGTAAACCCAGGAAGGATAGGTGGAATATCAATATTTAGCAACTGATTTGCGTATGGCCAAAGGCCTGCTACGATGCCGCCTGTAGCGATCCCGGCCCAAGCGCCATATTTGTTAGCGACTTTGGAGAAAAGGCCAAGAATTAGAATAGGGCCAAATGTTGCTCCAAGGCCTGACCATGCATAGTGTACCAGTGCAAAAATAGAGCTGATTTTTGTGAAAGCGATACAGAACGCAAGAAAAGAGACAATGAATACGCATACACGTGAAACAAGCAAGATTGTTTTGGAAGCAGCATTCTTATGGATGACTCTTTTATAAATATCTTCTGCGAGAGAAGAAGCAAGAACGAGGATTTGGGAGTCCATAGTGGAAATAGTCGCAGCTAAAATTGCGCAGAGAATAAAGGTGGCAAAGAGCGGAGTGAAAATATCATTGACCATAGTAACAAAGACGAGCTCTGGATTTGCTAGGTGCTGCTGATGGTATGCAATACCTACAAGGCCGATAAGTGTGGCGCTTGCAATCGTAATGGTTTGCCAAGTCATACCGATATATTTGGCTTTTTTCATTTCGCTTACGTTACTAATACCCATGAATTTTGTAATAATGTGTGGCTGGCCAAAATACCCAAGTCCCCATCCTGTCATGATAAGAAAGATATGAAGTAGTCCTTTTGGAGTGAAGCTGGGGATCAAAGATAGATCGACTTTATACTTATGCACTGTATGAAAAACGTTCTCAAAATTACTTAGTTGAGTATAAGTGGCATAAAATGGAACTAACAAGCAAACGGCCATAAGGAAAAAACCTTGGAAAAGGTCTGTCCAAGCGAGCGTTGTATAACCGCCAATGAATAGATAAGGAATGACAATGCAAATCCCGACAGTGATTCCAATATAGTAGTTAAATCCAAAGATCGACTCAATTAACAAACCTAGGCCTATGAGTCCTGATGAAATATAGATTGTGTAAAATATAAGTAGCATTAAGGCAGTAATAATGCGGATAGTACCAGAAGTGTCCCTAAATCTACTTTCGAAGTAAGTAGATAGTGTCATGCTGTTATATTTTTCTGTATCTTTTCGCACTTTTGGAGCAATGAATTGCCAGTTTAGAAACATAAACACGATGAGGCCAATGCCTATCCATGCCTGAGAAAGGCCATGCACATAGACAACTGCAGGGTAACCCATAAGAAGCCAGCTACTCATATCGCTTGCGTGTGCAGCAAGGGCTGTGAGCCAGCAGTTCATAGATCTGCCACCTAAGATATAATCAGCTGAGGACTGATTTTTTCTATAGGAAAGTAGAGCGATTCCGACAAGAATCAGTACATAGATGCCTATAGCAGTGAGCTTCGATACTAACATAAATAATAGGGGTGATTTTCAATCCATAGTACTCTGTTTCACAGAGATTGTCAAAAAATAAATCTTTTTGAAATGAAACGAAATAAATATAAATTAGCTCTTAGGAGGCTTGGTTTTCTTAAAATTGACCAGCTCGTTTCTTAATGCTTTTTTACTTCCATACTTGAGAGCTGCGCGAGCAATGTTATTTCTCAGGTGAGGAAAGTCTTTTTCCATATTTCGGATATGCATTTCTATTTTTTTTCTTTTTGATGTTTGGCCAACAGGGCATTGGCATGTGATTCTTGCAAAGTTGTATGCTTTAGCAAATTCTATAATGTCCTGTTCAGATATGTAAATTAAAGGTCTTATGATAGTCGTTTCATAAAGATGCATCTTAACTTTTGGCATATTTCCTTCAATTTCTCCTTTTTGGAGAAGATTAAGGAGAAGGGTCTGAACATGGTCATCTCTATGGTGGCCAAAAGCGATGGTAGAAGCTCCAAGTTTTTTAGCAGCAGCAAAAAGAAGTTTTCTTCTCTCTCTTGAGCAGCTGTAGCATTCGAGAGTGTCTATTTCTTGTTTAGAATGGCAAACTGTAAAAGAGATGCCAAGGCTTTCGCATATACCTTTTAAATATCCTTCATTGATAGAGGCACCGCAAGAAAAAGCTCCTGATACATTAATAGCATGTAAGTCGAAATCTGCAAAACCTCGTCCTTTAATAGCTGCGAGCATGTAGAGAAGGGTGAGGCTATCTTTGCCTCCAGAAAGAGCTACTGCTATGGAAGAGGTGTCTTCTAAGAGCTCGAAATCATAGCAAGCTTTCCTCATTAGGCCCTCGATTTTCTTACCAAGGCCTGGCCAAGGGGGTGCTGCTAAAGGGAGGGTTGTTTCTAGAATCTTCATACCTTAACTCGTTAATAACAAGCCATATATCTTACCCTTAATGCTCTATTGGATACAAGGGAGAATCTGGTTTTCATGGACAGTTTATAGAAAATGGTATATAATACCCTCTTACTTAGCGAATAAAGGTTAAACAAATGCAAAATATTGGACGAAATGATCCTTGTCCTTGTGGGTCTAAAAAGAAATTCAAGAAGTGTTGCGGTGGTGTGCCTAAGCAGCCGAAGATACAAAGCGCTTCTATTCTTACATCGGGATCGAACTCTACATCGAAGCTGCAGTCTCTTTTCCAAAGCAATGTAAAAGTCGAAGAAAATAAGGAAATGTCTTCGATTGCTAGTAAGATTTCTAAGCCTGTTTCTAGTTAGATGTGAATTAGTATAAATAAGTTGCTTGTGCACAAAGACAAGCTTTGCTATAACAAGTAGCAAAATTTTGCTGGAGTAGCTCAATTGGTAGAGCACCCGACTTGTAATCGGACGGTTGAGGGTTCAAGTCCTTTCTCCAGCAAATTTTTCCCATTTTAGGGGGTGTCGCATAGCGGCAATTGCAAGAGACTGTAAATCTCTCGACTTCGGTCTTCGGCGGTTCGAGTCCGCCCGCCCCCAGTTCTTTGACTATTTTTAAATCACTTTTATATGATCACAAACAGAAAAGATGAATGTGACTGCTTTAGCCATATTAGATGGTCTTCTGTATGAACAAATACGCCTTTAGGCCTTATAATCCAAAGTACCCTACTCTTTATGAGATGGAAAAAGAGAGGATTCTTTCTTGCTCTACAAATATTTGTGATGTTGAGCACATAGGAAGTTCTGCTATTAGGGGCGTTGGTGGTAAAGGAATCATTGATATTCTATTAGGAGTTGACAAAAGCGTCATTGAGGATCTGACAAAAGATCTTCAAAAGATGGGCTATGTTTTAAGAAAAGAATACTGCACAGCTGAAAGGCTCTATTTTAAGTATAGTGCTGAAGACCCATCAGGATGTTTGCAAATGTACCAACTTCATTTAACGGTTAAAAATAGTAGTGAATACCAAGCTCTTGTATTTTTTAGAGAATACTTAAGAAATCATCCAAAAGAAGCAAAAGAATATGAAGAAATTAAGAAAATTTCATCCGTAAGAGAAGAATATCAAAAGAATAAAGCTCCATTTATTGAAAGAATTCTAAAAAAGAGAAAAAAAGTTTAGATTATTTTTTTCTGTCTTAGGTTTAATTAGACAATATTAAAAACCGCCTTCTCACTTTTGTGAAAGGGCGGTTTTTTTTTGTGGTCACTTAGAAAATAGAGTGTAATTGCATAAGTCTTATGACAATTTCTAATGAAAATTAAAAAAAATACTTGAACTATGTTGCAAAAAGTAATAATTCATAAAAGTGAAAGGGATAAATAACAGAACATAAATTTTTTTTTATTGTAACAAGGAAGAAGGTCGTTATGGCAGTTAAAAGAAAAACAAGAAAAAAGGCTCCAGCTAAGAGAAAGACAGCTAAGAGAAAAACTACAACAAGAAGAAAGACAGCTAAGAGAAAAACAACTACAAAAAGAAAAACAGCTAAAAGAAAGACAACTGCAAAAAGAAAAACAGCTAAGAGAAAGACAACTGCAAAAAGAAAAACAGCTAAGAGAAAGACAACTGCAAAAAGAAAAACTGCAAAGAAAAAGACTACTACAAAAAGAAAAACTTCTAGAAAGACTACTAGAAGAAAAACTGCTAAGAAAGCTGCTCCAAAGAAAAGAAAAACAGCTAAAAAAGCAAAAAGAAAGACAGGAAGAAAGTCTGGTCTTGCTAAAATGAAGTATACTGTGTCTCAAGCACTTGGTGCGATTGTTGGACACAAAAGCCTTTCACGTCCAGAGATTGTGAAAAAGCTTTGGGCTTACATCAAGTCACACAAACTTCAAGATAGCAAAAACAGAAGACTGATTGTACCTGATGCAAAACTTGCTAAAGTTATCGGTTCAAGACCAGTTGATATGATGAAGCTTGCAGGACATATCAGTAAGCACGTTAAGTAATTGATTGAGATTGATTTCCATGTTAGGCGAGCGTTCCCTCTAAAGGAACGACTCGCCTTTTTTTAAGCCTTTAAAGTTAAATAAGATATCAACTATTTCTTCCTATTTATATTTGCTATTCTTCCTAAATTCACTTTTTGATCTATAATCTATGCCAATCATATGTGAATGAAGGCAATCTTTTGAAAGTTATTATTATTGGTGGTGGTGCAGCAGGTTTTTTTGCCGCGATTTGTGCAAAAGCAGGTAATCCTACACTTGATGTCACTATTTTAGAAAAATCTGCACAGCTTCTTTCTAAAGTCCGCATTTCGGGTGGAGGGCGTTGCAATGTTACACATAATTGCTTTGATCCTAAAGAGCTTGTGAAAAATTATCCAAGAGGAGCAAAGGAACTACTTGGTCCTTTTCATGTTTTTCAGCCGCGAGATATGGTCGATTGGTTTGCAAAAAGAGGTGTTGAGCTCAAAAAAGAAGCAGATGGACGTATGTTTCCTATTACGGATTCTTCTTCTACGATTATTGATTGTTTGATGAAAGAAGCTGAAGATCTGGGAGTTCGGATTGAGAGGCAAGCAAAAATAGAGTCTATTATCTGTGCAGATGATGGCTTTACCTTAAATACAAAGGATGGACACATCAAAGCTCAGCGCGTTGTTTTGGCAACAGGGTCATCAAAGGGAGGGTATGAGTTTGTAAGAAGCTTTGGTCACAAAGTAAAAGAGCTAGTGCCATCGCTATTCACATTCAATATCCCTGATTTTGTTTTTACGGAGCTTTCTGGCATCTCGATGCCAAATGCAACGGTATCCATTCATAAAGGAAAATTTTCCCAAAAAGGCCCCTTATTAATCACTCATTTTGGATTTAGTGGACCTGCTGCGTTAAAGTTGTCGGCTTTTTGCGCAAGGGAGCTTTTTAAAGCAAATTATGAAATAGCACTAAAAGTAAACTGGGTTTCCTTAAAAGAGCAGGAAGTCGCAGAGAAGCTTTTACAGGAGAAGAAAAGAAACCCTACTATAGCAATAGGAAATATCTCTTTATATGGAATGCCAAAGAGTCTTCTTAGAGGTTTTCTTATGAGGCTTGGTATTAAATATGTTGCGAAACTATCTTCTTGTACACAGAAAGATTTAAACAGGCTCGCGAACCTTCTTACTTCAGATATCTTTAATGTAAGTGGGAAAACAACCAATAAGTCTGAGTTCGTAACTTGTGGCGGCATTGATCTAAAAGAGGTGAATTTCAAAACAATGGAGAGTAAAATCATAGAGGGTCTTTTCTTTGCAGGAGAAATTCTAGACATAGATGGAATAACAGGCGGCTTTAATTTCCAAAATGCCTGGACAACAGGCTTTATTGCAGGATCTTCGATATCTAAAGGATAACAATGGATAAGTTTCAAAGAGTGATGGTATTTGGACTTCCTGGAAGTGGGAAGTCAAATTTTTGTTCAAGACTTGCTAAACTAACATCATTACCACTGCATCATATAGATAAGCACTTCTTTTACCCAAGGTGGGTTTCTCGAGATAAAGAAGAGGTTCTGAATATTCAAAAGCAGATCATAGCGGAAGAGAAATGGATTTTAGACGGGAACTCTATGAGAACTTTGGAGCTTCGTTTTCAAAGGGCAGATATCGCGATCTTGTTTAATTTTAAACTGTCTGTCTGCTTTTTCCGTATGGTAAAGCGAATTTTCAGAAAGGATCGTCATATTAAGGATCTTCCTGAAGGATGCAAAAAATCTATCCGGTATTCTCTCATTCGGTATCTAATTATCTATAAAAAGAAGTATGGTCCCCAAATCCAGTCGTTAAAAGAGAAATATCCGAATGTAACCTTTTTGGAATTCACAAGTGATCAAGATGTTGAGGGTTTTTTAAGTAACGTTAAATAGCGAAGGTATGAATGAAAATAAAAGCTGCGGTCCTATGTATTTTACTCATGTCCATGAGCCTTGCTATTTCAAAAGAGGAAGCAACTATGTTTTCTAAAATACCTAAGGCAGAGCTTCATATCCATCTTGGCGGCTCTTATCCAATTGAGTATCTTGAAACCATTGCAACAGAAGAAGAAATAGCATCTATTAAAAATGAGCTTTTGAAGTTCACAGGAAAAATGGACTATCACACAGGTTTTTCTGTTTTCCCAAAGATAGCAAAGTTAGTTGATACAAATAAAAAGGTTAAGGCTGGTGTCATAGCTTTATGTGATAAATTCTATGAGGATGGGGTAACGCACCTTGAGCTAAGAACAGGACTAAAATGTTTGGATACATCGGAAGAAGGGTATTTGAAAGCGGTTCTTGAAGGTATGGCTGTTTCTCGGAAGAAGGATTTCAAGGCAACTCTTCTGATTAGTGTGAAACGCCGCAGTAAGAAGGAGTTTGTTGAAAAATCAATCGATCTTGCTCTGAAGTACATAAACTCTGGAGTTGTTGGGGTAGATGTTTCTGATGATTCAACAGTAGGGGATATTGACTGCATTTTGGATGAGCTCATTAGAGCGAAAAAATCGGGACTAAAACTAGCTCTCCATATAGGAGAATCTCCAAAGGAGACAAACCAAAGGCAGCTTCTTGAAGCTTTGAATCCAGATCGGCTTGGGCATGGTGTTTTCCTCGAAGAGTCAGCAAAAGATTGGATGCTTGAGAATAAAGTGCCACTTGAGGTGTGTTTAACAAGTGGACATATTGTAGAGATGGTAAATGAAATCAAGGAGCATCCTGGTTTCCTTTACTATAGGATGGGACACCCAATTGTAATCTGTTCGGATGATCCTCTTGTCTTTAGTACAACTCTTTCCAAAGAATATGAGAAAGCCCTTCTTAACAGCTCTCTTACAGAAGAAGATCTTCTAAAGCTTGCTAGAGATTCTCATAAATATGCTTTCTAGGCGTCTGTTATAGAAAAAATAATAGTATTGAGACGTTATCCAAAAGTGTGTCCTTGCATTAAGATTCGAGCAGTTCTTTCAACAGAAACTTCTTCGATCTCGGTCTTAGTATTAGATAATCCAGCTTTGATAGAAACTTTCATAATACCTGTAGGGTGAGCAAGAAAGATCTCAGCATGATCTTTACTTGCAACTTCATCCACCACAGTTCCTTTAATTTTTGAACAGATAGCAGTTGGGATGGACGTAGAAACAGCAAATGCCTTATGGATTTTTTTAAGAGCTAGCATGCGGACAGAAAGAGTCGCTTTTTCTGAACTACCTACCATGACAACTTTAGGTAAAGACCCAGAAGGATCGAGGTTAAAAATGGGAGCGGATTTTTTTCTGATCTTTTCTAGTTCAGAAAGAAGTTCCAAATTTTGATCAAGTTCAAGGTAAGGTTCTTCTGCTGTAAGTCCAAAGTCACGAGCTTTAACAAATACAACAGGATCTATTGCATCGATATAGGATACTTCGTATTCCTTTTTATCTGTTTCGATTTTATCCTTCTCTTTCTTTGAAGGGAGTAGCTTCTTTGTATATGTGCCTGTTGGGTTTTTGATAGTTAATAAGACTTTTTGCCCTGTATTAGGGACTCCTAAGAGAGGAGCATTGTCTTGACAAAGAGAGACTTTTGCGACATGCGAAGTGTTCACATCATATATGGTAATCTCATCTTTAGTAGTAAGGTTGGCTTCTTTTGCAAAAAGCAAAGTACCACACATAATATTGCCACAAAAACCATGGTATTCAATTTTTGGTACATCGGGGCGCACAAGCCCGAAATGAAATTCTACATCAATGCCTTCTTTGCTTGATGGCTTGATTACAGTTGTCCTGCTTGTAAGTGGATCACCGCCTCCTAGACCGTCGATTTCCCGAGGATCAGGACTGCCCATAATTCGGATTAGAAGTTTGGACCTTTCTTCGAGATCTTGCGGAAGATCTTTATCGAGAAAGAAGACGGATTTAGATGTGCCGCCACGGATTAACATGCAAAATATAGGCTTCTTCATAACTGTTTTGTAAAAGGTAGTGAGTTTTAAGTCTATTTGATTAATAGAGGTGGCTAACACTTGTGGAAGATGAAACAATTCATTTAAGATAGTTTATATTAAACCAAATGGCATGATTCTATGGATTTTCATCACCCATTTTATAAAGAGTGTTTGCTTGCCTTTTCTCCCAAGGAGATTTTGGCAACGATCTCAGATTATGTAACAGAGAATAAAAAAGCTAAGATTGACCAGATTCTTTCAACAAGACTCTCTTCGATACACATCGCAATGGAATCTCCATCAAACATCCACAATGCCTTAGCTACTGTACGATCTGCTGAAGCATTCAGTATCTATAATATGCATGTAATCGCTCCAGAAAATGAAGATCGTAAGAGAAGAGGTAGAAAGACTACTCAAGGGGCTTACCGTTGGGTAAATGTTCAGCATCATAAGACAAGAAGCTCATATGCAAAAACGATGAAAGAAAAAGAGATGCTACTTGTTGGCGCGGATGTGAAAGGAGAGCTCTTGCTCGAAGACGTTCCGGTAGACAAGCCTCTTTGTCTGATCTTTGGAAATGAAGAAAGGGGGCTTTCAGATGAGATGCTTTCCTATTGTGATCTTACCTATAAAATCCCGATGTACGGGATGATAGAAAGCTTTAATGTGTCAGTATCCGCTGCCATATCACTTTACGAACTAACAAGAAAAAAACGCGCTTTGATTAATTGCTATAATGATCTTACAGAAGAAGAACTTCTTCTTGAAAAGACATGGTACTACATACGCGCTTGTGGACTAGATCTCACAAGAAAACTTCTTTATTACTCAGGTATCAAGAAGTAAGTATTTTGACTCTAGTCTTGTGCTATCATCTCTGTTGGAGTTTCTCCAACAAGGCAGCTAATAAAATACTGGTCTAAAGTGAGGTCTGAAAGAGCACTTTTAAGTGCTTTATTGAGCGCTTTAGCAGCATTTTTCCCAGAGTATAAAAAGATCGGGGATTGGATGCCTTTAGTGTTGATCTTTTTGAAGTAAAGAGGATCCCCATCTTCGCTAAGAACATGGATGTTCATTTGTAGATCAGCAACAGATTTTGCAGCAAAGAGGTTACTCTCATAATCGACATAGCATTTATCAATTGTGACAAGAAGTTTAAGTCCGCCTTCCGTAATGATGAACCCTTTTGCTATCATCTCATCTTGCATAGCTTTCAGTAAAGAAGCAGACAGCTCTTCTTTAGGAAAGATTTTAGCAGTTTTCATGCCAAGAGAGTTCTGGATATAACCAACAGTTTCTTTTTCTTCTCTTTCGTCTTTGACCTCGATGAGGATAGGTTTCTTGCCTGGATGGTCAATCACTTGTGTTGTCTTAGAAGGTTTATGGTTAACATCTGCGTAGTCATTTTTGACAGCACATGAGCAAAGTATCAGTGAGGTGCAAGCAATATAGTAGAATGGCTTCATAGTAAAAATCCTCTTGTCATGATCAATCGCTGAATATACAAGAGTGACTTACTAGAGTCAATAGAGCTTGTGTCTGATTGTTTTCCGTTTGCTCTGAATAAGAATACGACAAGGTATTTATTTAATAGCAAGCGCAGATAGTCTGCCCTCCACAAGGTGTCTGTTAAAAAAAAAATTCACCAAGAGAGCTTGAGAACAGAAGATTTTAAGCCTTTTTAGAAATGCTGATCAAAGAGTATAATTCTCTTTCGAATTGTTATTTTAGAAGGGTTATTTATGTCTTTTCATGTAGATGCTGCTCATTCTCCTCCAAGTCCTGCGGTAGAGCAACATGAATCCATGCAAGGTGGGGAAATGGATGCCCTAACAAGGCTTATGCAGCAGTCTTTACAAGGGTTTGATGAAACAGTAAAAATGTGTAGCCTCAAAAAAGTATCTGTTCCTAAGTTTGGCTCTCTATGGAGATTCCCTTCGGATCACCTTCCTATTGGATGCACAGTGAATGGTAAAAACATTGTTTCTTGGAACGTAATGAATACCAAGTATATGAGTTGGGTAACGGAACGCGACTCCCAAGGACTTAATGGATCTTTAATCACTGAGTTAAATAGACCTATTGAAGGTAAGCCAGGATTTACACAAAGAGACTTTGCAATCTTAGAAGATATTTTATCGATGCTTCAATCTCTTAAAACCCCAAAACATATATTAGCTCTTCAAGAAGTTTCTGGGCCGCTTATTCAGGAGCTTGCTAGTGCACTGCCAGAAAACTATCAAATTATTTTGCCATCAGGTAACCTTGAAGAGGGTCAGTATTTAGCTCCAGATCAAAATATTATCATTATTGATACAGCTGTTTTCGAATATGTGCCAGCTCTTTCAAGGCCCCTGTGCTATGGTGTTTTTTCTGGAGATATGGGCACTAGGCATGTAATGGATGTGATTCTTAAAGTGCATGGAGAAGATGAGACTTTTAGAATCGTGAATGCGCATATTCCAGGAGATCCATCTCTACCATCAAGAGGTGAATTTGCTGATCATGTGGTGAATCCAAAACTTGCTGGAGAGGGACTAAATGAAGCAAGGAAGCACTGCGTAACTGTAGCTCTTGGAGATATGAATTTTGATGAGGTCAATATGGAAAAAGCATTTGATATAGCAGAAGTTGGTCATGACGAACCGCTTTTTATCAGAGTGTCTCCCTACAGAACGAATGTTGGCGCTAATTTTGATGTTGAAGGAGATCCTCTTTGCGCAAAAGCAGTTGACCATTTTTTTGTATCAAGAAGTGTTAATGATTCACGAAATACAATAAGAGGGATGGGTTACAAAGATATCTATCCATTACAGTGCCAAACTAATCGCTTAGAGCTTATTCTTAACTTGTTCAAAAGATACACAAGATAAGGTTTTTTCTTCTGCTAGACAAATTTCACACGCTTTTTTAGAATACTTTTTTTTAACGATACAGGAACGGAATCGATGAGGAATTTTCTTTTTACCCTAGTGATATTGACAGGTTTTATATCAAATGCCTACACCAAAGAGATTCAACTGTGGCATGCCTTTGAAGGCTTTCTAGCTAAGGTGTTTACGGAAATTGTCGATGATTTCAACCACAGCTCAAGCTCCTGTAAGATAGTCCCTATATATAAGGGGAATTACAAGGAAACCCTTAATAAAGGACTTGAGGCCTTTGATAACGGCGAACATCCTCATATCCTTCAGGTTTATGAGGTTGCAACTCTTACTATGATGCTTTCAGATGGCTACTTCTTCCCCGTGGATTCTCTTATGAAGCGCTACCAGAAGAAGTTTGATTCAGGTGTTTATATAGACTCTATTCGTAAATTCTATTCAGCTCCTTCCGGAAAGATGCTTTCTTTACCATGGAATGCCTCAACAGGAATTCTATTTTATAATAAAAGGGCCTTTGAAAAAGCAGGACTTGATCCGCATACTCCTCCAAGGACATGGGTGGAGCTTGAAGAGATGTCTGAAAAACTTGTTGCAGCAGGTTATAAAGGTTTTACAACAGCGTGGCCAGCGGCTTACCATTTAGAACACTTTTCTTGTTGGCACAACCTTCCTATTTCGACATACAGAAATGGATTTGGAGGTCTTTCGGCTCGTTTTATCTTTAATGATAAAGAAAGAAATTTTCATGTTTCCAAACTTTCGAATTGGGAAAAAGAAGGTGTGTTTTCCTATGCAGGTAGATATACAAATGAGCCCGAAGATATGTTTGCAAAAGAAGAATGTGCTATTTTGCTTCAAGGAGCTAACAGGCTACCTCTTCTTAAAGCAAAAGCAGATTTTGAGATTGGAGTGGGCTATATGCCTTACTGGCCAGAGATTGCAGAGAATCCTTATAATTTAAATATAGGTGGTGCTTCTTTTTGGGTGCTTAATGGCTTTTCAGAAGAGGAATATAGAGGTGTTGTACAGTTTTTCCAGTATCTTTCATCTCCGGAGATTCAAGCTTTTTGGCACCAGATGACAGGCTATTTGCCTGTTACAGAAGCAGCTTACTATCTATCTAAGAAAAAAGGCTACTATGTGGAGCATCCTGCATCTGAAATCGCTGTTCTTGAAGTCATGAAGAATGAACCTACAGAGTATTCATATGGGGTTCGTTTCGGTGACTATGTTTACATTAGAGAAGATATTATTGTAGATGAGCTTGAAAAAGCATTCTCTGGACAGAAGAGTTCGCAAGAGGCGCTAAATGATGCGGTAGAAAGAGGGAACAAACGCCTTGAGGCTTTTGAAAGAGCCAACACGAGAGTCCCTCTTGCTAATTAACCTCTTTTTCTTTTGAGTTCACGCTCTTTTCTTAAGATGTCGAGGATCAGTCTTGTGTCGATGCTTTTTACTGTGTAGTTAGCGTCTCCGTGGTATCCCTTCTTGTATGCTTCTTCATCATTTAAAAGATATTTGCCAGCCTGCACTCCGTAATATCTCAGCTTTTTGATATTACTAAAAAGCCTATAGTCTAGCATCAGACATCCCTCAGGCATAACTTCAACAACTGCAGCATCTCTTGGCAGGAAGAGCAGATGCGATAGCCCGTTACCATGTACACCGATAAGTACATCAGTGTTTTTCATGATTTCGATTTGATTTTGATAACTCATTTTTTCAAGGTAGTATGTTTTAAAATCAACTTCGTGAAGGCCTTTGATCTTTGCGAATAGTGCCTTACGCTGTCTCGGGCTTACGTACCTTGGTGCATTTCTCATGATATAGGTAACCCTGAGCTTCTGAGAGGGTTTATTTTGGGATCTTGTGTATACATGCATATGATTTGACATGTTTTCGATAACATCAGGACTAAAGCTCTTGTATGTTGATCCAAGCATTTTGTGAAGGTGTAGACACTCAGGTACAGAATCTGTAAGAGCTCTATCAGAAAAAAAACCTTCTTCGATGAAAATTGCTTTTCCTGGGTAGCGTGCTCTTAGTGAATGGTAGGTATAGACTTCCGCATTAGGAAAGAGTCCTTTCATGAGATGTTTGTTTATGTTATTGGGACCTTCCCAGTTAGGATAAGTGGTCTTTCCATCACCAAGGAGCATAATTTGTTTAACATTTTGTGCATGCTTGTGCCCATATAGAGCATAGATTCCGACAAGGTGTTCGAGAAGGTGGTAGTAGTGCGTAAGTGCAATAGCAAAATTTGACCCTTCGAAAAGCATCAGGGTCTTTCCACTAAACTGCTTAATGTTTTGGTAATCTTGTGCATCAGTCCGATCATATACATTGAAGAGTCTTCCTGCATCAGAGGCAAGGTCATGTCCTTCTTCATTTTGTAGGTAGATGTTACTTGTGGAAGTATCTAGAACAAGAGATCTGTGAAGAGAAAAGGGTTTTGGGTAGAAATTTTCTGAGAAGAGTAGTAGTTGTGATAGTAAAAGAGTTAGCGTAAAAAACCGTTTCATAAATAGCCTCCGATTGGTTCCAAGGAGGCTATTTATAAAAATGGTCTTTAATTGTAAAGAGTCAAGCTTCTTGAGTTTTCGCTTTGGACTCTTTTATGAAGAGTGCCGCAATGAAAGCAAACAAGAAGGTGACAGGGAACACCATAAATCCTCGCAGAAAGTCTGTGTAGGCGTATATGGGTGTTCCATCTACAATTTTCCCACTCCAGTTGGAGTCAATGAGTTTACCGCAGATAAACTGCACAAGTCCTGGGAAGCCCATAATAATCAAGGCAGCAACAGCCATAGAAGTTCCTGTTAAGTGCTTTGGGCTATGCTCAGTGATGAGGGGATAACCAAGAACTTGGGATGATGAGAGCAGGCCAAGTAAGAAGAAAAGTATAAGCATCACACTGAATGATGCATGTTGCATGGATAAGATCACAAGCATGCAGGCAAGTGATGCAAGGGCGCCCATCATCATATACTTTTTGCGAGCCCCGGTCTTATCTGAAACATACCCAAATAGTGTAGACCCTAGAATCGTACCCATACAGATCATACTTGTTACAAAAGATGCCTCAGAAAAAGGAATCTTATGGATCTGTGATAAGTAGAGGCTTCCGTAAGCTGCTCCAATCACCATCAGAGGGAGATTGGTGAAGCTAGTATAGATACCGCAGAAAATATTCTGTTTGTTCAGAAGGCAGCTAAAAAGGTCTTTAAAGAAATGAGAGTTCCTTTCTTTTTTGATTTCTTTAATAAAGGTGGTGGAAGGAGCATCCCTTACTACAAAGAAGATCAAGAAGAAGATCACAACTCCTATAAGAGCATCAATCAGTACTGCGTTTCTCCAGGTGACTGATTCTGCTAGGATAGTAAATGGTGCTTGAGCAAGAACGCCACCAAACATGCCAAGAGTAATGACAATGCCAACAACAAAAGCTTGCTTTTTAGGAGGGAACCATCTTGAGATGAACATCATACAGCTCAGGAAGCAAAATGCATTTCCAATGCCTGATAAAAAGTGTGCGAAACATGCAAATGCAAAGTTTGTTGCAAGGGCAAATCCGACAGTACCAAGGATGCAGACAACAAGAGCTGCTAAGATGACTTTTCTTGTAGAGAAGTAGTCGAGTATAATCCCAGCAGGCAGAAGAAAGATCACATCTGCAAGAAGGTAAGTAGAGCCGAGTACTCCAAGGTTCGTAGCAGTAATTTTAAGGTCTTTCATGAGCATGGGTGATATTGCATTAAGCATATGAAACTGCATGAGTTCATAAGCAAAGAAAAGTCCTGCGCAAATGCAGATGACCCAGGCGAGAAAATATGACGTTTTAGTCTCTTCTTTAAGAGTTTGTGTTTCCATGTTTACCTCATGAAGGTTGATAGGTATTTGTTGCTTTGCGATCCATTTCCGGAACAGCCTCTCTGAAATGCTTCATGCAAGAAGAGACATACTTTGCACTACCAAGTACAGCTACTTGGCTTCCTTCTGTTATAGGGTTGCCTTCATTGTCTACGCGGATATTCATAGTCGCTTTACTTCCGCAGTGACAGATAGTTTTGATTTCCATAAGTTCTTGTGCCCAGGCAAGAAGGTAGGTGCTCCCTTCAAAAGGCTCTCCTTGAAAGTCAGACCTTAGGCCGTAGCAAAGAACCGCAACATTGAGATCGCTTGCGATCTTCACAAGCTGTGCAACTTGATTCTTTTTTAGAAAGTGTGCTTCATCAACTAGGATGCATGTGAGCTCAGTAAGCTCTTTTTGTTTGTCTTTTACATAGTCATAAAGATTAAACTCCTCATCATATCCTATGGCACTTTGTTTGAGTCCTATTCTAGAATATATGGTAGGACCACCGAATCGGTTATCTATTTTTGGAGCAAAGAGAATCGTTTGCATTCCTCTTTCGATGTAGTTGTAACTAGATTGTAAAAGAGTAGTACTTTTTCCAGCGTTCATTGCGGAATAATAAAAATATAACTTCTTTGCCATGTCCGATTCCTTGGTTGCAGTCTAGTGATTTCAGAAACTATACAAAAATCAGAGTAAAAGTGGAGTAAAAAATTGAAAAAACTCCCCATTGCTTTCTGAGAGCCGATTTTGCTAGAGTTCTTTTAAGATACTCGGAGTATAGAATGTTTGAAAATGCAAAGTTTATTGACCTTACTCATACGATAGATAGTTCTATTCCTACATGGACAGGGTCTTGTGGTTTTAAGTATGATGTGAAAAAAGACTACGACGATGGTATCAGAGTTTTAAAATATGAAATGCATGGTGCTTGTGGAACACATATGGATGCTCCTTCTCATTTTATGAGAGATGGAAAAAACATAGCAGATATTCCTCTTGAGGAACTATTTACCCCATGTGTTGTTATTGATGTATCAAAAAAGAGAAAGGAAGATCTCTTTATTGCTCCAGAAGATATTAAGGAGTATGAAGCATCCTTTGGCAAGATACCTAAGAATGCCTTGGTAGTTGGTTTTACCGGATGGCAAGAATTTTGGAGTGACCCTATAAAATATAGGAACCCAAAAGATGGGGGAGGACTATCTTTCCCAGGCTTTTCAAAGGAATCAGCAGAGCTACTTGTTGAACGAGGTATCGCAGGTATAGGGATTGATACACTTTCTCCAGATGGATCTAATCAAGATACATTCCCGGTGCATCATACGATACTTGGTGAAGGAAAGTTTATTTTAGAAAATATGGTGAACTTGCATAAACTTCCTCCAAGAGGAGCTTCAATAGTGACGCTTCCTATCAAAATTGGTCCTGGAACTGAAGCTGCTGTTCGTTCCGTTGGGATTGTGCAAACTTGAGGTACTATGAAAATTGCAACTTATATAGATCACACGCTACTCAAACAAAGTGCAACAAAAGAAGAGATTGAAAGCTTTTGTTTAGCTGCAAAAGAATATCCCTTCGCAAGTGTTTTTGTGCACCCATACCATGTCTCTTTTGCTAAAGAGCTGCTCAAGGATACGAGTGTGCCGATTGGTACAACGGTGGGATTTCCTCTTGGTTCTAACACTCCAGAGGTTAAAATCTATGAAGCAAAGAACTCTCTTAATAATGGGGCAGAAGAGCTTGATATGGTAATGAATTTCCCCGCTTTTTTCTCTTCGGATTTTGAAACAGTCTCTAATGAAATCAGAGAAATTAAGAACCTTTTAGGTGAGAGGATTTTAAAAGTGATTATCGAGACTTGTCTTTTAGATGATGAGCAGAAAGTTCTCGCATGCGAGATTGTAGCTGATTCAGGAGCAGACTTTGTTAAAACTTCTACAGGTTTTTCAAAATCAGGCGCAAAGGCATCAGACGTATCTCTTATGAAAAGCGCATGTGGCTCTAGGTGTAGAGTCAAAGCATCTGGTGGAATAAGAGACAGAGAATCAGCGATTCTTATGATTGAGGCTGGTGCATCAAGGGTTGGAACATCATCTTCTAGTAAGATCATGCTTACTTAGTAGAAGTTTATGAAGGATCTCTAAAGCCAAGTCCTTTGTTTTGCTATTTTCATCAAGGGTGGGGTTATACTCAACAAGTTCAAGGCAGACAAGATCTTGCAAAACATCAATCTGAGCGAACCCTTCTAGAAACTCTTTTTTACAAAGACCTTTGCTTGCTTGTGATCCCACACCCGGTGCATGTATAGGATCAATCGCATCAAAGTCAAAAGAGATTCCTATTTCAAGGTTTTTCTTCTTTAAATCGTTAAAAGCATTTGATAGGACTTTGGCAAACCCTTCTTTAGAGACTTCTTGCATGTAATGTACACGTACATTGTGCTCTAATAAAAACTGCTCTTCTGCTTTTTCATAACATCTAGTGGCAATAAGAATTAAGTTTTCAGGTAGGAGTTTTTGCAAGTTGTCATGTTCCTTAATAAGTGCAGGGCCATAGCCAAGCAAAGAAGCAAGAGGCATCCCATGATATGCTTTTGATGGTGATGATTCAAAAGTATGTGCGTCCATGTGCGCATCAATCCAGATGAGCCCTAGTTCTTTGCCTTTTGTATTTAAATGGTTGATATTTGCAAACCATGTACCGATGGCTACAGAGTGATCGCCTCCGATCACAATGGGCATAATATTTTGTTTTAAATAGAAGAGCACTTCCTTGCAAAGTTCAGTGTTAAAGTTAGAAAGGGTTTCTTTTACTGAAGGCTTTTTACATATGTGCATTAAGGAATGAGTAACTGGGTGTTGACATAGATCAACGAAATTTGCAAATTCTAAACTTTTAAGTAGGCAATAGGGTCCTTCTGCAGTTGTTTGCACCTGAGCGCCGAGCCCCATGCAGGCTCCAAGAAAATGCAAAGGTTTTTTCATTTACCGAGCTCCTTTCTTTACTTTGTCTATACGACTTAAAAAATAACGTTCTGCAAGTTTGCCACCAAGAAACTTTGGTAAATATCCTTTAGCGCCTTTCTTCAAAAGTCTTTCGCTTCCTGTTATAGCAGCAAGCTCTGAACCTTGTTTCTCATTGTAGAGGTAGAGATTCCATTCTCCTGTCCACGGTGTTGTATAAGAAGCTAGATAGATAGATTTGTCTGAATGAGCTTTGAAATAGCTTCTTACTCTTTCAGTAAAAAGCCTTGTTGTTTGTTTATGTGCTAAATGTTCGTCGCGTTTTCTTGGAATAAAAATATAAATATTTCCATCTGTTTGAGATAGAATCCTATCAAGTGACTCATCAACGATCTTTTTATCCTTATTTCCAAATTCATAGCCTTTGCTGTGGTAGAATGGCAGGTTTAAGAAATATACTTCAGATCTTGGATGTAGGTATTCTAGTGCAAGCGTTGATTCAGAAGCTCTGATTTCCTTTTTTAAGTTTTCGTCTTGAATTTGTTCTTTTGGATAATTTTGAATAGCTTCCAGAAGATGACCAGGAAGAGTAGCAGAGTTTATAAGGTCACTTTTACACATTGCGGCTCTGGAACCTTCTGTGACGTTTAAAATAACGGTACGGATATTTTGCTTGCTAGATTCGTGAATGAGTCCACCTAAACCAATTTCAGCATCATCAGGGTGAGGAGCAACAGCGATAACGATATCATCAGCACCAAATTGAAGCTTTTTTGTAGATTTAGGGAGTTTAATTATAGGGAGATCTCGCAAGGCGAATATGGAGTTTGAAATCGCTTTCAAAGCAACAGAGCCATTTTTTTGCACTTGGTACTTCCTCATGTAGAAGGATTCAGAGGAATATTGCTTATCATCGATACAAATGGGAATTAATTGAGCAAGCGAGTAAACAACTTTATCAAAAGCGGCTCTTTTTACTTGAGATACATGAAATTTCTTAAGAGATTCAACTTTTCTTTCCAAGGTTTCATGTACAAGAGGAAGGGAAAGGTTTTTCTTGTAGTAGTTTTCAGCGTAATAAATACCTATTACGTTATTTTTTAGAGAATGTTTCTGAATAATATTAGCAAGCTTTCTATGGTTTGTTTTCTTCTTAAAGAACTCGGGAAGGTAAAGGTATTCTGGTTTGGTTTCATCGATAGCACTATCGATTGTTTGAAAGTTCTTATAGATAACTTTTATCACATTGTTCTTTTTTTTAAGTTTCTGTAGAAGTTGAGAGTCATGATCTTTGCTTTTTGCAATCCATAGAATCGTTTTATTCTCTGGAAGTTTTACAAGGTTGATGTCTTCTTTGGTAAAAGCATTCTTTTCGTTTAGGATGCAAGAGGGTTTTTCGTGAGAGATAACGTCTGCAAACTCAAAGAAATTTTGGATTTCTCCTTTCAGAGCAAAAAGATCCTTTATCTCTGTCTCGTCTGTGTTGTGAAGCATCTGAGCTAAACTTTCCTTATCGAGTGTATCTATGCCAAAAGCCTTTTTATCAACAATAAGCTCTGGTTTACATGCTTTTGCAAAGCGAAGAAGAGAGGATGGTACTTTATAAGTGGGCTTTTTAGCTGCGAAAGTTCTGTAGAGAGCTTTTGCCTTATTCACACCAAATGCCATTAGTATGATTCTATCTGAATCAATAATCTCTCCAAACCCCATAGTTACCGCTTCCTTTGGGACAGAGTCTAAGCTGTAATCAAAAAACCTTGCGTTCACTCTTCTTGTTTCTTCAGTAAGAGGTACAAGTCTAAATTTTGTATTCAGTGCTAGCTCCGTCAGCTCTTCTTCTGTGGCGTCTTCTTGGAGAAATTCTTTTTCACAGAGAAAGTCGTTGAATGCTATGTGTGCTGGGTCTACCCCTATTCCGCAGAAAGTAACAAGTCTTGTTTTTAAGTCTCTTTTAGCAGTTTCAAAAGCTTTTATATACTCCCTTATACTTTGTTTATACGCAGTTTCATCTTCGATAAGAGCTCTAGGAATATGGACTTTTTCTTTTAAGATCGCATGGTCTCTCAAGTTAAAGTGATGCAGAATACTTGCTGCAAGAGTCGTGAGCGAAGGAAGTTTTTTATCATTAAGTAGGTAGTTTGAAACAAGTCTAAAAGACGGGTTGTCTCTTTTTAGGGCATTGTCGATTCTTTTGACTGTATCAAGAACAGAAGCGTAAGTATTTTCAAAGGAAGAAGAAAGGTTACTTATAAGATCTTGTTTGAATAGATCTAGGGCATGATTCAGGTCTAATGGGTGTACTTCTTTAAGATGTGAGTGGTTGAGGTCTTCTTTGGAGATTCTCATAAGTCCAAAATGGTTGAGGACTTCAAAAGTAAGCTCTTGTGAAACAAGATCAAAAAAATAGTGCCTCATAAAGTAGTTGTAGCTATTTGGATCGTCTTTATGCAGACCTACATACTCATCAAGATTGAATGTTTCTACGTTTGAAAGATCGACTTTCCCTTCATTCCAATACTCAACAAGCTTGTTATAAAAAGGAATCGCGGTGCCGCCTGTTGGAAGAATAAAAATGGGCCTTTTTTCCAAAGCTTTAGCTTTGTTGATTTCTTGTATAAATATCGAGGCAGCTCTGTCTGCAACGTCTTCAGGAGTTTCGCAAACATCGATAGAGCATGTAGTGGTTTTAGAGGTAATAGGATGGCAAAAGCAAAAGCTTGTTGTGAATAGAGTGACTGTAGAGAATAAACTAAGAAGGCGCTTCATATAAAAATCCCCGAGCTTGTGAATGACCGGGGATTTTCTCATGAAAGTTGTTTAAGCACAAAATGTTTTTGTAGTAGTTACAAATTGCAAGCAGTTTGTTTGTTTTGCTTATTTAACTCTTGTCTGAAGTATGAAATAGTTGTTTGCAGTCCTTCGGCTAAAGAAACTTTTGGTTTCCACTTTAATGCCTTGTAAGCAAGAGAAATATCAGGCTTTCTCTTTTGCGGATCATCTTCTGGAAGATCATGGAAGGAAATGACAGAACTAGAACGAGTCATCTTAAGAATTCTATGGGCAGTATCTTCTATAGTGTGTTCATCTGGGTTCCCAAGGTTGATCGGACCTACAACTTTATCTGGAGTTTGCATAAAGGCATAGATAGCATCTATTAAGTCACTTACATAACAGAAAGAGCGTGTTTGTACTCCTGATCCATAGATAGTGATAGGAGAGTCTTTCAGGCACTGTACGATGAAGTTTGAAATAACTCTTCCATCATCTAGGTTCATTCTAGGGCCGTATGTGTTGAAAATTCTACCAACTTTAATACGCGCTTTTTTTGTTCTTAAATAGTCAAAAAAGATTGTTTCAGCAGATCTTTTTCCTTCGTCATAGCAAGAGCGGATGCCATGAGGATTGACATGACCCCAGTAGCTTTCTTTTTGTGGATGTTCATTAGGGTCTCCGTAGACTTCACTTGTAGAAGCCTGAAAAATCTTAGTATTCGATTGAGTCGCAAGTTCCAAAACATTCAATGCACCAAGTACGCAAGTCTTCATAGTGTGTATGGGATCTTTCTGGTATTGAGGAGGAGACGCAGCGCACGCAAAGTTGTAAATTTCATCAAGATTTTCAATCTTCGGTAAAGGGTTTGTAACATCATGCTTTATATAGCTGAAATCAGGGTTACTACCTAGATGTGCGATGTTGTCTGTAGAGCCTGTTTGAAAATTATCAAGGCAAAGAACTTTGTAGCCATTCTCTAGAAGTTTTTCACACATATGAGATCCTAGAAAACCGGCACCTCCTGTTACAAGTGCTTTTTTCTTCTCAGATGAAAAAGTGAAGGCGATCGAAGTAATAGATAATATAAGTATCGTTTGGAATAGTGCTTTTCTCATGATCCAACTTTTGTTCGTGTTTAACTGACCAAGAGAATTTATCTGTTTTGCTTTTTTTGCAAAATAAATAATTTTATTAAATTAATTACTTGATTGCTTATAGTTTTTCATTTTTTTCCGTGGAGGAAGATATGGCTACAAGAGTAAGAGGTGCAAGTGCAATTGTTCAAGACTGGGCGAGTGAAAAAGGCCAGCTAGTGGGATACTTTCAAGCCGTTTTAGAAGCGGGTGAAAACTCTGGCTCTATGCTTGCGTCCATGGCAAGAAAAACAGAAAGACTAAATGAAATATTTACGGAAGCAGAGGCGAAAAGAAATACAATAAAAATTCAGTCAGAACAACATCCTAAGCAAAGAAAGATTTGTTGTTTTACCTCGATTGATTCAGCGCTATTTGCTGCAGGTATCGTGAGTTTGTCAGTAGCCACTTTAACAAATCTAAATGTGCCGTATATGAAAGAAGTAGGGATTGTTCTTGCTGCCTGCTCTCATCTCTTTTCGAAATATAATGACTACAAGTCTTCTCAATTAGAAAAAAAGCAAGAAGTGATGATACAGCATTTAGAAAAGAGAGAGGAAGTGGTGGATCTCCTAAATACTAGGGTGCTTTCTCAAAAGTTTTTCCTCGATCTCATGAAATCTGCAACAGCGAGTTTACAGGAACTCTATACGAAGGTGGATACAGATGAAGACTTCAGTGAGCAAGAGGAGAAAGTAAGATTTTTTAAAACAGCAGTTGATCTTGATGAAAGTGATTCTCAATTGACTGGTTCTACCGTGGTAGATTTTGATGCACCCGCTTCCGCAAGGGGTAGGTCTAGAGGTAAACTCAAAGCACTTTCGTTTAATGCTTTAAACTGGATAAGGGGAGTGAAGGCTTCTAAAGCAGAAAGAGCTCCTTTACTTGGAGATAGAGCATCAAAAACTTGAAACCTCAAATGCTCTATGCTATTGAGAAGAAAAGGGTGAGTTTATGTTTGAGTTTCAATGGAATTTTTATACGGTATCTGTTTTCTGCTTAATTGCAATCGTAGTCGCATTGATTATTATGCAGGTGATTGTAAGAAGAAGATCTCCTCAAACTAGGGAGAGCTATCATAAGAAGTTTGTACGGCAGAAGAGGAATTTTGACCGTCACCTAAAAATTCTTAAAGCAAGCTTTGATACAGAAAATAAGCAGCTTAAAGAGAAGCTTCATAAGTATGAGAATGGAAAGCTTACCCCTGGTTCATTTCCAAAAAAAGGTTCAGAAGATTTTGAAGCATCTAATATAGAATCCTTAAAGAATTATCATAAGAGTGCACTTGATACTCTTTTAAAGGCTCAAGAAAAGCATAATGAGAAGGTGAAAGAGGAAATTAGCCGACTAAGCAAAGGCTATCATACTTTGGTTGAGAGTCTTAAAGAAGAGTATAAGGAAGCCTTAGAGAACCGTAATAAAAAAGGCGCTCCTGCAGATGTTTCACAAGCTGATGAACTTGCAAACATGAAACAAACGATGGAAGAAAAGATCGCAAAGAAAAGCCTTGAGATGAAAGCTATGCAAGATAAGCTTGAGGTTGAAAAGCAAAGCCTAGCGAGTGATTTAAAACAGGCAATCATTGAAATAGAAGAGCTTAAAAAGAAGCTGTCTTTTTTCAAGAAAGCTTCCTAATCGCCAGTTGATGTTTCGCTCGCACCGAGAGTAGGAGTCTGCTCTTTTAAGAAAAATGTTAAAAGACCTGCAAGAGCAAGCATGATCGGTAGGATCAAAAAGGCATTTTGGAAGTCTTTCACAGAGTAAACATTCACTCCATTTAATGTTTTCCCATTCCAACCATAATCCAGAAATACCCCGATGATAGGCTGCACAATAGAGCTTCCTACTGCTACGATAAAGTTTGTAAAGGCAATAGAAGTCCCTTTGATACTTTGAGAGTTTATTTCTGCTGCTAGAGTGAAGTTTAGAAGCTGTCCAGAGGAGAAGAATCCCACAAGGAACATAAAAATATAGACAAGGAATATTGGCATAGATGTCAGGTATACAACACATAGTAGAGAAGCTAGCGTGAGGAATATTGTAACCAAGATAATGAGCTTTCTGTTCCTTAGTTTATCTGATAGATAGCCCATTACAGGTCCGCCTATAAGCCATCCGAAAAAAAGCATTGAAGTAGCAAAACCTGCAGTATGTTTACTTACGTGGTAGGTTTTTTGGATGAATGGTACTCCCCAAAGACCACCAACGGCTGTTGTCGTCATATAAAAGAAAAGAGCAATAATTGCATTGAGCCATGTGTGTCCACTTTTGCAAAGCTCTTTAAGTGCTTTACCAAGTGATTCCGCAGTAGTGCGTCGTTCGAGTGTTGCAGGAGCTTGCTTTCTTCTGCCAATGATAAGGTAAATAACAACCGCGAGAACGAATCCAATCACACCAAGAGCAAGGCTTGTGACTCTCCAGTCAAGAGCCTTTATAGTAAGAGACAGAGGCCCCTGACCACAAATAGCTCCAAGCATTCCAATTGAGTTTGCAAGGCCAACGAGCAGGGCTCTTTTGGATTTCTCGAACCAGTGTGTACAAACAAAGACCATAGCTACAAAAGCAATCGAAGAACCAAGTCCCATAAAGAATCTTCCGGCACAAGCTTCCCATACAGCATGCGAGACACCAAAAACAATGATACCTGCGCCGCACACAAGAGAGGCAAGAGAAAGAAGTTTTTTCGCTCCAAATCTGTCGATTAATATTCCTACAGGGATTTGCATAGGAGCATAGGCATAAAAGTAGAAAGCACTCACAAGACCAAGAGCTGCAGCATCCACGTGGAATGCCTGCATGAGTTCTGGAACCATAACAGATGTAGAAACACGAAGAAGATATTCATAGAAATAGAAAAAGGCAGCGAGGCTCCAAATGAACCATCTTAAAGCGCCGGTATGTTTTTTCATTATACAACCTTGTCTGATTTTAGCTGAGTTTATTCTATTTGACTTTAATCTTCAAGAAGGTGGCTATTTTGGTATCGACATTTGGTGCCAATAGTGCGTTGGTGATGTCTCTGGTTCGTAGCGATCTCTGTTTGGCAGTGGGTACCCATCGAGCATCTTTTCAGAAAGGGGAGCATAGATGACTTTTTCAATGTAGAAGTCTGCGCTGTACCATGAAGGTGTTCCTGCCCATCCAGGAACCCATGTGCCACTTGTATTGTAAGAGCCAGGTGGGAACCAGCAGCCCATATAGAGTCTTGCACATCTATAAGGGATATTATCAAATCCATAGCTGGAGCCTCTCCATTCCGCCCAAAGGTTGTCTTCGTTTAATGTAGCTCCGGTATCTACATACCATTTGACAAATCCAGGGACTCTTTCGTCGCCTTCTGTATCAGTTCCAGAATGCCATACGATGGTAAATTGATGTATTTTTCCATCAAGAAGTGAAATATTTTTAGGAACTTTTCTGTGGAGTTCGATGTTTCCACCGTCACCACCTCTTTGACCACCCCAAGTATTTAGTCTTCCTTGATTGAATGAAAAGTTACGTGCACCTTTTGGCAGAGCTCCTGGCAGTTCGATGTCGATTTCTGTGTTTCTAATAGGGTTTGGTTCATCAAAGAGTCTTGGATTGTGTGTGTCTGCGTAGGTGATGTAGCTATAAGGCCAAATAGCAAAACAGCAGCCCAAAGGACCTCTATTTTTGAAGTTAGGGTCTAGGGACCCGTCTTCTTCATAAACATCTCCAATTTTTGCAAAAACATCATAACGACCAGAAGCAAAGTAATCCCGTGTCATTATGGATGCGCCTCTATACTGCCTGTCTGTCTCGGCTTTACTTCCATAACCTGTGAGCTTCATCACTTTTACAAGTTTACCTTCGTTATTTGGGATCGTTGTAAAAGAAATATTGTTTGGATAAGAGCCTTTTTGATTTAGAATAAGCCACTCACTCGGGTCTAAAAAACCTCTGTCAAAAGACCAGATTTTTTCCCCAAGCTGCATTTGAGGAATAGGATATGCTTCTGGAAGAGCTTCTCCTCCTACGGCAGGCAAATAAGGTTTTGTAAAGCTCGCATGCCAACCTTCACCTTGTTGTTTATAGGCAGAGAACATAAGCATTGGAAGCACTCTTAACGATGAAGGCGTTTTGAATGTTTTCGAAACAGCATGCCAGTTGCCATCTGCGAGATGTTGCGATATTGGCATAGAGAAAAGAGGGTTGTTTGTGTATTTGTCGTAAAGGTAGATATAGGCAATTTTTCCTGGGTCTACCTTTACAAGGCAATTAAACCTATAGGTGCTGTTGAGGGCAAGTTCAAAGGGAGATATTTGCACAGCATCCGATGTTTCAGTTTCGTTCGGATTAAGCTTTAAAACAGAAGCTGTTGTTTTTGGGTTGATTCTTTCGTTAATAATGGTTGTGTTCGAGAGAGTCCAGTCTTTAGGAGGCTTTCCTTTAAAAGTAGGGTTTTGTACTAAGCTTTCGCCTATTTCTGGAACTTTAGGGGTAGGGTAGTAAAAAGGTGTGATACCCTCAATTACTTGCACTTGAGCATAAGCTGAATATGCATTTGGATCTTGTGTTCTTGGTGCAGTAAGAGTAAGTGTTACTGTACCATCGAATCTATTTGGACTTTTTGAATCATTGCTTCCGGTAAAAAATACAAAACTTTTTCTTTGCCATTTGTTTAAGTCACTTAACTCTGCGTAGGAATATGTAAGAGGTCCAAAACCAAAAACAGGTTGCGTTTTTGGAGGAGGAGTGAGGTTTTTAAGTTGCTGTTCCTGTTGAATTCCTCCACTGATTGAAAAAGTAGGTGGTGTGGAGATTGAATTAGAAAATGTTTCTAGAGATACCGTGTATAGAGTTTTAGGTTTTAGTCCTGATATTTTTTGCTTCAAAAATGCTGAAGATATAGATGAAGGGGACATTTCAACATAATAGCCTATGCTAGGGTCTTTTGCTTTTTTCACCTCAATGTTTCCGCCTTGAGATCTAGACCAGTATACGAGGTTGTTTGAAAAATCAGCGTTTTCAACAAGATTTTTGTGTTGCATAGGAGTCGGAGTGGCACTTGTATCGAAGCTGTTTACAATGGATCCAGTGCGGTCTATTGCAAAAAGGGTGTAGTAATAAGTCGTTCCGTTATCAAGGTTCCTGTCTGCCTGCACGTTGATTAATTTTATCCCTTTACCAACGTAGATCTTTTCACCATCATTGATGGATGTTGGAAAGTTTTTTGTAGAGCTGCAAACTGTATAGTAAGCGGCATTGGGATCCTCTTTCCAGGAGAGTTCGATATAAGTATCGAAAGGTGTTGCTACAAATGGAGAAGGCTCATTCTTATAAAACTTCAGGCCGTAGTAAGTTCCTGAAGAAACGGCTGCTACAGAAAAAATACATAGTAGTGTTATCCAAAACTTTTTCATAAGACGATCATAATTTGTATTTGTTGAATCGTTTCTATCCTAATATAAGAAAAATTATACGACAACTGTTGAATGAACCTGTAAATAGCAGTTTAAACAAGGGTTATCTAAGTAAAAAAAAAGTCACAATTTTGAATACGTGGTTGATAGATTATAAAAAAATTTGTAAAAGGGTTTCTTTTGTATTGTTAGGAACCATGATGAGATTTTCTGTTTATGTATTAAGTGCTTTTTGTTTGCTCTTTGTTTCTTGCGGAAAGAAAAAAGAAGTTAAAAAGCCGCCTCCAAAGGTTTATGCAGCACATGCAGCAAAAAAAACAGTACCTTACTATTTAGAGGGTATTGGTCATGTAAGAGCATATAACTCCGCAAATATCCAGTCACAGGTTGAAGGTTACCTTGAAGGCATTCATTACACGCAGGGTAAGGATGTGAACAAAGGTGATATTCTTATTACGATTGATCCAGACAACTACAAAGCAAAACTTGAGGAATCAGAAGGTGAGCTGGAACAAAGTAAGGCGCAACTACGCTTTGCAGAAGAGAAAGTCATCCGCTTTACAAAACTTGTAGAAGATGACTATGTTTCTAAGTTGAACTATGACGAATATGTTTCAAATTTTCAGGCGCTTCTTGGAACAGTAAAAAGAAATCAAGGCTCTGTTGATAACGCAAGAACAAATCTTGATTATTGTTATATCAAAGCTCCTTTTACAGGAAGAGTTGGTAAGAAGCTTGTTGATATTGGAAACCTTGTCCAAAACGATGGCTCAACACTGCTTATTGTGAATCAAATCCAGCCGATCTATGTGGATTTTTCTCTTCCTGAAAAACAACTCACTCGTATTCTAAAGAAGCAGAGTAAAGAAAACTTAGAGGTAAAAGTACATATTCCTGAAGTGGAAGTTGTTGAGGAAATAGGAAAATTAATCGTTGTGAGTAACTCTGTTGATGAGACTACTGGAATGGTTCCTTTAAGAGCAGAGTTTAAGAACGAAGACGAGCTTCTGTGGCCAGGGCAGTTTGCTAAGGTTCGGTTGATTTTAAGAGATGTAGAAGATGCGATTCTCGTACCAGAAGAAGCGATAAATCTCGGTCAAAAAGGAATGTATGTTGAAGTTATCGAAGCGGATAACATAGCCAAGTTTAAGTATGTTGAAGTTGGTGAAACATATGGAGATCTTGTAGTGATTGAAAAGGGGATTGAAGAAGGTGAGCTTGTGATTACAACTGGTCAAATACAAGTAAAGCCGAATTCTCCTGTAAATGTAGTTAAGGTTGAAGATGACATACTTAAGAAGTTTAAGGAGTGGTAAGTTTTGAACATTTCCAAGCCTTTTATTCACAGACCTGTCATGACATCTCTTTTGATGCTCCCACTTATTGTGTTTGGAATGTATGCATATAAACTTTTGCCTGTTTCCACAATTCCATTTATTGAGCCGCCAATCATTCAAGTAGTTACAAGTTATCCTGGAGCAAGTCCTGATGAGATGGCAAGGCTTGTTGCAGGGCCTCTAGAAAGGCAGTTTATGCTCATGCAGGGGATTGAGTTTGTTACTTCTCAAAATGATTATCAAACATCAACAGTAATTTTGCAGTTTCATGATACAGTTAGCATAAATGTAGCAGCGCAAGAAACGCAAAACGCAATTGACAAAGCTATGGGGCAGCTGCCTCAAAACTTGCCGAATCCTCCCACATATACCAAAACAAACCCTTCTGATACTCCGATCCTATATTGCGTTCTTACCTCTGAAATTGTTCCTTCATCAAAGATCTATGAGTATGCCTACACGTTTCTTGGTCAGCAAATTGGGACAGTAAATGGAGTGGCAAACATTACAACATATGGATACCCCTATGCAGTAAGAGTGCATGTGGATCCGGAAGCTCTTGCTGCAAAGGATATTACACTTAAGCAAGTGGCAGATACGCTAAATAATGAAAATCCAGACCAACCGACAGGTAAGTTCTATGGGCCTAACAAGTCCATCATTACAAGAACATACGGTCAGATTTTCAAAGCAAAAGACTATAATCCACTGATTATCAAGTATGAGAATGATAACCCCGTTCGTATTCAAGATATTGGTAAAGCTGTGCCAAGTTTGGAAAACGATAAGGTAAGCTTTAAGTGGATCACTCACGACAAAAAAGAAGAAGATGTAGTCGTGCTTGCTGTTTTTAAGCAGCAAGGCTTTAATACGATGCAGGTATGCACACAAATAGAAACCCTGCTTGAAAAACTGAGTAAAGATCTTCCTGCTTCTATGAACTTTACGATTCCATTTACTCAGGCTACATTCATTCAAGAATCTGTAAGCGAAGTTGAGCTAACACTTTTAATAGCATTTCTTCTTGTTGTACTTGTGGTGTTTGTCTATCTGGGAAGAATGAGAAGCAGCATTATTCCTTTGATTACACTTCCTATTACAATCATTGGAACGTTTATTTTGATGTATGTATTTGGGTATAGCATTGACATCATGTCGATGTCTGCTCTTACTCTTGCGATTGGATTTTTGGTTGATGATGCTATTGTTGTGCTTGAAAATATTGTGCGTCATGTGGAGCTTGGGGACTCTCCTTATAAAGGTGCTATAAGGGGGTCAAAGCAGATCATTATCACTGTTGTTTCTATTTCCCTTTGTCTTGCGATTGTTTTTGTTCCTCTTCTATTTATGAGTGGCATGGTAGGAGCTATATTCCATGAGTTTGCCGGCGTGATTTTAATAGCGATTATTTTTTCTGCTTTTATATCCCTTTCTCTAACACCGATGTTATGTTCTCGTTTTGTTCCTGCGCATGAAGCTGCAAAGAAAACAAGAATGGAGAAGTTTTCTGACAAGATGAACGAACTTCTTCTTAAGTATTATAGGCCAGCTTTAAAATGGTCTCTAAAGCACAAATTTTATGTAGTGATCTTTTGCTTTGCAAACTTCGCAGCGTCTATTTATCTCTTTGTTATCCTTCCTAAGGAGTTTCTTCCTAAAAATGATCTTGGGGTTGTGGAAGGGTTTCTTGTTACCGATGCAGGGAATTCCCCAGAAAAAGTCTTGGAGATTGTTAGCAAACTTGAAAAGATTTGTATGCGAAACCCTTATGTATATACGATGGCCCGTATGGCCTCAACGCCAACAGACAACCAGGCAATGTTTTTCTTAAATCTTGTTGAAACCAAGAAAAGACCCTCTGTTTGGGAAGTGATGAAGCAGATTGAAAAGAGTATTAGTGATGAGCTTGTCGGAGCCCAGGCATTTATGAAATCTTTCCCTCTGATAAACCTTCAAATAGGTGGACTTACATCAGGAAAAGGGAATAACCAGTATATTTTGCAGAGTATCGATCCTGAAATTCTCTATAAAAAAGCCCCCGAATTTATTGCGGCACTTCAAGCAAGACCAGAGCTAAGGCAAGTATCTTCTGATTTACTGCCACCGACACCTCTTCTTAATGTAAATATCCTAAGAGACCAAGCGCACTCTTATAACAACTTGAACGCAACGAACGTAGAAGACTCCTTTATGTATACTTATGGAGAGACCTACATTTCAAAAATCAACGAACCTCAAAACATGTACTATGTAATTTTGGAAGGAACAAAGTCTGCAATTAGAGATCCTTCAAAGTTGGATCGCATATACACAGGAAGAGTAGACAGTGGTACGATGAACCAGGAGAACTTTGTACCTCTGAAAGACCAAAGGCAAACGGCAATAGATTCTATTGTCGATACAGAGCTTGTTGCAGGAGCTGTTGAAGTAAACCATATCAATACAATGAACTCTGTTACTGTATCTTTTGATGTAGGTGAAGGATATGCGCTATCTGATGCTATTGTAGCTTTAGAAGAGGTTGCAGAAAAAATGCTTCCTGAACAGATCATTAAAAATCTTGCAGGTAACACAGCAGCCTTTAAGAAAACCTTTCAAGAGCTAACAGTGCTACTTCTTCTCGCGATCTTTGTCATCTATATTATCCTTGGAATTTTGTATGAAAACTTCCTCCATCCTATGGTGCCATTATCCGCTCTACCTGTAGCAGTGATTGGCGGGCTGTTAACACTTCTTTTATTTAACCAAAAGCTATCGATCTATGCTCTAATTGGTCTAATTATGCTCATTGGTATCGTAATGAAAAATGGAATCCTGATTGTGGATTTTGCTTTAGAAGAGCTTCATGAGAACAAAAAGAGTGCTTATGATTCAATTGTAAGTGCGTGTTTGATTCGGTTTAGACCCATTATTATGACAACCTTTGCTGCTATGATGGGCTCTGTGCCAATCGCGCTTGGCATAGGGGGAACAATAGCCAAGGGTAGAGCTCCTCTTGGTATGGTTGTTGTTGGGGGACTACTCTTTTCACAGGTGGTAACTTTGTTTGTGATTCCTTGCTTCTTTATGTACATGCATCACTTGCAGGAGTTTCTGCAAAGAAAGTACAAGCTTTGTAGGCCGATTCAAGCAGATGAAGAAGTAGAAGAGTAACTACCAAGCGATTTCGCCTTCATCAAATCGAAGGAATTTTCCAGAGTCTTTTTCATCTATCCCTTCGATTCTTTTTATAAGTTTCTCGACGCATTCGCAGACTTTCACACTGCCTCCTGGATTCATCTCGGTATCGACACTTCCTGGATGTATGAGACACGCTGTAATCCCTTTTGGCATGAGCTCAAAAGTAAGCGTTTTTGTGAGAGAGTTAAGAGCTGTTTTAGATGCGCGGTAACCATAGGATCTGCCAGAAGTATTATCAGAAATAGAGGCCATACGAGATGACATCATAACAACGACGCTCCCTTTTTTTAGATTTCTCTCTAGAGCTCTTGTAAGCATAAGAGGAGCAATGGCGTTAACTTCGATTTGCTTTAGGATGTTTTCTTTTAGTTGAGGTTCTTCCTTCCAGATGGCGATCCCAGCGTTATTGATAAGAAGATCAATGCTCACATCTTTTAGCTCTTTTTGCAGGCGAGCAATAGAACTTTCTTCTGTAACATCAATTCCTTCAATCATCTCACATGAAATACTTTCTAGCTCACTAGATGCTTTTCTGCATACGGCAAAAACTTTGTTGTTTGCGCTTAGCTTTTTTACAAGTTCAAGGCCAATGCCCTTGTTTGTTCCTGTTATAACGATAGTTTTCATCTGAGTCCTCCTGAAATGGTATCAGGGTAGAAAAACAGAGCTTTTAAAAAAAGATGTTTTCAAAAAACTAGAATTAGCAAAATTAAAAACAATTTGCAGACCTTTTTTAAACACTAATAGAGACGTAAAAGGTGGCGATTCTAACTCCAGCAAAGGAATAAAATTACCTCTTAAAATCTTATTTGAAAATACAATATTTAGTAAAATATGAACCTACTATATCAAATCGCTTTAGTTCTATTTTTAGAACCTACAAACCAGAGCGAATACTGCCAGAAATACTATCCTATTGCTTATCTTTGTGAATTAGCCTATGGAGTGCC
>JAJACS010000008.1 GCA_022601395.1 Chlamydiia bacterium | reverse complement strand
ACTATTGGTTTGTGGAATTAAATGCTATTTAGCGCTGTTTCAAAAGATTTTTTTACTTTATCCCAGTCGAGCTTGAAAAGGTTCGATTTTGACCATGAGACTCTAGCTCTATCAGTGGTAGCTCCTTTGGTAGTCTTGTGGTCTTTCGCTAGTTGAACAAAGAAAGCCTTTTTAAAGCCTTCATCGATGCTATCTAGTTTTTGCATAGCAAATGCCTTCTCTTCAGAAGAGACCGTCTCAGCCGAGCTATAATGCTTTAAGCACTCTTTAGCAAAAACATCATGATCGACGCTCTTTTCTGTTGCTTTTGTAAGAGCCTTGCACGCTTGCAAATCTTTGTCTAGCAGCTCCTCAACTAAAGCTTTTTCAGAAGAAGTATCTGATAGATGTGGACTAATAGCTTTTAGAATTTTAGTCATAGAATGAATGAGATCTTCTTTTCTAACTGAGCTTGGCAATTTGTTTCTTAAGACTTTAGAAGTAGACGAATACTCTGCAAGTCTCTCTTGGAATTCTTCTAGACTCGTTTGGATCTTTTTAGCATCTTTTGCTTTTGTAACCACTGTATCGAAATTTTGGGCAAACATGTCTAGCGCGCTCTCAAGTTCTTTGTGAACACTTGAAAAGCCACTGTTGTTTATAAGAGCATCATTTATCCTATATAGAGATCCTACGATTCGATTTAGATGGGGGTGGTGGTCTGTCTTTTGATAGGCGTTTGTTCTGATTCCAGCTCTTTTACTTTTAAGAGCAAAAAGCTTTGTAATAACAGCCTCAGCTGCACTTTTTGTCTCAGGAGATATATTGCAAACGTTACCCACAGCAGCGTCTTTATCTATTTGTAGAGATCTTAGGAAACGTGTAAACACTCTTCTATTTTCACCGCGTATAGTTGACCAGTTAAATAGCTTTCTTGCATCATCACTTACGACGATGTTTGTCAGCTTTTCAAAGTATTCTACAGAAACCTGGTTGCCTTCTTTATTCACAAGGAGCTCATCTGCAGTAAGCAGGAGCTCATAGGATTTGATGATTCTGTCTATTTCGCCAGCTGGGTTTTGGTATAGCTCTCTTGAGAAAGCATACTCAGCAGCTTTTTTAGTCGCATAAAGTGTTGTTAAGTTAGGAAGATAGATAAGGCTATCTGGAATAAGGCACATAAGATAAGGGATTCTTAAAACAACATCTGGTGTGTACTGGTAGGTTAAATAAGCTGCCGTACCCACAACAGCAAGCTTTACAATGTCTCGGGCTCTATTATTTGCCATGGAGTACAGGTGAGCAGTTGTTTCAAGTGCTCTATTTACCATAGGACGAAAATAGTCTTTTACACTTTGAAAAACCTCTTCCATTGCATGATGCTGGTGAGCGTAATGTTCTGCGACGTTTGCAGTCGCTCTTTCTAATCTAGATGCCATATTCCTAAACGATTATTTTTAGACGATATTATAACATCTTTCTTAAATAATTTGAACAAAGATAGGTGTAAAATAAATACTATTACTGATTAGGTAATATAAAATATTTAAAAACCGCTTTTAAATAAAAGGTTTTACTAATTTCAATGATATGAAATAATTCCCTCCCACAAGTGAGGAGGAATTATGAAAGAGTTCAAGAAATTAGTTGAGGTTGCGGATAAGCTGAATGACCCTACTGCAGGCTGTCCCTGGGATATAAAGCAAACTTTTAAGTCTCTGCAGAAGTATATTTTGGAAGAAGCATGCGAGCTTGTTGATGCAGTTGATGATGACGATGATAAAGATATCGTGGAAGAGCTTGGAGACTATCTCTATGTTGTGATTTTCTATGCAAAAGTTGCAGAGAGAGAAAAAAGGTTTACTCTTGCAGACGTAGTTACGCAAGTAAAAGATAAGCTTATTAGACGTCATCCTCATGTTTTTGGAGATATCTCCTGTGAAACATCCAAGGATGTTGAAAAGGTATGGAATGAGGTAAAAGCTCTAGAGAAGTCTCATAGGAAAAGTGCTCTTGATGGGATCCCTAGATCTTTACTAGCGCTTGCAAGAGCTCAAAGAGTGTTATCAAAGCTTATAGATCATGAATATGAGAATGTAAAAGCACTTGCGCCTAAGAAGATTTCAGAAGGAGAAATGGGAAAACAGTTTATTGATTTGATCCTGCAAGCAGAAGCTGATGGAATTGATGCAGAGAGATGTCTTAGAAATGCAATCCAAACATACGAGAAGGGATTTAGAAGCTGGGAAGGAGAAAAACAAAAAAATAGCTAACCCTTTTTGCTAGACGAATTAACTCCCTTCACATAAGCTTAAATTTTTAACATTGTTACTACTGATCAAGATGCTTAAACTAAGTAGCTTTATATTATGTATTTTTCTTTCGTCTTCGCTTGTTTCTTATGAGAAAGCAGATCCTATGGATGGATCCCGAAATCTGATGCTATATCTCGATTTTGTTTATCTAAAGAGACAAGCAAAAATACAAGAGCGTTGCATTGTAAGGGTAGAAGATGGACTACCTGAAGGTATTGCTCCTGGAATTATCCCTGATCCGAATAATCCAGGCTTCAATATCGAAGAGCCAATTCCTTCTAGTTGCGCTAGAGGAAAATGTAAAGTCACTACAAAAGACCTTTTGCATAAGCAGGGTTTTGATCCTGGATTTAGAGTAACTGCAGATTATATGCCAAATAAGAAGGTTACACTGCAAGCAACCTATACAGGTCTTCTCGACTGGAAAGGGGAAAGGTCTGCAAACTGCCCAGACTCGTTAGAATTTCCTTTTCAAGACCATTTGAATAATACCGTTGATTATCAGAATGCAAATATTATGAGAACGAGCCTAAGGTCAAACTATTGGAACCTAGAGGCGAATTACTGGTACCATGTAACTCCAAGAAGAATAGATGAGTTTGCACTAGCCTGGCTTTTTGGTTTTCGTTATCTGAATTTTAGAGAAAATTTCCACCTCAAAACAGAAACGAATACACAAGCTTCTGATTTTAAAATTAACGTAAAAAATCGCATGGGAGGTCTGCAACTAGGTATAGACTTCGAAGGAAATATTGGCCCAAACTTTACATGGGGGATATTACCTAAGCTTGGAGCGATTGTTGACTTTGCTGAGAACCACACTGTTTTCAAAGATAATAACAACACGCAGACTTTAAAAAGCTACAATCCAAGCGATTTCTTTATGTCTTTCGTAGGTGATTTTTCAACTTACTTTCTTTTTAATCTCTACAAGAACTTGATCTTCAAGTTCAGTTACGAGGTTACCTATGCGTCAAACATAGCACTTGCTTTGAACCAGATTGATTTTAGAGAAGACAATATCTCAGATATTCAAACTCATATAGAGTCTGGAGGATCGCTGATGCTGCAGGGGCTTTATGTGTCGTTTGGGATTCACTTCTAGATAAAAAAAGCCGGAGAAATCTTAAGGCATAAGACTTTCTCCTTAAGGCTGCTACCTTCCGGTCCTGACCTGTTTCGAAGGGTCTTATTCCTAAAGCTCCCCGGCAAAGATGCTATTCTACAGGATTTGGTTATTTCTTAAAAGTTTAATACATGCCTCTTCTAGGGCCTATATATATGTGTGGCCGCAAGGTAGTCTGTCTAAAGCATGACTTAAAGACTTTAAATAGAACGGTTTATATTTAGCGGTATTGTAACATGCTCTATATAAGTTGTTTGCAATTGTATGATAAAAATTATTTTAAAAATTAGTGAATTTTATTACTAATCCATGGTATAATTGAACTTAAAACCAAAAAAAATGAGCAAAACGATGTCTGATATTCAGAATCTTAGAAGCCTTTACAAGAACCCCTATGCACGAGATGGCAGCACGCATAAAACAAAAGGGGACAGAGACTCTTCCTCCTCATTTAGTTCAGGACAGGATGAAGAAGAGGAGACAGTCGATCATACAACAAAAAAAGTAAAGAAGATGAAAGAGCTTTTAGAGAACTTTTCACATCCTTTACTTAAAGGTGTATTACCTCTTTATGAGATTGAAAAAAAATCAAAAGATGCCGTTCTTTTTGTTTCAAACTCTGTACTTTCAAAAAAGAGGGCTCAGAATAAAGCTACCTCTTCAAAAGTAAAAATCATTCAATAGTATCTACTAAATGCAAAGATGCTCTTTTAGGTATTTACCTGTTAGGGAGCTCTTGTCCTCCATCAGTTTTTCTGGAGTTGCTTTAGCAATAACTTCTCCACCATGTTTCCCGCCTTTAGGACCAAGGTCTATGATTTCGTCTGCTTGCATTAAGATATCTAGATTATGCTCTATAACAACGACAGTGTTTCTGCTATCAACAAGCTTTTGAAAGATTTTCACAAGCTTTTTGATGTCATCAAAGTGAAGCCCGATTGTAGGTTCATCAAAGAGATACAGTGTTTTTCCAGTAGATCTCTTTGTGAGCTCTCTTGAAAGTCTTAGTCTCTGTGCTTCTCCACCAGAAAGGGAGACGATCTCTTGCCCAAGTTTTAAATAACCTAGCCCCACACTTTCTAAAGTCTCTATGATTTTTGTGATCTTTGGAATAGGCGGCAGGAATGTTTTTGCCTCTTCTACAGTAATTCTAAGAAGCTGGCCTAGGTTTTTTCCTTTATAGGTAACATCTAAGCTGAGCGGATTCAGTCGCATGCCTTTACAAGCTTCACATGTGACCTTAACAGGCGGCAGGAATTGCAGCTCCACTGTCTTGTAGCCAAAACCAAAACAGGTCTTGCACATACCTCTTTTATGGTAGTAGCTAAAGTGCCTTGGCATAAGCCCCTTTGTTTGAGCTTGGGGTAGTTTTGAAAAGAAAGATCTTAGCTGAGTTAGCAGATCTGTATAGGTGCTTACGTCAGCTCTTGTGGTATGACCGATTGGGTTTTGATCAATAGCAATAAGCTTATCAAACTGCTCAAGGCCACTAAGGTGTTTTGGCACCGGTTTGTTTTTTCTCTTCTTACGGTTTAAAAAATCAGCAATCTCTTCTTTTACTACATTTTGCATTAGTGAAGATTTCCCAGAACCTGAAACGCCGCTCACACAAGTCAGGCATCCAACACCAAAGCTTACGTTTATATTTTTGAGGTTGTGAATGCTTGCACCTTTTACATCAAAAGTTGACCTCGGCTCTCTTCTTTTTTTAGGAATTTCAATCGATAGCTTATGTGTGAGGTATTTGCCTGTGAGAGAATTCTTATCTTTCTTGATTTGCTCAAGAGTTCCCCTTGCCATGATCTCTCCGCCTAGAGATCCAGCTCCCGGTCCAAAATCATAAATATAGTCTGCGATCTCTAGTGTAAGAGGGTCATGCTCTACAAGAAGAATAGTGTTACCAAGATCCCTTAGATAAAGAAGAGATTCATTCAGAAGGCGATTGTTATATGGATGCAAACCTATTGTGGGTTCATCTAGAACATATAAGCTTCCTGTAAGACCACTACCAAGTTGCCTTGCAAGGAAGATGCGTTGCGTTTCTCCACCAGAGAGTGTAGGAGCTGATCGATCAAGAGAGAGATAATCAAGGCCGATGTTACAGAGGAACTTTATACGAGAGAGAAGCTGGTCATACGTTTCTTGCATGAGGTTTTTTTGCTCTTTTGTAAGAGTAAGCTTTTCAATGAAGCTATGAGCTTCTGAAAGAGGCATTGAGCAAAGACTTGCGAGTGTTTTCTTATTTAGTTCAACATGTCTTGCAAGTGGGTTCAACCTTGACCCTTTACATGCTCTGCAAGTTTTTTGCTTAAGCAAAGGAGCAAGGCTTCTTTTAATGTTGGAGTTCGCAGCAGAAGCTGCCTTAGTAATCAGGGTATAGATACCCTGCCAAGTGAATGAGCGGTCTTTAATCTTATGTGTCTTTGTGGAGCCATGTAAAAGAGTTTTGAGCTCCTTTTCTGAAAGTTCTTCTAGAGGAGCATCGGGGTCGATCCCTTCCTCAAGTAGGATCTTTGTGAATAGCTTGAAAGTTGCTCTATCCACATGTTCTTTGATGAGCTCTAGGATGAGTTCTGCCGAGCTCATTTCTTTTACTTCGTCGTTTTCTAAGAAGTGCGCGCTACTTTGAAATCCCAGACCAAAGCACTCCATGCACATCCCATCATCAGAGTTGAATGAAAAGGTTTGAGGAGTGATAGGAGGGTAGGACTTTCCTGTAGACTCTACAGCAAAAGAGAGGTTGAAAAGTTGATCTTTGTCATTTCTAGAAACAAGAAAGATGCCTTTTGAGATGAAGGCTGCAGACTCAATTGCTTCGTGCAGTCTTTTTTCAACATTCGGCTTAATGATGACTCTGTCAATAACAAGGCACAGCTCGTTTTTCATAGATGGGTCAAAGGGAACATCGTCGTCGAGCTCAAAATACTCTCCATTGAGTCTAATGCGTAAGTATCCTTCTTTCTGCAGCTTTTCCTTTTGATCTTTAAATTTAAGAGCTTTTGAGATTTTTATTGGAGCAAGAACAATCGTACGGTCACCTGTGTTTTCCATCAGCTGGGATACAACAAAGTCTTTGCTTATTGTTTTGATTTGCTCTTTAGTTTCAGGGCAGAAGGCAACACCGAGTCTTGCATAGAAAACTCTTAAATAGTCGTAGATTTCTGTCATAGTTCCGATAGTAGATCTTGGGTTCCCTGCATGGTGTTTCTGCTCGATGGCTATTGCAGGAGAAAGCCCTTCAATGCTTTCCACTTTTGCTTTTGGCATGACTTTTACAAACTGCCTAGCATAAGGGGAGAGTGATTCTACATATCTTCTTTGCCCTTCTGCGTAGACAGTTTCAAAAGCAAAGGAGCTTTTCCCAGAGCCTGATGGGCCTGTGCAAACAGTAATTTTTCCTTGAGGAATACTTGCATCTACGCTCTTAAGGTTGTTTTGACTTGCACCTTCTACAGTGATTGGAATGCTTTTAGTAGAAGGTTTTTCGCGCTTCTTACCACTTCCAAAATCTTCCAGCTTAGCGAAGGCTTTTTTGAGAGCCTTTGCTGTATCTGTTGACTTCTTGATCATAGACTCAGGAGATCCCTGCGCTATGATCTCACCGCCAGCATTTCCACCTTCTGGTCCAATATCAATCATGTAATCACATGTCTTGACAAAGTCCATGTTGTGCTCGATCACAACAACGGAATTTCCCTGGTCCACAAGTGCTTGTAAAATATGGATGAGTTTGTCGATGTCATAGAAATGAAGGCCTGTCGTCGGCTCGTCTAAGATATAAAGTGTTTTTCCAGTAGAAGGTCTTGTAAGTTCTTTAGCAAGCTTAATCCTTTGCGCCTCTCCTCCAGAAAGAGTGGTAGAAGATTGGCCGAGTTTCAAATACCCAAGGCCGACTTTTTCTAAAACTTCAAGCTTATGAAAAATATGAGGAATATTCACAAAGAAGCTAGAAGCTTCTTCGATCCTCATATCAAGAACATCGAAAATGTTCTTTTCTTTGTACTTGATTTCTAAGGTTTTGTTATCGAATCTTTTCCCGCTGCAGATTTTACATGGCACGAAGATATCTTCCATAAAGTCCATGTCAACTTTGACAGCTCCCATCCCTCTACAGTGCGGGCAAGAACCCTCTAGAACATTAAAGCTAAATCTACCAGGCTTATAGCCATAGGCTTGGCTCTCTTTAAGTTTAGCAAAGAGATCTCTTATATCATCGAAGACTTTGATGTAGGTTGCTGGGTTCGATCGTGGCGTTCTTCCAATAGGACTTTGGTCGATCCCTATCACTTTATTGATGTGCTCTATTCCGGTGATCTCATCATGTTTTCCTACGCTGTGTTCAGCTCTATGAAGAAGGTTAGCAAGCTTTGGAAATAGTATGTCTGAGATAAGAGAAGATTTACCAGAGCCTGAAACCCCAGTAACACAAACAAAAGACTCGAGAGGGATTTTTGCGTTTACATTTTTTAAGTTGTGATGCGTTGCATTCTTGATCTCTAGGAAATGATCCTTCTGTACTCTTTTCTTTTTAGGGATCTCAATACAACGATCACCTCTAATATAGCCGCCTGTAACAGATTCTTTACTCTCGATAAGAGATTTTAAATCTCCGTTAACAATGACCACTCCTCCCTCAGCGCCAGCATAAGGTCCAACGTCAACAATTCGATCAGCAGCAAGAATAGTCTCATCATCATGTTCGACAACGATTACGGTGTTTCCTTTATCTCTTAGGGTCTTGAGGGTTTCGATCAGCTTCGCATTATCCCTTGGGTGCAGGCCAATAGAGGGTTCATCGAGTACATAGGTTGTTCCAATCAATCCAGATCCAATGTGTGAGGCGAGCCTCACCCTTTGTGCTTCTCCTCCAGAGAGTGTGGGAGCTGTACGTTCTATATTAAGGTAGTGCAAGCCAACGCGATCTAAAAAGCTGAGCCTTTTTTGGATTTCAGCAATGAGGTCTTTTGCAATAAGTTCTTCATCTTTTCTAAGGCTTGCTTTTTCAAAAAATGTAAAAGCTTCGTGGTTAGTCATGCAAACGATTTCATGGATCGTTTTACCTTTGAATTTAGCAGCAGTGGGGTATGGCTTAAGCCTGGAGCCGCCACAAGAGGTACAAGAGCCAAGCTTCATGAGCTTTTTCATCTTCTCTCGATAAAGCTCACTTTTTGCATCAGCCATCTTCTTTTTACCTTCGAAAAGCACGCCACGCCACTTTACATAGTCGGTCCAAACTTTTTTGCTCTCAGGATGTACAAAGCGCATACGTAGCCATTTTTTTCTTGTTCCGTAGAGAAAAATTTTCTTTGCGCTTTTGGAAAGATCTTTCCAAGGAGTGTCTACATCGAAGTTATAGAGTTTGCCGAGGTTTGTGTAAATGTTGCCCCACTTCACTGTATAATAGCTTCCAGCAATACTACAGCAATCCTCTGAAATGCTCTTTTCTTCATCTATGATCAAATCAAGATCAAATTCAGCTGTATAACCAAGGCCTTCACAGTCATCACACATCCCTCTTGGATGGTTGAAAGAAAAATCCTGGGGCTCGAGCGGCTCATAAGACTGATTGGATTTTTTTGCAAAAGCAAACTTTGAGAACAAATGCTCTTTTTCTTTCTCAGTTTCAAAAAGGGAGATCACACCTTTGCCAAGCTCAAGGCCTTGCAAAATGGCTTCTTTTACCCTTGAATGGTTCTCTTTAAGAATCACAAATCGATCGATCACAAGATCAAGGTTATGTGCTTTCGATTCATTAATAGAGATATCCTCAGAGAGATCGACCATTTTACCGTCGAGGCGTACTCTCATGTATCCTTTTCTTAGAAGCTCTGCAAAATCCTCTTTAAGAGTTCCTTTTTTTTGCTTTAAGTAAGGAGCGAGTAAGACGGCTTTTGTTCCAGCTGGAAAAGATAGGATCTTATCGATGATTTCTTCTTGTGACTGGGGAGAAACAGGTTCTCCGCTGATCGGGCAGTGAAAAGTTCCCACTTTTGCAAAAAGAACCCTTAAGAAATCATAAATCCCTGTGAGGGTGCCAACGGTAGATCTAGGGTTTTTGCCAACGCTTTTTTGCTCAATAGCAATCGTAGGTGAGATCCCTGTAATGCTTTCAGCATTTGGTTTTGTGAGATCCCCAAGGTATCTTCGAGCATATGTTGAGAGGGATTCTATATAGCGTCTTTGTCCTTCGACATAGATAGTTTCAAAAGCAAGAGAGGTCTTGCCAGATCCTGAAACGCCAGTAAACACGATCAGCTCATTGGGCTTTAAATCTAAATCTACAGCCTTAAGGTTATTTACACTAACCTTCTTAAGGCGTATGTCCTGTCTCTTTACCATGGAAAATCTATCTGCTAAAAGGTCTGATTGTATCGCGATTTAGCTTTGTATTCCAATAATATCATCGAATCGGTTCATCAAATAGAGTGATATGATTTCCTTTGATTATCACCCTGCAGCCTCCAATCTCTACAAAGTCATAATTTACCACTTCCTGACCGAAAAGAATCCCACCTATCTCGAGTTGATTCCTCGAAAGATCAAGTTCCTGAAGATTGGGAAATAGACGTAAAAAATCAGGAGGTATATAGCTCAGGTCACAATCATCTAATTTTAGAACTCTGAGCGATAGTAAATGAGGCATTTCGAAGCGTTCAAAGGCAAGTTTGTTTCCTGAAAGACTTAGTTTTTCAAGGTGACTAAATTGATTTAAATTTCTAGGAATCATTTCAAGTCCATAACCAGACAACTCTATATCAGTGGTTTCAAGGACATCAGTTGGATCTACTTCTAGAACGTGGCTCTGAATCGCTAAGAATTTATCTTCTGGACTGTCGCATCTTCTAAGTTTGAGGTGTAGATCGAAAAGATGGATCAGCTCTTTTTCACTATCGCTAACATCAGCATCGTAGCCGCCTGGATCAACAAGTGCGTGATGTGGTTGGCTTCCATTGACTCTCATCAGTCCTGCCTTCTTTTTTAATAAAAGAGGGGTAATATGATCTTTTAGTTATTTTTAGAAAATAGATTTCTTATCTCATGATCTTCTTGAAAAGTTTTAGTAGAAACACTTAAGTTATAGTGCAAGATTGTAAATGAGGAATCTATGCAACATTATATGAGAACAAAAGTTATTTGTACGATTGGGCCCGCCGTTGGTACATACGAAAAGATTAAAGACCTTATGAAAGCAGGGATGAATGTTGCAAGGTTAAACTTCTCTCATGGTGACCATGATCAACATGCAAAAACGATAGCTCTCCTTAAGAAAGCAAGAGATGAAATGGAAAGGCCTCTTGCTATCATGCTAGATACTAAAGGGCCTGAAATACGTGTTGGTAAAATCAAAGATGACAATCTTGTCTTAGAAAAAGGGCAAAAACTTAAACTTCTTAAAAGTGCTAAAGAAGGCGATGCTGAAGGAATACCTATCTCTCCGCCAAGTGTGATTGATGATATAACAAAAGGTATGACTATTCTTTTTGATGATGGCTATATCTCATCAAAAACGATAGAGAAGGGTGATGGCTATGTCATTGTTAAGATAGACAATTCAGGGAACCTTAAAAGTAATAAGGGCGTTAATATACCTCATGGAGAGATCCAACTCCCGTCCATGACAGAACAAGATACTAGTGATTTGCAGTTTGGTTGTGAGCAAGATGTAGATATTATAGCAGCATCTTTTATTCGTTTAGCTGACAACGTACTTGAAATACGAAAGCTCATAAAGAAACACACAAAAAGTGATATCATGATCATTTCTAAGATAGAAAGTGTCATGGGAGTTAAGAACTTTGAGAGCATTTTGCAGGTATCAGATGGGATTATGGTAGCAAGGGGCGATCTTGGAGTAGAGCTTCCTTTGAATCATGTTCCTCGTCTTCAGAAAATGATGATTGCCAAGTGTAATAAAGAAGGTAAGCCGGCTGTTATTGCAACACAGATGCTTGAGTCAATGATCAACCATCCAAGACCTACACGCGCGGAAGTATCTGATGTTGCTAATGCGATTTATGATAGTGCCTCATGCGTGATGCTTTCTGGGGAAACAGCGATTGGAAAATATCCTATTGCATCTGCCCGAATGATGAGTAGTATCATTGAAGAGGCTGAAAAGGACTTTGAGTATCGTAAGTTCTTTAGATCTTTTGATTTTAGCTCAAAAGACATCTCGACTTCTGTTGCAGTTGCTACTGTAAAAACAGCCTATAGCTCAGATGCTCAAGCTATTTTCACCTATACTAGCAGCGGATTTACCGCGAGATTGATTTCAAGATTGCGACCAAAAATCCCTATTATTTCTCTGACATCTAGCAAAAAAACCTTTGATCAGCTCTCTTTTCTATGGGGAGTGGTACCTGTTTATCATGAGTATAATACAAGAGAAGAGGCGTTTAATTTAGCAACATGTTTTGCACTCTCCAATCACTACGTTCACTATGGAGATACAGTACTTGTAACTTCTGGAACGCCATTTGGGATTAGAGGCACAACCAATATGATGATCGTAAAGAGTATTGGTAAGGTTGCAGCAAGGGGTAAACCTTCAAGAGGTAAACAAGTATATGGTGAAGCTATCTTCGTTTTAACTCATGAAAAAGAGTATGAGACTAAAGGGAAGATCGTAATCCTTACTCATTGCCAAGCAGAATATGAAGATCATTTAAAATCTTGTATTGGAATCATTCTTCAAAACCATAGAGACGATTCTGCCTCTGAAGAATCAGCACTTGAAATCAGTAAAAAGTATGATATTTCTATCGTAGTTCAAGCAGAAAGTGCTCGTAGCCTTATTCAAGAAGGCGAAATGGTGACACTTGATCCTAGCAAAGGACTTGTCTTTGAAGGAGAGATTTCATCAGAAGAAGAAGTTCTGAAAGAAGTGTGCTCTTCCATCAATAAGAGTGAATGTCAATAAAGCATCTGAGAGGCGATAGCCCCTGAGGTTATCGCAGCTGTTTCAGCACGTAAAATATTTGGGTTCAGCAGGCAAACAGTAGCTTTTTCTAATAGGATCTTTTTCTCTTTTTCATGCCAGCCACTTTCTGGACCGATGATAATAGTGACATCCTCTTCTTTTTCAATAAGGGAAGAAAGCTTTTCTGCTTTATCGTCTAGATCACAAAAGAAGCACTTTTTTTGCAGTATGTCTTCAAGGGCTATGTATGATAGCTTTGGGAGAAAAAGCCTTCCCGACTGTTTTAAAGCTGATATAAGATGTCGATTGAGCCTGTTTTTGGTATGGTTACTTACTTGCTCTTTTTCTGAATAGATCGCTTTGAAGATAGAAATCTCAAAAGCTCCTAATTCTGTGAGTTTCTCTACAGCAAACTCAAGTGAAGCGGGTTTTAAATTGGCAATAGCAACAGAGAATCTACGGGGATTTTCCTGCTCTTTAGTAATACTTGAAACGACTACTTCGGCTTTTTTCTTCTCAATGGATCTAATGTGAGCTTTTGCAAGAGAGCCTTTTCCATCAACAAGCTCTATTTCATCATTCTCTCTTTGTCTCATGACACGTGTCATATGATGAAACTCTTCGTCTTCTATAAAATAGCAAGAGCTCTCAGATATTGGCTGATCAATGTAAAATCTATTGTGTGGCATTTGTTTTTTCCCATAGTGTTCCAGGTCTGCAAATGGCTCTTTTTACAATATCTGAAAAGCTATAATCGATTTTCTCAGATAGATGTTCAGAGGCATCTTTTCTTAGATCATTAAGGTCTACAACTTTCATTGCGCTAAGCGATAGAAAGTGCTTTTTGATCTTTATATATCTACTGAAGTTATAGACGATTTTAAACCTATAGTCTCTTTTAAAGAGATCTTGGTGACTCTGATAGTAAAGAGTTTCGACACCTTCTAGATTAAGGTCTTTCTCAAAGGCTTTTGGAATCATAAGAGAGATAAAGGCAAGGGGGTAGATCTCTTTGAAGATCTTGATTTCATCTTTTAACTTAGTAAATTCTAAGCGGTCATCAGGCATGATGATTAACATGCAGTCGTAGCGGTACTTATAATAGACGTTTCTTGGAGTTTCTTGCTTCCAACGGTTATGTTGCCATAGCCACTCTCCAGGATTTTCTAAAATGCTCTTCTCAAAGATTTCTAGTGTTTTTGTCATAAGGATGGGCATTTCAGTATCGATAGTATTTTCAAAGTTTGGCCAGATGGGATCAGAGTATGTGATGTAGTACTTCCCTTTTATCCTTTTTGTTGTTGCGACCATAATGGGGCATTTTGCTTTATATGCAAGAAGGGCTGGAGAAGGAGAAGTCCAAGCAAGCCTTCCTAGAAACTTGCAGCTAAAGCCACTCTCAGGCATTCCTTGGTCTCCAACAATCCCAAGAAAAAGGCCTCTTTTTAAAGCTTTAAAGCCTTCTTTGATAGCGTTTTGAGGAGAGATCATATTTCCTCCAAAGCGCTCCCTAATCGATTGTATCCACTCATAGATGTATAAATTTTTTATAGGTCTTCCAATAGCAACACCAGGCATTCTTCGAGTTCCATCAAGGAACAGAACCTCCCAGTTCGATTGGTGGCCGCAGAAAAAGACAATTCCTTGCTTTTTTCTGATAAAAGCATCAGCAAGTTCAGGGTTCACACAAGTAATGGATTTGGAGATATCGGGTTCTTCTGCAAACTTCGGATATTCTAAACAGGTAGTTACAAGGCTTTGAAAAGACTTTTTTGCGATTTTCTTAAGTTCTTTTTCAGAGAGGTCCAGATCTTTTGCAAGAGACAGGTTGGAAAGAGATTTTTTTCTAAAATTCGTATGGAGATAGTAGGTGAGAGATCCTAAGATCTTCCCAACTCGATGGATGCTTCTATGAGATAGTAGCTTTAGTGGGGCAAAAGAGATGTAAAGTAGGCGGAAGGCTAAGAGTTGTTTGTTCATCTAGAGTCTGTAGCGCTTAAGGAAATATCAATAAGATTACCGATTTGGTTAGAAAAATCCAAATGTTTTACTGAATTTCTTATAGCTGTAGCGTGTATCCATGTCTTAGGTACAGAAATGGCTCTTTCCATGGCGCTAGCAAGGCAGGTGGGGTCTTCAAGAGTTTCAAGAGTAATTCCAGTCTCATTGCTCAGAATTTCGTGACCCCCATTATATGGGGAGGAAATCACAAAAAGTCCCATAGCAAGTGCTTCTATTGTCACATTTGCAAATGGATCGTAGAAAGAAGGTATGATCAGGCAGTCGCTTAGTTGAAAAAATTTCCTTACATCATTCTGAGGACCGTAAAAACTTACATTTTTTGAAATGCCTAGCTTTTCAGCTAGGGAGATGTATGACTTAATATTCTTATCTTTTCCAACAACAGAAAGGTGTACATCTTTATTCTTTAAAATGGAAAGGGCTTGCAAAAGGATATCAAGACCTTTTCTTTTATAATCATTCCCAATAAATAAAAAATGGTAGCTAGCTGGATCTAGATGTAGGCTGCTTGCTACTTTTGCCTTTCTCTCAAGCCAAATATCAAAATCCTTTTGCATGTCATTCCATTCAACGCCATTGTGAACAACGTGGACCTTTTTTTCATCGACAGCAAAGTTGGAAAGAATCTCATTCTTTACCATATTTGAGTTTGTAAATAGACATTCCAATTTGGGGTGTTCAAAAGCGTGTTTTTCAATAGATAGGATCAGTTTGTGTAACGGATTTATAGGAAGTGACATTCTCTTAAGAAAAGAGGAAGTGCTTTTTCTTCTTTTTAGAAAAATTTTGTGAACGCCATTTCCTGCGCGTATGTGAGTTTGGAAGCGGGTTCGATCAAGACCAAAGACAAGGTCATAATCCTGACTTTTCAAGTAACGTCTAACATTTGCATCAAAATGTTCGAGCCTTCTTAATGAAAAATGCTTTGGCGTTGGAAACGTTTTGAAATCAAAGTGAGGGTGGTTATGAACCTTCTTTGCTTCATTACCACTGAGCAACGTGACATCACAACCTTTTTTAGAGAAAGCTTCAGCAATACGATATGTGTACTTTTCTAAGCCACCATAACTACCAAGTCTTTGCTTTAGGATGTAGACTTTCTTGTTTTTCTTTTCACTCATGATTGGATTCGGTTATGTTAATTTTGTTTCCCTGCATCTCGATATCAAGTTTGAATCTCTTAAAATCGGGACGATATAGGGTAAAACGATTCATATAGCTTCTGAATCGATTTCTTAAATATTCTTCTCGCACCTTTGGTTGAAGGTCATGTAGATCTTCATCAGACGAATCAGAAAGAAGAGTGCTGACATAACGGTCTTCAAGGACTTTAGGATTGATAAACTGAACGGTCCAATCCAGTTGATTTTGATCTGGCTTAGGGTTCGCGATCACTGTGATTCCTATCATATCACTTATGGTCTCTAAAAAGAGTTCACTCACTCCTTTTGCGTATAGGGGCTGGTTTATGAGCTTGATTCCGTTTTTATTCTCAATCATTTCATTAGAAACGATTCCGAGCTTTTGCGGATTGAGCGCGAGGATCAGATGAGGAGGAACAAAAAGACTAATAGGGATAGGGTGATTGATTGGAATTAGTTCCGATCTTACAAAATCAATTCTTAGGAATTTCGCATCAGGGTCGTCAATTGTTATTGGTGAGGTGGAAAGAATAGGAATAGAGACGTGCTTCCAGTGCTTTGGTACAAAAAAGCTCACAACATCAGATTGTTTGCTAGAGGATGACTGCAAGTCATCAAGCTGAGACTCTGAAATGTCATTTAAGTTAAAGGTGAGTTTAATTCCACGGTTCTTCACTTCTTTTACAACATCTTCAGGTCCGCTGATATTTAAATTAAGTTGATAGGGCCAAATATCTAGGAACTGATATCCCTTCGGAGCTTGTCCAATGGGTTGTGTAATAATAACAGGAATTCTTTCCGTAACAAGGTTCGTAAGTTTAATAATGAAATTCTTATGAGAAATCTTGTTGATTCTTCTTGTTAAGTTGATATCAGGGTTGAGGGAAAGAAGATTCTTCTTGGAGATGGTCGCGATCCATTCCTTTCTTTGGTTAACAGCGTCTATGACAACTTCAATGTCATTTGATGTAAGTTCATCAAGAAGGTTCTTGTTTCCACTAAGAGTAAGAGTGACTCTTTTTTGAAGTAAGCCATTTGATTGAAGACCTTCTACAGTTTTACCTTCTGGAATATTTAAAATACGGATTCCAATGTTACTAATTGTTTTTGTTGTTGCCATAGACTGAGACACAACAAACCAAACAATGATCGCAAGGATCAAAGAAATGAGCTTCCTTGGCCAGTTCTGTATAAATATCCTAATAATTAATGACTTCATCGTTTAAACCACTCAAGAATGTTAAATCGCGATTGTATGGGTTTCTTTGCAGGCTGATTGAAGATACTTCTAATAATACCTTTGAAACGATCTACTTTTACACCTCTTGTCATGATCCCATCTCTTGCTATCGAAACCTTTCCTGTTTCTTCCGATACAACAATGATAAGAGAATCTGTGAGTTGACTTGCTCCAAGCCCAGCTCTATGTCTTGTTCCCATTGTTTTTGCGATTTGAGAAGAGTCTTCCGCAAGAGGGAGAATTACAGCCGCTGAGACGATAGTTAGATCTCGGATGATGATTGCTCCATCATGAAGCGGTGTTGTTGTAGCGAAAATGGACTCCAGCAACTCGGATGAAAAAACGGCCTGTAGCATGACACCTTTTCGAGCAAATTCATCAAGGGTATCTTCATTTTCAAGAGCGATTAAAGCACCAATACGTTTGTCTGAAAGTCGATAAGTAGAAGTAGCAAGCTGATCTAAAAATTTATCAAACTCTGTAATTTCCCTATACCGCCTTCCTTTTAAACTCAGCTTTGAAAGAGCTACACGAAGTTCCGGTTGAAAAATGACAAGGATCGCAATCACAGCAACGTTTGCAAAAAGTAACATGAGCTTGTGAACAACAGGAAGTCTTAACCATGCAGATGCTGCGAAGATTAATAGAAAAGCAAGCAAGCCAAGCACAAGATCCATAGATCTTGTATTCCAGAAAAAAGATAGCAGGTAGTTGATCATCACACCGATGATGACCACCTCAATTATAGGAACAGTGATATGTATAAAATGCATACTATTCTCTTTCTTACTCTTCTTAGATCATTCTCTTAAATTTGCAAATAAAGTCAAAAATAAAATCGACACTTTATGAAATATTTGCACATCGAGATATGTTGCTGAAGTTACTCGTAAGTTGCCGCTTCTCTTTCATGGCTTTCGAATCGATTGAAAATCTTAGCTAGATCATTGTGTTCTTTGACGTCATGAACACGAATAATGTCAGCACCACTAAGTACCGCTATTGTATTTAAGATGATGGTTGCTGGCAAGCACTCTTCACTCTTTTTATCTACAAATTTTCCAAGGTATCTTGAGCCACCAATGAGTAAGCGATATCCGAGATCTTTTAGTTTTGAAATCGACTTATAAATATCAATCTTTTGATCGATATTTTTTCCGAATCCAAGGCCAGGATCGATAATGATTTGTGAGCTTTGAACACCTTGATGCAAAAGGAGAGAAATTCTTTTTTCAAACCACATAAGTAATGAAGAAATGACTCCTTCCTCATACTTTGGGTTTAGTTGCATGCTTTGTGTAGTACCTTTTTTGTGCATGATGCAGATATCGACTTGATAGCTTGCTGCAAGTTCTCTCATCTCACTATTTTCAAAACCAGAAACATCATTGATCATACGTACGCCAAGTTCTAGAGCTTTTCTAGCAACTGCTGGCTTTTGTGTGTCTATTGAAATGGGTATAGGGTAGTCGGTGCTAAGGGCTTCTAGCAATGGAAGAATGCGTGAAAGTTCTTCTTCTTCTGTTATGGGAGAAGAGCCTGGCTTTGTAGTTTCACCACCAATATCAAGTATATCTGCGCCTTCTTCATAGATTTTGTAGGCTCTTTCTACTGCTTCATCAAGGTTTTGATATTTACCTCCATCATAAAAAGAGTCGGGTGTAATGTTTAGAACTCCCATGATTTTTGGTGAATGAAATTTCAAATAAATCTCCTTTAGTGAAACGGTTTCAATTTTAAGGAAACTGTAAAGATTATTGCAAGGGAGATATTTCACGTATTAAGTTTAGATTTGACAAAATAAATCTATATTGTAGCATGAAATCTTGTTTTACATCTGACAAAGGTTTTTTATGGACGTTGTTATGCTTTCTCGAATTCAATTTGGATTTACAATTGCTTTTCACTATCTATTTCCTCCTCTAAGCATTGGATTATCTCTTATGATTGTGATTATGGAAGGGATGTTCATCCGAACGAAAAATGAAAAATACAAAAAGATGGCAATCTTTTGGACCAAGATATTTGCACTTTCATTTGCTATGGGAGTTGCTACTGGAATCGTTATGGTATTTGCCTTTGGAAATAACTGGGCAAGATATTCAAAGTTTGTAGGGGATGTATTTGGCTCAGCACTTGCAGCAGAAGGTATTTTTGCATTCTTCTTAGAAGCTGGCTTTATTGGACTGATGCTTTTCGGATGGGACAAAGTTAGTAGAGGTGTTCACTACATGTCTTCTATCCTTGTGGCATTTGGCGCGCACTTTAGTGCGACTTGGATTTGCGTTGCGAATTCATGGATGCAAACACCTGCAGGATATAAAATTATTGGTGAGGGTGAGCAATCTAGAGCTGTTATCACACATTACTGGGAAATGATTTTCAATCCTTCTACTGTTGATCGTATTACACATGTTTTAATTGGTTGCTGGTTAACGGGTGCGTTTATTGTTTTAAGTGTGTCTGCATATTATATGCTCCGTAAAAAACACTTAGACTTTGCCAGATCTTCTATGAAGGTTGGTTTAATTGTCGGCGGGATAACGGTGATACTTCAGCTGTTTTCAGCTATGTCAACAGCAACAGGTGTTGCAAAATATCAGCCTGAAAAACTTGCAGCAATCGAAGGTGTCTTTGAAACAAAACCTCATACACCTTTTGCAATTGTTGGTTACCCAGACATGAAGAAAAAGGAAGTCATTGGATTAAAAGTCCCATCGCTTCTTAGTCTTCTTGTATATAACAATCCGACACCAGCTGTTATTGGACTTGATCAATTTAAAAGAGAAGACTGGCCTAACGTGCCTCTTGTATTTTCTACCTACCATATTATGATAGGTTGTTGGTTCTTAATGTTTATGGCAGTGCTCTTCGGCTGTATTTTCTGGTGGAAGGGTACGATACAAAATGCTAGAGGAACCCTTGGGTTTCTTGTTGCGTCTGTCTTTTGGCCCTACATTGCGAACCAGACAGGTTGGTACACAGCGGAATTTGGTAGGCAGCCTTGGATTGTTTACAGAATCATGCGCACAACTCAAGGGGTATCAAGATCGATATCAACGGGACAGGTTCTCGGCTCTTTGATTATGTTTGTTACGATTTACACTCTTCTTTTCTCTCTTTTTATTTTCCTTCTTAATAGAAAAATCCAAAATGGTCCAGAAGAGGAAAGAGAAGTTGATGGAGTTTACTCGAACCCTTTAGGTCTCTAAAATTTAAACTTAGGAACAGGAATATATGTTTACGCTAGAATTAATTTGGTACTGTGTGATCTGTCTTTCAGTGGTTGCTTATGTAATCCTGGATGGTTTTGATTTAGGAGTCGGAATGGTGCACCTTTTCACATCACATGATGAGGAAAGAAGACTCATGCTAAATGCGATAGGTCCTGTATGGGATGGGAATGAAGTTTGGATCATTATTGTTGGAGGAGGCCTTCTTGCAGGTTTTCCTGCTGCATATGCAACTCTTTGTTCAGCATTTTATGTTCCTTTTATGATTTTCTTAGCGGGGATCATCTTTAGAGCGGTATCAATAGAATTTCGCTCTAAGCTACATAGCATGCGTTGGAGACATTTTTGGGATGCTATGTTCTCTATTTCAAGCTATGTCATTTCTTTTGTTTTGGGAGTTTTACTAGGAAACCTTGTTAAAGGTATTCCGATAGATGCAGAAGGAGTATTCCATGGTTCATTCTGGTCATTTTTTACACCTTACACAATTCTTATGGGGATTACAGGGATTGCTCTTTTCATGATGCATGGCTGCATTTATCTTGCGATGAAAACAGAAGGGGAGTTTCATAATAAAGTAAGTGTTTGGTCCATCTCTACGATGGTATTCTTTATTATATCCTATGTGACGCTTACCCTTGGGACACTAACATTCATGCCGCACATGCATGACCTTATGCGAGAGATGCCTTATCTTTATGCAATAGGACTTTGTGCAATGCTTCTTATTGCAAATATACCAAGATGTCTAAGGAAGCATGAAGGTGGCTGGGCATTCTTATCTTCCGCTGGTGCCATTTTCTTTTTACTTGTGCTTTTTGGTATGGGAGTTTACCCAAACCTTATAAGATCAAGTATGGATCCTGTTTTGAATAGTATCACGCTATACAATGCAGCATCTTCTAAGTACACACTTAGAATCATCCTAACAGTTGCAGGCATTGGAGTACCGCTTGTAATCGCATATGGTTGGTGGATCTATAGGATCTTTAGAGGAAAAGTTAAGCTGGATACATGGAGCTACTAGATAGCTCCTCTAGTTTTGGATCAGGAAGAAAGTAAGATTCTAGGGGTGGCTAAGAGACTGTATGTTTTATGCTAGTGATCCTCTTGAAATCACTTCTCCTTCTTTCAGTACATAGTTAGATGCATCACAAAATAAACCTATAGGAAATTTACATGATTTTACGCGATTCTCACTTATATCTAACTTTGTACCTATAACGACTTTATCGCTGCCAGCTACTATGATATTTGGACACTTTGCTGATAAGTATTCAGCATAACCATTGTTTTTGTGTTCAACTGTTTTGCAGGATGAAAGTATAACAGGAGTGTCCTTATCAAGTTGCGAAAATGCCATCCTTAGATCGTCGCTATAGGCTCCAAATCCTCTTGTATGAGCAAGAAGGTTTACTGCAGCGATTTCTCTATCTGGATAATTGCTTTTTATTTTAGAGATAATGTCATGTATGTCTTTATTTGTACTCGCTATTTCGCCGTAAACAGCAAAAGATTTTTGCGCTTTCTTTAAAACCTTTTGATACTGAAACATAGAAGCTGTTTGTCCATAGATATAACCATTCCAGTCTCTTGAGCAAACGATGTTTACGAAGATTTTCTTATCTGTAGAATTTAAGTCTTTTTTAAGTTCTATAAATTTAGAGTTGTACCACTCTTTTCTCTTTTTATGAGCGTCAACAGAGAGACCTGATTTTCCTCCAATGGTTCCAACGCAGTTAAAAATATTTTTGAAAAGCTCGTTTATGATAAGAGGAATCTTTTTAAGATGTTGAAAGGAATAGCTTCCAATACCTTGGAACTCCTCTCTGCTTAAGACATCTTCTTTTGCTGCTAAATAGGAACACTCAAAAATAGTGGGAATATTTTCTACTGTAATCATGTTAATAAAAATGTTAAATAATGAATATTTATTATACCATAATTCAAGTTAAAATTAATGTTAAAAACAGTATTAAATATTATTTATTACGAAAAATATATAATAACTATTTTATTTTGTTTTTAGTCAAGGGTAGAGAGAATAGGGCATAGCTAGCTTAATCTAGGATTTCTGAGAACTCTAGGTCTTCGCCTGCGAGTATATAGGCGATCGGAGGGAACTCTTTGGTTCTTTCTAAGAGTTCTTCATAGTACTTAGAGAAGGATTCTTTGGTTTCCCCATCAGAAGGGGCTCTTATGCCAAGGAACACAAGATCTGCCTTAGAAGAGGCGGTTTTGATAGTGTCCTTTAAGATATCACCCTCTTTATGGTGAACGACTTCTGTTAAGAAGGATAGTCTAGAAGAGGTAGAAAACTCCTTCAGTTTTTTCTCCATAAGCGGGATGTCTTCCTCAAGACATACAGCTGTTTTAAGAGTGAGTTTTGCTCCTCTCCAGTCAGCACTTGTTTGTAGCATAAACGCCATAACAAGCATGAGTTCTGAGTTGTTTTTACAGCCACCAGCCCACCAAACATCAATTCTTTTATCTCTATTCCAGTGTTTTTTGATAAGTAGTCGCTCTTTTAGGTTTCTCTCTCTAATAATAAGAAGGTTTTTCTTCTTCTTATAGGCTGTGAAAATTGTTTCTGTAAAAATAGGAATCTTTTCTTTTTTGTTAGATGCTCCAAGAACAAAGGTGTTTGGAGTTAGAGGTCCTATGCCTGTATTTTCAATAAGCTGTTTAAGACCTTGCTCGAGAGACTCATCTTTATAAGTTTTAATAAGAGCAGGTACTTTTGCTTTTTTGAGAAACATTTGTAGTTTGTGCTCTTCAACAGAAGCATCTGCAACATAGGAAGAGTTTTTACTTGAGATCGAAGCCATAATCAAAAACCCTTTCTTATGCGTTAGAGCGCTTGTAAGCTCTATTAAATGCGCGCGAAGAAGGGGATCTCCTACAAATACAAGGAGGTTGGGCCTCCATGTTTTTGGAGAGGGTTTGAAGTTCGTAAGGCCGTAGATGGCAAACCTTGAGAAGAACAGAAGGATGCTATAGCGGAGGTCTTCCCAAGAAGTTGGCATGTGTCTTTGTTTCATAAGGAAATATACGCCGATCACAAGAACTATAGCAACGATCGATGTTGCTGCATTGATAAGTAGCATAACGAAAAGACAGAGCAAGGCCCCTAAAAAAGAGAGTATCCAAGGCATTTTTAGGGTTGGCCTATAGCTTGGGTTTGCAATCATACCCTCTATTGCTGTTGCAGCATTTAACATACCATAGGAGATTAAGAAGAACATGGAAAGGATAGGCGCTATCGTGTCTATGCCACCAAGAGATACTCCTAAAAAAGCAAGTAAACTAGATAGGACTAGAGCGATTTTTGGGAAAGAGGACTTTCCATATACTCTACCAAAAAATTTAGGGATGATGCCGTCGTCTGAGAAAGCCTGCACAGTTTTTGAGGCGCTTATAATAGTTGCAAGAGCCGCAGATATTGTAGAGCCGAGGATACCTATGATAACGATTTGCGGTACTATAGCTACTTCTTGCATGATAAGTGAATTTGATACAAGAAGCTCATTTGGTACTCTAAAGTATAAAAGTAGAGCCACGCTTATGTAGATGATAAAGGCGACACATACAGCGGCAATTGTGGCAAAGGGTAGTGTTTTAGATGGGTTTTTTAGGTTTGTTGCAAGGGCAAGACCTCCTTCAATCCCTGTCACAGATGGAAAAAATACAGCGAAGAGTATCCAAAAGGATTTAGGGTGAAGCATGCTTGTGTGATCTATTGCTACATGAGTAGGCCCTTTGGGGATAAACCCTCCGAAGTAAAAGCTGAGAAGGGCAAGAGCGACGCATAGGAAAATAAATAGCTGGGCTTTAAGAGCTACCTTTGAGGAGATGAAGGCGATGAGTGTTATGAAGCCCAAGCTGCAAAGAGCGATCTCTTTTGTTGGCAGGTGAGGCGCAAGAATATGCAAAGCTTCTGCAAATCCTGTTACATAAAAGGCGACGCCAAAAGTTTGAGCGATGTAGAGCGGAAAGCTTATCGCCGTTCCTATTTCTATTCCAAAAGTTCTTGAAAGAAGAAAATAGATTCCACCTGTTTTTATGCGAATATTGGTTGCTGTTGCTGAGAGAGAAAAAGCTGTAATAAAAGAGATAAGGGTCGCAAGTGTAATGATGCCGAGAGTCTTTAAAGGTCCAGCTACCCCTACAATCCAACCAAGTCTTAGAAAAAAAGAGACTCCTAGAAGAGTAAGGAATATAGGAAGGAATACTGCTGTAAAGGGGCTATATGTTTGCCCTTCTGCCTTTAGAGTTGATTGCTGTGCCATAATATCACCGCAGTTTCCCAGACCATCCCAATTTGGTTCTTAGAGTAGAGAAGTAGTCTCTACGATTTAGATTAACAAGTTTAAAGACTTTATCGCTTTTTTTGAATGTAAAACATTCTCTTTGTTTTAGTTGGAAATGCTCGAGACCATCGGCAACAACTTCGATGGGATCGTATTCACTTAAATATTCAATTTTAATGTTATGGTCTGTTGTCAGTACGATGGGTCTATTAGAAATTGTATGAGGACAGATAGGTGTGATGACAACACCATTTAAACTCGGCGATAAAATCGGGCCTCCTGCGGCAAGAGAGTATGCTGTTGAGCCGTTAGGTGTAGATAAAATGATACCATCTGCTTCGAAGGTGTTTAAATAAAGGTCATCCACATAAATGGAAAGTTCGATTAAAGAGGAGTTCTTAGCCCTATGGATGACAAAGTCATTCATTACATAGGAGGTTTTATTATCAGGGGTTGTACCTTCGATAATTATGCGATCTTCTATTGTGTAGGCTCCTGAAAGAAGGTCTTCTAAGCTAGCTTTTACATCGGAGATGGGTATATCAGCCATAAAGCCAAGATGCCCAAGGTTGATGCCAAGGATTGCCGCATCAAGGTTCATATGTCTGTGTGCGATATTTAGGATGGTGCCATCGCCGCCCATGGAAAGAAGGAATTTGATTTCCTTTTGGTCAACACTGTCCAATCTTGGTATGTTCAACCGTTCTGCATCACCCTCTTCTGCAACAACTGTAATATTGTTTTGTTTAAAAAACTCTAAAATCTGCTTGCAGAGATCGTCGGAGTCTTTATGGGAGTGACTTGGAAATAAAGCTATAATCATATTGTTGCATAAGTTGCAGGTTTCACAAAGTAGTGCTCATGGATCCTCGTTTTGACACTTTCAGCGTCAAGCTTGGCTTCTTTTGTGAGCTCACTATGGCTACCATGTTCTAAATAAACTTCAGGGATCCCAATGTTCAATATCTGGGATTCGTTGAATCCATTCTCTATAGCAAACTGGTTGATAATTTGTCCAAGGCCAGCGTTCACTGCATGTTCTTCTAGTGTTACAATATATGGATGAGTCATAAATACTCGGTAGAGTAGTTCCTTATCGAGAGGCTTAACAAAGACTGGATCAATCACTGTTGCATTGATTCCTTCGTTTTCAAGAAGAGCTCTTACTTCAAGTGCAGTTTCACATTTATGCCCAAGTGCAATAATAGCAATTTGCTCTCCTTTGATGAGAACTTCACCCTTTCCAAGAAGTCTTCTTTGTATAGGTAGCTCAAATTCTTCTGTAGGAAGGTTTGGATACCTAACTGCTACCGGCTGGTTATATGTGAAAGCGCTCTCCAGGACTTCCTTTAAAAGGTGTCCATTTCTTGGTTGAGCAATGACCATATTAGGCATTGCGTTAAGAAAGGATATGTCATAGATGCCGTTGTGAGTGGCACCGTCACCGCCTGCAATCCCGCCTCTATCTAAGGCAAATACAACAGGGAGTTTTTGTAGACAAACATCATGAAAGAGGTTGTCTAAGGCTCTTTGTAAGAAAGTCGCATAGATAGAGCATACAATCTTCTTGTTGCTTTTATAGGCAAGTCCACCAGCAAAGGTAACGCAGTGGCCCTCTGCAATGCCTACATCGAGACATCTTTCAGGATACTTTTTCATAAGAGGGGTTAGGCAAGAACCTGCTGGCATCGCGGGGGTAAGTACAACGATGTCTTCATCTTTTTCTGCCATTTCAAGCATGTGTTTCCCAAAGACTTTTGGGAAGGTAGGTCTTACAGTTGGATTTGGAAGAAATTTTCCTGTTTCAAGATCAAATGGTTTAACGCCATGATAGGTCGTTGGATTTTTGATCGCATTGGGCATCCCTTGGCCTTTGGTAGTTAAGGCATGGATGATGCAGGGTGTTTGCAGGTTTTTTGCAGCCTCAAGAGCTGAGCTCATTTTTTTAATGTCATGTCCGTCTATCGGGCCTATATAAGAAAGGCCGTATTGCTCAAAGAACGGTGCGGTGCTGATGAGGTTTTTAAGGGATTCTTTGAGCTTACTTCCACCAGATGCGATGAGTTCTCCACAACCTGGGATCTTTGCTAGTAGAGACTCGATTTCTCCATAAAGTTTATTGGACATTGGATGATTAAAAAAGCGACTTAATATCCCAGTAATGGCTCCTACATTTTTAGAGATAGCCATTGCGTTGTCGTTCAAAATCAAAATAAAGTTCTTCATGTTTTTAGGAACGTTATTCAGCGCTTCATGAGTAAGGCCGCAAGTGAGGGCTGCATCTCCAAGCACAGGGATAACATAGGAATCTTCTTTATTAAGATCTCTTGCTTTTGCGACTCCAAGAGCCAAAGAAAGAGCTGTTCCTGCGTGGCCCGCATAGAAATGATCGTGAGGGGATTCTGCTGGACTTGAAAATCCAGAAAGCCCTTTATGTTTCCTTATTGTGGAAAACTTATCGTTTCTTCCGGTTAGGATTTTGTGAGCATATACCTGGTGTGAGGTGTCAAAGATGAACTTATCGTCAGGTGAGTCAAAAACCTTATGAAGAGCTATTGTAAGCTCTATCACCCCTAGATTTGACGCTAGATGACCGCCATTTATAGACATCACCTCAATAATACGCTCTCTTAGCTCAAGAGCTAATATCTCAAGCTGCTCGTAAGATAGGGACTTGATTTCACTAGGGTTTACAATACGTTCTAAAAAAGACTTCATCGCTTAGCTTGGTATATTTCTGTTTATGTATTGCTCTTGCACGGGATTAAATGATTCCATCTGTGGAGCGCCTTCAGGAGTTGTTGCAACACTTGCATCTCGCGTTTTGATAAGCTTTTGCACTTTTTGCTCAGCGTTTACAAGCTTTTTATTACAAGTTTTGATCAGATGGTCGGCTTCTTCATAGAGCTTTATAGAGTCTTCCAATGATGTCTGAGAAGTATTAAGTTTTTGCATGATTTCTTCTAAACGAGCGTACGCCTGTTCAAAACTGTGCTCTTCTTTATTCATATTAGGTTCCTTTTTTCACGATTGTTCCTACCTTGCCATCATGGAATTGCAAGGTGATAGGGTCGTTCTCATGTAGTTGTTTTGCAGAAATAATAACTGAAGATGTGTTTTCAGCAAAGGGAATGCAGTAACCTTTTTTTAAAATATTTGTAGGTGATAATGAGCTGATAAGCTTTTCTAAGGCTATTAGGCGCTCTTTTCTGTAGGCTATTTGTTTCTGCACATTTTCAGAAAGCCACTCTGCGTACCTTCTGAGATTTTCCCTATGTGACTGTAGCTGCCTCCCTGGCATAAATGCGGCAAGCTGTTTTGCATATCCTGCTAAATGCAGCGCTCTGATTTCTGTCTGCTTTCCAGCGAGCTCATCTATTTTCAAGGTAATATCATCAAGAGCTTGAGAGTAGGGGCCAAGTAGCGCATCTGGTGTTGTAAAGACCCTCTGCGTGGTAATTGCTCGCATTTTAAGCTTACACTGTTTTAGTAGCTGTCTTAAAGAATTCAGGCAGTGTTGATCTGCGTTTAAAAGGAATTCTTGCTGCTGGGACTTTTCTTTTACAGCAAGTTCTGCAGCACTAGATGGCGTTGGAGCCCTAACGTCTGCAACAAAATCTGCAAGTGAAACATCTGTCTCATGGCCAATAGCTGCGATTATGGGGATATCGGATTTGAAAATAGCTTCTATTACGCATTCTTTGTTAAAAGCAAAGAGGTCTTCCAAAGAACCGCCGCCTCTTCCTACAATCATAACATCGACGAGCTTAAAGCGGTTAAAGTCATCGATAGCCTTAGCAATCTCAACATCAGCACCTTCACCCTGTACTTTTACTGGGTTTAAAATGAGCTGAAAGCCCTTGAACCTTCTTTTTAGCACATGGAGGATATCTTGAATAACAGCACCTGTTGGGCTTGTGATGACCCCTATAGTCTTAGGGTATTTGGGTAGGGGCTTTTTGGCAGAGGGTTCGAAGTATCCTTTTTGGTGGTACTTTTTCTTCAGCTCATGGAGCATGAGGAGAAGATCTCCTACGCCCTCATAGACAAGCTCTTGAGCAATCACTTGATAGCTTCCTCGTGGGGCATATACGCTGATCGATCCCTTGATCATGACCATGTCACCTGCTTTAGGCTCCTTGTCGAGCTTTACGGCATTGCCTCTAAATAGGACGCATGAAATCTGAGAATGGTCGTCTTTTAGATTAAAATAAAGGTGGCCAGATGACTGCTTTTTGAAATTAGTAATTTCGCCTTTTAGGCAAATATGAAAGAATCTCGGCTCAAGGTGTTGCTTGATCGCTTGAGTGATCTCGGAGACGGTATAAACTTTAGTTGATATCGCAGACATATAAGGTTTCTTTCAAATGGTAGAAATGATTTAAGCAAACGCACATTTATGTTAGGCTAACATCAAGTAGGATATTTTTAAAACTTGATTCTAGTACTAAAAATTTCGTACAATTCTTAACTTTAATGATTACCCATGTAGGAATTTCATGAGTAGGCCAGCTGTTGTTATCGGAAACTGGAAGATGAATATGAAAATCAAGGAAACAGTTGATTTCATTGTGAAGCTACCTTCCATGCTTTCTCAGAGTCAAGGCAGGGTTTGTCTCTCTGTCCCCTCAACACTTCTTAAGGTTGCAAGCGATGCTTCAAGAGGTACAGAAATAGAAATAGGCTCTCAGAATGTATCTCAATTTGAGAGTGGTGCCTATACGGGTGAGGTTTCAACAACCATGATTCAGGATTCTGGAGGTCAGTTTACTTTAATAGGGCACTCTGAAAGAAGAATGTTTTATCATGAAGATGATGAAATGATTAAAGAAAAAGTATACCGAGCGATTTTAGGAGGACTTGCTCCTGTTCTTTGCGTTGGGGAAACTCAAGAGCAAAAAGAATCAGGGCAGACAGAAAAGGTTCTTCTAAACCAGCTTGAAAAAGCTATGGGCTCTCTTAATGAGAATGAAGCTTCTGCTGTTATTGTTGCTTATGAGCCTGTTTGGGCAATAGGTACAGGACATGCAGCGACTCCTGAAATTGCACAAGAAGTGCATAGTGTGATCAGAGGTTTCATTCGTGAGAAATGGGGAGAGAAAAACGCTTTCCGGACACCTATTTTGTATGGTGGATCGGTGAACCCAGACACAATAAAAGAGTTAATTAAAATGCCTGACATTGATGGAGCACTCGTTGGAGGAGCCTCATTAAATGTTGAGTCATTTGCTAAGATTGTAAATATATCAAGGGAAACCAAATCATGACATTTTTATTTTACGGAACTATCTTTCTGTTTCTTCTAATCTGCGGCATACTAAGCCTTGTAATCTTGCTTCAAGAAAGTAAGAGCATGGGCCTTGGAGCGTCGTTTGGTGGCGATTCAGGAGATTCTCTATTTGGAACATCAACAGCAGATGTATTAAAGAAGTTTACAGGCTATTTAGCTGTGATTTTCATGATTATCTGTATTGTTCTATCGATTTGGTCAACAGGAACGATCAAGCCAAATATGTCTCTACCTACATCTATTGAACAAACAGCTGGGCAGTAGTTAGTAGGATGAAGTATAAACTATGCTACTTTGGGAATGCTGCTCTTAGGGAGAAATCAGAGCCTGTAAAAGAGGTGAATGATGAGATTCGAGCATTTGTAAAAGAAATGATAAAGGTGATGTATTCCCACAATGGGATGGGACTTGCTGCAATTCAAGTAGGTGTTCCTCTCCGTATATTCATAACAACAGTTAGATCTGTAGATGGGCAAGGGTATCCTGTCTATGGTTCTCCTCAAGTATATATTAACCCAAAGATCACTGTCACTGACCCGACTGTTTGGGTAGAGCAAGAAGGGTGTCTTTCACTTCCAAAAATCTATGAAGATGTGCCACGACCTACTGCAATAAAAGTAGAAGCTCTTGATGAAAATGGAAAGCCATTTGAAGAAAATCTAAAACTTTGGATGGCAAGGCCAAGGCTTCATGAAAATGACCATTTAAATGGTGTACTATCTATCGATAGAGCACCTCCGCATAGAAAATCAGCTCTGCGTTCTCAGCTAAAAAAAATCAAGAAAAGATACAACGATAAAAAATAGAGAGTCGCTACTCTCTATTTATTTATGAGATCGAGGCCGACACCTACTTGGTCTGCTCTTGTCGTATGCATAAAGGAAAGTCTCAGTCTCCATGCAGAAGAGAGCATGGTAAAAATGTCTATTTTAGCTTCTGTATAACCCGGTTGATTTCTTCTGCCCCAGCCTTGATGTGTTTGTATCTGGCAAAACCACTTAGGTGCAATTTTGATTTCTGCTCGTGCAAGAAGTGTGTTTCTGCCATCAGACATAGGGGAGTCGAGCAGGTTTGGGATGGACCTTGTGACATCCACAATAAAGTCATCGTGATTGTCCTTTCTCCAGTCGTATTTGGATCTATGCCTGTATTCTAGTGATAAGGCAAAGTTGGCATTATAGGTATAATTAAGAATGACATTTCCAATATCAAGGACCTGATTATTGAAATTCCACCTACCATGGCATTTGATATTAAAAGAAGGATAGCTCCACCCAAAGTTGATTCCGGCTTTGGGGATAAAGGTATGAAACGTTTGATCTCCGAGAAAAGCGAGTGCATAAGGATCAAAAGTAAACGTTGGAGCAAATGCTGAGGAAAGCTTTTTTTGATAGAAAAGATTGTCTACACCTACTTGCAGTTGGTTCAGTCTATGAAAGCCGTCTTGAATATCAAAGATGTATACATGTTCACTATCTTGAGAGGGCTTACTAAGCCCTGTATAATCGACATAGGGAATAACGACGTGTTTAAATCTTGTAAAGCTTCTACTAAATCTTGTTTGTAGTCTTGCTCCATATTTAAACACTGCTTGCTTCACAGAGCGGTCTTGTGGATTTTTTGAGTAGATAATCCCGTTAAATCCGCCTCTTGGTGTGAAGTGCACACCATAAAACTCAAGAGGAAGAATAAACTCTTGTTTTGTTTCAGCTCGAACGGAATGAAAATCTTCTAGGGCTCTTGAAACAGGCCTTGGAACTCTTTTAATGTCGTCTGAGTACACATAGTCAAGAAAAGCGACATTGATTCTGTTTTCCATAATAAGTGGAAACTGTCCAAAGCGTAGGGGTTTAAAGCTCATCTTAATTGTAGGAAGCTCTTGCTTAAATCCTTGGAAAGAGTTGATTCGTGGCTCAACATTAAATCCTGCTATATAGAAATCATCTATATACCTTGCAAGTAGTCTTGTTTGCTTTGCTGTGTTTAATTCAAAGTCATCACTTTTAAAATCCCCAGGCATGTTTTTATCACTGATCCTGTCATAGATAAGCTCCATTTCAGCTTTATTGCTTGCTGACTTTGCTTTGTAGATTCCTTGAAGTCTAAAACGCTTTCGTTTTTTATTTGGATCATCATCGTTATAGAAAGTATCGTTTGCGAGGTAGTTTTTCGATTGGAAAGAAACTCTCTTACTATCAGACTTGTAATCAATTTCAAGAGCACCGCCAGGGCCTCTTTTGTACCTATAGTCACCTCTTAGATAAACATGGAAGTTCTTCCATGAATACACTCGGTATCTCATGCTTATCTTTGGACCCTGCCCCGTGTCCCAAGAGATGTTGTATCTGACCGGATGGTCTGAAAAATACTTTAAGTTACTTTTAAAAGAAGGGAGCCAAAATACAGGAACATTTGCGAATTTGAATTTGATGCTTTTTGTGGAGAGGTATTGATCTTCTGATAGATGAATACGTTCAGCAGTCATCTCCCATTCTACATTCTCAGAGCTATCAGATGTTGTGAGAGATGCTCCAAGAACCTCAAAACTTTTATCAGGGAAAAAAGTGATCTTTTTTCCACCGATGAACCAGATGTCGATGCTTGTCTTACCGTTAATAAGAAAACCAGACTTTGTATTAAAGTCATATTCAAGCTCATCCCCAACAAAAATTTGCCCGAAGTAATCGAGCATAAGATCACCTTTTGCAAGGACTTTGTGGATGTCGCCATCGCTATCTGCTTTTTTGGTATAGGTAAACTCTCTTGCTTGGAGCCTGATGCCTTTTCCTCTTATCAAGCCGCCACGATTTGTTGTGATAACACCATCTTTGTATTCCGGGTCTTTCAAATCGACTGTCATAGGCATATCAAGTGGGTTTTGCTTTGAAAAGACAAAGCAAGGCCCAAGACAGAGCAAAAAAGAAAAAACAAGATACCAGAGGTGCATAAAAAATCTCTTTCTGAAGAGGTGTACCAATGATACAGAAGAAAGGATTTAAACTTTACTCAAGAGTTTTCATTAAAAGACCTGCAATCACAGCTCTGTTCTTGCCGTTTCCATTTCGTATGACATCAAGCAGCAAGTCGATGCCGCTTTCATCATGTTTCTCAACAATCATCATCAGCGACTCAATAAGAAGAGCGGAGTTTTCTTGTGGAGTTAGTTGAAAGTTAAAAGAGGTTTCAGAAGATGATTTTGCAATAAGGGGTTTAAAGCGGATGATCTCAGTATCTTTCTGTTTTCTTATCCATTCGATAAGCTTTTCTTCGTACGGGCCGTCTACTTTTAACTGGCAAAGTGCAAGGTTTGCGTACTCGCGTATAAAAGGAGCTCCAACTTCTTCTGACTTCTCTTTTAAGAAAGCTCTTACATCTTCTGTATTGATGTTACAAAGAAGATGAATAAGAATAGGTATAAGGTCTCTTTGGTTGTATGCGAATACTTGTTTGGCAACTCTCATAAAATGGCTGTGTTCAAGCTCTAGGCAATCCATGAGTACTTGCTCTCTTAGCGCTTGCGAGATTCCAAGGACGCTATTGTCCTCATCTTTTTTAGCTCTTGCAGATGCTGATGGGACCACTTTCCAATGCATCATGGATCTTCCTTGAGAGTGTGCTGGAGTGAACCCAAGGTCAAGCCTTCTTGATAATAGGATCTCTACTATTGTAGACATCGCTCTTGTATCTCTTCTTCTAAGTAGCGCTATTGCAGCATTAAAGCGGATCTGACGATCTGCATCATTTGAAAGACTAGCGAGTAGGTCTTCGCCGCCTTTGTGCATACTAAGAAGGTTGATAGCAAAGAGATCCTTTTCCTTGGCCATGTTCTTTATTTCTTCAAGATGCTCTTCTTTCCCAAGAAGAAAAAGAGCGTTATGAGCTGCTAGCTTTGCTTGGGGATCAGTAGACTTTGAAATTGTTTCAAGTTGCTCTATAGAATGGGAGTCTTTCAGGATGCCAAGTGCAAAAGAACATGCTTCTTGTTCAGCGGGGTTTTTATGCGTTGCTGCATTACGAATATTCTTTAAAAGATCGTCTCTTCCGAACTTTGCTACAGCAAGCGTAGCAGCGATCCGGTTGTAAACTTCTTGGTCATTGATCATTTTCTTAAGAATATGCATCGACTCTTTGCTTCCAATAAGGGCATACATATCACTAAAGAAGCACTGAAAAAAAGGAGGGAGCTTATGCATAAGGGATTCTATGTAACCAACAGCATGTTTATCTTTCTTTTGCGCAAGATAAAAGGCTGCTTCCATGCGGATCCCAAGAAACTTTGAGTTGAAAGAACCACATAGGAGATCTCTTGATCGATCGTCTTGAAGGCGGCCTGCCATTTGTATGCTAACAAGTTGTGTCATAGGGTGTGAACTTTTCATTCCCATTTCACATAGATCAAGAAGTGAGTTTACACTTGCAAGAGAGGCTCCATACAAGCTGATAAGTTGCTTTTCTACTTCTGAGGACTGCATGCCAGCATCAAGAAGAATAAGAGCCATCTGCTCAAGGATCTCAGGGTCGTGTTTTCCAAGCTGTTTTTTATATACTCTGTACTGATCGATAGAAGCTTCGACTTTATTACTTCGCATAAGGTAGAGAAGGTGATTTTTATTGATAGGAGTATCATCTGCATCTTCTCCATATAGAGAAGTTGCTAGTAAGGCAGCGGCAATAAAAAAGCCCTTAACTAAACCCATAACGTTTTCCTCATGCTCCGGTCATTTGTTTCATTATAGGGGGTAAAGGAATATTCTAGGAACTTTTTAAAGGACAAAAAAAAGCCGCATATCCTGAAAGAACATGCGGCGGATTCGGTTTAAAATCTTTTTAGCTTAGCAAGCAACAGATCTAGTTTGAGATCTAGTTCTTCTAGCAGGTCCATCGGTAACTACAGTTGCTACTTTTGGCTTGCGAGCTTTTGTTTGCTTAGAAGCAGCGCGTTTAGCAGGTCTATTGGTAGCTTCAGTTGCTACTTTTGGCTTGCGAGCTCTTCTATTCCTAGGAGCTGCGCGTTTTCTTCTGCGAGCTTTCTTAGGTGCTGGAGCTTCTTCCTCTGCATTAGCACTTGTAATACTGCTTGGAGCGTCATTAAAGTTAAACTCCTGAACTTTCACTTCGTTATTGAAGGTAACATTCTTTTTAGGCTTGGTTGGTTTAACTTCTGCAACAACTTGCTCTGTTAAAGCGTCTACTGAAGCAGTAATAAATCTTTGTACAGCTTGATGATCTGCTCCAATAAATTTTGCTAGGAAAACGGCTTCTTTAAGTGGGTCGTTTTCTGGCAATCTATTGAATGACTTGTAGTGTATGCTATAGAAGCTCTTTACGTCTTTGTCAGCGCTTGCAAGAATCCTTCTTGCGATCTTACCATTTGAGCTGAAATGCTTATCGTAGAAAGTTGCAAAAAAGTCTGCAATTGCATTTGCTAGTCTTTTCAAAGCAGGTTGTTTTTCAGAACCCTTTAAGTAAGTATCAAAGTCATCATCTGTTCCAACAGCGATTTCACAAGTAGTCTTTACAGATTTAGCAACCTGTGTTGCACCGCTGTGAATAACGCTTTTCGTAGCTTCTGTAACTCTCATCGGTATAGCATAAATACTTTCTTTAGTTTCTTGAGCCACTGTTTGCGCAGCTTCTTTCTTTGTGTAAACGAAGCTGATAGCGTAGTCAATAGCTCCGCCGATTCGCTGACCAAGTGTTGGCTCGTGCGCATCTTTTAATGTTGTGGTTGATATTGAAGCCATGTTAGTGTACTCCTAAATTATATTTTTTATTTGTTATTAATAAACTTATTAATCGTAATTACTAAATATTATAATACAACTACGAATTAATTTACATTAGTAAACAAATGTTTAATTAAGTGTTTTTGCTAATTAAAACTTTAAATATACTGATTAAAACTTAAGGTATATTGTTTAAAAAAATGGTTAACGTTATGTGTGTTGTTTTAGGTTCTCAATCTCCAAGAAGAAAGGAAATTTTTGAATATTTTGATATCCCTTTTACTGTTTGTTCTAGTCAGTTTGATGAGTCAACAATTTCCTTTAATCACGATCCTAAAGAGTATGTCGAAACGCTTTCCATAGAGAAGGCTAAAGCATTAAAAAAACAATTTAACAACGAAGTCTTGATTACAGCAGACACGATCGTTCACTTCAAAAAAAGACTATATCCTAAACCTCAAGATGAACAAGAGGCTTTTACCTTCTTAAAGGAACTCTCTGGTAATACGCATGAGGTATATACAGGGGTATGTATTTCTCAAGGAGAGGATTACTATACAGGGGCGACCCTAAGCACTGTTCAGTTCCATCCTATTGAAGATGAGAAGATTAAGGATTACATCCAATTGATAGACCCTTTAGACAAAGCTGGGGCATATGCTATACAGGGGAGAGGCTCCTTAATAGTCTCCAAGATTGAGGGTTGTTATTACAATGTTATGGGATTACCTATCACGCTTTTATCAGATCTATTAAAAAAGGTTGGGATAGACCTTTGGAAGGCTTATTCTAAATAAAGTAGCTTCTCTATAATTTCTTTTTCACATTTTCGACAAAACATTATTTAGACAATTATACTAATTAATATAAGTAATATACTTTGCTGTTTAAAATATGTAATTAAAGTTTGGTTTATTAAATTTCTTTAATTTATGTTATTATTTGCTTACTGTATTAATATCTTATAATGTTATAATAGTTGTCGATCACAGCTAATAAAGTTGTTAAGATAAACATAATAAAACAATAAAATATTTTAAGGAGACGAATTTATTATGCCAAAAGTAAATAGAGCGTTAGCAAACTTGTCCACATGGGGACAACCTGCTTCACAAAACATAGTTAAAAGACAACTAAGAGAAAGAGATAGCGCAACTGGAAGAGTTACTCCTCCAGTTGAACAACCAGTTGCACACGAAGCTCCAGTAGCAAGATTTGCAAGAATTAAGAATGCTGTTTCAGGTGCTGCTTCTCAAACTTTCACAGCGATTAAATCAGTGCCTGCTGGTATTGCTTCTGTTGCTAAAAGAACAGGAAATGCTGCACTATCAGGAATTAAGTCTGCTGGTAATGCTGCTAGACCAAGTTCAATTAAAAACGGAGCTATAAGAGCTTTCACAGCGATTAAATCAGTACCTGCTGGTATTGCTTCTGTTGCTAAAAGAACAGGAAATGCTGCACTATCAGGAATTAAGAATGTTGGTAATGCATTTTCAGGAGCTTTAGAAAGTGTTAAGGATTTTGGTTCTAACTACCTAACAAAAGAAGGTAGAATGGCTAGATTCATCATTAAACATTCTACAGGTCCTGTACAAGAAGCACTATCTGGATTTAAGTCCTTCCGTAGACTTGATCAAGAGAACATTCTTTACAAGGCAGTTTCTTCTGCAATGAACCAAGGTGGACAGTTCACATCTGGCGTTAAAGGTTACCTAACAAGAATGGTAAACGAAGCTGCTAGACTTTCTGGTCTACAAGCAACAGATGCTCATACAGCACCAGTTGAAGAAGAAGAAGCTCGTGTAGAGACACCAGTTGTTAATATAGTTGCTGATGAAACACCAGTTGCTCAAGAAGAAACAACAGAACCTACTCTAAGAAGAAGTAAGAGATCAGTTTCTCCACCATTACGTTATGGTTTTGAAACAGCAACTACTCTTACAGGTAGAGTTTCTGCTTAATCTTCTGACTTTTAACTAAGTCTAATATAAAGCTGCATAGCCAATCGCTATGCAGCTTTTTCTTTTTATATTCATTCCTAAACAGTGCCTAAATTTATATCTATTTTCTATTTTATCTTTTCTTAATATCCACTTAACCCTATTATTACCCAATTTTAATATTGTAAACCAAATTTTTAAAAGAGAGTTAATTATGGTATTACCAGTAGACAGTGGAGCAAAGCCTCCTGAGACTAAGCTAACTCGTAGTAAGTCGAGTGAGCATGCATTGCATGCTGTTAAAAAAGGAGAAGATAGACCCCAAGGTGTATCTTCTGCAAGTTCGATATCTTCCGCTTCAGAAGTTGGAGATACGTCTCCTAAAAGTATTTGTGAGCGTTTTACGGAAGCTTTGTTTGGAGTCCTTAGATACATTCCTGTAGTGAAATGGGTTATTCCTAGAGTAGTTGTTGATGATGCAAGTGAAATTAGTTCAGTATCTTCAGAAAAAGCGCCTTCTGATTCTGAAGTAGTGAGCGCAGCCCCAAAACCTCCAGAAGATCAGCCTTCTGATTCTGAAGTAGTGAATGCAGCTCCAATTCCTACTAGAGATTCTCCAGATCTTACTAAGGAGACTCTGGCTGCTCTAGATGATCTTATTGAGAAGCCCGTTGATGGGTCTGAAAAAGGTTCTGTTCTTGCTAAGGAAGATACTGGTGATACGGTACCGACTCAGGTTCTAGATTCACAAGAACAAGAAACCCTTAAGCAAGTGCTTTCAAGAAGATTGTTGCCACATCCTGATGCTGTTCCACATGTCAGGGTTGAGGAAAATTCGTCTTCAGATGATGGCAGTTCTTCGAGCTCTTCGAAGCAGCCTTCGCGTGCTAGCAGTCTTGCTGCTACACCTGAACCATCTGAGGTTGGTGATGCGGTTGATGCTTCTAAGATTACTTTAGTTAAGCTACAAAGCAATTTGGTAGATAAATTCTATCCGGAAAGTGAGATGACTTCTGATAAGGAGCAGCTAACTCTTACTTTTGCTCATATGCTGATTAAAGAAGGTAACAGTTTAGATGCTGTGCTTGTAGCTTGTGAAGCTTTATTTACCGGATCTACAGAAGATGGGTTTGAAGAAGGTAAGGAGCTTAGCATGGCAAATACATCACTAATAGGTGTAAGAAGAAGAAGAACAGGTCCTTTAACCGGTCAAGCCGCTATTGATCTTACTGCAGAAAGAATGATAAATAACATGAGAAGACGGAACGTGTTAACTCTATAATACAGGTTTCTTATACATTTCTAAAAAGCTCTCTTTTTAAGAGAGCTTTTTTTATGTCCAAAACTGTTTACGGCAATGTTTCTTTTTTCTTAGAACACTTCTTTTTACAAAGACTGCAATCTTTTTTCTCTTCGGGCTTGCCGCATCTTTTGCAGCTAAACTTATCTTTGCCAGTAAGAATTTTACCAATAGCAAGACCTATAGCGCATAGTATGAGTGCAACTGTTGCAAGAATGATTGTAAGTGTAAAAGTAGACATAGCTACTACTTTTTCGAAGTTTTCTTAGCGCTTCCATTGCTGCTTTCAGAAGATGCTGGTGTTACCTCGATCCAAATAGGGGATCCCCAAGCAACGTGCCCATCTTCTTGTTGAGCTCTAATGTAGTAATAAGTGAAAGGTGTATGTTCCTTCGAAGGTTTTAGTAGGTCGTCTTCAAGAGGTGTCATCTCATCAAATTCAAATTCGAAAGAATTCTCACTTGGAGTGAACTCTTTTGCTAGATTTCCATTTCTAAAAATCTCTATCTTTGTGATTGGGCATGTGCCAATAACAGATCCAGAGATGTAGCGGTTATACATAAGGCCTGGTTTTGCTTTTGTAGAGATGATACTTCCGATACCTTGAGATGCGATCTCTAGGTTTACAATCATCCTACCACCTGTTGTCGCATAACACTTACGGTCTCTTAAAGCTTGGAAAAGAGACTCTCTTGACTGTGTTTGTGCAATCACTGCTGTAAGACCTGGTGTGTACTGCACCTGAGAAGAGTTATAAAACCCATTAAAAATACCTCTATCGTCTAGTCCTCCAGCTACAAAGCCAAATTTATGACCCGCATTTAGAGCTTTTCTTATAGAGCCGTCGGCATACTCTTCAACGCCTTTGCCGCCACCAGTAATTGGTTTTAAGTTTCCTTCTTTCTTAAGGCACTCAGATGATCCCCAGGAGTTGTAGATCTCTACAACAGGCTCGTATTCTGGTGTGAATTCATCAAAGTTATAGCCAAAGCCTTTTGCCATAGTGAAAGATGGGATAGCTATTAAATCTTTTGGAGAATGGGACTTGTAAATTTTTCTCAGATTATTGGATTTTGCATCTTTTTTTCGTAGAATAGGCTTGTTATCTTTTGAGAAGAAGAGCTGTCTAAGGCCTTCGTCTTTCGCATCATTGAACCACTGCATACCAAGGAATGTTACAAAACGATCTTCTTCGTTGAACTCTGATACTTGCAGGGTAACATTTTTCCAGACATCAGGAGATGTTTCTTTTTCATTTTCGAAAGCAGATGTGCCATAGAAATGGTACGCATAGTCATCTCTAAAATGTCTTAGGCAAGATTCAATTTGATTCGATGCATCGAATCTTTCAGATTCACCGTGGAAAGTTCCCCAGTAGATACTTCTGTTATCATGCGAGTCGATACACTGTATTGGGCAAGAGTAGAACACTTGATTGGTCATGGTGTTCAGAAGCTTGATACGGTAGATGCCAGTTTCGTTAAAATAGAGGTTTGGAAGGTTGATAAATCCTGTTTCAGGAACAAAGAGCTTCCAGTTTAGGTTTTCTCTAAGCTGGTCATAAGAAAGCTCTATAAGAGTGCCTTCTTCTGCATTCGCTGTTAGGTTACCAAACTGATCTTCAAATCGAACGACAATATCAAAGCGCTCGTTTTTACTTACCATAGAAGGTGCGATTACGCGGATATTATCAAGGCTTGACCCTCTTACATCAATACTGAAGATTTCAGGATCTTTGTAGTCTCCTTTTCCTTTTGTGTCGATGTAAAGATAGAAAGGTCGTCTTCTTTGTACGTGATGTTGTGCTTTTGGAGCTGTTTCGTTGTTCTCAATGCCGTTTAATTCGATAGAAAACTCTTCGCCAGCTTTTACTTCTTGAGGGAGTACGAATTCAAACTGAGGGCATACAAGGCTCTTGCCTTGCACAGCCTTTCCAAGAACCTTTGTTCCAGTCGGAGAAAGTAACCAAATACCAGATGTTTTACTTTTTGCATTTGCGCTTGGGATTTCCCAATCGATTTCTCTGCCTCTTGATAAAGGATCAAACTTAAGTCTTGTTCCCTTTGGAAGATTGCTTGCAGGGGAGTATGTGAACCTCATGGGAGATGGCTGCCCAGCGAGTGCAATTTTCGGTTCCGAATAACAAATAGATCGACGCATAGTAAATAACCCCATTACATAAGTATAATGCATCTATCATGCACCAAAAAGTGATTCTTTTTCAAGAGAAACTACTACTTTTAAAGTTCTTGTTTCTCTGCAGGGATGATGCGGATTTTTTCAACGGAACGTTCAGAGGATTTGATAATTTCTAAATCGAAATTTTCATGGTGTATTCTCCAACCTCTTGTTGGTATTGCACCAGCTCTATGGAATACATAACCACCGAGTGTGTCGTACTCTGGGCTTTGTGGAATTAGGATGCTGAGTTCCTTTTCAATATCAATGATATTCATTTTAGCATCAACGATCCAACCGCCCTGCGGATGGGATTTAAAAAGAAGCTCATCTTGCAAATTGTCATACTCGTCAGCGATTTCTCCAACAAGCTCTTCCAAAATATCTTCGATTGTGAGGATTCCTTCTGTACCACCATATTCATCCACTACAATTGCTATGTGGATCTGTTTACTTCTAAACTCCTGAAGAAGGTGAGAAATCTTCTTTGTCTCTGGAGCATAGACAATAGGCTTAAGTAACCCTTCGATGGTGTTCTCGGTAAGGACTTCTTGTTTGTTTTGCATGATGTAATTGAGTAGATCTTTGTAGTTGAGCACCCCAATGATGTTATCTACAGATCCTTTGTATATAGGGATTCTACTATACCCTTCTTTGCTGAAGCTCTCAGATGCCTCCTTGAGCGTAGAATTAGAGGGTAGAGAGTGAACATCGATTCTTGGAACCATGATCTCTCTTGCTATGCGGTCTCTAAAAGAAGCGACAGAGACAATAAGCTTTTTATCTTGCAGGTCTAGCTCATTTTGTAGCTCAGACTCCAGAACGAGTTCTAAGATTTTTTCTTTTACCCTGTATGAGGATCTAGTTGCTTTTGCCTGCTTGCTATTTTCTAAGATGGATCTTTGTATTTTTAAGAGCAAAAAGGTAATTGGGCAAAAAAGGACCAAAAACAAAGTAGCAATAGGGTAAGTGGTTTTAAGAGCTGCCTTTGGATGGTAAACGCCGAAGAGATTACCAAAAAAATCAAAAAAGAGACCAATAAAGACGATAATTGCGACAATAAGAGTAAAGATGGAAGGGTTTAGTGTGTAGTGGCCCTGCACTTTTTCAAAAGCTGTTGAGAAAAACCCGTAGGATAGTAGGTAAAAAATAAATGTTGTCGCATAGATGATTCTTGTGATCTGCTTAGTAGAGCCATTTAAGAAAGTAAGATTATTCCAGCCATCTTTTGGAAAGAGGTTTCTTGTGAAATAGTAGAAGTAGAAGAGCTTTGGCCGGTTTCGGAACTCTTTCTTGAGTTGGATCTTACCAAGGGAGTTCATCGCCTTGGAGGCTGCGGTAAAACAAGTAGAACCTATGATAAAGATCAATGGAAGAAGTAAGCTTTCAAACGTCATGGTTACACCACACCTCTATAGCCAATAGATAAGCATTTTGATAGATAAGATCAATCTAAAAAGCTCATTCTGATAGTTCGCAGATATAGGGTTTTTTAATTTCCGGGCTTAAGATGAGGCGATTAGAGAGAAGGTGGTCCATACATTCTTTCTCTTCTTTTCGCATGAGGATGCGGTCTTCTTCTTCAATATCATCGAAACCAAGAAGATGAAGCAGCCCGTGAACGATATAGAGGGTAAGCTCTTCGTTAAAATCAAGAGCATTCTCTTGAGAGTAGGCGAAGGCAACCTCTGGGCATACAAATACTTCCCCAAGGATCTTCTGCTCAGTTTCTTCATCAGCAGGATCCATTGGGAAGGTGATGCAATCTGTTGGTGTAGGGTCGTTGAAGTATTCTTTATGAAGCTTCGAAATTTCCTCAGCTGTAACAAAGTAAATACTAGTGTCGTCGCATGTAACTCCCTTGAATTTAAGAGTCGCTGTTACGACACGTTCGATTTGCTTTTGTGAAACTTCGAAGCGATCTTCGGAGTTTGTAAAATGAACAAACACCGGGAGGACCTACTTAGATACTAGTGTTTTAGGGAGATTCGTGACTTTTTTGTCTTTCTCATCGTCCCATTTACCAAGCTTTCTAAGAGCATCGATGCGCTCAAATCGCTTTAGAACATTACGTTTCTTTCCGCCCTTACTGGACTTACCATAACTAGGATGTCTTGACATAATTTACTTTTCCTTAACTATTTAACTTTTCCAATGAAAACGGACGTATTCGCTTTTTCTGCAAGTGCGTTCGTGTGTTCTTTATAGCCTAAAGATAGATTGTCTTTTAGGCTTCCAGTTTTTTCAGCAGGGTAATGCTTCTTTTTCTTGTAGACGTGACGTCTTTTTTCTTGTTTACTCATTCTAGTCATAAAAGAACTCCTTTTGAATAATAAAGTATAAGGAGAGGGTAAGAAAGGTTCAAGGACTTTTATAGGGAAATAAGGTGAACCTTGGCATCTAAATAACTTTTATAGCGTTTTTCAAAAAAAATCTTCTTCTGTTCGCTAGTATGGTCCTCGAAATCATAGATTGTTGTAAAGGAATCCATTGAAGAGGGGACGTCATCTCTTAGGTTGAAGATGGCTCTGCTGTCACATAGGGCAGACTGATCGTAGCTTATATAGACGTATTCGATGTGTTTAGCGTAGTTTTCTTTGACAACTTTGTGAGGGAGGAAGCTCATCTTAGGGGCGCTCCAAAGAAGATTGTCAATATAGTCAGCCGCTTTCTTTGATGCTGTCATGATGACAAGAGGATGTTTTTCGCTTGCATGCTTACTTGCAACCTCAACAATTTTTTTGATCTTCTCTTGAGGACTGCTTACTTGAAATAAGATGACTTTAGTTTTTGGGGTGCTCATCTTTTTTGTCTTCTGGTTTAAACGTTCCAGCGGAGATTAGGAATTTAAAGGCTTCTTCTGTCGTAATATCGGTCTTTTTGATCATATCTTCATTCATCATTACAAGGAATCCAGAGATTGGATGTGGAGAGGTTGGTATGAAGACAGATTTACACCCATTGATCTTGAGGTGTTCACCTTTCTTTTGTGCTTCTTTTGGTGCATCTGCTGACTGAAGTCCTAGAGCGTATGTATTGGCATGGGGGAAGGGAACCACGACTGTAGCTTCGAACATTTTATCTTTGTCTGCGAAAAATGTTTTTGTAATGTCCCTTACGATTTTATAGATCTTTTTGACAAAAGGGATTTTCATCATGATTTTATGGAAGGTATTCTGAAGGAAGTTTGAGAAAAACTTCGTTCCTAGGTACCCAAGAATAATGATGATAAAAAACAAAAATACAAGAACGATCAGCCTTGAAGTAAAAAGAAGAAGAGCTTGGTGTTTTTGCAAGTAAGCAACGTTTTGCCCGACAAAAAGAAGTACGCGGTGAACAATACCAAAAAAGGGTGCTGTGAACAAATCAATCAAAAATAGCAGGATGAATACAGTTACCGCTATAGGAAGCAGAATTACAAGACCTGTAACAAAGTATTTTTTCATGATTCCTTTTGAGGTTCCGCATTAATTTCTGGGTGCTCAGGGGTAATCACACCACATGATACGATATACTTGATCGCCTCTTCCGGTTTCATATCTAGGAAGATAAGACTGCTTCTATCGTACATGAGTAGAAAACCCGTAGTAGGGTTCGGTGTTGTTGGTATTAATATTGAGACAAGGTCTTTAGAGGTCGAAGTAGAGCATACATTCGGAGCATCTCTAGAAATCAGTCCGATTACGTAGGAGTCAGTATTTGGAAACGGAACCATCACGACTTGCTTGAAAGAGCTCTTATCAGTGACAAAAATCGTTTTAATGATCTCTTGAGTTGTCTTATAAACTTTGTTAACGATAGGAATTCTGTGAAGCATTCGATCGCTTATTGAGATCAAAGACTTAAAGAAGAACCATCTTGCGATCATGCCCAGAATCACAGTAAATAGGAAAATACAAAGCAAAATCAGAAGTTGGCTTCCATAGCGAACCACTTGTTCGGGCTTCAAAAACAGAAAATCACGATTGATTTTTGGAAAATTGCTCAAAAAATGTGAGACCATCCCAATAAAAGGATTAGTCAAAAAATTTACAATGAAGATTACGATCGCAATCGTTACTGCAAGAGGAAGAAGGATAACAAGACCTGTTATGAAATACTTTCTCATGAATACTGCCTCTACACGGTGGAAATTTGGTTGAAAGTGCAATCAACACTATATCAACTTTACACAATTGTAAAAACTTCTATTTTTTCTTTTTCTTTTTTTGGGAATTAATCAGCTTCCAGAAACTCTCATGAGTGATAAAATCTACTTCTTTTAATAGAACTTTGATTCTTTTGCCAGGGTTGTAGATCTGATTTGTGGCTCTGCCGATGAGAGCATTTTTCTTATCGTCGAAGTGAAAGTAGTCTCGACCAATTTCAGAGATGTGAATGAACCCTTCAAACATAAGAGGATAGACCTCAAAGTAGAATCCAAAATGTTTGACTTTTGTAACAAAAGCTTCGTATTCCCTATCAGGATCATCACTTAGATATTTCTTAAGAAGACGGAGCTTCTTTAGGAGAATTACAGAAGATTCCGCTCTAAAGCTGACTCTTTCTTTATCAGAGCAGTGCGTTGCGATTTCTTTGAGGTCCTTTTTCTCTAGGGATTCTTCAAAGAGAAGCCTATGTATGACAAGGTCGCTATAGCGCCGAATTGGGCTTGTGAAGTGGGTATAGTGCTCTAGACAAAGGCCAAAATGACCAACGTTATCTTCTGAATAGATCGCAAGCTTCATACTTCTTATGAATGCGATACAAAGTTGGTAGTGATTTTCTGAATTTTTGGCGCTTTCAAAGAGCTTTTGTACTTCTTGCTTAGTAGGGGATTTTTTTAGCTTAAAACCAAACATTCGAGCTAAGGCGTAAAACTCTTCGCTATCGGTATCTGAAGGTGCGTCATGGACGCGGAAGATTGCAGGTGAGTTTCTTGCAAGTAAAGAGTGGGCAACGATCTCATTAGCCTTTAGCATAAACTCTTCAACAAGTTGGTGAGTAATGTCATATTCAATGAGTTCAACACCGCTTGGGTCTTGATTCTTTCCTATAACAAGGCTTACTTCAGGTAGGGAGAGGTCAACAGAACCTCTTTTGTTTCTTATCCCCTGAAGAAGGTTGCATAGCTCAACCATCAAAAGAATGGTCTTTTCGTGTTTACTCTTTAACTTGCCTTCGATGATTTTAAGGGCTTGCTTATAGGTGAAGCGTTTATTACTTTTTATATAAGAGCGTCTAATGTCGTAATTTTTTATGTTTCCTTTACTATCAAAATGCATGAAGACTGAAACGGTAAGCCTTAAGACATTTTCTTTAAGAGAGCAGAGACCGTTAGAAAGTTCCTCGGGTAGCATGGGAATGCATTTTCCGGGAAAATATGTCGAGTTGCTTCTTTTGTAGGCCTCTTCATCAAGAAGGGAGCCTTTTTTTACATAGTGTGAGACATCGGCTATGTGAACGATGAGATGAAAATCACCATTTTTTTCTTTTTTCAAAGAAAGAGCGTCATCAAAATCCTTTGCGGTGTCTGGGTCGATTGTGAAAGTTTCTTCTTTTGTAAGATCAAAACGATCTTTCAAGTCTTCCTTTGTAGGCTCTATAGGGAATTTCTTAGCTTCTTTAACCACTCCCTGTGGGAATGTATCAGAAAGTCCGTGTTCTATTAGGGCAGTTTCTATGTCCGATGTAGGCTTTTTGATATGACTTAGGATGCTTTCAACGTTTGCTATAAGCTTTCTTGGGTAGGAGCTCCAGTCTTCTACCTTTAGGATCACAATATCGCCAAGCTTCAAGGAAGTCTTTTTAAAAGGCTTTACATGAACAATTTTTGACTCTTTCAGAATATGAGAATAGGCAAGGAAGTATTCGTTCTCCTTATCAAAAATGATGCCGACTATTGTTTTTCTTGTTCTTTCAATAATTTCTTTTACAACGCCTTCAGGCCCCTTGTCGGAGAATTTTTTAGATACAATCTCGATCTCAACGACATCTTTATCTATAGCACCATTCATGAAGGGTTTGGGGATAAAAATATCACCATCGATTTTATATTGCGCTTCAGGGGTTACAAATCCAAAGCCTCTTGGGTGAACAGAGATAGTGCCTGTCACATTCATTTTCTTCTTTTTCGTAGGAATGGAGATTTTTTTCTTTTTGATATCGATGCTTCCTTCTGTTAGAAGCTCTGTTATAGCATCTACTGCAGCTGTTCGTAATTTTTTTGAAATTCCGCATAGGGAGAAGAGTTTTTCTTGGGATACCGGTTCGTAGTTAGGTTTAGTAAGGAATTTAAGAATCTTCTTTTTAAGGGCAGGAATCTCTTTATGAGAGGTGGATTTTTTTTTCGTATTTTTTCTTGTCATATTTGGTATCTATCTTAGCACATTAAGGTTTAAAGTACGATGCCCATTTTCTGCATATCTTCTTTTAAACTTTCGATGTTTTTGAATAGGTGCGTTTTGATTCCTAGGCTGCTTGCAGCGTCTACGTGTTCTATGAGGTCATCGATAAAAAGACACTCTTCCGGCTTTGATGCTGTTTTAGCAAGGGCATAGGAAAAAATATCGATACTCGGCTTTCTCATGCTTACCTCAAATGAAAGTATTAGTCCATTAAACAAGTTGAAAATGGGAAATTTCTTTTTGATATGATCAAAATGAATATCGCAAGTGTTGGAGATAAGAAAAATTTCAAAAGGCATTTTGTGGAGCCTTCTCAAAAGATCAACCATCTTTTTATTTTCAAAAAAAATGTCAGAGGCAGCGTGCAGAAATTTCTCTTTGTTTAGAGGCTTCTCAATGAGCTTCTCGAGCTCCTCGAGCAAAGCATTTTTATCGATGTTTCCTGTTTCATACCTTGTCCATAGGTGGTTGCTTATGATGACATCTTTTAGCTGCGCTATAGATGTATCACATGCCTCAGCTGCTTGTTTCCACATCAGATTGTGATCAAAGTCGATAAGTACATTGCCAAGATCAAAAAATAGTGTCTTTATCATCAATAGTCCTTCTCATACATGGTAACAATAAAATCTACATCTTCATGGGATTTTTTAACTTTATCAATGAAGCTATTTAGGGTGTCTAAGTCTTCGTATGCAAAAGCAGCAGTAGCTAAAGCATCAGCAATGATGCATGTTTTTGCTTTTACAGTAACTGTAGCGATTTTTTTTTCATCAACACTTATGGGAGCTTTTGTCCTAGGGTTGATAATATGCGTTACAATTCCACACTTTTCTGTAAGCCATCTTTGAGTTGTGGATCCACTAGTGGCAATAGCAGCATTATTAAGCGTTAAGGGAGACATTTCACACTCTCCCTGATTTTTAGCACTTAAGACACCTACGCTCCATGCTCTTTTAGATGGGTGCTTACCATGTGCTCTAATATCTCCTGAAAAATCTACAAAATAGTTAACAAAACCGTGTTTGTTAAGCTTTTCACAGATAAGGTCTACAAGGTGGCCCTTGATGAGGCTATCAAAATCGATCTCTATGCTGGGGTCAATTTTCTGCATAATGTTATTAGAGAAGGCGATCTTTTCAAAACCGTAGCGTAGTTCTTGAAGTTTTTCTTGAGAGATTGTTTTGCCAGTCTCAAGAGAGCTTTTCCATAAAGAAATAAGAGGTTTTAGAGTAGGATCATAAACTCCATCAGAAAGCTCATAGATATCTTTTGCAACCATAAGGACTTTATGAAAATCTTCTGAAATCTCAAAAGAAGTGTTTGATTTTGTCTTGTTGATTACAGATAGGAAGGAATCGCTGTTCCAGTGATTATAAGTACGGTTTATTTCATCAAAAACCTCTTTTACAAGTTCTTGTAGAACTTCTTTAACCTTGTCATGGTCGATCCCTTCTACAAGAACCTTGTAGGGCATTGTAAATGCAAGGCCTTTGACTTCATGAAGAGTAGTTCGATGTGTTTTAGAGCAGCTGCTAAGAAAGAGAAAAGCTGTAAGTAGAATAAAAACTTTCATGAGCATTTGAAGCTTTTGTATGTGTTGTATAGAAGCATGGCAATAGTCATGGGGCCAACGCCGCCAGGAACGGGTGTGATTTTTGATACAGAAGCTTCTACAGATGAGAAATCTACATCTCCAACAACTTTTACTTTGCCATCAGATTTTACTCTGTTGATTCCAACATCAATAACAACTGCGCCATCCTTCACAAAATCTTTTGTTACGAAGTGAGGTTTTCCAATAGCTGCTACGAGAATATCAGCAGTTTTGCAAATACTTTTTATGTTTTTTGTGCCTCTATGAACAACAGTAACAGTAGCGTTACCATATGACTTTTTTTGCATGAGAAGAGCTGCAAGTGGTTTACCGACAATATTGCTTCTGCCAATAATCACAACATGTTTTGAAGCTGTTTCTATTTTTTCGTGATCAAAAAGTTTTGTGATGCCAAAGGGGGTGCATGGGAAAAAACCGTCGTCTTCACCAAGAAGAAGTTTACCCATATTCATAGGATGGAAGCCGTCCACATCTTTACTTGGGGCTACTGCATGCATCACTTTTGTTGTAGAGATATGTTTGGGAATCGGCTGTTGAACGAGTAGTCCGTGGATACTGCTGTCTTTGTTTACTTCTTCAATTTTTGCAAGGAGGTCATTTTCAGAGACCTTTTCAGTAAGTTTGATAATATGAGAAACAAACCCATGATTTTCACATGCTTTTTTCTTCATGCGGACATAGGTTTCGGAGGCAGGGTCTTCGCCTATCAAGATAAAAGCAAGGCCTGGTTTGGCCTTTTCTTTTTCTATCTGAGTTTTTAGGTCTTGCATGATGTTATTAGCAAGGCGCTTTCCATCAATGATCATGAGCATCGCAAGTGTTATTTTTTAAGAAATTAACTATATGATCTTGGATGTGACCATTAGATGCAACGATGCTTGTTTCTGTATCTGTTGTGATAGGAGCATTGTCGTAGTCTGTGATTTGTCCACCAGCTTCCTCGACTAGTAGGCATCCTACAGCAAAGTCCCAAGGTTTTAAAGAGACCTCCCAAAAGCCGTCATATCTTCCAGCGGCAACATAGGCGAGATCAAGAGCTGCCGATCCGAGCCTTCTTATGGGGATCCCAAGCTTTGCAAAAGCCATAAAGTGGTTGATACAGCCCCTTGGATTTTCATGGGTGTTATAAGGGAAGCCTGTTGCAAGAAAGCTATCTGATAGGGTAGTTGTTTTTGAGACTTTTAGCTTACTACCGTTTAGATAAGCGCCGGAGCCTTTCTCTGCTACAAAGAGTTCATTTGTCATGGGGTTAAAGATAACGCCGCTGAGTGTTTTTCCGTTGAATGTAGCTGCGATGCTTATTGCAAAAATGGGGATACTATGAGCAAAGTTTACTGTGCCATCAATAGGATCGATGATCCACTGTATCGCCTGTGGATTATTGCCATGAGCACCGAACTCCTCTCCTAGAAAAGTATGCTCAGGGAAATGATCCTTTATAAAAGCGATGATCAGTTTTTCGAGTTTTTCATCATAGTCTGTACAAAGGTTGTGTTTACCTTCTTTTGAGCTTGTAACGAGAGTTGTATCAAAGCCTCTCTTCAAAACCTCTCCGGCTGTTTGGGCCGCTAAAATAGCGATACTCGTAAGCCTTGATAAAAGCATGTTAGGGATATCTACATCCTGCTGCATAAAGCACCTAATAAAAAGCTATTACTCCAAACGTTATTGTAGCTTTTTAAGTAAAAAAAAGGGAAACCGATTCTTTTTTATATAGGCTACTACTAAAAAAAGTGATGTAAAACAAGTAAATGCATAGATGGCATCAACAAACGGCATTAGAAGAAGCTCTTTTACAAAATAGCTGGAGGAGAGTGCAAGAGGGATCTTTCTAAAATACATGACAGTGATTTGCATGGATGAAAAAAGAAAAGAGAAGCTTCCTGCAAAAATTGATAAAGAAAAAGAATTGTCCTCAAAAATGGTCCATTTTTGCTTGTAGAGGATGACTGTGATGATGCAGTAGGCGATTGAACAAAAACCAAATGGCAGATAACTCTGAGTGCAGTCAATAATAAGTCCGCAGAAAAAGCTATGCCACAACGCTTTAAGAAGGGGCTTAGAGATAAAGACAAAGGCGAGGTATGGGCTATAGGCCAAAATAGGAAGGTTTGGGAGAAAAGCCCGGCTAAAGAGCGCGAAGAAACTCGCTACACAAAAAAAGATAAGGGCTTTGTGCTTTTTCATCAGAAAGCTCCTTTTGGAAAAATCACAGCAGGGACTGTTTTTAGAATAATCACGAGGTCTTTATGAAAAGATAAGTTCTCTATGTAAGCCTCTTCAAGAACCATTCTTTCTTTGAATGTAAGAAGGTTTCTCCCAGAGACTTGCCAGATACCGGTAATACCCGGTTTTATCGACAGAAACTTCGGAGCTTTTGCTCCAAGGTAATCATCGATTTGATTTTCGCAAAAGGGTCTTGGCCCAACAACGCTTAGATCGCCTTTGATTACGTCAAAAAACTGAGGGAACTCATCAAGGGATGCCTTTCTCAATATTTTCCCTATAAAAGTAACTCTTGGGTCCTTTTTAAGTTTTTGATACTTTTGCCACTCCTCTTTTAGTTCCGGGGATTTTTCAAGAAGAGCATTTAGTCTAGCGTCAGCATCTACGTACATTGTACGGAACTTAAGGCAGTAGATTTTCTTATAGTCTTTTCCGATTCTATAGCTTCGATATAGAACACTGCCTTTTGAAGTCGTCTTGATCAAGAGCGCGATAACAAGAAGTAGAGGGGATAAAAGCGTAAGGACGCATATGCTAAAGATGACATCAAAGCATCTTTTGCAGATAGGATACAAAGAAGTTGTTTCCTGCTGAAGGGTTTTTTCCATGTGCTCTGCGCTTAATATGTAAGGAGATTGGATATTAGAAAAATGAGGATCTCAAATCAATAGTTTTTTATTTTCTGCAATTCCCGCCCTACTCCTTCTATCCAAGTGTTTAATTTTGCTATATTTTGAGTATATATTATAAGTAGATGTTTATAGAATTGATTGGTTAGCTTAGTTATAATTCTTTCGAGTTTGTTCATTATTGGAGATTTTTTATGCCCTCAATAAGTCCTGTAAACCTCAATACAAGCACGTACTTTTCTATGCAAAACGTGACTGCAAAAGTAAGTGAAATTACAGAGAGAGTTGTTACTATTGCAAGAAAGTGTCTTGCTACTATTGCCAATTTGTATAGATCTACAGTGCGAACTATATTAAGCTTCTTAGTGTCGAAAAAAACTGATACTTTTAAAGAAGCTCTTAAGATATGGGTAGAACAACCTTCCAATGATGTTGAAAAGCAGGCGCGAAGATTTATACAAGGAAAAATTTTATCTAGTTTAGAGGAAATTCAAAATCGTGTTGTTGAGCATCCATATTTTGGGAGTAGGTACACTCTTGCATTCAATATTCAAATATTAACAAGAAATGGTAACAAAGATTGTATCAGGTTGTTTGCAAAAGAACATGGCCAAATTTTGAGCGAGTTGCTGCCTAGAATCTACGGAGCTGCAATCGTGGGTAGTAAAGTAAAGGCTTCAGTTCAAGAATATCTGAACACTATGACTACTTTTTCTGGTCTTTGGAAAGCTGACTCACCTTACTATAATACACTTTTTGAAGAGAATGAAGAGGGAGCTTTGGTGTATGTCAAAGAAATTAGAGATGAGCTTTCTTGCTGCGAAAACGAAGATATAAAGCTATCGCTTAATTCATTCCTAGCAACAAGAAGCTTAGCTCTAAGTGCGCAAGATACACAGAACTAGAAGCAAGATCAAATATCCTTCAGGGATTTTTACTATAGAGCAAGGAGTAAAAGCCTTGCTCTTTTTTTATTTCTAAAAAAATCAATAGACTGAGTTTTATAGCTTTCAGCTGTTTTTAGGTATAGAGACCTTGCAGCGCTCACGCGGAATAAAGGTATAGAGCTCTTTGATAAGAGCTTCAAGCAGCGGGCAAGACTTAGATAGCTTCTTTGCAGAAGCAAGTGCTTCATCAAGAAGGAGTATTGCTTTTTCTTCTGACTTTTTTAAACCGAGCATGGAAACAGTCGTCGCCTTTTCTTTTGCAAAGTCTGAGCCGATTTCTTGAGAGGGCTCGTCTAAAAGGTCGTCAATCACTTGGAATGCTACACCAAGGGCTCTGCCGCAGCTTAGAAGAGAGGCTTTATCTACTTTTGGAACATCTGCTAAAATGCCGCCAAACTCAAAGCAGGCAGTGAAAAGAGCTGCTGTTTTATGTAGGTGCATGAAATGCAAAGTATCCCATCCGATCGATTGTCCTTCTGAGGCAAGATCAACAACCTGTCCGCCAATCATACCATTTGCACCAGATCTTTTAGAAAGCACTGTAATCAGATCGACTTTTTGTGCGTTTGAGAGTTTTGCTGAAGAGGTTAAAATCTCAAAAGCGTAGGTAAGAAGGAAGTCTCCTACGAGTACAGCAAGTCCTTCTGGATATACTTTATGCAGGGTTGGGCGACCTCTTCTTAGATCATCATTATCCATACAGGGAAGATCATCGTGGATAAGAGAGTAGGTGTGGATCATTTCGATTGAGCAGGCAGGGTCGAGTCCAAGTTGAAGTGGAATTCCATAGCCGTGAAGGACAGAAAGAACAAATAAAGGCCTTAATCGCTTACCCGGTGCTAGTAAAGAGTACTTTGCAGCCTCAAAAAGCTCTTTTTGAGGAAGTGGTTTAAAGTCAGTCAGCTCACTTAGTCTATGGTTGATTAAATTTAGATAAGTCTCTTTTAGTAATTTAGTGTCGCTCATGCTTCTATCTTTGGGATGCCGATTGCAAAATAATTAAAACCTTTTTTGCTCATTTTGTTTGTGCAAAATTGGTTCCTGCCATCAAAGAGGGCATTGCCTTTCATTTTAGATAGTATCTCATCGAGATTTGCGACTTTAAAGTGGTTCCACTCTGTGATAAGAGCGATAGCATCTGCGCCTTCAGCTGCGTGGTACTCATCTTGGCAGTAGATAATAGACTCCGCAGATCCAAGATGTGTTTTTGCATTGCTCATAGCTGCTGGATCATAAACTCTGAGGACTGCTCCTTGCGTTTTTAGTTCTTTGATAAGGTCAAGAGAAGGAGCTTCTCTGATGTCATCAGTATCAGGCTTAAAAGAGATTCCCCAGACAGCGATTGTTTTTCCTTTTACGCCTCCGCTACTTTCAAAGTAGTTTTTAATCTTCTTTGCAAGAAGCTTTTTCTGATTTTCGTTTGTCGTTTCAACAGCATCGAGCATGGGCGTTTTGTATTCTGTGCTTTTAGCTTTAGCTCTTAGGGCTCTGATGTCTTTTGGGAAACAAGAGCCGCCAAAACCCGCCCCTGCATAAAGGAATTGAGAGCCGATTCTTAAATCGCTTCCGATCCCTTTTCTTATGGATTCAATGTTTGCGCCAAGGTTCTCACACAGTCCTGAGAGCTCGTTCATGAAGGAAATTCTAGTTGCAAGCATTGCGTTTGCTGCATACTTTGTCATCTCAGAAGAGCAGTGGTCCATAAAGAGGATATGGTCTTCTTTAATGCCAAATGGTTTGTATAGATTTTGGACAACAGACTGTATCGATTCTTTCTCGCAGCCAACGATGATGCGGTCGGGGTTCATGCAATCATGCAAAGCGCAGCCTTCTCTCAAGAACTCTGGGTTAGATAGGATGTCGAACTCATATCCTTTTCCGAGGCTGTTTAACTTTTCTTGCAGGTGGGCTTTAACATGCTCAGATGTTCCAGGAGGTACTGTTGATTTAATGGCGATGAGTTTGTATCCGTCAAGAGCTTCTGCATAAGAATCCAGCGCACTATTTAGGTAGTTAAGGTTAGCGCTACCATCATCTTGTGAAGGTGTTGGAACACAGATAAAAGCAATCTCTGTTTGACTAGTTGCTTTTTTGTAGTCCGTTGTGAAGGTAAGGTTGCCGCTATCCAGATTTTTCTTAGTAAGTTTTTGTAAGCCAGGTTCGTAGATGGAAACGATCCCTTGGTTTAGCTGTTCGATTTTTTCTTCATCAATGTCTAAGCATATGACGTTGTGTCCAACTTCAGCAAAACAAGCTCCAGTAACAAGTCCAACATATCCTGTTCCAATAACAAGAATATCCATATCGATTCTCCCTGAGATTAGCGATGACGCTTTCGTCGTTATTTTACATAAAAAAGAATTATTCGGAGTAAAAAAAATGGGAATTTAAGAAAGAGATTCTAGCTTGCCTTCTCTTAGTAAATAGCGAACGTCACAAAGTGATGCGAGCTCTTGATTGTGTGTCACAAGGATCAGAGCTTTCTGCAGGGATTTTGCGCAGTCAACAAGCATGTTATGAATGATGCTTGAGTTTTGCTCATCGAGGTTCCCGGAAGGCTCATCAGCAAGGATGATGTCTGGGTCATTGCAAAGAGCTCTTGCGATAGCAACGCGCTGCTTTTCACCGCCAGAAAGAAGCTTTGCAAAGTGGTCCTTTCTATGAGTCATGCCAACTTTCTCAAGAAGATTAAGAGCTCTTTTATAGCTTTCTGAATTCTTATGAGTAGGTTTTCTTGCGATCTTTGCAGGCATAAGAACGTTTTCAAGAGTTGTGTACTCGTTGAGTAGGTGATAGGACTGAAAGATAAAGCCGATGGATTCTGATCTTATTTTAGCTGCGTTTCTAAAAGGGGAGGAGCTCCCTAAAATATCTAGAGTGCCGTTTGTCTCGGACTCAAGTGTTCCAAGAATGTTTAGAAGAGTGCTTTTGCCAACTCCTGATGGGCCAAGTATAGCAACAGTCTCGCCTCTATGAACTTTTAGTGAAACGTCTTCTAGCACCGTAACTTTTTGCGGGCTTTTGTAGTCCTTTGAGATATGAGATGCTTTAAGAAGCTGCTCTTTATTCATTATTCTGACCTCAGGGTGTTTGCAGGCTTCACACCACACGCCTTAATTGCTGGGATAAGTCCTGCAAGTACTGAAACAATCGGCGTTGTGATCAGGATAAAAGTGACAGCTTCAGAGCTGAGCTTTGTTGGAAGTGAGCTGCCATAGAAGCTCTCATGGAAAGCTTGATGGCCCTGTAGCATACTAAGCAGGTTTACAACGCTATCGATATTGTGCATGGTAAGGTATGCTGCAAGAGTGCCTATAGTACTTCCAAGTAAACCGAGTGTAACGCCGCAGACAGCAAAGATAATAGCTATGCTCTTTCTTGATGCTCCCATGGACTGCATGATCCCTATTTCTTTCTTCTTGTCATTAACCATGATAACGAGGAAAGAGATGATATTTGAGCAGGCAACAATCAGGATGATGATTCCAATCAAGGTAAATAGATACTTATCGCTTTGAAACTGCTGCATAAGGTCTTTTGCAAATTCGTACTGATGGAAATTCTTTACTGTGAAATATTTGTCAATGCCACGCTCTTTAAAGAGTCTTACGAGCTTTTCGTGCACTTCTTTTGTTTTGCCAAGATCTTCAAACCAGATCTGTATACCACTTGACATAAGAGGATCTGTAAGAAAGCTATTCGATGCTTTTGCTATATGGTGGACGATATCGTCTTTCATAAGGATGCATCTTGCTCCAACAGACATGATTCCTGGATCATAAAACCCTGTTACAAAGATAGGGAGTCTTTGCTCCTGCATAGCATTTGCTGTAGCTACGCTATAAGATAGAAATCCTTTGTCACCGATTCTAACACCAGCATCTTTATAGTTTTTGGGAAGGATAGCTGCATTGTCTGTTCCATTCAAATAAGGCAGCATACATGCTCCGTTGGAATAGTAAGGCCAAAGAGGGGGGCTTGCTGGCGCCTTTTCAAAGTGGTTCTTAATATCTATGCTAGAGATATCTAAATCTTTGAAGGTAGCGACACCTTTTAGTTGAAGGTTTTGGATACTTGTTTCGATGTCGAAATTTAAATCACTTAGGAAATTTGCTTCCTCTAAAGAGCCTTCAGTAAGCTTTGCATCGATCTCAAGTTTGTTTTCAACGAAGAGATCGTAATCATCAATGATAAAGCTTTTTTTAGATCCGTTTGGATAGTAAACAAGATGTCCGTCTTCCTTTACTACTTTTCCATACTCCAGAATGTTAGATGATTCTTTTGTGCTTTTTGTAAATTCTTTGGATATAGAGTTTGGTACTAGGAAGTGACCATAAGCGCCATTTTTTCTAAATGCTGCAACTTGTAGGCTGTCTTTCTCTTTGAGGTAGTCTTTTAAGATCCTGAAGTGATGCGCTCTTGATTCTAGCTTGTTGATCTTTATGTGTGAGAATAGTTGCTTGAGCCTGTTTTGTGTAAGGTCTTCAGAAGAGGTTCTTAAAGAACCGTCTTGGAAAGAGGTAAGAGAGGATAAGTAAAGAAGGTGCTCTACATCGGCCTTTGTCGGGGGGATCAGAAGGTTATGCATGTAGGGGCTGTTCTCGCTAAAGGTTGCGACATACGACATCTGTGTTAGGTAGCTTTGCTTTTCATCACCTGTAGAGGTGATCTGCGCAGACATGGGCCTTATGAGCTTAAGCTTCATAAGAGCTCCTGCGATCTCATAGTCGTGTGCAACAAGTTTAGGGTATTCTTTTTTTAACTCATTGATACATGCAAAAGCCTCTTTCACAGGATCCAGAGGTTTCCCATTACTTTTCGTCTCAAGATTAGGCCAAAGCTCTGGGACTTCCTCGTCCACTTCTGGATCGTAGGGGTCCGTTAGTTCTGCGTTTAGCTTTTCCCCAAGACTTTTACTAGTATAGTCTGATGAAGAGCTGATCTCATCGACTCTGTAGTAATAGGAATTGTAGTATGTATTTGAGGGGAGAACCCTTACGGGTGCATTCAATGAAGTGAGCTTTGTTAGCCAGTTCTTTTCTATCCCTTCTGTTACAGAAAGAAAGATAAGAACCAGCCAAACGACAAGTGAGATTACTGCAACGCTCATCAGGGCTATCAAAGAAACGGAAAGTTGTTTTTTCTTCGGAACTAAGTACTTTTTCGCGATAAAAAATTCAAACATAGATAAGTTTCTTCTTGAAGCCCCGAGAAACTTACTTAGCCTCTTTAAAGACTACGTGTTTTCTCAGCTTCTTGTCATACTTTTTAAGTTCTAGACGCTCTGTAGTGTTTCTCTTGTTCTTCTTTGTCCAATAGCACTCTGAGCTTTCTGTACTTTTTAATTTAATATTTTCCCTGCCGCCCTTCTTAGCCATATAACATCCTTAAAAATTAAATTGTACTCGGTTTTTTAAATATATAGGGACCATTTTAGGGTGAAAAACTTTAAGTTACAAGTAAAACCTCTAAAGCTGCTTTCTAGGCACAGCCTCAAGGTCTAAGCTACTTGCATTCTCAGACAGATATTTGTGGTAGCCAAGGCCTGCTATCATCGCAGCATTGTCTAAACAAAGCTCTTTTTTAGGGAAATAAAAATTAAGCTTACTACCTTCTTTATCGAACATATCCCTAAGAGCTTGGCTGTTTGTTACGCCTCCTCCAAGATAGACATCTTTTACATTCTCCATCTGGGCCGCTAGGATCGTTTTTTTAACGATGTCTTTGAATGCTGCCTTTTGGAAAGAAGCTGCTACATCAGCTTTTTCCTTTTCTGAGAGTATAGAAGGAGCTGTTTTATCGTTATTTTGTCCTTTAATTGAATAGAGAACATTCGTCTTGAGTCCACTAAAGGAGAAATGCAAAGGGTGTTCTTTTACTCTGCCGGCTTTAAAGGGGTACTTTGTGCAGTCACCTGATCGGGCAAGTTTTTCGATTTCAGGGCCTCCTGGATAGGGGAGGTCTAAGAATCTTGCTACTTTATCGAAGCATTCCCCTATAGCATCATCCACAGTAGAACCAATAAGGGTATAGGAGCCGATATCATCAATTCTTGCCATCAGAGTATGACCACCTGATAAGACAAGACCAAGAGCTGGGTAAGTAGCTTCTTTTTCTCTACTCATAATAGCAGAGTATAGATGGGCTTCTACATGATGAACCCCTATAAAGGGGGTGTCTAGTGCATACGAGAGGGCTTTTGCGCAGTTTAAGCCCATTACGATGCAGCCGATAAGACCTGGCGCATAAGAAACTGCTATAAGGTCTATATCTTTTCTTGAGAAGCTTGCTTCTTTTAAAGCTTTTTCTATAAGAGGGAGTAGGTGATCTACATGCTGCCTGCTGGCAAGCTCTGGAAAAACGCCCCCATAGCGCTTATGAGTCTCGATCTGAGATCTTAAGACGTTTGTATGGATGGTACGACCATTTTCAACAATTGCTATGGCTGTTTCATCACAGGTAGATTCTATTCCGAGAACTAACATAAAAAAAAAGCTATGATCTTAAAGGTGATAAGATCATAGCATATTGTTGCTTTTCTAGATACTTAGGATGCTAATTATACATCTCTTGGATTCTCTAGCATAGGAGCTCTTGCTGTGAATGTCTCAGCTCCACTTGGAAGGTGAGCATCACTCATAAGATCTTTAGCTTCTTTAGAAGCGTGAAGATCTCTTAGTCTCTGTGAGTGCTCTGCATGAGTTAGACCTCTTGGGATCCTTTCCATTTCAACAGCTTCGATATCACCAAAAGCACCTCTAAAGAAGCTATTTACAGGTCCGAAAACGTCTGTAACATCTTTGTACTTTGCTTTTAGTGCATCCATTTCACCAGCTGTGAGCGTTTTTTGACCGTTATCTGTTAAAGCTGCTTTCTCGTTTTGGAACTCAACAAACAGATTTGCGATTCTTGTAGCTTCTTCGAGACAAACATCATCTGGCATTTGCTCGCTTGCCGGCTGAAGTTTGTTATAGAATTTCAGCGTTTCTACAATACCAGCTTTTAGATCTGCTTCGTGGTGCACTGGAATCGGAGCGATATATTGTGATCCGACGCTATATGCAACGTATGATCCTAACTCTCTAAAGTAACTTAGAGCATAGATGTGCTTTTTTGACTCATCGTCAAAGTAGTCACCCGTTGGATCTTCTGTTGGGTGAAGTGTAAGCGTTTCAAAATCGCCGCCGTATTCACTCTGCTTTAGTAGTGATAGCACCTGTCTATAACATCCAGCAGGAGTTCCCGAAACGATGATGTTTCTTGGTGGCTGTTCACCGAAGTACTCATCTGCTCTAAAAAACTCATCAGCAAATTGAACGTTTTGTCCAGAGTTTGTAGCGTTAGGTTCGATCTCGATATTTTCAGCAGGAACGCCTAGGTCAACAAGCCATTTAGCCATTGTAGCGGCTTCTGTCTGTCCAAAAATAGGACCACTCATTGTACCGTGACCACCGTAACCACTGATATAAATCTTAAAGTCTTTTTGCTCTTCTGGAGTCAGCTTTGACCAAACATTTCTATGGAAGGCAGAGACTTGATGGATATCGTTACTTCCCATAACAATAGCTGCTTGCGCGCCTTTAACTCTTGTTGTAGATGCCGCATCGCCTGTGTTCGCAACAGCAGTAAATCCAGTCGGTCCTTTCACAACGCTCATGCGTGGCGCTAGTGCTGCGTGCATTTTTGTCATAGCTGCATCGAACTCAGCTTTTGGCATTCTAGCAACAGTTGCTTGAATTGTCGCAACTTTTGCCTTTTTAGCTTCAAGCTCTTTATCTTTCTTAGGCTTTACAGGATCAAGTCCTAGTGCGTCCATTGTTCTTTTTGAAGCTTTATCTTCTGCTTGATATTCAGGAGAAAGTGCTGCAAGGCCACTTTGAGTGCTTCTTGTAGCTGTCTTATCTCTCATTTTCAAAAGAATGCTAGATGCTTTAAATGTTGAAATTTTCATTCTCAATTCTTTTAATTGAGCTTTTAAAGGTGCTAGCGCTTCTTTACAAGCAGCAGCATCTCCTTCTTTAGCTGCTATTAATCCAGCTTCTGCGCCAGATTCTTTTAAAGACTTAATTTCTTTTTCTAATTCTTTTAATTTTGCTTCTTCTTCTTTGATTGGAACCTCTAGTTCCACTAATAATTCTTTAAAGCTTTCCCAGCCTTCAATATCTGCATGTTCTTTAATAACAGATACTCTTTTTTCAAAGGATTTGGCAGTCAAAGCACTAACAGGTGATCCGCCAGTAATACTACTACCGATAGCTGAATCGGCATCAGAGAGAGGAGAGTCAGGTGTAGCTCTTGCTGCTGCTGTCACTGTTTTTTCTTCTGTATGTGTAAGTTTTGGGGTGTCTGTTACAGGACTTGGATTGAATCCATCGTCCACGGGGCCGACTGAGGCATCTATTCCGTTACTTGTAGCCATTATTTACTCCATTTGGGTTTTTTATTATTTATTATTAAGCTATTCACTTTCGTATACTATTATAGCAAATATTTGAAACTATATAAAGAATATTTAAAAACGAATAAAATGGATATGTAAACAATTAGATTTTAAAGACTTAAAGAAAAAGTATTCACCCGTAAGTGGTTGGTAAGCAGTGACTTACGATTTTTTATAAGTTGTTGAATATCAATGAGCTAGCTCCAGAGTCTGCGATCCAAACTGCTGGATTTTTACTCGTTCCTACCTTTGCGGATGGTAACAGGTGGGATTCGTCCTTCTCAGATAGGACAGAGAGGATACGCTCTTTTTTGCCCTCACCGAGGACATAAATCGCGATATTGTGAGCTTGATTAATAAGGGGGAAGGTCATGGTCATGCGCCAGGTGTCTTTTTCTGGGATGAAATTGGGGATGACTTTTCTTGTGCTCTCTTTCAGGCCTTCTGTACCTGGAAAGAGAGACGCTGTATGGCCATCTTCACCCATACCAAGCATGATAAGGTCAAAGGGTTGATCTTCGAGTGTGTTATGGATCGTTTCCTCATAAGCTTTTGCATTCACCTCGATGTTGTCTTCTGCGACCATACGGTGGATATGATCGCCTATAAGGGGAAGTTTTGCAAAACCTGAGCTCATGGCCATGTTGTAGTTGCTATCAGGGTTTTCAGGCTTAACAGACCTTTCATCACTCCAAAAGAGATGTACTTTAGACCAGTCAACTTTGTCTGCATATTTTTCAGCTAGAAGCTCAAACATGGCTTTTGGAGTAGATCCGCCAGAAAGAGCTACAAAGAAGCTTCCATGATCTTTTATGGCATCATTTGCACAACTGATAAAATGCTCAACGCAAAATGTGATGGTTTCTTCTTTGTTTCCAGGAACAATGATTTTACGTCTTTCATCCCAATTTTTCGTTTTCATTATAGTAGATCCCGGTCTTCGAACTTTGATAGAGTGTTTAACATTTTTAGGTAGTGATTGCTTGTGCCTTTGTGGAAAATCTCTTTCACAAGAGTTTGTCCAGATTCGTAACGATCAAAAATAAACTGAAAGGGGAGTTGGCAGAAATTTGGTGTAGAATACTCTACATCGATTACGTGTGGCTGATCTTCTTTTCTTTTAATCTGAAAAGTGTCTTTTTTCTCTGTTGTGATTTCAATACTAATCAACCTTCCTGGAGCAACGTTTTTCTTGTTTGTTGGCACTAGGATAAGTTCTACTTCTTTCCCTGCATTTTTGTAATAGAAGTGAGTGTTTTCTTCATGTTTTTTGGACTTTGTAAACTCCCAATTCATTTGCGTTGCAATCCATGTTTGCAGGTACAGAGCTTGTATTTTGGTATGGCAGAAAAAGTTATTTTCAGTGCAGTTGTAAAAGATTTTCATCTGAGAAAGAGTGCTAAGATCAGAGAGTTTTTCTTTTGAATTAAATGTTTCTGCAAGAAGTGTTCTCCACCCTTCTATACGGGCCCAATTTAAATCAGCTATATCTGATCCAGAGTTGTCTTTATGCTTCAGGAGTGCTGATGCGAAATCTCCAAGATGATCCGTAGATTCAGAATCAAAAATCACTCTTGTGGCGAGTTTTTCAAGCTTTTGACCTGTGGGATCATTTTTAGACGGGTCGTCAGCCCAAAGCAAGTAGATTGGAAGATCTGTAAGAAGGTGTGGCAAAATTAAAAAGGGAGCCCTTTCTTCAGAGTCCTTACTCAGCAAGATATTGATGAAGTCACAAGCGGTTTCACTGTTTTCTGATTCAGAGGATATAACTGAAACGGATGTTTTAAGCGTTTCACTTGGAGCTTTATCATCAACAGTAATGAAAATAATCCTAGATGGAAATTTTTCAATAAGCTTCTGAGAAATTTCATAGAGATAGTCTGTTCTTGTGTTCAGATTGGAGTAAATAATCAGGTTGAAAAGACTAGCTCTTGTCTTTCCTTTACCTTGAAGAGAATCCCAAATCGTTGTTAGTTGGCTCTCTATTTCTGATGGATGTACGATGTTTTCCGATGACATATGCTTAAATTAATCTCCATTTTCTTCCATCACGCTCCATCATATCGTCAGATACTTTTGGACCCCAGCTGCCTGCTTGGTAGTTCGGGAAGTTTTCTGGTTTTTTCGATCCCCAATATTCTAATAAAGGAGTGAGTATGCGCCAAGAGTTAAATACTTCATCTTGCCTTGCAAAGAGTGTGCTGTCTCCTACAATGCAGTCACAAATAAGCCTTTCATAAGCTTCAGGAGGTGCTAGGCCGAAAAATGCTCCATACCTAAAGTCCATTTTCACAGGTTGAATAGGGCTAGATGGCCCTGGAACCTTGCAGTTCATCTTAAGAGAGATCCCTTCATTGGGCTGTATGCGAATAGCGAGAGTGTCGGGCTCAATTTTCTGCCCCGTTTTGCAAAATAGCTTTCCAGGAGGAAGTTTGAAGGTCACTGCGATCTCTGTAGCTCTTTTAGGAAGTCTTTTTCCTCCCCTTATATAGAAGGGAACGCCATCCCATCTCCAATTGTCGATATAAAGCTTCAAAGCTGCATAGGTTTCGACAGAGGATTTTGGATCTACATTATCTTCTTCTCTGTATCCTTTAACAGCCTCTCCGGAGATAAAGCCTTTTTCGTATTGCCCGCGGCATGCATTTGTTTCGAAGGTTTCTTCGTTGAACGGGCTAATACATTCCAAGACTTTTACCTTTTCATCTCTTACAGCATCGGCGCTTAAGTTATGAGGAGGTTCCATCGCAACAAGGGATAGAAGTTGCATAAGGTGGTTTTGGATGAAGTCTCTTGAGAGTCCTTGCTCTTCATAGAACTTTCCTCTTGTGCCAATGCCGAGCTCTTCTGCGGCTGTAATTTGAACATGATCGATATATCGGCCATTCCAAAGAGATTCGAAGATTGAGTTTGAGAATCTAAAGGCAAGAAGATTTTGTACCGTTTCTTTACCAAGGTAGTGGTCAATTCTGAATAACTGCGGCTCTGCAATATGTTTTAGAAGGTCAGCTTGAAGGGCATGTGCGGAGTCGAGATCGTGACCAAAAGGCTTTTCGATAATAACGCGTGACCATTTGTCTTTTACTGTTTCGTAGTTATACATCAAGCCATTTTGCTCGAGCTGCTCAATGATGATTGGAAAGTAACTTGGCTGTGTTGAAAGGTAAAAGACCCTGTTACCTTTTGTTCCGAACTTGGTATCAAGCTCTTCTAAAAACGTTTTTAGTTTCTTATAGCCTTCAGGCTCATCAAAGCTTGACTCATGATAAAAGATTTTATCTTGAAAACTACCCCAGATAGACTCGTCGATAGGCTTTACTCTAGAGTGCTTATTGATAGCCTCTTTCATTTCATCTCGAAACTCTTCATGCGATTTTTTTCTTCTTGCAAAACCTGTACAAGCAAAAGAGGCAGGTAGTTGCCCTTCTCTTTTTAAATTGTAGATCGCGGGAAAAAGTTTTCTTGATGTTAGGTCTCCTGTAGCGCCAAAAATAACAAGGAGACAAGGATCTAAAGTTCTTTGTTGATGACCTAGTTCTTCTAAGGGATGCTGGTCATTTTGAGTCATAGGTATTCCTGTGAGAAAATGTTTTAAATCTTCCCTTGTTTCTAACGAGCGAGGGGTAAAAAATCAAGTTTTTTTGTTAAATCTGAAGTTGTTTTTGCGAGTCTAGGTAGCTTTGCAAAATGAGAGTTGCAGAAAGAGTATCGATGAATTTCGACCTTTTCTTTCTTTTCATATCTCCTTCTATTAGGAGCTTTTCAATCTCTTTACTTGTGAGCCTCTCATCCCAAAGAGCTACTTTTTTACCAGATACTTCTTCGAGTGTCTTTGTAAAAGTACGTACTTCTCTTGTCATATCGCTATCTTTGCCGCTCATTAGAAGAGGAAGTCCTATCACAAAAGAGTCAACGTTACTAGCTTCTGTTTCTTTTATAATAGCTTCTGCTGTTTTTTTATGATCTTTAAGCGCGCCAATACACTTTAGTGGAAAAGCCATAATGCTGCTGTCGTCAGAGACAGCGAGGCCTACTCTAGCCATTCCATAGTCAATACCAATCACTTTACCCATGATTTCCTTTACTGTTGTTTATTGATGCTTTAACAAAGTCTGCAAAAAGTGGGTGCGGCTTTGTTGGTTTTGATTTAAATTCAGGATGAAACTGAGAACCAAGCATCCAAGGATGATCTTTGATTTCCAAAATTTCACAAAGAGATTTTTCTTTATATTGTCCAGAGATAACAAGACCCTTTTCTTTGCACTCATCGATATATGCATTATTAAACTCGTATCTATGCCTATGTCTTTCTGAAACTGTATTTTCTTTATAAGCTTTGTGTGCTTTCGTTCCTTTTGTAAGATGAGTCGTATAAGCACCAAGCCTCATCGTTCCGCCTAAATCTGTCACTCTACTTTGCTCGCTAAGTAGTGAAATAATAGGTGTGTTGGTTTCTGGTTCCATTTCTGTTGAGTTTGCGTCGCTATGTCCGAGAACATTCCTTACAAACTCTACAGCAAGAACCTGCATGCCAAGGCAGATTCCAAAGTAAGGGATGTTGTTTTCTCTTGCATACTTTGCAACTCGAATTTTCCCCTCAAAACCTCTTTCACCGAAACCGCCAGGAATTAGGATTCCATCGCACTCTTTAATCTTTTCTTCGATGTCTTGATCATTTGAGAATTTTTCTGAGTCAATAGAGACAATTTTAAGCTTTGCTTCTTGCTGGACAGCAGCATGTGTTAATGCCTCAAAAACAGATTTGTAGGCATCTTGATGCTGGAGATACTTTCCGACAATACCAATAGAAACTGTTTTCTTTGGGTTCTTTACCTTTCTAACAATTTCTTCCCACTCTTTGACATTACACTTATTAAGCTTAAGATCGAGTAGCTTGCAAACAGTCGCATCCAAACCAAAATGTTTTAAGGAAAGGGGAACTTCATAAATAGAATGCTTCACATCAGGCTCTTCAATCACAGCGTCCTTATCAACAGAACAGAAAAGAGCGATCTTTTCTTTGATTTCTTGAGGAAGAGGGTCTTCGCATCGGCATAAGATTAGATCAGGAATGATTCCAATTTCACGAAGAACTTGTACAGAGTGTTGCGTTGGCTTTGTTTTAAGCTCTCCTGCAGCCTTTAAATAAGGCACATAAGTGAGATGTATGTTTAAGCAGTCTTTTGCGTGCTTTAACCTAAACTGTCTAATTGCTTCTAAGAAAGGAAGAGACTCAATATCACCTACAGTTCCTCCGATTTCGACAAAAGTGACATCAGGATTTTGATTATGATTTGAAGAGAGAAGAATACGTCTTTTTATCTCATCAGTCACATGGGGGATCACTTGCACGGTTTTTCCAAGATAATCACCGTGACGCTCATTTTTGATAACAGTATCGTAGACTTGTCCTGAAGTCGCATTGGAAAATTTTGATAGGTGAGCATTTGTAAACCTATGGTAGTGCCCAAGGTCGAGGTCAGTTTCTGCGCCATCGTCTGTGACATAAACTTCCCCATGCTGATAGGGACTCATTGTTCCTGGATCAACATTTAAATAGGGGTCTAGCTTAAGCATAGCGACTTTGTAGCCTCTTGCTTCAAGAAGAAGAGCAATAGACGCAGAGGTTAGTCCTTTTCCTAGAGAAGAGACCACTCCGCCTGTCATAAATATATACTTACTCATAGATTCCATATCGAAATTTTCAAAGGATGATTTTAAGATTTTTAGTACCTTTTGTGCAAAGAGAATATCCAAGGTTATCCGTATTAAAATTTTAAATTTGCGATTTTTTTATAAAAAGAGGGTTTATTAACGTATTCTGTACTTGGTAAGACTTTCAATTTTTCCTTTATTATTTCTAATCATTTCGTAATACTCCGGGAAATTTTGAGTAGGAGACACCCATGACAGAAAGCCCTCTTTTAAGTGCTAGAAAGAACTATCAACTACATTTACCTGAAATTTTTGAAAACTTAGCTTCTGTTTGTTTTGAAAAAGAAAAAGATACTTCATCTGTTTCAGATCTTGAAGAGATTCAGTCTCTTTTTCCGCATCTATTTGGTTTACCTCTTTTGAGCGCAAACATAGCAAAAGATAAAAAAGATTTTCCTCCTTTTAGAGTAGGTGTTGTTTTATCAGGTGGTCAAGCTGCAGGGGGTCATAATGTGATCATTGGACTTTTTGATGCCCTTAAAACATTAAATCCAGATTCTCACCTAGTTGGTTTTCTAAATGGTCCTTCTGGAATCATTGAAGGTAATATTCATGAGCTAGATAGGGAATTTGTGTCCTCCTACAGAAACACAGGCGGCTTCGACCTTATTGGTTCTGGAAGAACGAAAATTGAAACAGAAGAGCAGCTAAAGTCTTCTTTGCAAACAATACAAGAGTTAAAGTTAGATGGTCTTGTTGTGATAGGAGGAGATGACTCTAATACAAATGCGGTGGTACTTGCTGAATACTTAGTCAAGAATGGTTGTACAACAAAGGTTATTGGTGTTCCTAAAACAATTGACGGGGACTTACGGAATAAATATGTTGAAATGTCCTTCGGTTTTGACACAGCGTGCAAGACATACTCTGAGATGATAGGTAATCTAGAAAGAGATGCTATTTCTGCTAAAAAATACACACACTTTGTAAAACTTATGGGAAGGTCTGCTTCTCATATTGCTCTTGAATGCGCATTGCAAACACACCCTAATTATACATTTATTAGTGAAGAAGTTTTAGAAAGAAAGCTCACGATTAAATGTATTACAAAAGAGCTTGCAGATCTTGTTGAAGAAAGATCTAAGATGAAGAAAAATTATGGGGTGATTCTTATTCCAGAGGGTCTTATTGAGTTTATTCCAGAGATGAAATCTCTTATTGAGGAGTTAAATACTCTTCTAGCAGGAAGTGAGTTTACATCTCTTGATCCTAGCGCATCAATAGACAAGGTGAGAAATACTCTTAAAGGGGACCTTTTAAGTACGTTTGAGTTTTTGCCCGAAGGGATACAAAAGCAGCTTCTTTTAGATAGAGATCCTCATGGTAATGTACAGGTATCGCATATCAACACGGAAAAGCTTTTTATGGAAACTGTATCAAAAGAGCTTAAGCAAAGAGATTTTAAAGGATCCTTTAGTCCAGTGGCCCACTTTTTTGGATATGAAGGAAGGGCAGGTTTCCCAAGTAACTTTGATGCGACCTATTGCTATGCCTTAGGGTATACAGCTGCAGCTTTAATCAAAGAGGGTCTTAGTGGATATATGGCTTGCGTGAATCATTTGCTAGAAGATGCTAAGAAATGGAGAGTAATGGGGATTCCTATTATTTCACTTATGAATCTTGAGATGAGGAAGGGAAAAAAGAAGCCCGTCATTCAAAAAGCTTTAGTAGATCTTAATAAAGGACCGTTTGCAACTTTTAAGAAGCATAGAAAAAGTTGGATGATAGCTGATGACTACCAGTTTCCAGGACCGATTCAGTTTTTTGGAGATCCGCAGATTACGGGCAGACCTCCAGAAGTCCTTAAGCTAAAAGATTCTTAAGACTTAATCTCTTGCTTATCTAGGAAGTTTACTTCGAACTTAGCAGGACCGCACATATCTTGAGGAAGGTAGTTGATATAGGCTCTAATGACTGCGTTCTCTGTTTTGATATAGTAGATGCTATCATGATCATCCTTAGTGATTTCAAGGATCTCATCTCCATCTAGTGCATTCTGTACATCTTCATTTTCTTTGATTTTTTGGACTTCTTTTTCCATCTGAGCCCAAGGGGGAAGAGTTTTAAGAAGATGATCTGAAGAAAATGATTGCAGCTCACTTTGAACATCTAATGAAACATTTTCTACTGAAGAAATAAATTCAGTCATATTACACCATAAAGTTGCTTGTTATAAACATTTAACATTGTATAACAATCCACTTTTAATTCATTTGGTAAAATATTTTTTATTAT
>JAJACS010000007.1 GCA_022601395.1 Chlamydiia bacterium | reverse complement strand
TTTACAATATAAGACACTTGCGATATTTTCAGGGTTTTTTAGGCTTTTATGTCTTATATAGAGGCGGTTAATTTTTTTTTGAAAGAATATTCCCTTCATATATAACGTGAATATTAGGCCAGGGAGGCAGGAAATGAATGGATTTGACTATATCATTATTGGTACTGGTGCGGGTGGTGGCACTATCGCGTCCAAACTAGCTGAAACAAACAAGCGTATACTCATAGTTGAAAGAGGGCCCTTCCTACAAAGAGGGATCGAAAACTGGCAGCCGAAAGAAGTTTTCTATAAAGGGAAGTACGCACCCCCTGAAAAATGGCTAGATAAAAATAAGAAGGAGTTCGTTCCTGGTACACACTATTTTGTTGGTGGTAATACAAAGTTTTATGGCGCAGCTCTTCTCCGTTTAAGAGAAGGGGATTTTAATGAAATAAAGCACTACGGAGGGTTATCTCCTGCCTGGCCACTTAAGTATAACGATTTCCAGCCATATTACAACGAAGCTGAAACTCTTTACGAGGTACATGGTAAACGAGGTGAAGATCCAACTGAACCTCCTGAAACCGCTCCCTACGCGTTCCCAGAGGTTTCTCATGAGCCGCAGATGCAAGAAATTTATGATAAGCTAATCAAGCAAAACCATAAGCCATTTCATCTTCCTCTTGGAATCCGTTTAAAAGAAAAAGATATGCTTAATAGCCTTTGTGTTCGTTGCGAAACTTGTGATGGATACCCTTGTCTTGTAAAAGCAAAATCGGATGCTCAGCATATCTGTCTTGATAAGGTTCTTAAGAACGAAAATGTAACGCTTATTACTGAGGCTAGAGTAAGCAAGCTTGTTACGGACGAATCAGGAACAAAAGTAACAAGCATATTGGTAGAACGAAATGGAAAAGAAGAAACCTATCACGGCAAGACCGTAATAGTATCATGTGGTGCGATCAACTCTGCGGCATTGTTTTTAAGATCTAAATCTGAAAAACACCCAAATGGTCTTGCTAATAGTTCAGATCAGGTTGGTCGTAATTACATGTGCCACCAGAACTCTGTTGTTCTTGGTATCCATAAGTATAAGAACGAAATGAAGTTTCAAAAAACTTTAGGCCTTAACGATTTTTACCACAAAGCAGATGACTCAGAACTCCCACTTGGCCATATACAAATGCTTGGTAAGGTAGAAGCTGATATGCTTAAAGGGGACGCACCATTCTTTACTCCAAACTTTGTACTGCAGTACTTAGCTTCTCACTCAATTGGTTGGTGGCTTACATCCGAAGATCTGCCACTTCCTGAAAACAGAGTCGTGGTAGATGAAAATGATAGAATCAATCTTCTTTACTCAGTTAACAACAGCGAAGCTCACAAAAGACTAGTCAAGAAGCTAAAAAAGATTCTTAATTTTACAGGGCATAGGTTTCACTTAACTAACTCTGCTTATCTTAAAAATAGACTTCCTGTTGCTGCTGTTGCTCACCAAGTGGGTACAATGCGCTTTGGAACTGATCCAAAAACTTCTGTTCTTGATACAAACTGCAAAGTACATGATCTAGAGAATGTATATGTAGTAGATGGTAGCTTTTTCCCTTCTAGCGGAGCTGTAAATCCAGGTCTTACTATCATAGCTAATGCTTTGAGAATAGGGGATCATATAGCTTCTAAATAGGCGCAGTAAAGACTTTCTGAAATATTAAAATCAAAAACCATTGCCTTAAAATCAGGCTTTAACGTATGGTCTTGGATTCTTCTTTAGCGAATAAATCACTAAGTTGAACAGCAAGTCTTCAAGATTGCACCAGATATTTGAAAGTCTTTAGAATTTGGCATCAAGCGCGTCTTCAATTTCATAAGACGATGCTTGAGAATCTTCAATAAATATTTTTGTTTATTTATATAAAATGCGACTTAATGGTTAAAACATAATTTTTTGTGTCCAAGCTATTAAGGGCTGCTGGTGGATGCCTTGGCATTAACAGGCGATGAAGGACGCGCCTACCTGCGATAAGTTTCGGGGAGCTGGAAAGAAGCTATGATCCGGAAATTTCCGAATGGGGAAACCCACCAGGGTGAAAGCCCTGGTACCGTTAACTGAATACATAGGTTAGCGGAGCGAGACCCGCTGAAGTGAGACATCTCAGTAAGCGGAGGAAAAGAAATCAAAAGAGATACCCTAAGTAGCGGCGAGCGAACTGGGTAAAGCCCAAACCGTACACTTTGTGTGCGGGGTTGTAGGGCTAGCCACAACGTATCATGAAATCTAACCGAACCCTCTGGAAAGTGGGGCAACACAAGGTGATAGCCCTGTAGGTGAAAGATGGAGTGAGCAGGCTAGTTCCTGAGTAGGGCCGGACACGTGAAACCCGGTCTGAATCTGGGGAGACCACTCTCCAAGGCTAAATACTCGTTAATGACCGATAGTGAACAAGTACAGTGATGGAAAGGTGAAAAGAACCCTCGATAAGGGAGTGAAATAGAACCTGAAACCAGCAGCTTACAAGCTGTCAGAGGCCTATGGTCCTTTTAGGACAATGGCTGATGGCGTGCCTTTTGCATGATGAGCCAGCGAGTTGTGTTATACGGCAAGGTTAAGTAGACGTCTCTACGGAGCCGAAGCGAAAGCGAGTGTGAAAAGCGCGTATAGTCGTATGATGCAGACACGAAACCAAGTGATCTACCTATGACCAGGTTGAAGCAAGGGTAACACCTTGTGGAGGACCGAACCAGTACACGTTGAAAAGTGTTTGGATGAGTTGTGGGTAGGGGTGAAAGGCCAATCAAACTTGGTAATATCTTGTTCTCTCCGAAATAACTTTAGGGTTAGCCTCAACATAAGTGTGTGTAGGGGTAGAGCACTGAATCCCCAAGGGGGTCTACCGACCTACCGACGGGAATCAAACTCCGAATACTACATACCCGGTTGGGAGATAGACTGCGGGGGATAAGCTTCGTAGTCAAAAGGGGAACAGCCCAGATCGCCGATTAAGGCCCCAAATTTTATGCTAAGTGTGTAAGGAAGTGAAGTTTCAAAGACAGTTGGGATGTTGGCTTAGAGGCAGCCATCATTTAAAGAGTGCGTAACAGCTCACCAATCGAGAGACTTTGCGCCGATAATTTACGGGACTAAAGCATAGAGCCGAAATCGCGGGTTTGTACTTTGTACAAGCGGTAGGAGAGCGTAGTTAGGGCGCCGAAGGTGTACCGTAAGGAGCACTGGAGCGCTAACTAGTGAAGATGCATGGCATGAGTAAACGATAAAGGAGGTGAGAATCCTCCTCGCCGAAAACCTAAGGTTTCCAGGGTAAAGCTCGTCTTCCCTGGGTTAGCCGGTCCCTAAGCCGAGGCAGAAATGCGTAAGCGATGGAAAGCAGGTTAAATATTCCTGCGCCGCCTAAAACTATAGTGATGGAGTGACGAAGTATGTTAAGCACGCGGACTGTTGGTTATGTCCGTTTTGATATGAGAGAGGCTGGTAGGCAAATCCGCCAGCATAATCTTAGGTATCAGACAAAGGGAGCTTTCGGGTGAACTGATGGTGTAGCGCTATGCTTCCTAGAAATAGCTTCTAGCTGTTGATGGTGACCGTACCAAAACCGACACAGGTGGGTGTGAAGAATATTCTCAGGCGCGCGAGATAACTCTTGTTAAGGAACTCGGCAAATTATCCCCGTAACTTCGGGAGAAGGGGAGCCACTGGGTGTGATAGACTTCGCGTTTTGAGCATTTGGTGGCCGCAGAGAAATGGCCCAGGCGACTGTTTAACAAAAACACAGCACTATGCAAACACGTTAAGTGGAAGTATATGGTGTGATGCCTGCCCAATGCCAAAAGGTCAAAGGGATTTGTTAGTTCTTCGGAGCGAAGCATTGAACTTAAGCCCTGGTGAATGGCGGCCGTAACTATAACGGTCCTAAGGTAGCGAAATTCCTTGTCGGGTAAGTTCCGACCTGCACGAATGGCTCAACGATCTGGGCGCTGTCTCAACAAGAGACTCGGTGAAATTGTAGTAGCGGTGAAGATGCCGTTTACCCGCAGTAAGACGGAAAGACCCCGTGAACCTTTACTGCACTCTAATATTGGCTTTTGACTTGTCATATGTAGGATAGCCGGAAGACATTGAAGTAGCTTCGTCAGGAGTTATGGAGTCATCCTTGAAATACCGGTTTTGGCAGGTTGAAAATCTAACGATATCCCATGAATCTGGGAGTCGGACATTGTTAGACGGGCAGTTTGACTGGGGCGGTTTCCTCCTAAAGAGTAACGGAGGAGTCTAAAGCTTGCCTCATTGTGGTTGGTAATCACAAATAGAGCGTAAAGGTATAAGGCAAGTTGACTGCAAGACGTACATGTCGAGCAGGAGTGAAAGCTGAGCTTAGTGATCCGGCGGTTGAAAGTGGAATCGCCGTCGCTTAACGGATAAAAGGTACTCCGGGGATAACAGGCTTATCGCCACCAAGAGTTCATATCGACGTGGCGGTTTGGCACCTCGATGTCGACTCATCGCATCCTGGGGCTGGAGAAGGTCCCAAGGGTTAGGCTGTTCGCCTATTAAAGCGGTACGCGAGTTGGGTTCAGAACGTCGTGAGACAGTTTGGTTCCTATCTGCTGTGGGCGTAGGATACTTGAGGAGAGCTGCTTCTAGTACGAGAGGACCGAAGTGGACAAACCAATGGTGTTCCGGTTGTTCTGCCAAGGGCATAGCCGGGTAGCTATGTTTGGAAAGGATAAGCGTTGAAAGCATCTAAACGCTAAGCCTCCTCCAAGATAAGGTATCCCAATGAGACCCCCTGAAGACTACAGGGTTGATAGGCTGGGTGTGTAAGCGTAGCAATGCGTTTAGCTAACCAGTACTAATAAGTCCATTGGCTTGGTCACTTTTTTTTCTCTAGCGCACTGATAAGAATCTTATCATTGAGCTAGTGAATAAAAGACCAACAAGTTGCATGAAGGTTTTTAAGCATCGCCTTCTGAAATTGAGACGTAACGTCAAATTCTAAAGTATTTTTTCTTGGTGATTTTAGAGAAAAGGAAACACCTGATCCCATCCCGAACTCAGAAGTTAAGTTTTTCATCGCCGATGGTACTGCACTCAAGAGTGCGGAAGAGTAGGTCGTCGCCAAGTTTTTTTTATATTCGATCAAGACCGTATAGCATATAGCTATACGGTCTTTTTTTTAGCCTGATTACCTACTTAAATTTACCGCTTTTAGTATATATGTCGACACTAGCACTAGCTGAAACAGAACTGAATGATCTTTCTTTTACGACGGATTACTTAGGAAAACTATCTATTGAAGTAGAGACTAATACCCTTTACATACGCTCCATTGAACAAGATGATCTTGATAACTTTTATTCTTTGTTTAGTGACCCTATCGTAATGGGAAAGTTTGCAACCGGTTGTACAAAAGATCGAGACTATTGCGCTGCTCGCATCAATAGATGGGTGAATAAATTCCGAGCTAGTAACCCTTTTTCAGGCTTCTCTGTCTTTTCTAAAGATGATTTAGGTAAAAGAAGTTATGCGGGTTATGCGGTACTTGGAAAAAGCGTTGTCGAAGGCTATTCAGAGTATGCTATAGCGCTTAAAAAGGAGTTTTGGGGACAAGGGCTTGGTTCTAAGATTACAAACCTATTTATAAGCACTCTAGCTCCTTCTATAAAGATGAGGGGATACAAAATACAGGACTCTTCTTTTGTAGGTGTAGAGGCAACAGCAAAAGTTGATAACGTTGCCTCAAACAGAATGCTTCAAGGTGCGGGTATGCACCTTAAAGAGCAAATTATTAAATACGACTCAATACGCAATCACTACGAAAAGGAGTTATAGCTTACATAGCAAGTGGAAGGAGATCTTCAAGTCCGCCGAGCTCTCCAGCTTCTCGGCCTTCACCACCTTCACCACCTTCTCCTCCACCAAACATATCTCCAAGTCCTAAGCTTGCATTAGTGCTTGGATCTGCTGTTGAGGTTTGATGGAAGTCAGAACCTCCAATACTTTGCTTTGCTGAACCACCCGTTACACTTTGCAGCTCCAAATCAGAAAGCTCTTCACCTTCTTTTTGTGATCTTGGTACAACAAGATACATCATTGTGTCTGAGTTCTCATATACGTTGATTTTAACATGATCTGCTACCTTAACCTTGTTTTCTTGTAGTACTTTTAGTGGTTCTTTTAGAAGTCGATTTTTAAGAGGAGTGTTGTCTTGGATTTGTGTGATCATCCAAAACATGATTTCACGATAGGAAGGCGTTGTTGAAAGCCTTTCTACACGTACTGCGCGAGGGAGTCTTTTACAAGGAACTACTAAGTTATAGAGGTCCTTTTTATTCTCTATAAACTTTACCTTTTTGTGTTCTGGAAATGGAACTCCTGCTTCCTTAAATACTTCTTTAGGATTCGTAAGGAGCCTTTTTTTTCCATCTTCAGAAGAACAGCTAACTCTCTTTATATGTTTTGCTAGCTTGATGACATCTTCTTTATTCATAATTTTCACCTTTTTTGTCGTTTAGAAGTTAAAGGGGAGTAGCCCTTTTAATGTTCCCATAATACCACCTTCGCCAGAGTCATCTCCACCTGACTCTCCACCTGATTCTCCGCCGGACTCTCCACCACCAGCACCACCATTAGATGCGCTTGCGTTTGTTGTTGGAGATGAAGTAGAGGTTTGTCCAAATATAGAGCCCCCAATACTTTGTTTACCTGCTCCACCTGTTACACTTTGCAGGTCAACATCAGAGAGTTCTTCACCTTCTTTCATGACTCTTGGTACAACGAAGTACATCATTTTGTCTGTGTTCTGATAGACTTTGATTTTTATGTGCTCTGGGACAGGAAGTTTGTTTTCCCTTAAGACGGTTTCGGGTTCTTTCAGAATACGCTCTTTTAATGAAGAGTTTGATTGAATTTCTGTCATAAACCAAAGGCCTATTTCGTAATAGGTTGGTTGTCTAGAGATTTTTTTCACCTGGAGAGATTTTGGTAGCGGTTCATTTGGAACAACTAGATTTAAAAGCTCTTTAGTATTTTCAACAAATTTCACTTTTACATCTTCAGGGAATGGTACTCCAGACTCTTTGAAAACAGCTTTAGGATCAGAAAGAATTCTTTTTTTACCTTCTGCTGTTTTGCAAGTGTCCTTGATGTGCTTTACAAGCTTTGCAAAATCTTTTTTATCCATTTTTCCTCTTATTATTTTTTAGTAAAAATTAAGCATTCTTTTCACTTAGAAATCAAAAGGTGAAAAATTAGCTATTGTAGAAGAAACAGTGTTTCCTCCTCCCATAACAGTGTTTCCAGAAAGTGTTGCTGAAGAATCCCCAGCACTTGCACTTTCACTAGTATGGCTTCCATCGGTTGTTACGCTACTATTTCCGTAGTTAGAAAATGATTTCGCATTTCCACCTGAAACAGCCTGCAGCTCTAAATCGTGGAGTTCTTCTCCCTCTGATATCTTCCTTGGGATCACAAAATACAGTTCTTTATCAGTGTTTAAAAGTAACTTGATCTTGAGACCTTTTGGTATATCAATCCCGAGCTTAGCAAGCTCTTCTGTTGGGCTTTTAAGGAGCTTTTCCTTAAGAGGAGCGTTTTGCTGTATTTGCGTTGTCACAAAAGCTGTGATATGGCTGAGGTTGGGGTTTTTAGGAAGGTTTTTAAGCATAGCCTCCTTAGGAACTGTTTTCTTAGGGATTACTATGTAGAAAACTTCCTTAGTGTTTTCGACTACTTTAACCTCTCTTTCCTTTGGTAGCAGAATCCCTTCACTCTCAAAAACCTCTCTTGGATTTTTGAGAAGTTTTGTCTTAAAAGATTCATCCCCATGAACTTTTTTCAGGACTTGATGTAACCTGTTTAAATCAGCTCCTTTCATACTTATCCTTGGTCAATTGTTCCGAAATTAGAGCCCATTAAAAACAAGCTGTTGTGGCCACCCATTGTGGTGTTCCCGGAATCTGTGTTTTGTGTTGTAGAGTCAAAAGAGTGTGAAATAGATGCTGCAATGCTTGTGTCCATGTTTTCTGTAGGTTTATCAACAGCAGTACTATCTCCTTTACCACCTGAAACTGCTTGCAGTTCCATGTCGTGAAGCTCTTCTCCTTCTGAGATTTTTCGAGGAATCACAAAATACATCTCAGAGTCGGTATTTAGAAGAAGTTTTACTCTAAGACCTTTAGGCATATTTACCCCGAGCTTTGCTAGCTCTTCAGTAGGGTTTTTAAGGAGCTTTTCTTTAAGCGGAGTGCCCTCTTGGATTTGTGTTGTAATCCACGCTGTGACGTGACCAAGAGTTGAATTTTTTGGAAGCTCTCTTAACATTGCCTCTTTAGGAATTCTTCTTTTAGGAATGGATAGATAAAAAGTATCTTTGGTGTTTTCCATTACTCTTATCTGTTTATCTTTTGATAGTTCCACTCCTTCTTTCTCAAAAACCTCTCTTGGATTTTTAAGTAATCTTGCCTTAAATGAATCATCAGAATGAGCTCTTCTCATTACTTGATGAAGCTTGTTTAAATCTTCTGCTTTCATGTGACATGCCCTTTTTTAATAGTTACTATTGTCTTCTGTAAGGTCTCCATAGTTGTTTCCGAGTAAAAACAGACTATGAGAGACATTAAAATTGATCTGCGTAAACCCAAATTTGTTGGAATTTCCCATTTCTCGTACTTCACCTTTTCCACCGGATACAGCTTGCAGTTCAATATTGTTTAACTCTTCATTGTTCCCAAGCTTTCTTGGGATTACGATATACATCGTCTTATCTGTGTTCAGCAAAATATTAAGACGTATATCTTCAGGGACTTTGATCCCTTCTTTTTTCAGAACTCCCATGGTGTCTGCAAGTAGTGCTTCTTTGTATGTTCCATTTTCGAGAATTTGCTGAGTGATCCATTTTGTCACCTGCTCAAGCTTTGGGTTTGTTGGGAGCCGCTCGATTCTCTTAAAATTCTTGGGGAGTTTTTCAGGAATGACAAAGTTTAACACGGTTTTTGAGTTCTCTTTTGCGATAACCTCTTTTCCTTCAGTACTTAGCATGCCCATTTGTTCCATAACTTCCTTTGGATTATTTAAGAATTTAACCTTAAACTTCTCATCCTCATGAAGTTTCTGAAAAATCTCTTTCAGAATTGGCAAATCTTTCGGATTCACAACTTTCCCATGGTACGCTTCATCTTCTACTATAAACTTATAGTTTCTACATTCAAATTACAATAAAATTATAGTTAAATTAGATGGTTAAAATCGTAAATAAATGAAATAAAGTGGCATGTTTTTTATTTAATTTTAAGTAGCTGATTACTTATAAGAAAAACAAAGGGGATATAGGGGGTAGACGTACTCATTTCTCTTTTTCAAAATAATGCCAGGCAACAACTACTGATGAAATTACGATATGTAACTTACTTTCTTTTATTTATCTTTTGTCATCGAGCAGAATCGGTCTGCCACCATAAGCTGTCTCTTCACGAAGCTATTACAGAAACACTTGGCTATCAGTGGAATATCTTTATCTCTGAAATGCAAATCCAAAATAGAGCGGGTATTTATCAAAGTTCAAAAGCTCCTTTCGATCCTAAGTTCCAGGTTAAAGCGAAGCAGGGTTGGGGAGATACTTGGTCAAGGCAGCTTGGAATAGAGCTTGGAGATGATGATATTTTTGAGGGCGTTCCAGGTGTTGGTACGATTAAGTCAAGATCTCCTGGTGGGTTACAGGTAAATATTCTAGATACAAATGTTTCTGGATCACTTGTGAAGCGTACAAGGTTCGGTACAGCGCTGTCTGTTGAGGCGTCAGTTGACAGAGTAAAAAACCCTTTCTTTCTTTTGAATGACATCTATTCCATAGATCAATTCAACTACATAAGAAAGGCTACTGCAAATGTGGTAGTTAGGATCAACCAACCTCTTCTTAAGGGTTTTTTAAACTCAATTGATACAACAACAGAAAGAGCTAAGCAGTACCAACTTGAGTCAGCAAGATACTCTCTTGTAAATGAAATGGCAGAACAGGTTTTGGAAACTGTTGATGCATATTGGGATCTTGTAAAAGCTCATAAGCTCGTTAAAGCGAATACAGTAGCAATGAATGAGCATCAGAAAATTGTGGATGACGTAAAGGAACTCATCGATAAAAACCAGGTTGCTAAAACTCAGATTTCTCAGGCATCTCGAGATCTTCTTAATGCAAAAAGTAACGTTGAAAAATCTAAGCAGCAAGTGGTTGAGTCGGCTCAAAGGCTCTCTTATTCGATGGGTGCCCCAGAGGAATACATGAGGTACTGCAGGATGAACATCAAGCTTGATGATTTTCCAATTAGAGATATTCATGAGATGCTCTCATGTAACAAAACGGTGAAGCCTGCAACACAGTTTGCAGTAGCTCATAGAGCAGATCTCGTTTCACTTGAGTATCAGAAAAAAGCCGCAGCTGTTCAGGTAAAAGGTACGTTTAATGAAACACTTCCGACACTTAACTTGGAGCTTGGAGGAAGAAAAACGAATGTTGCTTATGGCAAGGATGCAAAGTCTGTTTTCGAAGCATTTAGTATGCCAGCTCCTGAAAGAGAGCTCTCTGTGGGTCTTTCATTGGTTTTCCCAATTTTTAGAGACTATGGAAGAGGTCAATATAAGTCTGCAAAAGCTGTGAAGCGGCAAATGGATCTAAGATACGAAAGGCTCAGATCAAAAATTGTATCAAACGTAATTGATGGTATTAACAACCATAACTCATTGATTAAGCAACTTCTTGATACCTCGAACTCTCTTTGCGAAGCAGAAGTCTATCTAGAACAACAGAAGGTTCTCTTTAAAGCAGGATTCACAGATCTGTTTGAACTTCTTGATAGTGTGAACAAAACGGTTTTTCAAAAAGTAAGAAAGATAGAGGTAGAAGCTGCCTATTTTCAAAATATTGCAAAAATTCACTATTTATTAGGCCTTCTTGTTACAACGGGAAAAGATGGAAAGCAGTTTGAGGTTCAAGATGTGGTTACTCTTCCTGAAGAGATTTGGATGAAGATCGTAGGAGTTGACAACGAATGAGTTTAGATGACAAAGAAAGACCTGAAGATGGTGAGAATCATGAGGAGAATAAGCCTTCTGAGAATCCCTCAGAGGGAGAAAATTCCTCTCCACAAAATCCTTCAGAAAATCAATCTGAATCCTCACAAGAAACTACTCCTTTGCAAGATTCATCAGAAAATGGATCAGATGGAACCAAGCAAGAAAGCAAAGATACTTCTGATCAAGAAAGCAAAACAGAAGACTCTCCTCCGAAGGAAGAGAAAAAAGATGGAATTTTCCGAAAGGAAGCCGTAGCTACCCACACAGATAGTCTAGATCTTGGGCCCATGATGGTTGTTGTTAATCCTAAGGGATGGGTAGGAGTATGGACCATTGTTGTGATTGCTGTGATTGTTTTTGTTTGGTCGGTAATGGGAGTGATACCATCAGACGTTTCTGGACAGGGGATTGTTTTGACACAGGGTGCAAACTTTGTTGTGCAAGCTAAAGAAGATGGCTTTGTAGAAAGTATTCACGTCCGAGCAGGAGAGCATATCGATAAGGGAGAATTCCTACTTTCTCTTAGAAATTCTGATATAGATTTAAATATTGTTGAAAGTGAAAAAAGTCTCGAGATGATTCTTTCACAAACGATTGATTTTAAAATTCATCACTATAGGGAAATTGTAACTGAAAGAGAAGCGATTCTCTCTTCTATCAGGGCTGATGAACTTGAAATTGATAGAGTCAAAACGGAGATTAAATTCTTAACACAAGAGCTTTGCTGGAAAGTAGAACTTCATGAAAAAGGCCTGATAGCTTTGCCTCAGTTAAATAACACTCAGGAAAGGTTAAACAATAAGAAGAATCAAAATGACGTTCTAAAATCAAAGATCTTGAGTAGCAATGCCAAGTTAAAAAGTTTAGATGACGTGCTGCAAATGCAGGAGTTCCAAACAAGACAAAATAATGCTGAAATCAAGCTAAAGGAAGCAAAGCTTCACAAAGAGCAATTAAAAACTTATTCTCCTTTCAATGGAAGAGTGATCAATGTACCTGTTCAAGAGAACGCAATGATTACAAAAGGGCAAGTCCTTATTTGGGGAGAAAAAGATCTTGGGCTTGTACCAGAGTTTGTTGTGTTCGGATATTTTGATTCTAAAAAAGACCAAAGAATCAAAAAAGGGATGATTGCGCAAATAAAGCTTAATAGTGTGGATTACAAGAAATATGGCTCACTACTTGCCAAAGTAGACAAAGTCTGGGAGTTTCCCATGTCTTCCGAGGAGCTGAATAAAGTTATTGGAAATAAACAGATTGTAAACTACTTAAATAAAAGCGGCGCAGACGCTCCTGTGCAAGTGGTCTTCAGGCCAATAATCAACAAAAATAACCCATCTGGATATAGCTGGACGTCTGATAATGGTCCACCAAGCAAGATCATACCTGGATCCTTTGGGACGATTAAGGTGGTTGTTGAAGCGAAACGGCCTATAGAATTTGTATTCCCCATTTTCCGCACGATCCGAGACTCTCTCAACTTAACGAGAATAGAAAATAGAAAAATCAACATGGACGCTGCAGACTGATGGAAGATCTAGATTTTTTAAAGACTGCTACTTTTCCCTATAAAAGAGAGAAAGTCCCTACTGTGATGCAGATGGAATTTGTTGAGTGTGGTGCCGCTTCTCTTAGCATGGTTTTGTCCTATTATAAAAGATTTTGTACTTTAGAAGAGCTCAGAGTTGCTACAGGAGTGTCAAGTGATGGAGTAAAAGCAAACAATATTTTAGTTGCTGCAAGAGACTATGGACTGATTGCCAAAGCTTTCAAAAAGAGCATTCCAAACCTTGTAAATTTAAAACCCCCATTTATTGTGTTTTGGAATTTTAACCACTTCTTAGTGGTGGAAGGGTTTTGTAAAAAAGGCGTTCATCTCAATGACCCTGCGAATGGGCCAAGGCTTGTAACGTTTAAAGAATTTTGTGGTAGCTACACAGGCATAGCTCTTACTTTTAAAAAAGGTGAAGATTTTAAACCTGGCGGGAAAGAGCCAAGTGTCTTTGGAGCACTTTTTAAAAGGATAAAAGGGTTAAAAAGTGTCTTCTTATTTCTTGGGATCACTCAAGCTTGTATGCTGATACCAACTCTTGCTGTTGTAGCCTTCACTCAGATTTTTATAGATGATGTGTTTATGAATAAGTACCTTGATTGGAAGTGGTACTTGATCATATCTATGGCGATAGCGCTACTCTTGCATGCGTTTCTTATTTGGATGCGGGGGAAGTGCCTCTACCGCACGAATGCAAAGATTGCAATCAAGCTATCATCTCAGTTTTTCTACCATCTTTTAAAATTGCCGCTCAATTTCTACCAGCAAAGGTCCAGTGGAGATTTATCATACAGGCTGCAATTAAATGATACTGTGATCAACATTATCACAGGACAGCTCTCTAGAGCATGCTTGAACTCTGTTCTTATTATTGTTTATGGCGTGATCATGTTCTACTTTAGTTTTTGGATCGGTCTTATCGCTGTAATTGAGGCGGGTGTGAATGTTGCGCTACTATTATTTATCAACCGCTCTCGTGTTGATAAGATGGGAAAGTATATGCAAAGCCAGCTAAAGATGATGGGCTATTCTGTTGGGGGATTGCAGAATATAGAAACAATTAAGTCTCTTGGTATGGAGCAAGACTTTTTCTCTAAATGGGCAAATGCAAACACAGATTGGCTTGTTTCTACTCAAGAGTTTGGGAGAGTTAATGTTTTTCTTGGTACCCTAACACCATTTTTTAAAAGTCTTACAAGTGCTGCAACACTTGGTGTTGGCGCATACCTTGTCATTAAGGGGAACCTTTCCATAGGGATGCTTATGGCTCTTAAGATTATTACAGCGCATTTTGTAGGGCCTCTTTTAGAGTTTGTCTCTTTGGGACAAAGTTTGCAAAAAACAAAAATAGACCTTTTGAGACTCGATGATACGTTAAATAACCCTCAAGATCCGCATTATACCGAGCGGGTGGATTGCGATACCATAGACGAAGATCATTCTGGTAAGCTTGACGGGTCTCTTAAAGTAGAAAACTTATCCTTTGGATATAGCACGGTAACAGGAGAGTGCTTGAAAGATCTATCTTTTGAGCTCAAGCCTGGTGGCACACTCGGTGTTGTTGGTCCAACAGATGCAGGTAAGACGACTCTCGCTCAGCTCTTAGTGGGCTTGTATAGCCCAAATAGCGGAACGATTCTCTATGATGGAAAAGAGAAAAAAGACATTCCCATCTCTGTATTCCAAAATTCGATTTCACTTGCAGATCAAACCGTGAACCTTTTTATGGGTACGGTTCGAGATAACATTACCATGTGGAACACTTCTGTTAGAACGGTGACTCTTTTGGATGCGGCAAAGGATGCTATGATCCACGATAGTATTATTGAGCGGCAAGAGTCTTATGAATATACGATGAAAGAACAAGGAACAGACTTTAGCGGTGGAGAGCGTCAAAGGCTTGAAATAGCAAGAGCTCTTGCTACCAACCCATCTCTTATTATTTTAGATGAAGCTTTAAGTGCTCTAGATGCTGAAACAGAAATGGAAGTCTTTCATAGATTAAGAGGACGCGGCTGTAGTTGTCTGGTTATTTCTAATAGACTAAGCACCATTAGAAAGTGTGATGAAATCCTTGTGATAGATCGGGGTGAGATTGTGCAAAGAGGCAGTCATGATTCTTTAGTGAAGGAAGATGGCTTCTACAAAGAAGTGATTGTAGAAGGAGGCAAATTCCAATGAAAATGAAACTTGCAGACCTTTTTCCTCTTTTTCAAAATAATGAGAAAATCGAATGCCCAATAGACAGCACCTATTCACTTTATGAACCTAACGTGTTCTACTTCATTGAAGAGGGGGTCGTGGATCTCTTTGCAAATGAAGTGAATGAAAAAGAAGGGATAGATCGTAGCCTTTACTTAAACTCTTTTGAAAAGGGTGAGATTTTATTTGGCTTTGAAGAGGGTGCCACACCTTCTGTTCGCTCTGTGTATGCTAAGATGCATACGAGTGTTGTTCTTAGAAAGGTTTCGATCCAAGATTTTGATCTAAAAAGTTTGGACGAAGGAATAAAACTTGCCTTTTGTGAACGTATTGATTCTTGGATTGATAAAATTGCCTTTATTGCTTCAAAACACTTAGAGAAGTTGCCGAACACTCCAGTTTCAAGGAAAGAGAGTTTTCATCTTAGTAAAGATCTTACAATAGCTCTTGGGTTCAACCTTGAGTGTAGAAAGCATTCTAGAACTGTTTGGACGTGTGTTACAAATGGACGCATCACAATTAATGAAGTGGATGGCTCCTGCATTAAACCAGGAGATTTGTCATTTCCTGTTCCATCTAGCTTTATAGTAACTGCAAAAGAAGAAACGGACTTAACTTTCAAAGGGACTGAAGAAGCCTTTTATGAGCCGAGTTTCTACTCTTCGCTATCTACTTTTCATCATCTTGCACTTTCGATGATGCATCATGAAGTAAAGCGGCTCTCGAAGCTTGAGCGTATGCAAATCCTTAGTAATATTGCTCTTGAAAAAACAACTCTAATGGAGGCTGAGCACACACTCGTTTCTGTGCTCTCAGACTCTGATCCTGAGATACTTTCTTCTGAATCTGACCTTATACTAAAAGCAGTGCAGATGATTGGAGCCAAAATAAAAGTAAAAGCAATCCATGTTCACCTTGAGAATGCTGAAGATCTGTCTGACTTTGAAAAAATACAGTCTATATGTGCTCAGGCTGATATGGGTTTTAGGAAAGTAAAACTGACTTCTGATTTTATCGAAAAGGATGCTAGTAGCTTTCTTGGGTACTACAAAGATACTAAAACCCCAGTTATCATCCTAAAAGTTAAAGCTAGAAAATACAAATTAATCGACCCAAGAACCGCAGAGGAGAGGGTTGTTACAAAAGATTTTGCCGAAGAATTTCTAGAGGAAGCTTATGTTTTTTATAAGTCTCTTCCAGAAAATCCAAAAGGCATGAGGCTTGCTAAATTCGTTATAGAAGGAAGAGGCAAGGATATCTTTACGATCCTTGCTGTGAGCGGTCTTTCAGCTATCATTTCTTTGTACTCGCCAATGGCTGTTGGTTGGATATTTGATAAGGCTGTTCCAGATCACGACTTTAGGTTTCTTATTGAGATCGTCCTAGGTCTTGTTATGGTGAGTATCGGCTCTCAGCTGTTCTCCCTTTGTAGGACTTACACCTTCTTAAGGCTTGAAGGCAAAACTTCTAATAAGCTTCAAGGTGCGCTTTGGAAAAGACTTCTTACTTTGAAGCTCCCTTTCTTTAGGAAGTATAGTATCGGAGATCTTTTTCAAAGGGTAAATGCTGTTGATGAAATAAGAAGGTTGCTTGGCTCTAATACACTCTCCTCTATCATAGCTTCTTTTTTCTCTATTCTATATTTCGGTGTAATGCTCTACAGAAGCTGGAAGCTTGCTTTGATTATGCTTCTGCCAGTGTTTTTGACCATGACTGTTTACGTCATAGCAATCGCTATGACCATTAAAAGAGAGCTGAAAGTACTGAATGTACAAGCTGTCATCTATGGATTTTTTGTGCAGATTTTAGATGCTGTTAAGAAAATTAGGATTACAGGAAGTGAAAATAGAGCCTTTGCAAGATGGGCTACTCTTTTTGCTGAGAAGAAATCTACTGAGCTAAAACTTGCTGCGATTCATAACTGGCTCCGAGTTTCTCATGAAATGATTACAAGCTTTGGTGTTCTTTTGATGTACCTTGTTGTCATCATGATTCTACAAAAGGTGGAAAAAGCAGGCGTAGCAGGTGCTGCGGCGGCTCCACATATAACTCATATAGGTGAATTTCTATCATTCTCTGCCGCTTTTGGAGCGTTCTCAGGTGCTGTGTTTGGAGTAGGTGGTTCGGCTCTAAGTGTTCTCAAAGATATCATTCCAAGGTGGAGAAGAGCGAAATACGTTCTAGAGTCAGAGCCTGAGAGAAGAAATCTCCAACGAAATGTCGGGATTATATCCGGGGATATTGTGTTTGAGAAGGTTAGTTTCAAATACGATGAAAAAGCGCCTTTCATCTTTAAAGATCTCAACTTTTCAATAAAACCTGGTGAGTTTGTGGCGTTTACGGGTCCGTCTGGGTGCGGGAAGTCTACGATCATTAGGCTTCTTCTAGGCTTTGAAGATCCAACAAAAGGTAAAGTCTTCTTTGATGGAAAAGATATTTCTCGTCTCGACCTTGTAGGTTTGCGTAGAAAAATCGGAGTGGTTCTCCAGCATGGTGCTATTCTTGGTGGCTCCATAAGAGACAATATTAATTGTTCTCGAAATTTCTCTGATGAAAAGATTTGGGAAACTCTGAAACTTTGCGGTATAGAGGAAGAAATACAAAATCTACCGATGGGCCTTGAAACCCTTCTACCTAGTGGTGGTGGTACTCTCTCAGAAGGACAAAAGCAAAGGCTACTGATAGCAAGAGCTCTTATTTCAAAACCGAAGATTTTAGTTCTTGATGAGGCTACAAGTTCCCTTGATAACTACACACAAGAGCTAATTAAAAAGAATGTTGATCAGTTAAATGTTTCACGTATTGTAATTGCTCACAGGCTTACCACAATTAGAAATGCTGATAGGATTTTTGTGATAAATAATGGCTGCATTGAACAATCAGGTACATATGAAGAGCTAAATTCACAAGAAGGTTTGTTTCAAAAGCTTGTAAAGATGCAGAGCTAGAAGCCTTTTCTTGCGCTCATCCCTTTTTGTATAGAAGATGCATAGGGAGCAAACTTTCTCATAACCATGCGATGCATGCTAGGATAGTCGTAGCGTATTCCAAACAAGGCTCTTGGCTTTGTCTTGTGAAAAAGACGATAATGTTCACGTATGGTGTGCGTGATTAAACCAATAGAACCACCTCTTGCAAGATACTTATCTGTTACATAAAGGCAACTATAGCGAAGCAGGCTATCTTCAATAAAATGTGTTGTCATCCAGCCAACGAACTGATCGTCAACTCTTAATCCGAAGCTTGCCTCTTTTGCAAGTGGGAAATCATAAGAGATCTCAAGTTCTTTTGGGAAAGTTTCCATATTCTTTATAGAGCTATAATCCTTTTTATCCTTCTCAGTCATTTCAAAGAGATTAAAGATCTTATATTTTTTAGGAAGAGAGAATTCTCTTACCCATTTGGGTTTGGTAAGGTTTTCATAGTCGAAATACAGAAACGTCATATTGAGTTTCGGCTCATCAAACTGATTCTTCTTGAGAATCTTCTCTAGGTAGGGAGAGGCTTTCTTCTCTGCCATATATTCTAGGGAAACTTCCTTCACTCCGCGAGAGATCAGGCCTTTTTCAAGCTCTATATATAAGGTGCTTCCTAGGCCCTGCTTCCGGTAGTCGTCCTGAACATATATAGAGAGTAGGTGAGCCTTATCTTGTTGGATTCTTGCTATGATGAGACCAATGGGGAAAAAGCCGTCAGTGGCCCCGAAGACCATGTAGTTTTCTTCATTATAGTGAGAGAGAAGCTCTTTTTGATATTTTGGGAAGGTAAAGTGGAGATAATTTGATAGATTATCTTTATTTAATGGATGTACGTTCATAGCATCTAAATGCGTTTTATTTTTATATATAGATCGAACGCTTGTATTAATAAATAAAATTATAGAGGAGGTTAGGAAGAAATCTCATCTTTAGATCTCTTTCTAATGTATCCTTGCTTAAGCTCAGATCTATACACGATCCAAAGCCCAAGGCAAACAACACCTGTTGATAAGAAGATGATGTATGAGGGTTTTTCACCAAGAATAATCCAGCTGTTTATTGAAGCAAACACAGGGCTTAAGAGTCCTGCAAACGATAGGAACGTTGCCGTGAAGCGCTTCAGCATGTATCCATAGAGGTTGAAGCAGATGATGTTTGAGATGAATGTCATCGCAAGCACCCCTCCAAAAAGAGGCATGAAATTCCCACCTGCAATAGGAGTTGGTGACCAAGCATCAACAAAGAATGAGTGCCCAAGTGCAAGCAGTCCACCAAAGACCATGCTGGTTCCATTGGCCATAATAGGGGAGACCTCATCATTTTTTACAAGAAGTCTAAGAAGAACCCATCCATATACAGAAAATAATGCAGCAGCGGCTATGGCAAGGTCTGGCCATGACAGAAAAGAGGAGATGCTAAGAAGGCCCTCAGAGCCTGATTGCAGCATAAGTACGGGGATAAATCCAATGAATCCAATCAGTAGTCCAACACACTTTGCAACGGTAAGCTTTTCTTTAAAATGGATGTAAGAAAACAGTACAGCAAAAAAAGGAGAGAGACTGTAGATGAAGCAGGTTTTTGCCGCGCTTAAATACTGAAGTCCCCAGAACTCGCAAATATTAGTTAGATAAATACTGAAAAATCCAAGAATGCATAACGAGAGATATTGCCGGGCTTTAATCTTAAAGTCTGTTTTTCTTTTGAAGAAAAGAAAGACGAGTAAGATGGCTCCTGCAAGTAGCATGCGAAAACTTGTTAAAAATACAGGAGGTGCATACTGAACAGCGTATTTTCCAAGAGGAAAACTGCTGGACCAAAGAGCGTACATTAAAAAAACTAGTAGTATTTGCATGGATTCTATCTTTCGTGGATTCGCTGGGCATTATACCAAAATATTTAGGGGGGGTCAACCTTCAGAGTCTTTTGGATAGAAGTAGTTCAGCCGCTCTACTAGATTTCGTCTAATAAAATTTTATTTCGATACTCTTCCATGAGGCGCACCATATAGTAGAGGTTGTGGATGGACATAAGGGTGTGGACTGTGAGCTCTTTTGCCTTTGTCAAATGGTGCAAATACCCTCTATGGTAGCTCTTGCAGGTAGGGCACTCGCAGCCCTCTTCAAGAGGACCAAAGTCGGATTTATAAATAGATCTACCTATTTTAAGGTTGCCACTTCTTGTAAAGGCAACTCCGTGCCTTGCTGCCTTTGTTGGGTAGGAGCTATCAAACGTGTCTATACCAAGTGGAATACAATTTTCAAGAGATTCTAAGTCTCCAATGCCGAGAAGATGGTTAGGCTTATCTTCTGGAAGTCTTGGCATGGTGTAGCTAAGAAGTTCGTACATTTCTTGCTTAGTTTTTCCAAGGCTACCGCCAACGGAGTAGCCATCGAAGTCAAGTTTAGAAAGTACATCTACACTTTTCATGCGTAGCTCTTTGTCTATACCCCCATGAACCACTGCATACATAGCCTGGTTATTCACATTTTTCTTGTGGTAGTCAAGGGATCTTTTTTCCCATCTATGCGTTCTATCAAGAGACTTTCGCAACTCTTCTTTACCAATATGATAGGGGGGGAGTTCATCAAATGGAATGATGATGTCCGCGCCCAGCTCTTTTTGCGCTTGTATAGAGGTCTCTGGTGTGAGAAGGAACTTTGACCCGTCGATATAGGACCTAAAAAGAACTCCATCTTCTGTGATTTTTAACATGGTTTTATTGTGTCTTTTTGCGCCTTTGCTTTTAAGCTCTGATGCAACAGAGCCGTAAGCAAGGCTAAACACTTGGAAACCACCTGAGTCTGTGATGATAGGAAGGTTTCTGTTGATAAATTTATGCAGACCACCAGCTTTTTCAACCGTTTTAGTTCCGGGCTGCAGCATAAGATGGTAGGTATTGCAAAACATGAGCTGTAAGCCGATATTAGAGACGACTTCGTTATCGATCGCTTTCAGTGTCCCATTTGTTCCTACTGCTACAAAGTTTGGAGTGTCAATGACTCCATGTGGAGTGTGGATACGGCCGACTCGAGCTCTTGATTTTTTTGACTTATGGATAAGCTCAAAGTGGAATCCTGTCATAACACTCATACGGCAGCCTCTTTTTTAATCCATTTTGAAGAAAGCTTTAGAAGGAAAGACATGCAAATAATTACAGCGAGTTTTGTTATATAGCTTACAAGGATGATAGCGAGAATATTGTGCATGACGCCATATAGAGCCAAGTAGCTGAAAGCTACTGTGTCAAATGCTTGTGAAATACAAATAGGAATAAAAATACCAAAAGTATATGGGATTTTAGGCCATTTATCTCTCACAAATATTTGCAATCTTCGATCCATTCTTTGAGCAAGAAAGCTCACTAAAAAGGAAGAAAGTATGATGCGAGGTATAGGCTTTAAAAGAGCCTCATAGGTTTCATGTGCTGTATCATGAATACTTGGTGTATACAGCAGTTGAAATGCTGAAAGCACGGCAAATGATCCCAGTATAAAAAAGCAAATCGTAATGGCTTTTTTGGAGACTTCTTTACCAAAGTGGTACTGAAGTAAATTCAGAGAAAGGAAGGCCACCACAATATAGGGCTCGCAACACGTAATGGTAAAATAAGAAATGTCTATTTGCTTTAAGATGAAAATATTTGGAACAAGGGCAAATAGACAAAATACTGCAACAAGAGCTTCTTTGCCCATCCTAAGAGCAATAATTGTTACAAGGGTAACAAAAAGAGTATGAGGAAAAAACAGAAGAAGGTTGTTCATTTCTTATACTGACTGCTTGCTAATGATTTGCTCAAGTTCACCACTCTCAAAGAGCTCTATTATGATATCGCACCCACCAATAAACTCAGCATTCACATAAAGCTGAGGTAGTGTGGGCCAGTCAGAATAGACCTTAATTGCTGCTCTAAGATCTTCGTCATCTAGGATATTACGAGTCTCAAAGTCTACGCCGAGGCTGTTCAAAACAGCGACAACTTGAGAGGAAAATCCACAAACAGGCATGAGCTTGGTGCCTTTCATGTACAGGATCACAGGGTGTTTTTTCACATCTTCATCGATGGATTGTAGTACTTTTTCTAAATCTCGTTGCATTTGAGTTCCTCTTGGATAACTTCATATTCTTTTAAGGTAAGTGTTTTTAAACGAAGAGCGTGTAAAGAGGTGTCAAATTTCTCTTTGAGTGCATTCATAACCATTTTGTGCTGCATTACAAGGGAAATATTTTCGAATTTTTCTGAAACAACAATGGCTTCGAAGTGTCTGTCATCGCCTTGAGGGTTTTCAATAATAGCAATACTACCTTCGATGGTATTTTCTATAGTATTCTTGATATCTTCGATCATGCGTTTTCTCTTCGCTCTTTGTTATAAAGGCATCTATCATAGCGCACTTTGATGAAAAAAAGAAACCTCAAGAGACTAAATTTTTTTTTATATTTCCAAGTAAGTAAATATAAGTCTCTAAGTGATGTTTACATGGGGGGAATCTCCTGAATAAAGGGCATTTACCCCTGTTCTATTAACCTTGAATCTTTTTAAAAAAACTAATATCAAGGGCTTAGAGGTGAGTATTATGGCTAAAGGTGAAGTTCTTATTGCAGGATCAGGCCCAACTGGGCTCTTGCTTGCTATTCTTCTTCATAAGGAGCAGGTGCCTTTCAAGATCATAAATAAGAAGTCAGGTCCGACAGATCTTTCTAAAGCTCTTGCTGTCCATGCAAGAACTCTAGAAGTTTTTAAAGATGCTGGAATACTCGAACCTTTCATGAAAGTTGCTCATAAGATTAAAGGTGTGAGGCTCGCCGAAGGCGCGAAACATTTGGCAAGTGTAACATTTGAAAAGCTAGATAGTGAGTTCAACTACGTAAGTATAATCCCTCAATCAGAAACAGAAAAAATTCTTGTTCAAAAACTAGAAGAGCTAGGTGGTAAGATCCATTGGAATACAGAGCTTTGTGACTTTGAGAAAAAAGGTGATGAAGTACTTGTTTCTATAAAAAATGATAAAGGAGAGATGGAACAAGAAGAATTCTCCTGGGTCGCTGGCTGTGATGGAATGCATTCATGTGTACGTGAAAAAAATGAAATTCCTTATGAAGGGAGTGACTTATCTGAAGCTCTTTCTTTTGCAGACTTAACTGTTCATGGAGATATCCCATCAGATTACGCAACAATAGGTATTGGAAAGAACAAAGATGGCGTCATCTTTTTTATTCCTCTTCCCGGAGGGAATAGAAAGCGTCTTATTGTAAACAACTGCAAGCTAGATCATAAGGAAGATGCGAACAATGAATACTTCACAAAGATGATTAAAGAACGCTATGACGAGAGTATGTCTACAAGCGATGTTGATTGGTCTACGATCTTTCATATCAACTACAGGGAAGCATCTTTGTTTGTGAAGTGGCCCTTCTTTTTGATAGGTGATGCCGCTCATGTCCACTCTCCAATAGGGGGACAAGGTATGAACACTGGTTTGCAAGATGCATATAATCTTGCATGGAAGCTTGGTCGTCTTTTTCATGGGCAGGGAAGCAGGCAGCTGATAGAGACCTACCACGAAGAGCGTCATGCCAATGCCTTAAAACTTCTTAAGGCAACAAAATTGCTAACGAATATTACAGCATCTAAAGGCGCATTTCTTAAATGGATAAGACCTCATCTGATTAAATTCCTTATGAATAAAGAATGGGTGACAAACAAACTCATGTATAAGCTCTCGCAGCATGATGTGAATTACAGAGGTATGAGCCTTTCACAAGAATATAAAGCTTCTGTATTTTCAAAAAAGGGAAGACATTTTAACAATGGGCCAAAAGCTGGAGATAGAGTAGTTGATTGCAAGGTTCAGCTTGTTGGGAATCCAGAAGTAAAAACAGTTCTTGATCTTATTCAAGGTTCTCTTTTTCAAAACTTTTTATTTCTTGCAGGAGCTAAGGATCTTTCTTCTGCAGGTCTTAGTGAAGTGAAACATCACGAAACTTTTCAAAAGATAAGCCGTTCTCGGATTATGAAAAATCTTGTGATCTCAAATAAAGAATTTTTAGAGAACGAGAAGGAGTTTTTAGCGAACGTTTGGAAAGAAAACGTGATTATTGATGAGGGTGGAGTGTTTCACAAAGCTTATAATGCAACATTCCCATGTCTCTACTTGATAAGACCTGATAACTATATAGGACTTAAATCTAAAGATTTGTGCTTCCACAACGTAAGGAAGTATATTTTCCGCATCTTAGATAATCTGTAGGCTATTCTGCACTTCGTTCTTTTGCGATTTCTTTTTTGTGTGCCACTCTGTGCTTTCTTCTGATTTCAGCTTCTCGAAATCTTCTCTTTTCATCTTTATTTTTAGGAAGAATCGGTGCAACAGTTGTTGGGTTTTGGTGTTTATCTAAAGCAACGAATGTAAAGTATGCAGAAACAATATGCCTGCTCTTCCTTGTTTTTCCATGTTCTGCAACAACTTTAAGACCCACTTCCATTGAGGTGTTCCAAACGCGGTTAATAGCAGCTTTGAAAATGAGGTTGTCTTCCCTTCCTGCAGGCTGCAGAAAGTGTAGAGCGTCAACAGATGCCGTCACACAGGTTGTTTCAGAGTGTCTTTCAGCAACAACAAGAGCAATTCTGTCAAGAACGCTCATGATGAGGCCTCCAAAAACGGTTCCATTGGAATTTAAGTCGTTTGGAAATATGCGGTATGTGTGATCTTCTATAGAAGAGTCTTCAATAACCTTTCCTTTTTTTTCCTGACTTGTCATAGGTGACTACCTCTTAAATACGACGGTTTTACTACCATTAATAAATATGCGTTTTTCACTTTGCAATTTAACAGTTTTTGAAAGAACCGATGCTTCGATATCACATCCAAGCTCGATGAGTTTTTCTGGTGTGTGGTTATGTGTTACATGAATAATTTCTTGCTCAATGATCGGTCCTTCGTCAAGCTCATCCGTAATATAGTGTGATGTAGCCCCTATAATTTTGACTCCTCGATCAAAAGCTTGGTGGTAGGGTTTAGACCCCTTGAAGCTTGGAAGAAAAGAGTGATGAATGTTGATGACTCTTCCTATGTATCGATTACAGAACTCAGGTGAGAGGATTTGCATATATCTTGCAAGAATTACATACTCGACTCCCAGATCCTCTATAAGTTTTATAAGATGTTCTTCCTGTTCTTGTTTGTTTTCTTTAGTAATGGGGATATGGTGAAAGGGTACTTCGTACCACTTTGCAATATGCTCAAGATCTCTATGATTTGAAACGACTCCAGAAATTTCAATGTCTAAGCTATCGCATCTTGCTTTATGTAAAATATCCACAAGGCAATGGCTAGCTTTTGATGCCATGAGAAGAACTTTTGGTTTGTAGTAGAGATCTTGTAGAGTCCATTCCATTTGAAACTTGTCTGCAACAGTATGAAAGTTATCTGCAATAGATGTTGAAGCAGTTGTGGGTGACTCGAAAACTATGCGTATAAAGAAGTTATTGCTTCTTGGGTCACTGTATTGCGAAGACTCTATTATAAAAGCGTTATACTTGATGAAGTGTCCCGATATCGCTGCTATGATGCCTAAAACATCTTTACAAGAAATTGCGAGTATATACTTCTTGTTTTCCATCTTTATGAACTTCCCATAGTTTCAATTACGTTGAAATGTTTCTTCTCGATAGGCATGACAGAAAGTCTGCAGCCCTTTTTAAGAAGTAACATGTCAGCGAGTTTTGTTTCTTTTCTAAGCTCCTGTAAAGAAACGAGCCTATCAAATTTCTCTACAAAGCAAACATCCACCATCATCCAGGTAGGATCATCTTTACTTGACTTGGGGTCGTAGTGCTGCTCTTTACTATCAAACGCTGTAAAATCTGGATATGGTTTTGAGCATACTTTTGCAATTCCTGCAACACCAGGTGGTTTAGCATTAGAGTGATAAAAAAGGATTCTATCTCCAACACTCATCTCATCTCTCATGAAGTTGCGCGCTTGGTAGTTTCTTACACCATCCCAAGGACTTTTCTTCATTTTTTTTAAGTCATCGATACTAAAACACATAGGTTCAGATTTCATTAGCCAATATTTAAGCACAATAGCCCCCTTACTTTTTATATACACCATGAGTCAATATTTCTTAAGTGATGAAAAAAGTTTTGTTTGAAACTTCTTTCAAGATATTTTAGTTTAGTAGGAAAAGATTTACAAACAAAGGCTGATTTCTATGACACAAACACTAAAAACAGTTGCGATAACAGGTGGAGCTGGTCAGATTGCATATAGCTTACTTTTCCGTATTGCATCAGGAGAATTATTTGGAAGGGATACACCTCTTGAGCTACGTATCCTAGAAGTTCCTGCTGCTATGGAAGCACTTAAAGGTGTTGTTATGGAGCTTGAAGATTGTAGCTTTCCTCTCGTTAAAAAGATTAAAATTGGATCAGATCCTCACGAGCTGTTCGATGGGATAGACCTTGCCTTGCTCGTTGGCGCAAAACCAAGAGGTCCTGGCATGGAAAGAAAAGACCTACTTGCGGACAATGGGAAAATCTTTATTGAGCAAGGAAAGGCGCTTAACAAAGCTTCAAAAGATGTAAGGGTGCTTGTTGTTGGTAACCCATGTAATACAAACTGCAGAATTGCGATGCATTACGCAGATAAAGTTCCTAAAGATCGCTTTTTTGCAATGACATTCCTGGATCAGAATAGAGCTGAGGCGCAGCTTTCAAATAAAGCAACCGTTGATGTAACAGAGATTGACCGGGTTGTTATTTGGGGAAACCACTCTGCGACTCTTGTTCCAGATTATTCTAATGCAAGAATCGGCGGTAAACCAGTTGTTGATGTGATTACCGATAGCAAATGGCTTGAAGGTGAATTTATTGAGTGCGTCCAAAAAAGAGGAGCCGCTGTTATCAAAGCAAGAGGGAAGTCCTCTGCAGCGTCTGCTGCAAACGCTGTAATTGATACTGCTAAGGCTCTTTATACCAAAACAGAAGAAGGAAAATGGTTTTCTGTTGCTCTTTTTTCAAAAGGGAACCCTTATGGAATTGATGAGGATTTGATTTTTTCTTTTCCATGTAGAACAACAAGTGATTTAAATGTTGAAATCGTGGGTAATTTAGAAATTAGTTCTTTTATGAAAGAAAAGATTGCAATCACAGAAAAGGAACTGGTAGAAGAGAAGCAGTGCGTTGGCGATCTACTTTAAGTGAGGTTATATGAGTAAGGTGCTTTTTGAGGTTACAGAGGATAATCTTGAAACAGGAATGAGGGGCTACCCAGTAGGGTATTGCTCTACGTCGTTTGTAGATCCAGTGAAAGGACTTTTCTATAGAGGTAAAGCGGCATCGGAGCTAAAAGATCAATCTCCTGAACAGGTGATGTATCTTCTTTTGCATGGTAAAGAAGCGTCAGATGGAGAGCTTAAGGATTTTGCAAGTCAGCTTCAAAATAGAGGACATTGCTCACAGGCTGTGATACGTCACATTCAAGCACTCCCAAGACAAGGTCATCCTATGAAGCTTTTTTGTGAAGCTCTTTTGATTCTTGGTATGCTGGAGTCACAGGATGATTACAAAGAAGACTGTCTTAACCTCATGGCAAAACTACCTCATCTTGTTGCAACAGTGTTAAACTACCATGCAGGTTGGGGAGAAACTCCAGCCCCTAACTCTCAGCTTTCATACATTGAGAATTTTGCAGAAATGTTAAAGGCTCCAGGTGTTGATAAAGAAAAGCTCACAGAAGCTCTAAGATTGTTTAATATCCTTCATTATGATCATGGCGGCGGAAATTTATCTGTATTTACAGGAAAGGCTGTAGCTTCTGGTCTTGAAGATATGTACGGCGCCATTACAGCTGCTATGTGCGCTCTTGCAGGACCAAGGCATGGAAAAGCTAATCAAGATTGTTTAGAGTTTGTAAGAGAGATTCTTGATCAAGTGGGAGAAAGTGCTACAGAAGCTGATATTGAAGCGCTTGTAAGGCAGAGGCTTGAAAATAATCAACTCGTTTTTGGTTTTGGTCATGCGGTTCTACGCGAAGAAGACCCAAGAGCAAGCATTTTATATGCGTTTGGTGAAGAGCACTTCAGCGATGATCCGCTTATAAAAACAGCTCTTCTTCTAAGAAAAGCTGCAACAAAAGTGTTAAAAGAAAACCCCAAAGTATCTAATCCATATCCAAATGTAGACGCGATATCAGGGGCTGTACTTTCTGCAGCAGGATTTGCTTTTCCTGAGTATTTTACGGTTCTTTTTGGACTTTCACGATGTATCGGAATTGCGATACAGATTGTTTATGAGAGATGTGTTGCAAGAGATGGAAAGGGAACGGCTATTGTAAGACCGAAATACATCTATAAGCCGCAGTAAACAAGAAGTCTACAAAAATGCGAGCTGTCTTCTAGCTGAAAAGATTTGTTCCCGTGGCGCCTGTCCTGTTGGAGTATAGGAGAGTCCACTTTTTTCAACTCTTCTAGCTAGGTCTGTCATGGTGCCTGTGCCAGCTTTAGGTTTAGTAGGTGTTTTAGGAGCGGTAGGATCGCCGATCATAATCTTACCTTCAAATTCACGTGCCATTCTTGTGTCAGTGCCAGGAGTCTTTGATCCTGTGCTACAGATTTCAGCTCTTCTCATTTTAGAGACAAGAGAAGTTGTTTTTCCTGCACTTTGTAATATGTGTACAGGTGAAGGGTCTGGTACTTGTTTAGAATCAATTAGAAGGTTATTTCTTGGTAAGCGAGTAACTCTACTTTCGATGCTTTGTAGCTTTGTAAGAAGCTCCGTTGAGTCAGGTCTTCTCTTTTCTATAGGAGATCTTAGCTCTTCATCTGTAGAGGAACCTACTTTTATCCAAATCCCAGGATTCCCATGGAGGCAGTGTAAGGTTAGCAACCTTAGTTCGCCCGTAGGGTCGAGTCTTTCAAGGCGCGCTTGTGCACCTTCATCAAGACTTGTAAAGAGTGATGCTGCAGGTTTGAGTGCTGCTTCATGTTGTTTTTTTACAATAGGTAAAAGATCTCGGTACTTCCTGATTAATTCACCTCTCTGTAAAGATGTTTTAGCTTTGTTAGAGATTCTAGTTCTTAGTTTTTCGATCTCCTTGTACTCAGGGCTTTCAAGGTTCAGAATTTTTAGAGCGTGTCTTTCCCCGCTTTCTTTACTAGATTCACCGGGAAGTTTTGGATAAGGGTGTTTCCCTGTAAGTAACTCAAAGAAAATAACTCCGAGTGACCAAATATCTGCTTGAGGGGTAATCAGTCGAGCTTGTCCAGCTAAAGGGTGTGTTTCCAAAAACTTGAATTTTGCTCCGCTGCAGTACACTTCAGGAGCTATATTTCTGTGTGTCCCAGCAAAGACGTGGTCATTTACACTACGTACTGAGATCCCGAAGTCACAAACTCTTACGTGATCATGACTATCTAGAAGAATGTTACTTGATTTCAAATCTTTGTGAGTGAAACCTTGACTATGAATATAACGGAGACCCATAGCAAGTTCTTTCATATATCTTGTAAGTGTTTGAGGTGTAATAGATGAATCTTTTACAACCTCTGTAAGATTTCCTTTCCCAAGCTGAAGATAAATGCCTTTATCAGAGAAAGCTTCTACGGGAATGATATGTGGATGAGATCCAAGCTGCATCAATATAGTCGCTTCCTTATCAAGTAGCTGTGAGGCCTCTTTGAATTTTCTATCGGCTTCATCTGGGTCGACATAGGCTGCATCAAGAGAAAGCTTAGGTTTTTTTGGGCTTTTCTCTGCGTAGCGGTTTTGGCCTTGATGGACTTCACATACTTCACCAAAAGATCCAGAACTAATACTTTTTGTCAGCTTAGGTTCTTCACCAAGGGTTCTTTTTAAGGCTATTTTTTTTGTGCTTTGAGGCATTCTAAATGTTTTATTCGGCAACACCGCTTTTTGTACATGGGGTTCACGAACTACTTTGAATGGCTTCCTAAGTGAGTTCAAGGCTCTAAGTGTTCCAGCTTTAACCCTTGCAAAAAGACCCTCTCTTGACTTGTGACCAAGCTCTATATTCTGTACCTGGGTGTCAGGTTTCTTAGTAGGTGTGTGCGTGTGTCTCGGCGGGTCTAAGTGAAGAACATCAAGTATGCGTTTTCTTTTCACAATTGCAGGTGCAATAACGATTTTGTCACACTCTCTAAACAAAGCATCTACTTTAGCACGAGCTCCTGCAGCATCTTTCCTTGTAAATACTTCGGGTAGACATTCTGTTGAAAGGTATAGATTATTTACAGTAGTTAATGCTTCTACAGCTGGATCAATATATTTTTTACTTGATAAGGTTGTCATAAACACTTCTCTGATTTTTTCTAGTATTATAGCATAGATTAGTTTAGAAGCCTCGTTTTATAAATTTTACTATTAGGTTTTTCAGGGGGAAGCGTAGGATCAAATTAATCTTTTACGTTTTAACGGTAATGTAAAATTTTAATAGTAATATTCAAAAACTACCTTGCGAATTCTTAGGTATTTTGTATACTACGGTATTGTTAAAAAGGTGAGAAGTATGAACTGGGATATATTAGAAAAAATATTTGACAGAGCGCTTTCGCATAGCTTCAGTAGAAAAAAATTCTTTTTTACCTTTCCTACGATTGCGGCCTGTGGCCTTCTGATCATTTTCTGTAAGATTCTATCCATGGGCTCTGGTGATTGGGTGACCTTAAGCCTGACCTTTCTTCCTATATTTCTATCTTCTGGCTTTTTACTAGCTACTGGAGTTGTCTTAACAAGAGTGTATCACCATGAAATTAAAGGCACTTCTTTTAGCTTTAGGAAGGTGTTAAAACGTTCATGGCAGATGCTTATGAACATTTCTTATTTGGCTCTGCCACTTCTTCTTGCATACCTTTTGCTTTGGACGTTCATGGGAGTCTTTTACCTTCTAAAAGAGCTGCCAGGCATTGGAGATATGATAGGGATTGTACTGGCTTTTGGCCCTTTTTTACTTGTCCTTGGGGCGATTGTTCTAGGTCTATTTAACTTGATTGTGTTGTTTTTTGTAACTCCAGAAGCCGCGTTAAAGACAGGTGTAAAGCTAAAGCTTGCAGAAGCAGTATATCTAAGGCTTAAAAAAAATATTTTCTCTAATACCATTATGTTAATGGTAGGGATGATCCCTCTTGTGGTCTGCTTAGCGATTCTCTATCTCGCAGCTCATATAACAGGGGGTAGCTTCTTCCAGGACTCAACGCCACTTTCTCTTACTTTTCAGTGGTTTTTTGTGATGCTCCCTTTTTGTGCACTATTAACCCCATTTGTGGTATTCTTCTTCAACTTTGCTACTGAGTGTTTTGTCTACTCAAGTAAAAAAGCAGAGGAAAAAGCAACTCCAAGTTAATAGATTTTTCACATGAAAATAGCAATCGTTGGCGCTGGATTTGCAGGGCTTTCAGTTGCCTGGCACCTTGCAGATCTTGATCCGGCCTATGAAATCACCGTCTTTGATAAGAAGAGTAGTAAGGCCTCAATGGTTTCTGCAGGTCTTTGCCATCCTTTCCCTGCAAAAGGAGCAAAACTTTCTTTCGCAGGTTATAAAGCTCTCCATGAAACGATTCTTCTTCTAAAAGAAGCTCAGAAATTTTCAGAAGATGAAATTGCAGACTTTAGCGGAGTATTAAAACTCGCCTCTACAAATGATGCAAAAATTGCACTCTCAAAACTTGCAAGAGTGCATCCAAGAACGTCTTGGCTAAAAGAGAGTAAGAATCATTCTTTTATAAAGAATCAAGGCGCTCTTTTGATTGAAAATGGAATCACAGTCTATTCAGAAAAATATTTGCTAGCGCTTGAAAAAGCTTGCTCCTCTAAGAAGGTGCACTTTGTTGAACAAACGATAAGCTCATTAGATGAACTTAAATCCTTCGACACAGTGATTCTAGCTGTCGGCGCCTCTGTTAAGGAGTTCATTAAAGATGATCCTTACATAAGGCTTGTTAAAGGTCAGGTGCTTAGCTGCGGTATCAAAGGGAAGTGTTTAGATAAAAGCCTCATCATTGAAGGGTATATTGCAAATACGGGAAAGAGTGGTGTTTATAATATTGGATCCACATATGAACATAACTTTGATAGCGAGCTCCCAAATAAATGCGTTGCAAAAGAGAAGATTTTTCATAGTCTAAAAAACTCAAATATCAATCTAAAAGAAGATGAAATAGAGATACTTGATGTTAAAGCTGGAGTTCGCGTCACAAATCCAAAGACTCATCTCCCTACAATAAGAAAGATGAGTGATCGCTTGTATTGCATCACTCAGCTAGGCTCTCGAGGCCTTTTATATCATGGGATGCTAGGCATGCAACTCTCACATGCCATACATAGAAATGATACAACGAGAATTTCTCGTGAATTTTTTCGTACCTAGAGATACACTGAATTTTTGACGAAGATGGGAGTTTTTTCCTATGCCAGAAAAAACAGGTAAGTACACGTTTTTTGGAACTTCAGCATCGATGGGTATTCCTGTTGTAGGCTGTAGCTGTGATGTTTGTCTGTCCAAAGAAAAGAGGAATAAACGAACAAGGCCAGCAGGGCTTCTAGAAGTAGCGAATAAGAAGTTTCTTCTTGATGCAGGCCCAGACATTAGACTCCAATGTCTTGAGCATAATATAAAAGATGTTGATGGTCTTATGCTCACACACACGCACTATGATCATGTCGCAGGACTCGATGAGTTAAGGGTAATATCGTTCAGGAAAAAAGCCCCCATACCGATACTAGCAACTCATCAAGCTATTACAGACCTTAAAAGTAAAATGGGTTACCTATTTGAGCCTAAAAAAGAGAGAGCAGATACATTCTCTTTTCAAGTACTAGATAACAATGCACGAGAGGCTGAATTTTGCGGGGTGAAATTCTCCTACTTGTTTTATAGTCAACTCGACATGGTGGTTGTAGGATATAGAGTAGGTGATTTTGCATTTGTGACAGATATCAAAGATTATGATGATAGCATCTACACATCTCTTAGTGGTGTTAAGACACTTGTTTTGAGTGCAATCAATTTCGCGCCTTCAAGAGCACATATTAGTATTCAAGAAGCGCAAGACATTGCAAAAAAAGCAAAAATAAAGCGCCTGATTCTCACTCACGTAGCTCATGAGATAGGATACCTAGACGTATCAGAAGTGCTTCCTAATAACGTTGAACTTGCATATGATGGTATGGAAGTAACTTTTGATCCAAGTGCATAAGCAAAGCGAATGAGAAAAAAACAGACTCCTATTAAAGAAGAGAAACTCTACGAAGATATCCGTTATGAGCTTGAAGATTTAAAAACAGCTATGCTCATTGGCTGTTATGAAGGCTCTAAAGATAAAAAAGTGTGTGAAGAGCACTTAGAAGAGCTCGCGTCACTCTCTGACACCTACGGGTTTACAGTTTACGATAAAGTTCCTTGTCCTTTAAGAAAAATAGATGCTGGTACATACCTTGGTAAAGGTAAGCTGCAAGAGCTAGATGCTCTTAGTAAAGCAAGCGAGTGTGATGTGATTATCTTCGATGAAGAGATCACCCCGAACCAGCAAAAGAACTTAGAGAAGCTTTTTAAAAAGCCTGTCATAGATAGAACAGAGCTTATTTTAGAAGTTTTTGCACAAAGAGCTCATTCCAAAGAAGCAAGGCTTCAAATCGAACTTGCTAAAACAAGGTATCAACTTCCAAGACTTAAAAGGTTATGGACGCACCTTTCAAGGCAGGCAGGTACTGCTGGCGGCGGCTCTAGCGGCGGTGGCGGATATCTAAAAGGGGAAGGGGAGAGGCAGATCGAGATCGATAAAAGGATCTTGAAAAAACGTATTACATTTTTGCAGGCACAACTTAAAGAAATAAGAGCGCAAAGAACAACGCAAAGGCAAGGTAGGCTCCGTTCAGGAATCCCTCTTTTTGCAATCGTTGGTTACACCAATGCAGGCAAGTCCACTCTTCTTAATGCTCTGACAGATGCAAATGTTTTAATGGAAGATAAACTCTTTGCAACACTTGAGACAACAACACGAAAGTTCAACCTTCCCAATCAACAAGAGATTCTTCTGATTGATACTGTAGGGTTCATAAGAAAGATCCCTCACACCCTAGTAGAGTCTTTTAAGAGTACTCTAGAAGAGGCTCTTTTTACTGATATCCTTCTTCATATTGTTGATGTTTCAAGCCCTCTTGCAGAAGAGCAAGCTGAGGCTACTTTTGAAGTACTAAAAGAACTTGGCTCAGAACAGAAGCCTACAATTACAGTACTTAACAAAGTGGACCAGTGTGAAGACAAGTCTATGATTCTTCGCTTTAAGCTGAAGTACAAGAAAACTGTCATGATTTCGGCCTTAACAAAAGAAGGTTTTGATGACCTTCTTGAGATGATTGAGACCGAGGTAAAAGCTCTCAGAAAGGTGGTTATGCTAAAGGTTCCTCAGAGCAAATATCACATTGTTTCCGAGCTTATGGACAAAGGACAAATTTTAGAGTCTGAATATGAGGGTAATAATATAATTTTGAAAGTGGAAATCCCCCAGGAGATCGAGCATAAAGTAGCAGAGTTTCTTGTTCCATAATTGCTCTCTTGCCCTTCAATCTAGTTTTTTGGCATAATAGCTTCCTAAATATTAAACTTCCTTATCATGAGCACGTTAGAAAAAGAAGAAAAGCGATTTAAAGTCGTTACCCTTGGGTGTAGAACCAATCAGTATGAATCTCAAGCATATACAGACCAGCTGAAGAAGATGGGCTTTGTAAAAGCTAAAGAGAATGAGACTGCTGATGTTTGTATAGTGAACACCTGCACAGTAACAGAATCAGCTGACAAAAAAAGCATCTATCAGATCAAGCATCTTGCAAAAGAAAACAAAGATGCGAAGATTGTCGTTACCGGCTGCCTTGTTGAAAGGAGGAACAGCGTCGTTAAAGATCTTGAAATGATCGATACGATTGTTCCCAATAACGATAAGGAAAATCTACTTTCTTATCTGTATCCAGATGAAGACCTTCCTGAATTTAAGATTGAGCGTTTTGAGGCGCATACAAGAGCCTTTGTAAAGATACAAGACGGTTGCAATTCTTATTGTAGTTATTGCGTGATCCCATTTGTAAGAGGAAGATCAAGGTCTAAAAATACTTCTGAAATCATTAAAGAGGTTAAAGGCCTTATCGAGAATGGTTTTAAAGAGATTGTTCTAACCGGCATTAATATAGGCGACTTTGACGGCGGTGAGGAAAAAGCATCACTTGCAGATCTTGTAAGGCTTATTGATGATTTAGAAGGGATAGAAAGAATCCGTATCTCATCGATTGATCCCGATGAGATTGATGATGATCTATTAGATGCTGTGATTAATGGAAAGCATACATGCCATAGCATGCATATCGTTCTTCAAGCAGGGTCTAATAGCGTCCTTAAACGTATGAATAGAAAGTACACCAAGCAAGAATTCTTATACGCAACAGACCGGTTAAAAAACGCATCAGCTGATTTTACCTTCACAACAGATGTGATTGTTGGGTTTCCAACAGAGACAGAAGAAGACTTTAGAGAAAGCCTTGAAATGATCGACCGTGTGCAGTTTGCTAAAGTTCACATGTTTCCCTATAGCGTGAGGCCTTATACAAAGGCAGCAAGACTCCCGAATCATCTTCCAAAAGATGTGATCACAAAGAGAAAAAATATTCTTCTTAGGCATGCTGAGAAAGCAGCTTTCAAACTGAGAGATGCTTATGTAGGAAGAGTACTTAGCATCCTATGTGAATCAGAAGATCCCAAAAGAAATGGCTACATCACAGGGCATAGTGATAATTTTTTGCAAGTGAGCTTCCCAAAAGAGACTTCGCGGAATAATGAATTGGTAAAAGTGAAAATCCTAAGGAATGAACCAGACGTGCTGATCGGGGAAATTGTATGAGTATAAAAATTGCAAATCGTTTTAAACCATTCACACATGAAGCTGGCGCAAAGGCTCCACTTCCTCTCTCTAGCTATACACTAGAGGCTTTCCCAAGCTTTTTCAGAGTGTTTGATGAAAATGAAGTAGTTTTGGAGATAAACTTTGGAATCCAAGGACCAGTGGATGGGTTTACTCTCATGCAAGATATTGAGAAGGCAAAACTCTACGTCTATGGAACTGGTGCAGAGGGCTTTTTTCGTTTTTCCTTATCGTATAGAGAAGAAAAGCTTACATTAAAGCTTGATAGAGCTCACAAAGAGGTTTCCTATTCTATTGCTAAGATTGAAAATTTAAGCATAAATTGTGAGATAGAAGGATCCCTTAGTGCAAAAGACGAGCTTGTTTTACAAACGGGTGCAAAAGCGCTAGATTTACTACCTCTTGAAAGGCTTTCTTTCGGCAATCATAAAAAACAAGACGCAACACTTATAAGAAGAAGAAACGACCCTAAAGAGTTTCTTCCTCTATGGTTTGCTCTTGGTCAAAGAATGCAAAAAAAAGAAGCGCCAGAAATAAAAGAAGATCTTCTTACTACTCTTAGTAGGGGGTTTTCTCTTTGCTTTTCCGATCTCTTTGCAAAAAGTACTAAAAAGCCAGAGCATCTTGGTTTCACTGATATAACTGATGCAGGTTTATATGAGGGCTATGAGCTTATACGTACGATGCTTGTTTATGAGGAGAATGATACGTTTCATCTTCTAAAGAAAATGCCTCATCTGTTTCACTGCGGAAGAGTCGTAGACCTAAAGCTCAAAGAAGGTGTTTTTATTGACATCGAATGGTCAAAAAAATCCATAAAGAAGTTACATATCAGATCACAAATAAAGACGAGTCTTACGCTCTCTTTTCAAAAGTCTCTAAGAACATGTAGAGAATCCTCCCCAAAGGGAGCGTCATCTCAAGCTTTAAAGAGAGTAAGAGCTATTGATGATGCTGTCATCATCAATGTGAAGGTAGGAACAACCTATCTCGACCGTTTCCAAAAGTAATGAATGATCTTATATTTATGTGTTCGCAAAATCTACTGGGACTTCTTTAGTTGATGCAGTGCGTGTGGAGCCACCAGAAGAGCCTTCTGAAAAACGTCTAGCCCTTCTCAACATGGGCTGACTAGCTCTTGCAGAAGTAGGCGGTCTAGGGGTGAGGCGAGTGGCTGCTTCTAATTTCATCCCTACAGGTAGTGACCCTCTTCTAGCTGGAGCTTTAACCTCAGGAAGTGGAGGTGTGATAGAAATGCGGCTTGTAAGATCACTAAAAGATCTAGTGTTTATCTTATCAAACAGCCCTATAAAGTCTGGTTTTTTCTTAAGAATGCTGCTTGGCATGAGAGACTTTGAATCATCGCAAAGTACTTTAAAAACAGCCATATATAGTATTAAAGGGTGTTCGCTATACAAGATAGCATCTACAGAAGCAATAGCATCCTCTTCTGTTGGAGCTTTAGGCGCAACATGTCTTTTTCTGCCTAGGCTCCATGATCGTTTAGTCTTTTTATCACCTTTTACAAGTGCAGCAGCATGTTGATAGTAATATTCGGAAACTCTCTCTTCAAAACTTTTTTCTTCTGCTGGGGTAGTCATAAAAAGATCAAGGTTCATGAGTAGATTGCTAAGTGTATTGTGCATGCGTATAAGATTTTCTGGAGATTCAGAAGGCATGTAGGGATGATTCCCGAGTATAATATGAAGAAGTTCTTCTTGGAGTCTATTTGCATAGAATTTTGTTCTCCATCTACTTGCAGTCGCTATATCAAACCTTAGCAATACGTCGTTAACATCTACCTCTTCTGCCCCCTCTTCATGCGACAAACTGAGTCTTTTTAGCATTCCAGTAAGGTCCTCAATATAACCAAAATCCTTTAAGACAGGAACAAGAGGGCTTGCTTCAGGAAGCTGGAATTCGACTCTTCCCCTACAGTGTGAATTTGTGAATGCTGCCTCAGATGCAGTGTCCAGAAGTGCTCTGAGCACTGCTTGTCTTTTAGTAGGGTCAAGCTCTACTACTTCAATTTTACTGATACGTATAGCGTTATAACCTACAGAAAAATAAATCCTTCCTAGGATACTTGAGTCCTTTTGCACTGTATAGGAACTCTTACGGGAGGAGCCCTGAACTTCACAGAGAATAGGCATGGTAATATCCCCAGAGATATTCACATGTCTCGTCTTTGGAAAGTTTGGCAACCAAACAGACCTAAGCTCTACCTCTAGGGTAAAGGATGACCTTGGATAAATGGTAGCTTCAGAACCATATATTTTAAGAGCATGTGCTGGAAGAGTCATAGGGATCGATTCTTGTGTTCCAAGGTAAGCTCTTGGAGTTTCCTCTTCAGCAGGGTCTTTAGCATTAAATATGGCTCGAGCTAGACTTTTTACACTGTGCTGCTCTGTGTAGATAGGATCTTTCCAAGGCCATTTCTCTAAAAAGTATTCAAAAGAGATATCCGATTGGTGACAACGGGCCAGTTTTGCAAGAAATCCTATATAACTTCTATCCAGAGCTTCAAAAGCTTCTCTAGTAAACCCATGACCATCTGGATATCTCGCATTGAATGTTCTAATACGCCCGGAGTTGATAGATACACAAATGGTGTCATCTTGTGGTAAAAAGCCTTGTTTTAACAAGGGGATCACTTCAGTAGGTTTTGCATTTATTTCGATGCTGCTACAACTATGAAACTTGAAAAATGCATACGCCACGATCATAAGCTTGTGAATAACATGATAACCATGAGGCGAGGCGAGATGTTCAATAAGTAGGACTCTGCCACTTATCTTAAACTTAAGGATCCCTTGAGGTCTAGAAGAAGGGCCCTGAGCGAATGTGCATATTTGGCTACCAGATTCTTCTGTATAAAATGCTTGTAGTTGCATTCTCCCTAAGCTCTCAGCTGCTCCTTGAGCAGAGGATGCTTTATCTGGCTTTTTTGTATAGTCTAGATGAAATGAAAAATTTCTGGAGACAGGGTTGCTTAGTAATGTAGCCATAAAACTACCTGGGTTATTTTGCGATCAGAGCCTACAACAGGATTTGAATTTATGTGTAGAATAAAAATAGAAATATTTTCATAAATTAATTTTAAACATCAAAAAAACTTATTTTGAATATGGGTCTCTTACTAAGCGCCTACGACTTCTTGTTGAGGAGCTCTTAAAAGAGATGATAAATGAATGTGTTTGATAGCGTCGAACGCTACACGAAAATTTGAATGCGGCATCTCATCTGTGACACTAGGATGTACAGGTGCTCCTGAAATTTCACAAAGGGCTCTATAAATAGCTATGTAGAGTATAAGAGGCGACTCACTATAAAACATGCGATCCTCATGTTCTACAAATCGTTGCACTTCTTCATGAAGCTCTTCTGTGCGGTTGCGTGCGTGTTTGCAGTAGTAACTGTTTACCTTTGCTTCGAATGCCCGGTTTAGATGTTCACTTTCAGGCAGTAGGCAATTAAGGTTTCGAATAAGTGGCTCAAGGACACTATGAGCATGGGTAAATTGATCTAGATGAGAATCCGAATCGTAGGGGTATCTTCCTGAAATCATTAGACTAAGCGCACCCTGCAGTTCTTCTGCGTAAAAATTCTTTCCCCACTGATGAGCGGTGCCCGTCTCAAAGCAATACATGGATAAACGGACTACTTGCCGCTTTCCTGAAAGGTTTAGAGTTTCAATTTCCCTATCCAGTGTCTGGGTATATCCAAAAGCTAATAGTTTAGAAGAAAAATCATTAGCTAAGCCAAGTGCTAATTCAACACGCCCTTGAGAGTGATAGTTCAAAAGAGCAGCTTCTGATGCAACATCTAGAAGAGCATAAAGGATTTGATCGTGATTGTCTTGAAGGTGTTTAGGAATTGCAATTTTACTTACGGAAACACTTTCTCTACCTACGCAAAAATTGATAGCCCCTAGGCATTCTGCACCGTTTTGAATACGAAAAGAAACTTCGTGTCCAACACATTTAGGTCCTTTCAGTTTACAAACAAGCGGATTTTGAGAACCTCTACCTAAAGTTAAAACTCTTGGCCTAGGTAATTTTGGAAGCCAAATGGACCTTAACTGACTACGATGGTGCTTGGAGATTTTAGGGGAATCTAGTTCGGCATTTCTGTAGACATGAACAGCGGAATTTGGAAGAACCATTCGTATATCACCTCTCATGTCCAAGATTGACTGAGAATGATCTCTTCTTGCAGAGTTTCTTGCACAGAAAATGGTGCGCGCAAGAGCTTTTACACTATAAGAACTTGTACAAATACTGCTTTCCCAAGGCCAGTATTCCAAAAAGTTCTCATAAGTAATATTTGCAAGCTTACATCTAAGAGCGCCTGCAAGGTGGTATTTGTATTCATCTGGAAGCTTGGCGAATTGCTCTTCTGTGAAATCAGTTTTGCTTGTGTATAAATTGTTGAACTTCTCAACAAGAGGAACATAAGTTACAGCACTAAACTGATCACGAACAGGAACAAAACCAAGTTTCATAAACTTACAAACATTTTGTGGATCAGTTTTTACTGTTATGGAAGTGTGTGGAGAAGAATCCAAAACTCTACATGCTGCAATCATAAGTCTGTAGGCGGTTTCATCACCATACGGTGTCTTTAGCTTTCGAACGCATAAGCTACCTTTTACGGATTCGAGCTTGATCTCTCCATAACTGGGTGGGTTACGTAAACTACTATGCTTTAGTAAATGACAGGATGCGAATGTCCCTTCATCAGATAAATTTGGATCTCTAATGGTATATGTTTCTACAGGCACTTTATAAAAAGGCTCTAAAGGAGTGTTGGATGGTAGCGAAAGTGTGAAGCGGTATTGCTTATTTTCTGTAGAAGAAAGCTCTGTCATTTAATGTCCTATGTTGTGTTAAGGGGAAGAGATTACAATAGATTTTAGATTTATGTGTAGAATAAAAATGGAGATTTTTTCATAAATAAACAGGAATAAAATAGGTGTTTATTATGGTTATTTCAAAAGCTTCTGAGGATCAAAAAGATCATCTAAAAAGGCTCCTTGAGTATACGCATAAAAATCCACACAGCTTTCTTGGACTTCATGAAGAGGGTGATGGAAAAATTATTCGGATTTTTCGCCCTGGAGCTAGAAAAATACAGCTCGAAGTTTTTGGGGAAATTAAAGAAGCTGATCTAGAGCATAGCTCTGGGTTATTTGTTTGTAGAGTGCCAAACAAAACAACGCATCTTGACTACCGCATTTATCATCAAAACGGACTTCTGGAACATGATCCCTTTAGTTTTACACCAACACTTAGAAAAGAAGACATAGCCTCCTTTAAAGAAGGAGCTCATGAAAAGCTTTATGAGATGATGGGAGGAAGGCTTTTTTCTCATGCGGGCTGTGAAGGTGCAAAATTCACAGTGTATGCTCCTAATGCTTTGCAAGTAGCACTTGTGTGTGACACAAATTACTTTGATGGAAGGCTTTTTCCTTTAAGAGAGATAGATAATAGCGGTGTTTTTGAGATTTTTGTTCCTGGTCTTGAAGAAGGGGAGAAGTATAAGTTTGAGATCAGAACAAAAGAAGGGCATGTACTTCTAAAAACAGATCCTTACGGTCTTTATTTTGAGATGCGTCCAAAAAATGCTGCGATACTTTTTGATCCAGACCATTTCAAGTTTGAGGATGACAGATGGCACAAATCTAAAACATCTACCTTTGACTCTCCTATGAACATCTACGAAGTTCATTTTGGATCTTGGAAAAGAAAAGGAAGTGATTTCCTAAACTATAGAGAGCTTGCTGAGGATCTTGTCGAGTATTGTCAGATGATGGGCTATACGCACGTTGAAATGCTTCCTATAAGTGAACACCCGTTCGATGGATCCTGGGGCTACCAGGTAACAGGCTTCTATGGGATCTCAAGTAGGTTCGGTACGCCAGAAGATTTTCAGTATTTCGTGAATCACCTTCATAACAATGAGATTGGGGTGTTCATTGACTGGGTGCCTGGACACTTCCCGATTGATGACTTTGCTCTTGCTCGTTTTGATGGAGGGCATGTCTTTGAGCATTCTGAAATGGGTATTCACCCGCACTGGAATACACTTTTTTTCGATTATGCAAAACCATGTGTCCGCAATTTTCTAATAGGTAGCGCTCTTTACCTTCTTGATAAAATGCACGTAGATGGAATCCGTGTGGATGCGATTTCCTCTATTGTTCATCTTGATTTTGGACGGAATGAAGGGGAATGGAAGCCAAATATTTACGGGGGAAAAGAAAACTTAGAAGGTCTTACTTTCTTAAAGCAGTTTAATGAAATGTCTCACAGGCTATTTCCACAAGCAATCACAATTGCAGAAGACACTTCTACTTTTCAAAGTATTTCACACCCTCTTGATCAGGGAGGTCTTGGGTTTGATTATAAATGGAATGTGGGCTTTTGCAATGATTCCATGAAGTATTTTAAAACAAATTTTGAGCACAGAGAGAAAGTGTATAAAGAACTTATCTTTACCTACGATTATCTCTATACAGAGAAGTTTATTTCTTCCTATTCTCATGATGAAGTTTCCCATGAGAAAGATTATCTGATTGCTTCTATGCCAGGAAATACCGATCAGAAATTTGGAAACTTTAAATCGTATATGGCTTATCTCATGACCTACCCAGGAAAGAAGCTTCTATTTATGGGAACAGAGATAGCGCAAATCAATCAGTGGTACTTTAGTGAATCCCTTCACTGGAATCTTTTAAAAGAACCTCTTCATCAAATGGCTCAGCTCTATGTCAAAGATCTAAACATGTTTTATCTTAGCCAAGTAGCCTTTTATGAAAATGAATTCGAAAAAAAGAACTTTGAGTGGGTCGTAAATAATGATGCTAAAGGAGGTGTCATAGCTTACATAAGACATACGCAAGGAAAAGCGATCCTTTGTTACCATCACTTTATGGATAAAGATAAGAAAAACTACCTCTGCAGGCCTCCAAAGTCTAGTGGGAAATTTAAAAAGATCACAAAACTTTTTTCCTCAGATGAGAAAAAATATGGTGGTATGGGCATATCAGATGCTAAAATAAATCCTCAGAAAGGAGAACTGTTGATCGATGTATCTCCTTTTACAACGATTGTTTTTGAGGTGGAATTTGAGAAGTAAAGAATGCTCTAATAAGGAATATCTAAATCTAGTAGATGAAATAAAGAAACATGATGCTCTCTATTTTGAAAAACATCAGCCTTTGATTTCAGATTATGAGTACGATCTTCTTGTGAAACAGTGCGAAGAGATCGAAAAACTTCACCCTGAATGGGTGAGCGCTAGCTCTCCTACACAAACTGTAAGAGAAAAACCAACAAAAGGCTTTTACCAAGTAGCACATAGCGTACCTATGCTTTCTCTTGCAAACTCCTACAGTGAAGAAGAAATCAGAGATTTTATAAAGAGAGTTCATAAAATCCTTCCTAAAGATGATATGGAGTATTCAGCAGAACTCAAGATGGATGGGATTGCAGTGTCACTTCGCTACGAAAAAGGGAAGTTTGTAAGAGCTCTTACACGAGGTAATGGAAAAATTGGTGATGACATCACAAAAAACATCGCAACAATTTCTTCATTGCCAAAAGAAATTAACGCAAAAAATCTACCAGATATTTTGGAGCTTCGAGCAGAAGTGTTCATGCTAAAGAAAGTCTTCTCTGAGCTTAATGAGCAAAAAGAAGAAGCAGGACAAGATGTGTGGGCGAACCCACGCAATGCAGCTGCAGGCTCGCTTAAGCTACTCGATACTGAAGAAGTAAAAAGAAGGTCTTTAAGTATCATGGTATATGGCCTTGCAGAAGGGATCAAAGAAATTCCTACTCAAGAAGGGGTGCAAAAGTTTCTTAAAGAGAAAAAGTTTCCAACCTTTTCAAAAGGGCACTTTGCTGTTTGCTCGAGTGCAGAAGACCTTCTTAAGTTTGCAAATAGTATAGAAGAGAAAAGAGAAGACCTTCCTTTTGAAATTGATGGGATTGTAATCAAAGTAAATACAATTAGAGATTGGGAAAAGCTCGGCGCTACTGGTAAGTCTCCAAGATGGGCAATCGCTTATAAATACGCGCCCCTGCAGGCAAAAACAAAAATTCATGACATAACACTCCAAGTAGGACGAACTGGTGTTTTAACACCTGTTGCAGAGCTTGATCCCGTGTTTCTAGCAGGAAGCACGATATCAAGAGCCACGCTGCACAATGAAGATGAAATACAAAGAAAAGATATCCGCAAAGGGGATCATGTAATCATCGAAAAAGGTGGAGACGTAATTCCTAAAGTTGTCAGCGTAGATTTTACAAAGAGAGAAAAAAGCTCAAAGCCATTTGTGATGCCTGATCATTGCCCCGTGTGTAGCTCTACTGTTGTAAAGAAAGAAGGGGAAGTTGCCGTACGCTGCTCAAACACTATGTGCGCTGCTAAAAACGAGAGAAGACTTATGTTCTTTGCTAGCAAGCCTGCTATGAACATTGATAATCTTGGCGAAAAAGTGATGAAGAAACTCATTGACCATGGCCTTGTAAAATCCATGTCAGATATCTATAGACTTACGGAGAAAGACATCGCATCTTTAGAAGGATTTAAGGAGAAATCCGTACAGAACCTTCTTTCGAGCATTGAAACATCCAAAAAAAGATCTCTTGCAAGGTTTATTCTTGCTTTAGGAGTTCCTTTTGTTGGAACGAATACAGCGGAGCTCATAGCTGAATATGCTAAAGATGTAAAAAATTTGCAAAAATTAACAGAAGACGAGCTGATTCTAATTGATGGCGTCGGAGATAAAGTCGCACATTCCTTTGTAGAATACTTTAGTAATGAAAATCATCTTCATGAAATAGAGCAAATGCTAGAGCTTGGTGTAAAACCAAAATCAAGTAAGCTTGTACAAGTAGAGGGTCATAGCTTTTCAGGTAAATCATTTGTGCTTACAGGCTCTTTAGAGGAGTACTCTCGATCAGATGCTGCAGCTCTTATAAAGGAAAGAGGTGGGAAAGTCTCTAGTTCTGTAACAAAGAAAACAGACTTTGTTGTAGCAGGGGCAGAGCCTGGCTCAAAATATGACAAGGCTGTCACTCTTAAAGTTAAGATCCTTACAGAAGGTGAGTTTATTAAGATGCTTTAAGCTCTGCTTGTTGCAGGATTTACCCTAAGGTAGTGCTGCTCTTTTTCTTTTACAGGCTTAATAATAGATTTTGGCTTGATCGCAACAACGATGATAAAATCTTGTGAATGCAGTCTTGAGGTAAGACCATACTTCTCTCTAAAATGCTCAAGCTCTTCACTTTTCACAGTCAAAGCCCAGATAGTATCCATCTCATTCCAGTGAGAAGGTGTGATAGACACACAATCTACTACTGTGAATTTAAAAGTTTCTCCGATTTCTTTTAGGCCTTTTAAGTTAAGCTTTCTCATCTCATCTTCGGAAATCACAGGTATATGAGCGATAAAAGGTGGCTTTTCAGCTCCCTTAGAGTAGAAGTGAGGATATGCCGTGTCTACGAACTTTTCATCAACTTTTAAAAAGGCAAGACCCGTGGGTGTCATATGCAATGTGCCTTCAGAGTTTAAGTTATATTTTGTAGAGAAAAGAAGTCTTGGGTTATCAATAGACTTTTTTTCTTCTTCAAAGCGCTCTCTAACAAGAAACTCAGACTCTTCTTTATCGATAGGTTTGCCTGTCGGAAAATAATGTGATTTAGCAAAGGTCGTAGGGCCATTTTTTGGCATCTCGACTGCTCTAAATAGTGTTTTAAAAAACGCAGAGTCAATGGCATTAATATAGGCTCTTCCAATATTTGGATTGGTTGCCTTTTGAATACCATCTGGATTGATACCCTTGACCTTTTGTACCCCTTTTGCTGCGCCTTTCTTTACTGGCTTTAATATCTTAGAAAGAACTGAGGTCGCTGAAGAAGCGCTTTTTTCTGTCTTTGTCATATGATAAACACTAGTTATTGTTTATTGACTATTATACCTAATTATTTAAATAAATCCCAAAGTAAAGAGATTGTTATGATAAAGATGTTTGGTTTAAAAAACTAAATATTTACTTCTGTTTTTGACAGGCTTTGAACAATCAACAAAAATATTTAAATAAGAGCAAGCTCAGGAGACTTTATAAGTTCTCCAACCATTGTCTGGTGATTATATGAATGGATTTTTACGGTTTGAAGCGTTCCTATTGCTGCATCATCTGGATGCTCAAAAACAACGTTCTTCCAACATCTAGTGCGTCCTTTGAGTTTTCCATCTCGTGATCCTCTTTTATCAACAAGCACTTCCATTTCTGCGCCAAGTAGTTCTTGTCGTTGCTCAGCATAGATAGTATCTTGAAGTTCCATGAGTCTTTGCAGGCGCTCTTGTTTGATTTCTTCTGGCACATCATCTTTCCAGCGCATTGCAGGAGTTCCTTTCCTTGCACTATAGGCAAAAAGAAAGGCGACTGAATAGCGAATATCCTTTAGTGCGTCGTAAGTTTCCTGAAACTCTTCTTCTGTTTCCGTTGGGAACCCAACGATAATGTCTGTTCCAAGTGATACGTTCGGTACGATCTCTTTTAACATCGCGACTTTTTCTAGATACTGCTCTTTTGTGTAGATACGGTGCATTTTTTTAAGAACTCTTGAAGAACCTGCTTGTATCGGGAAGTGCACAAACTCACAAAGAGAATCAAGGTCTCTAATTCCTTCCATGAGCTCTCTTGTGATATCAATAGGGTGTGAGGTCATAAAACGAACTCTTTCAAGTCCTTCAATTTTATCAAGTCTATACAAGAGATCATGGAATAAGCAGTTCCACTCTTTTTGATCTTTACCATAGCTATTAACGTTTTGTCCAAGGAGTGTGACTTCTTTATACCCTTCCGATGCAAGCTTCTTACACTCGTTTACGATATCTTCAGGAGGTCTTGAAACCTCTTGACCCCTTGTATAGGGGACAACACAGTAAGTGCAGAATTTATCACATCCACGGATGATAGATACGTAGGCTTTGACTTTGTCATCACGTTTTGCAACAAGATAGTCCAGGTTCTCTTCAAACTGAGAGTCTGTCCTCAATGTTTGCTTGTTTGTTGTCATCACTTCGTCTAATACGCTATTTAGGTCTGTGATGTTGTTTGTTCCAAGAACAAAGTCAATATGAGGAAGCTTTCTAAAAAGAGATTCTTTCTTTGCCATGGCCATACAGCCAGTAACCCCTATGATAGAGTTACGCTTTTTACTCGATCTAGTTAATTGGCCGATCTTACCCATGACTTTTCTTTCTGCTAGGTCTCTGATAGAGCAGGTGTTAAAAATGAGCAGGTCTGCAGCATTTTCATCATAAACTCTTTCAAGGCCTCTTTTCACAAGTTGACCAACCATGAGCTCTGTATCAAGCTCGTTCATTTGGCAGCCGTATGTCTTTACGAAGAATTTCTTAAGGTCTTTCACGCTGGATCATCTCGTATGTAAATTGGTCCTAAAGATTTTAGTAAAAAAGTCCCTAAAAAATCAAGAGGTTTAGACCGCTCTAAAACGTATATTCAAGGGTGAATACACCAGAGTAAAAGTTTGAAGCATTTCTTCCCCATACTGTGAACCAAACACCAAGAAGCATACCAAGGTTTGCTGTTGGGTTGTACTCTAGTGCAGGAGAAATAGAGAATTGATCATTGAAATCTCCTCCAACTGTAGCTGTAGAGCCATCAGCATTTGTTCCTTTTCTGCCTGAGAAATGTGTTGGGGAGGTGTAGTTGTAAACAAAGTCACTTGCAATAACCCATTTTTTTGTGAAACTATATTCAAACCCAGTATCAAGCTCAAAAGTGTTACCAGGATTAACCTTGCCTCTTGTATTAAAACCTCCTCCGTAGGCATTGAATCCTTTGACGGTAGTCGGAGCTGCGATCGTGTAGTTAAATGAGATCCTCGCGTTCATAGGATGCGTAGATACCCACCAGATCACTTTACCAATAGTAAGGCCAAATCTTGTTTCAAATGATCCAGAGCCCATTGCATCGACGCCATGTTTATCAGGATTAAGGTTTTGATATTTTCCAATCGGAAAGCTTTCTTGGATTTGAAACGCTACTCCAGGCTTATAGGCGGATTGTATATTAACAGCGTATCCTAGTGCAAATTGTGTGTCTTGAACATTGGTAGAGTGTTTGCCTTGCTGTCTGTTATGAGCGGCACCAAAAGTCCAAAGTCCCTCAAGGTTTCTTACGATACCAAATTGAAAGATGTTAAGAGCTCTGATTTGCACGTTATCAGGAACATTCTTTGAACTCCCACTTCTTGAGTATGCAGCATGGTTGTTCGTGACAAATAGATAAGGCTGAACGTTATAGAGTCCTGGAGTGATGATGCTAGGTGACGGGGTTAGCAAAGGACCTGCATACCAAGGGTTAAACATCTTTTGTGCTTCTTGGAATTCTGCTTCCGCGCTTTCAAGCTCTTTTGCTATATCTTCGCGAGATAGGACAGGAGATTTATTTCGGTCACGTTTTTCTTTAGCTTGTATGCTGCAGGTACATAAAATAATAAGAGATAGGTATACGAATCGTATCATTGAAGTTCCCCATAACAAGAGTCAATTACATTTTTTATCTTTTTGCCATCATACATAAATGAGAATTATTTGAAAATTTCTCTATTATAGATGTTTTAAGTAAGCAGGTAGAGGTCTTAAAATAAGATTCCCTTTCCCATTTTCACAGGTTGATGTTTTACTGTATTTTCCAAAACTGATTTTGCAAAGGTTGCTGCGGTTGGTGTAATAATAACCTTTGTTGGTCCCGAGCCGACAGGTATATCTTGCGTACTATGCGTAATAGTGTTTATCACAGTCACACTATTGCTAGCAAAGTTTGCGACATAGAGTTCCGTTCCATCAGGTGTAATAGCGATACTATTAGGGTTTGCGCCAACTTTGATTGTAGCAAGTGGCTCAGCATTTTTATTGTATTTCGTAACAGTGCCAGCAGATTGGTTTAGTACGTAAACGGATTTTCTATCATGGGAAAATACAGCATCATGTGGACCAACACTGCCAGATGGCATATGAGATCTCACTATGCCTGTATCATTGGCTAAGTCAAATATATAAGTCGTGACAACATCGTCTTCTTTGCTTAGCACTACCCCCCACTCATCTCCTGTAATCGAAGGGGAAATGAACAGTTTTTCATATGATATGCCAGGTTCAAGAGGTTGCTGAGGTCCTGGAACGCCTCCTATTGCGAGATTGATATTTATAAGAGAGCTGTTTGACGTAAGTACAAAAAGATGTCCCCCTCCTAGAATAAAAATATCCCGGGTGCAAGGTGTCGTGTTGCCACAAGAAAGATCAATAAATTTAGGGTTATCAAAAAACTTAGAGTTAAGCCCATAAATACCAAAAGTATTTGTATTGTCGCTATTAACTGCAAAAAAAGTGCTGCCTAATACGAATAGATTCTCTGGTATCCCAGATGGGAAAGGAAAATTGGTATTTCCTCTTCCTGGTATTGATATACCAGTAACTTGCCCGCTGTTTGGATTTGTGCTAATTGAGACAGTTAGATATGCAAACTTGCCATCCTGAGATATGACGATCCCAGTTGGTGTGTAGTTATCGATAAAGATAGGATTCCCAGACTGCTGATTTGTAGTTGTATCGATTACATCTACTACATTGTCATTTATGGTTGCAACAAACAGCTGAGTGCCGTCAGGTGTTATAGCGAGGTCTTGTGGAGTGCCACTAAGTCTAATAGTAGTGGTTGTTTTTTCTTTAATGTTAATTGAAGTAAGAGGAGCAAAAAGATCGCCATTGCTTATGACATAAGCTTGTGGAGGAGGAGCGGCTTCGATACATCCAGTTATTAGGGTTATAGCTGCAAAAATAAATCCAAAGTTTTTCATTAGAGTCCTCAGGGGTAAAGCATCAAAAACGTACTTGAAATTAACAGATACTGAATAAAAATAAAGAATTTCCTTTGTGAAATGCGATTAGGAATAAAATCGTTTACTCGCTATATAAAAAATAGAGAGTATACCAAAATTAAAGGTCGTTATGGGTAAAATCGATGGTGATGACTCAAAAGTCCCAACCTACAAGCAAGAATTTCAAGAAGGTGTGGACCTCTTTGATAAAAGTTTTCACGAATACATGAATACTAAAGAACCTCACAAAAAAGCCAAGTTCAAGGATGTAATGGATAAGGCTCTAGACGTTATGAACAAATCAGCTCAGCAGTGTCTTAGTGAAGAACAACAAAAGCTGAATGATGAGGTTCATAAAGACTATGAAGCATATCTAAAGTCTCCAAACAAGGAGTCCACAGAAAAGCTTGAAAAAGATGTAGGTGATCTTAAGAAATCAGTTTAGCTTATTTTCTTAAGAATTTTGGTGGTTTCACACAGACCCAGCCAATAACAATGCTTAGTATTACAAACATTGAAAGTCCTACATACATAGGGAGTAGAGGTTTCGCAGCAGAGTTCATTCCAGCAAAGGCTATAAGCCCTGCGACAACAACTCCTGTGCAAGCATCTCCTGCTACAAGGCCAGATGAGGCAAGAACTCCTCTTCTGTGTACAGCCTCTGACTTGCCAAATCTTGACATGATCATAGAGAGCACACCTCCTAAAAACACTCCTGTAGAAAGCGATATTGGTAGATAGAGGCCTATAGCAATAGAAAGAATAGGAAGTCCTAAAATTGCAACAAGAACTCCAATTACAATCCCTATAAAAACAAGAGTAAAAGGAATGTTTCCAGATATAACCCCTTTTGCAATGAGCGCCATTAGAGTGCCCTGAGGAGCAGGCATTTGCCTTGAGCCAAATCCATAAGCTTCACTTAGAAGGAATACAGTAAAGCTTAAAGCAACTGCAGGCAGAATCATTCCGATCATTTCGCCTACCTGCTGAGCTCTTGGAGTAGCTCCTAGCAAATAACCCGTTTTTAGATCTTGTGATGTGGTAGAGGCAAGAGCAATTGTAATATTGATCACAATGCTCATGGTAAGTGCTGAAATTAGATAAATACGCTCTGTCCAACCAAGAGCTACAAAGATCACGCAAGTGATGAGTAGTGTAGTGATTGTCATACCAGAGGCGGGGCAAGAAGAACTTCCCACAATACCTACCGTAATTGAAGTAACTCCAGCAAAGAAAAACCCTAGAATTACAAGGAGTATAATCGTAAGAAAGTTCATTGGAAAAGGAGGGAATAGCCACAGGAATAGAATAATGGCTATACATCCAATCATGAGCCACTTTAGGGAAATATCTTGGTCTGTTCTAGGTATTAATTTTTTTTCATGGCGTTTCTCCGTAAGCTCAATAAATGCCATGAGAAACGTTTTCTTGATTAAAGGGAAAATTTTCATCATGTTGAAGAGGCCGCCAACAGCAATCGCACCTGCGCCAATAAAGCGAACATAGTTAGACCAAATTTGCTCAGCATTCATTTCAGATACTGGAATCGTTCCAGGGTAGATGACAGCGCCACCTTGGCTAAACATGGAAATTAGGGGTATGATCACCCACCAGCCAAGAGCTCCACCAAATAACATTGTCATACAGATTCTAGGACCAATAATATAACCCACACCAAGAAGTGCCGGGGTACAGTCGAAGGATACTTCAAAATTATTTAGTTTCTTTATGGTCCAAGAGGCTGTTTCCCCCCAAAGATTAAGCACTGATGATAAGACTTTGTAAAATGTACCAAGGACAATGCCTGAAATCGCCATGAGAGCATTTTCTTTTCCACTCTGCCTAGATTTCAAAATCTCAGCACAAGCAGTGCCCTCAGGAAAGGGGAGTTTCCCATGTTCTTCTACTATAATGTATCGGCGCATAGGGATCATAAATAGGATTCCGAGCATCCCTCCTAGCAGTGATAGAAGCATCACTTCATATAAAGGAGGTGGAGAACCTAGTATATATAAGGCGGGAACAGTGAAGATAACCCCTGCTGCTATCCCTTCACCCACAGAGGCGACAGTCTGAACGATATTGTTTTCAAGGATCGTAACTCTTTTAAAGAAAAGATGTAAGATAGCCATGGAAAGAACTGCTGCTGGGATAGAAGCTGATACTGTAACACCAACTTTCAGTCCTAGGTAAGCGTTTCCAACACCGAAGATTAAGCCAATGATAATACCCAAAATAAGAGCTTTTGGAGTGAACTCTTTAATATTGTCTTTAGTAGAGATGTAGGGTTGAAACTCTTCTTTGGCTTTTGTCATAGATACAAAAAAAAATTATATACAGGTAAATTTTGACTTTGTCATATCGAAAAATATTACTCAAGTAAACTTGTAGTAATTTAGGTTAATCTTATCAAATTGATATGATATAGTTTTTATTTATGCTTGTACTTGAAACGATCTCAAACGGGGATAAAAAGAGTGATTTTTCATTCGCATCAAACTTTTTTTGGAACTCCTAGGAAGAAGCCTTGGCAAAAAAGGGCGAAAAACGTATCCTAGGGGACTTTAAATTGGATCAATCAGGTTATATTCGATGAAGCAAATTGCGAAAAAGAATACGTCTTTTTTTCAAAAGAAAGAAGAAGTAGTGAACACAAAGAAATGGTTTCTATTAGATGCAGAAGGAAAGACCCTTGGAAGATTTGCTTCTGAGATAGCGAAAATCCTTAGAGGAAAGCATAAAACAACATTTACACCTAATGTTGATTCAGGTGATGGTGTGATCGTTGTGAATGCAGAGAAGATTGCAGTTACAGGAAACAAAGAAGCTCAGAAAGAGTACAAGAGATATACTGGTTATATTGGTGGACTTAGAGCGACTCCATATAGAGTGATGAAAGAAAGAAAGCCGGATGAGATCATTCGCCATGCAGTAAAAGGCATGATGCCAAAAACAAAGCTTGGCAAAGCACAGATTAAAAAATTACGTATTTATGCTGGCACCAGCCACAACATGAGTGCACAAAAGCCGATTGCGGTTGAAATTTAATAGAAGGGATAACACGTTATGGCAAAAGCGCAAAAAGAAAATATTGGCGTTGGAAGAAGAAAGACAGCTGTTGCTTCAGTATTCTTAAGAAAAGGCAGCGGTAAAATTCGCGTAAACAGAAGAGATATTAATGAATACTTCCCAAGTGAAGAGCAAAGAACTAATGTTCGTGCTCCTCTTGAGAAGCTCTCTCTTGTTTCTGACTATGATATTGTTGTTAGAGTGAAAGGTGGCGGTTTAGAGGCACAAGCAATTGCTATTCGTCTTGGCGTTTCAAGAGCTTTAGTTCAACAAGATGAAGATCGTAGATCTACTCTTAAAGCAGAAGGCTTTATGACAAGAGATCCTCGTAAGAAGGAAAGAAAGAAATACGGTCAGCCTGGTGCTCGTAAACGTTTCCAGTTCTCAAAACGTTAAGAATATCACAAAAGATCATTCAATTTATTTTGAAAAAGCCTTTGAGAAATCAAAGGCTTTTTTTTATAGGTATTTAGCTTCTAGATATTTTTCAAAGAAAGATGAAGAGAAGGGTTTTCCTGTAGCGCGTACAAGAAGCTCTTCAGAGCTATATTGTCTGCCATAGCGGTGGACATTTTCACCAAGCCATTCCTTGATAAAATGTAGGTGACCCTGAGAAAGCCTTTCATCAAAGTCGGGAAACTTGCCTGTAAGAGTATCGAATAACTGAGCAGCATACATGGTTCCAAGAGCATAGGTTGGGAAATATCCAAAAAGACCCCAAGCCCAGTGGATATCTTGCATGCAACCTTCAGCATGGTTCTTAGGTTTTATCCCTATATATGCTTCCATCTTCTCATTCCAGATATCGGGGATATCTTTCACTTTAATGGATCCCTCTATAAGTCCCTTTTCGATTTCATACCTTAGAATGACATGAAGACAGTAGTGTACTTCATCAGAGTAGATGCGAATCAAAGAAGGCTCCACTCTATTCATAGTCTTGTAGAAAGTATCAAGGCTTTGATCTTTAAAATTCTTTGGGAACATCTCCTGAATCTGAGGGTAAAAATGTTGCCAAAAGGATTTTGATTGTCCTATACAGCACTCCCATATCTTAGACTGACTCTCATGAAATGCGATGGATACGGCTTGGCATATAGGTGTGCCAAAATAATCCTGATCAAGACCAGCTTCATAGAGTCCATGGCCGCCCTCATGAATCGTAGCAGATACGTTTGCTGCAATAAGGTCCGTTGTCTTTGTTACAGTTGTCATCCTGACATCAGTTGGATGAAAACTAAGGCAAAATGGGTGGTTTGAGGTGTCTAGGCGAAAGGTGCTATCATCAAAACCCATAGCGCTTAAAATGCGTTTATCAAGCTCGAGTACTTTTGACTCTTCAAATTCACCATACATAAAATCAGTATTGAGGTTTTTTGAACGCACTTTCTTTGCAAAGGGAATCAAAAAGTCCTTAAGTGAGGCAAAAATCTTATCTAGTTTTTTTACCGTCATTCCTGGCTCATACTCATCAAGAAGAGGGTCATAAGGATGTTCTTCATATCCAAGAAGTTTTGATTTTTCTTGTACAAGCTTTAGGAAATTCTCTAAGTGGGGAGTAAAAGTTGCAAAGTCATTTTTCGGTTTAGTCTGAGCCCATACTTCAACTGTTTCAGAGCCCATCTTAGCTAAGTTTTTCACAAAAGACTCAGGGAGTTTTTTTGCCTTGATGACATCAAGCCTGAACTCTCTTATTGCAGCCTTCTGCAGGTCTTCAAGACCATCGTCTTTTATGAACTCACCCGTGTCGAAGTCGATAAGTTTCCCAAGAAGTTCTTGCAGCTCTGTAGCAGTTAGATGCTGATGAGCTAGAGCTTCAAGGGTCTGCTTTTGTAGAGACCTAAAGCCAATAGCTCCTTTAGGCATAAATGTTTCTTGGTCCCATTCCATAAAGAGGGACAAGGACTGCAGAGTTCTAATCTGCTTTCCCATTTCAACGATCTGTTGATAAATTTCGTTTGTTTTTGTCATGATGATGTAAGGTCTAGAGACTTATCCTTTCGCTTTTTATCGAAAGGTCTAGATATTAAATCAGTAATGGTTTCTTTTAAAGGCGTATAAATACTTATAGATGTCATGAATGCAGCAATCACAAAGCTGCCCATTACGATATCTGTTAGCCAGTGACATCCTGTAACAAGTCTTGGTAGTTGCCAGTAGAAGTTATAGAAAAGTGCTAGAACACCTGCTCTTTTTCCCATTAGATGGAATACAAATAAAGTAAATAAAAGTGCTACAGTTCCATGATCTCCAGGGAATGTAACAACAGAGTTGTCTTTTATCTTCAGCCAAGTGACATGGTGAGATAGGCGTGTTGCAAATTCATAGACCATGGTAGGGGATTTACGCTTAATCTCAAAAAAATCTAAACATAAGAACCTGTTGATAAAAAGCACTGTAAACGCAACAAGTGCTCCAAAAAAGACAACTTCAGCGATTTTCTTAGCAACAGTTTTGTCTGATCTTTTTGCTATATATGCCACAAAGAAAAATAGCATGACAATGTCATGGAACCAGTCAGTTAGGTTATGGTTCGATATAGCCCAGAAATTTTGCCAGAATGGATTTTCTTTGATAAAACCATTAACGAAGTTAAAAAATGCAATATCAGCAGCTTCCCAAAATGGATGAGTGAAGTAGAAGAGCCAAGAAAGAATAAGGATCCCAAGACCCATTAGTGTAAGTAGAAGCTTCTTTGTATGCCATTTCGGCGCAACTTGTTCTTTCATGGTAGTTCTTGTGTAGTCCATTTAATTCCTATTTACATGTATGGCGATAATAATGGCAACCCCATCCTATAAAACAGATTAGAAACGGAAGGGGCACTGCCAAAAGAGGAGGAAGTGTATTGCTCTCTCCAAGTATCACAGCAGCGTCTAGGATAATGAAAAACGTAATAAAACTAAAAAGAGATAATGCATAAATAAAAAATGTAGGAATTCTTCTTGATGACCTTATACAAAATGGAGCTATAGCTATTAATACAAGAAAAGGAATAAAAGGACTAAATAATTTAAAAAGCAGTTGTGATTGGATCTTAGTGGCGTTTTTTTCATAGAGGCTACTTGGTAGATATAGCTGCTTATAAAGGCTTGAAATACTTCGGTGCTCAAAGGGTAGTTCTGCTTTCTTTCGGATTGAAAAATCAATGGTCAAGTCGTCAAAAGTCATACTATCGCGAGTATCTTCCATAGATAAGATTCCGTCTTCGGATCTTTTGAAACACTCTACAAACTTCCCTATATATGGTAGATCTTCTGTTTGCAGAGACTTTATTTTATAAACTTCATCATGAGATTTGATAAAGTAAACATCTTCAAATAGCTTTGCATCATCAAAGTATTTGCCAAATATGAGACTTCCGCCGTTTTGAAGTGGCATGCTATAAGCGGATGGAGTCTCATACTTCTTGTAGCTATAGTTTTTAAAGTTCTTGTTTTCAAAGTTTTCTAGATAGTCAAGTGATTGAGGTACAAAGAACTGAAAGTTAGCAAATAGTATTACAGCTAAGATACTGGCAATAAGAAAAAAAGGCCTTAAAAACCTAGATGTTTGTAAGCCGCTTGCAAAAAGGGCTATCAGTTCATTTCTTTGGTTGAGCTGCAAAAGAATTTTTGTAGTGCTTATTAAGAATGCTAGGGGAAGCATCATTTCAAGACGCTTAATGATATGGCAGAGGTAATAGGTGAAAAAAGCTCCTACAGAAAAATCTTGCATTTTTGAAAAATGCTGCGCATGGATGGAATAATCCATAACGATATAGAGAATGTAAAATCCTGTAAGAAAAGCTATGAGAGTTTTGAGGGTTTCTTTATAGAGATGCTTCTTCCAAATCATTCTATACCTCTATACCTTTTTCAATCTTCTTTAACCTTAGTCCGCATATTGCAAAAATAATGGGGTGTGGAAGAATAAAGATGGTCAAAGCAAGAGGGGGTGACTTATGCATAGCTTTTGCAAGAAGATAGCAAACAAAGATAAAGAGAATCAATAAGGAGACCTTTGCCATTTTTGACCTATTTAGTTTTCGTCCTATTTGTATGCCAAAGCTGAGCCCAAGTAGAGTGAATGTAAATGGAGCAAAAGTAAAAAAAGCTCTTTTAGAAACTTCAAAGAAATATTCCTTTTTTACCTTTTTTGTCTTTGGTCCCATCTTCTTTTTTAAAATAAGCTGTTTAGTGGGAAGATGTTCAAACTTTATTTGCTGCTTGGACTTCTGAAGCAAAGTAGAGATTTTACCTGCGTCGATAGTCATCTGCTGTTGGTTCTCTAAAAGAAGGTCGTCAAAATCTGCTTTCGTCTGGAGGCTTGAAAAAAGGGAAAGGTCAGAGCCCACTAGTTCTTTTCCTGCAAGCTCCAGAGATTTTGCCAAAATAAGGGACAGCTTATTTGAAGAAGAGTCTTTAAAAGCAAAAATAACATTTTCAGCAAGGCTGTCATTGTCTGTGAAATTCATATCCACATAAGAATCTTTGATCTTTAGGAACTTGTTCTTTCGAAATAATATCAAAGGATTATTTGAGGCTGTTTCATATAGAAGAGAAGAAGAGGAGAGTTTGCATTTCGGAGCAAGTTCCGAAATGATCATAAAGTTCACAATACAAAGGAAAAGAGAGGCTAGAAGAATAGGACTAATAAGGGAGCGAAGCGCAGCTCCAGCGCAGCGGAAAGCAGTTACCTCGTGAGAGGATGTTAGACTCTGCATCGTTAGCATCGCAGCGATAAGGGTTGAGATGCAAAGAGCAAAGGGTAATATATAGGGGATCTGGTAAAGGGTGAAAAGAAAGACTCCTAGACCGCCGGATGAGAGGGTCGCAAATCTTGCGATTTCTTGAGCTCTCATAACGAGTAGTATACATACAAATACAAGAGTCGAAAGCAGCAGTATCTTAAAATAGTCCTTTAGCAGGTAGCGCCATAGAAGTGGCATAACTCATTCCTAAATACATATTATGCTTACTTTATAACTATAATGAAGAATTATTACCTCTTTTTTGTCACATTTTTGTATCATTAGTCTTTGATTTTGTGGTGCTAAAGTTCTGTGGATATACAAAAACATTTAAAAATATTTTTGGAAGATCAAGAGGTCTTGGATAAGACGATTCTTGTAGGTGTTTCTGCAGGAGCGGACTCTACATGTCTATTTCATGCACTTACTAGGTGCGGGCATCTTGGCTCCATCCACGTTGTATATATAGATCATAATTGGAGAGAGGAGTCAAAAATTGAGGCAGAGTTTGTAGAAAAACTGGCTAGCTCAAAAGGAATGATATTCCATCTTGAGAAAATTAAAGGGATCACACCTAATAAAGACTCAAATATAGAGGAAAGGTTCCGAGATAAGAGGTTAGAGATTTTTGAAAGGCTTTATAAAGAGGTTCATGCTTCTGCACTTCTGCTCGCTCATCATAAAGACGACCAAGCAGAAACAGTATTTAAACGTATCTTTGAAGGAGCGTCTATAGGGAAGCTTTCTGGCCTTGCCGCAGATAGTGCGTACCAATCAATGCGTGTATTAAGACCTTTTCTTTCAGTAAGAAAAAAAGAGATATTGGATTTTCTAAACGAGGGTGGATATCACTATTTCCATGATGAAACAAATGAAGATGAGCACTATCTAAGGGCTCGGATGCGGGGAAGTATTTTTCCAGAGATTGAAAAGAAATTTGGGAAAAATGCAGCAAATAACCTAGCTACCCTAGGGGAAAAGATGACCTCTATAAAGGAGTATTTTGAAAAAAAGGCGAGTTCTTACTTTCAGCTGTTATGTACAGGACCATTTGGCAGCTATCTTGATCTAACGCAGATGCTAAGTATTGAGCCTTTAGAATTTGAATCTTTTATAAGGCTATATCTAGAAAAGCAAGGAGCTTGCATTTCGCAAGCCTCACTGAGTACCTTAGTTCAAATTGTCCAGGATAAAAGAAGTGGTAAGTCTGTTTTAGCGGGAGATCTCGAAATTCGATATGAAAACAACCTATTGTTTTTTCTGAAGGATCATCCAAAAGACTTCCCGATTGAGATTAAGGTAGGTAGCTTGCCATTCAACTTTTCGTACATGGGATATCAGTTTATTATTGATGAGGCAAAACCAGCGACACATAAAGGTTCTTGGAAAGATTTTTGGAAGGGTGAAGTATATTTTGCGCTGAATTGCGATAGCTTTACGCTTAAGTGGCCTAGAAACTCCGAAAGGAGTAATGGAAAGACTTTAAAAAGCAGGTACATAGAAGAAAAGATCCCAACATTTTTAAGGGGATGGGTCTTTGGTGTATATAATCAGGAAGAATTGATGTGCCATCCATTGCTTACTAAAAGGCGTTTTTTTTCTGACACTAAATATTTTAAACTAACTATTAATAGTGGAAGGAACTTTGGGGCAAAAAACTCTGAGCTGGTTCTAGAGGGAGCAAAACCCTGAATATTTTCATAGAACGAAAACCCTCTAGCTTGTTATCCTTAGCTCTTAGTTGAATGCTGGAGTTGCAAGATTGAGGCAAGTCTACGATAAAGGTTCTAACAATCTGGAAACATTCTGTTTTATAATAACTAATCTCAAATTAACGGTTTAAAAATATTTTTAACTTTTATGTTGTTTTTGGTTTTATATATGTGTAATAAAAATAAATAAGGGTGTGGATTAATCATATAATGTGGGTGCTATAAAACGCTATGAGTAACGATAAAAATAAACCAGAGCAAAAAAGAAAACTACCCGGTGGTTTTCTTATATTCTTGTTAGCAGCAGTGCTTATTATTCTTCTTATTCAGAACTTTACAGGTGATAAGGGAGGTAGGGTATCTTTTTCTCACCAAGTAGAGCACCTTGTTAACCTAGATCTTCTTGATAAAGATCACTCGAAGAAGACAGCATTAAACGACAATTTAGTTACCTTCAACGGAAAATTCAAAGAGAATCTTACTGAAGATGGTAAGTCTAGATTTAGATATCTAGAGCTTTTAAATAAAAACCATGAGCTTTCTCATGAGAAGAAAAGACTGGCAGAAGACCTAACGGTTCTTGAAAAGAACGTGGTTGATGCAGGGGTTTTATTTCTTCAGTTAAGTGCGATTTCGATTCCTAAAGGTGGTTATAGTATAGTTGGACCTTACTACGATACGGTAGAAAGAGAGAGTGCTATATCAATTAAAAGACTGCCAGTTAGAGACATAGTCAATATAAAAGATGTTGAAACTCTTTACAAAGCTGCTGTAGCAGCTCCAACAGCTAACGGAGTTGATGCTCTTGGAAAAGACCTATCACTTCTTATTCAGCACTTTAGATCTCCTACACTTGGTATTGGAAGTGAGTCTTTAAAAACAGAGCTTAAAAACTTACATGAAAATGTGGATGAATCACTTGCTGGAACATCTACTTTAACTCCTCAAGAGAAGCTCGCAGTTTATAAAACAGCGATCGTAGATCTTAATAAGATTGCAAGGGAGCTGAATGCTACACAGAATCACGCAAGACTTCTTCCTACAAGAAGCGTAAGAAATTATCTAGAGGATCTATCACAGTACTCTGTGATCTATGAGAATCTATCTAAAAATGGTGCCCAACTTGATAAAGCTAGACAAAGCGTGTCAGAAGCAGTTTGGTTCTTTAATAATAAAGAGCTATCAACGAGATCTTTAGAAGCGCAAAACCCTGAAGAGTTTGGTCAGTGGTTTGGTCAAGCAAAAGCTGAGTGGGAAAACTTTGCTTATAATAAAGGGGCAGCCTTTAAAGCTCCTGATCAGCCAAGAAACACTGTTTTAGAGAAAACGTTCAAGAGTGAAGAGCCTTCACCTAACTACTTTAGTTATATCCTAACGATCCTTCCAGTTCTTTTGATCATCCTACTCCTATACTTTGTCTTCTCAAGACAAATGAAGGGGATGGGAAATTCTGCAATGAACTTTGGAAAGTCACCAGCAAAAATGCTGAACAAGAGCACAAATAAGGTGACGTTCAAGGACGTAGCAGGAATCGATGAAGCAAAAGAAGAACTAGAAGAAGTGGTAGATTTCTTAAGAGATCCTACCAAGTTTACTGCACTTGGTGCTCGTATTCCAAAAGGTGTACTATGTATAGGACCTCCAGGAACAGGTAAAACTTTGATTGCAAAAGCTGTAGCTGGAGAAGCGGATAGACCTTTCTTCTCAATCTCAGGTTCAGACTTTGTTGAGATGTTTGTTGGTGTTGGTGCTTCTCGTATCAGAGACTTGTTTGACCAAGCAAAAAAACAAGCTCCTTGTATCGTATTCATTGATGAAATTGATGCTGTTGGTCGCCATAGAGGTGCTGGTATCGGTGGTGGTCACGATGAAAGAGAGCAAACACTGAACCAGCTTCTAGTAGAGATGGATGGTTTTGATACGAATGAAGGTGTCATCTTAATGGCTGCAACGAACAGACCAGATGTTCTTGATAAAGCGCTACTAAGACCAGGTAGATTCGATAGAAGAATTACGCTAGACCTACCAGACATTAAAGGACGCTTTGAAATTTTGAAAGTTCATGCTCAGAAGATCAAGCTTGATCCAAGCGTTGAGCTAATGGCAATTGCAAGAAATACTCCAGGCTGCTCAGGAGCAGATCTTATGAATATCCTGAATGAGTCAGCTCTTCTTGCTGCAAGAAAAGGAAGAAGCGCAGTTACAGGTGAAGATACTCTAGAAGCTTGTGATAAAGTACGCTACGGTAAAGAGCGCAGAAGTTTAGAGCTTGACCAGAGTGAAAAGACAAATACAGCTTTCCATGAGTCTGGACACGCTGTTGTAGGTCTTGTTGTAAAGCATTCAGATCCAATCGAGAAAGTTACGATTATTCCAAGAGGTATGTCTCTTGGTGCAACACATTTCTCTCCAGCTAAGAACAGAGTAAGCTACTGGAAAAAAGAACTTATTGACAAGCTAGCTGTTTTAATGGGCGGTAGAGTTGCTGAAGAGCTTTTCTTAGAAGATATATCATCTGGAGCTCAGATGGATATCTCTCAAGCTACAACTCTTGCGAGAAGCATGGTTTGTGAGTGGGGAATGACAGATGCTCTTGGAAAAGTTGCCTATGATAATAAGTTTGGTGAGAGTCAAATGTATATGCCTGGGCAATCAGAAAAGAGCTACTCTGAGGTAACAGCTAAAGAGATTGATGAAGAAGTAAGAAAGCTTCTAGACGAGGCTTACTCTGAAGCTACACGTATTATCAAAGAGAAAAGTGATGAAGTCACTCTAATGGCAAATATGCTCATGGAGTTTGAAACATTAGACCAAGAAGATGTTAAACTGATTATGGCTGGTTCTTGGGATTCAGAGAAGAAGCGTGAAAAGCTTCAAAATGCAGCAGACGCTCACAGAAAGCTGCCACCACCACCTCCTAAGCAGGATAATAAAGATTTCCAGGCCCCGCCGATCAATCCGAGGCCTCAGCAAACTTAATTCAAAAGGGCTACTTTCAGTAGCCCTTTTTTTTTGTGTAATAATGTTTGTACGCTTAAATATTTCTTTTTTTTTAGATCTAAATGTCATAAAGTCTTTTTTTTTTAATCAGAAAATGAGGATGAGATATGCGCTTTACTCAAACTTTACTTGAGTATAAAGGGCTATCATTAAAACCGACGGATTCCTGTTTTGGTTGTAGTAAACCGCTGTTACTATAGATGATTTTGAAACCCCTAAAGAAGTCACTCTTCGAAAAACAGCAGAGAAAGTTTACCATAGTGTTTGTGCAATGGATGCTGGCATAGCAGGAACTGATATAAAATTACCGGTTACTTTTTTTGAGAAACCGTCTCACAAGATTCAGTACGTTTCTTCAAGTGCTATGACATGGGGATTTTCCAGTTGTGAACCAGCATACATATGTATATTTATAGCTTTTGTCATTTCTTCTGTTATTACATATCACTTTGCGTAAAATTCTTCTTTTTCATGCTCTTTCAAATTTTTTCAGTATTACCTTTAATATAAGTTTATAATGTCATAAGGTCTTTACGTTTTCTTAACTTAACAAATAGGAGTAGGCTATGTCAGTATTAGGAACCCAGGGCTCGACGCTCAAAATAAACATCAATGATACTTGTCGTTATTGTGACGCACTTTTGGTTACTAGAGCTCAGCAAGAGTCTTCAGAGCAGGTAGAACTACGTAATGTAGTAGATGTAATATATCACAAATCATGTGCTGCGGAGGCTAGTAAAGAGGGTACTGATTATACATTCCCAGATAATGTAGAGATAATTACAGATAGATCAGCTTCTGCTAGTCCTAGATCAGTAGTGGATTCAGAAGTTGAAGGTGGAGGACCTGTAGTTAGACAAAATTCAGGAAGTAGAGAAAGTTCTAAACCGCCAACACCTGTACCAGATGCTAGAACAGATCATGAAGAACAAGATGATGTTGGACCATTATCGCCTGATACGTCAGTTACAACTCCAAGAAGAGAAGCTGGTTACTGTAACAGTACAGCTTGCAGAGTATTAGCAGCTGCAGCTGTTGTTATTGCTGCCTATGCGATTAACGCCTATACATCTTAGTATAAAGGTTCACTTCTTACGAAAGAGGCAGGCTAGCAAAGCCTGCCTTTTTACTTTTAAAAAACAAATACATTGATTAGGATTTTTGAAATTTTACCAACTTGGAGAACTTTTTATGTATAGAAGAGGTATAACTCAAAGAACTCAAAGTATAAAGGTTCCTTATGATGCAATATGTCCAGCTTGTAATAAACATGTTCTTCCTAACCCTTTAGATGAAAGTAAAAGTTGTGTTGTTGCTAAGATTGGAGAAGAGTTTTTTCATGCTCCATGCTCAGCACATGTAAGCTATCCAACTCGTCGCGAATTTCTATACCCGGACAAAGTTATACCTACAGTAAGTCATGATGGCTCGTACGTTACACGAACAGTAGTACAGTTTATAGAGCCTGGTAAGGAAGCTGGTGAAGAAGGATCATTTGTCCTCTTAGCATGTTTTGCTATTTTTGCAGCAGCTCTTTTGTTTACTCTCAGTAACGTATCTGTAGCAGGAAATAGGAGCTGGAGTCAACTGTACTAAAGAGTTCTAGCTACTTTTGGCTGGATAGTGGTTAAATGTTTGCTTTATTAATTTAAGACAGCTTTTAAGGAGGTTTTATGTCTTATAGACTTCATATAGGCGCTCATGAGACATGTTCGGTATGTTCACAAGGGTTTGCTAACCAAGGTGAATTTATCACATTGATAGATAATCTTCCTATTCATGGTAGTTGTGTCAGTGCAGACAATGTAGATTCCATCAATAAAGTTTATATTATAGGTGTTAATGCATTATTAGAAGGTTCTAAAAATAGATCCGCTGGTTAAGTAGGTAATGTGGTGCTTATTTTTCTTTCAGCAGCAAATGCAGTTTGAAAAAGATCTTTACCAAGAGACATCATTCCAAGACCTTGCATAGCCTTGCCAAGGCCTCCAATCAAACCTGAGACTTTTAGCAATGTAGATGAAGCTATTGGAACTAATATATCATTGCTAGCTCCAGAAATCGAGTGGGTTATAAGACTATAGCTTTCAGCAGCAGTATCTGTGATGCCGCATGCAAGTTCTGGAGCTCCTAGGTAAAGCATAATTCCGCCAATGACTACAGTACCTGTCGATGCAACCATATAAAAGGTTTTATTTTTTAAAGAAGTAGTCTCGGAGAAATTTATTGAAGATATAGCTTTCTTTGCACAGTACTTTGCAACTTCAATAGCAATACTTCCAGATGCTGTTAGCCCTAATGAGGTAAATGTTCTAGCAGGTGGCATCTCTCCTGAAATTCTTTTGGCTCCCAATACAAAAAGTGGCGTAAGTGCAGTAGGTAGATGGCAAAGTTTACGGTGTAGCGGTGTCATATTCGAGTTCCTATTTTGAATTGGAAAAAGTAATTGTCATTAGTCAAAAAAAAGAGCTACAGATATTTCTGTAGCTCTTTACTTTAGCATTTAGATAAATATCTATTTGCCGCTCTTCTCCGGCACAGGTAGAAGTGCCTTATGAGATAGCTTGATTTGTCCTCGATCATTGATATCGATAACTTTTACATCGATAAAATCACCTTCTTTGAAGTGATCTTCGATTTTATCAATACGCTTATGAGCAAGTTCTGAGATATGGCAAAGGCCTTCTTTGCTGAAGATAGCAACAAAAACACCAAACGCTACAACAGAAACGATTTTTCCCTTGTAGGTCTTTCCAATCTCAACATCAGCTGTTAGATCATGGATGATCTTTTTAGCTTTTGTCATAGATTCTGAGCTTGTTGATGAGATATTCACCGTGCCATCATCATCAATGTCGATCTCAACGCCTGTCTCATCAACAATAGCTCTGATCTGCTTACCACCAGGACCAATAAGTATACCAATTTTACTTGGTTTAACTTGTAGAGTCTCAATACGTGGAGCGTACTCAGAAAGATTGTCAGAGACTTTAGGGCAAGCTTCTAGCATCTTGTTAAGGATGTGGATTCTGCCTTCTTTTGCTTGAGCAAGTGCAGTCTTCATGATCTCTTTAGAGATCCCTTCCACCTTAATATCAAGTTGGAAAGCTGTGATACCGCGAGTGTCTCCAGCAATTTTAAAGTCCATGTCACCTAATGCATCTTCAAGACCTAGGATGTCTGATAATACAGCGAAGCGATTCTCTTCTAGAATAAGACCCATTGCAATACCTGCAATTGGCTTTTTAACTGGTACACCAGCGCTCATCATAGAGAGGCATCCACCGCAGATAGAAGCCATGGAAGAAGATCCATTTGACTCTGTAATGTTTGCTTCTAGTCTAATAGTGTAAGGGAAGTCTGACTGGTCTGGTATTGTCGCACTTAGCGCTCTTTCAGCAAGCTTTCCATGTCCAACTTCACGTCTACCTGGAGGTCCAATTCTACCAACTTCACCAACAGAGTATGGAGGGAATGCGTATTGTAGATAGAAAGTTCTTGTTCCTTCTTCTGTTAACGTCTCATAACGTTGCCCTGCATTTTTACCGCCAAGAGTACAAACTGAGATAGCTTGTGTTTCTCCGCGAGTAAATAGGATACTGCCATGTGTTCTTGGAAGAGGTGACACATCAATATCAATAGGTCTTACTTCTTCTGTTGTTCTGCCATCTGGTCTTTTGCCAGTGTCTAGGATTTTATCTCTTAGAACTCTTGAAGAGATCTTCTTAAATGCGATTTTTGCATCTACAGGGTTGAACTTAGACTCTTCGCCTTCAGGGAAAAGAGCTCCCATAGCTTCTACTTTGATTTCTTCAAAAGCAATCTCACGCTCTTCTTTTTTACTGATCTCTAAGGCTTTTGTGAGCTTGTCTGAAGTTAGTTTTGTTAGCTCTTGTGTAAGATCTTCAGGAATGATTCTTAAGCCATCCATGTTTTTCTCAACACCTGCAATCTTCTGGAAATCAAGCAAAGCTTGGCAGATCTTCTTGATAGCAGTATGTCCTTCTTCAACAGCTTCTAGAAGCTCTTCTTCTGATAAGAAGTCACAGTATCCCTCAATCATAAGGATAGCATCTTCTGTACCAGCAAGAATAAGGTCTAGTTTAGACTTTTCCATGTCTTCGTAAGTTGGGTTGATAACGAAATCGCCATCGATGAAACCAACTCTTACAGCTCCGATTGGTTTGATAAACGGAACATCAGAAATAACAAGGGCTGCAGAAGCCGCGCATATAGCAAGAGGCTCTGTTTGTGTAACACCATCAAATGATAGAACTGTAGCTTGAAGCTGTAACTCTTTATAGAAGCCGTCAACAAACATAGGTCTGATGGGTCTATCGATAAGTCTACATGTTAAGATTTCTTTTTCAGTAGGTCTTCCTTCTCTCTTGATAAATCCACCAAGTGTTTTACCAGTAGAAGAAAACTTCTCAAAATAGTCAACTCTCAATGGTAGGAAGTCGATATCGTCAGATGCAGACTTGGACATACATACAGTAGAAAGTAGCATAGTATCGCCACAGCGAAGCATTACAGAACCATTTGCCTGTCTTGCGATCTTTCCTGTTTCAAATGTGATTTCTTTGCCTCCGACTGATACTGAGGCGTGTTTTTGCTCAAACAAGATGAACTCCTTGTTTTGTTGATGCGATCGTTTGAGCCATGAGATAATTCATTTTTTTAAGCCAGTTTAAAAAACGAGCTTTAAATCGGATTAAAAAAATGAATCATTAGCTCTGGTTGGATCTCAAACGATCTCACATGGGTTTTAAAAGGGATCAGTCTAACAAGTTAATTGATTAGAAGCAACTGAGGGGGTGTGCGGATAGTATTTAGATAAAAAAAAGCGCCAGGAACCATCCTGGCGCTTTAAAAATCATGAAAAATTTAAACTTTACTTACGTAGGTTCAACCTAGTGATAAGTGTCTGATAACGTTTCGTATCAGTAGAGTTTAAATAGTCGAGCAACTTACGTCTCTGTCCAACAAGCTTTAAAAGAGCAAGCCTAGAGCTATGATCTTTCGGAGCAAGTTTTAAGTGTTCTGTAAGTTCTGCAATTCTTTCCGTAAGAATCGCAATTTGCACGTCTGCAGATCCAGTATCTTTTTCGTGTAACTGAAACTTTTTCGTGATTTCTTCTTTAGTACCTTTATCCAAAGACATTATTATCTCCCTTCACTTGAGAGTTTAAGACATAGACATTAAATTCTGTTAAGAAAATCATATACGATTATAGCAGCAATTTAGAATAGGAGCAATGTAAATCATATGCTCCTCGGGATCTGCTATCAATTTTGAATTTCGATCCGTAAACCTAATTTTTAATTAGCATAAAACGTGATTTTGCTTAGTAAAATACTACAGTAATTAGGTAGAATTAATCTATCGTAAAATTTAATAAAATGCAATTAATGGAAGATGATAGTTCGTATATGAAGCTTGCTCTTGAGCAAGCTCAAATTGCCAGAAAAAAAAATGAAGTCCCTGTTGGTTGCGTGCTTGTTTGTGATGGAATGATTGTAGCTAGATCACATAATTTGGTTGAGTCAACGAAGGATGCGACTGCACATGCTGAAATGCTGTGTATTAAGAAGGGGTCTGAGGTACTTGGTAGCTGGAGACTTCTAGGTGCCACCTTATATACAACCCTGGAACCTTGTACGATGTGTTTCGGTGCTATTATGCTTTCCAGGATAAAAAGAGTGGTGTTTGCGGCAAAGGATATTAGACATGGAGCTTGTGGAAGTTGGGTAGACCTTCCAAAAGAAAAACATCCGACTCATACCCTTGAAATCAATTCAGGTCTTTATGAAGATGAAGCTTCTTTATTAATGAAAGAATTTTTTCAAAAAAGAAGGCTTGAGAAAAAAAATGCGCACATATGTATCACTTGAAGATGTTTTTAAAGAGTTAATCGATCAGCAAAAAGAAAAATTACTCCAGATTGGTAGAAAAATTATTCCTTACCTAACTCAAGATGATATTTTACAACCAAATGATTATCCAGAACTCGAGAATAATCCTTTTTTTAGATATGAAGAAGGTGTTCTAGAGGGGTTGCAAACCGCTCAAATGGCTCTTCAAAGAGAGAATAAAAAGTCCGATTATTGAGACTTTCTCTTTCTCTTAGAAATTTTTCGTAACCTGATACGCTCAATAATAGTTAAGGACTTTTTTCCTTTCGTAGCTATTTTTGACAAACAGGCATCCATGAACTCTTCATCAGTCAAAATAGCTCTACCTGTTTTAAAGTCATAAATTTTACTGCTTGATGAGAAAGAGGCTTCATAAGTTGTTGGCTGTGAAAATTTCCTTTTCAATTGATTTCCAAGTCTTAAAACAACTCTTTCAAACCTGTGTAGCCTTCTAAAGGGGCTGTGTATACCCCATATAGTAAGGGCATAGGTGTAACCAAACCCGATAGAAGAAAGGTATAAAAAGAAGGTTAGGAAATTACCGTGGGATATATCTACAAGTAGGTGAACTCCAAGGATGCCCACAATCAGCCACTTAACTTTTACGGGTATAGCAAAGAAAAGAAGGATTTCAACTTCTGGTAGTAGCATCATCCATGCGGTCAATAGTGCATACAAAGCTGCATTTGCGCCAGCAAGCGGCATCATAGTGTGAGTTGTTAGTATCACAATAGATGCTACAACTCCTCCTGTAATTCCTCCGCCCAGATAAAGGCCTAGGAAGTGCTTAGGTCCTCTTCTGTCGATCACAGAAGATCCAACAACCCAGATGAAATACATGTTAAATAATATGTAGAAAATCAGTGAGAGGCTTAAGCCTCCAGCTACCGGCGCTACAAAAAAGTAGGTGAGCACTTGCCAAATAAAGTATCTTTTCAAGCCCCATAGGGAAAGGCTGAACCACATCTGAGGGCCTGGTATCCCAAAGAAATATGGGAACATGGCGTCGCATAATGCACAAAATAGGCAAAGGCCTATTGTGAGAAGAATCACGATCTTCAGTGGTCTTGGAGTGTATGTTGGACTTAGTCTAGATGAAAAGTAGCTCACAAAATGGCCTAAAATAGCTGTTTAATAGGCGCTGATTATTTCAAATTTTGGATTTGTTCGCAACTTTTGCTAGTCTTATCTTTACTAAAAGATATAGGTAAATTGATATTTGATACCCTCTATTGATACTGTAGCTAAGAATTCTCTTGTTTTAAATGGAATCCCTCAGCTAATCTAGTACTTTATTTTTACAAATACCCCCTAAAAGAGAAGGATATAAGAAAATGAAGAAGAAAGGTCATCCTCCTTACCAAGATGTTTTGTTTGTGGATACTGCAACAGGACATAAATTTATTTGCGGAAGTACTCTGCAGCCACAAGATACAGAAGAATTCGAGGGCAAAGAATATCCGGTTTACAAAGTGCCGATTTCTTCTAAATCTCATCCTTTCTTCACTGGAAACCAGCAGTTTGTTGATGCTGAGGGTAGAGTAGACAAGTTCAAAAAACGTTACTCTAACAAAAAGAAAGAAGCTGTAGCTACTGCTGAGAAGCAAAAGAAGAAAGAAGAAGAAAAAAAAGAAGCTAAGAAGACTAAAAAGCCAGCTGCAAAGAAAACGGCAGCGCCTGCTAAAAAAGAAGCTTCAACACCTGAAAAAGTCGTACTAGCATGCAGATAC
>JAJACS010000006.1 GCA_022601395.1 Chlamydiia bacterium | reverse complement strand
CTATAACTTAATCAATCTAAAATTAACTGATATTAATTATAAACAATTAGTTATTACAAATACACAATTAAAATAATCAACAATAAAAGAAATAAGTAATTAATATTTTAAATAGCAATATAAAATAAAAAAAAGTGTAGTAATTAATTTTTTATCTAAAAAACAATAAAACTATGTATTATTTTATGTGTAAAAAAAGAAGTGCGTTTAAATTGTTTATTGATCTATATTTTCGCTCGAAATTAATTTGATTAGATTCCATATAGCTAAAACTAGGAGCGCACCATGGGAAGTAAAAAAATTAAACTGTTAACTTACTCACTACTATTATTTGGAACACTACTATCAGCTAGTGTTTACACAGGATACTCATCTTATCAGAATCAATTCTTACCATTTTATCAGCACTACCTTTCTGCAGTGCAAACAAATGGAGAAATTTTAGAAATTGACGACGGGTCTTTATGGAAAGTCAATCGTTACCATGCAAGAAAAGTCCTCTATTGGCACACAAATGATGTCATTGAAATTACACCAACAAACAGTTATCGATCTGAGCGTTTTTATATCACAAATAAAACAAAAGGAACACACGTTCTTGCAGAGCTGTCTCACGGCCCTATTTGTGATAACCCCTTCACAAACCACGTCTCTTGTATAGACCGCGGTGAAGTTTATTTAATGAGTGTTTCAGGACTTGAAAGCCGCTGGGTGATTGACTCAAAAGACACTCACAAACTGATCAACTGGCAACCTGAACATGCTGTAATCATAGGAAAAGATTACAACTGGGGTAGCTGGTTTACAAGTAGTGAAGTAATCTTAATTAATGTTGAAAACAATGACTATGTAAGAGCTAGGCTCTTTTAACAATGTAAGGAGAATATTATGGCAGCACCAATTGGAGCTCATCAAGCTGGAGGCCACCACCATCCTGCAGCCCACCAAAACCAAAGTAACATCTTGAAGAGAATCACTATGCTAGCACTTTCTGTTTTCTCTTTTGTAGCCTTTCCAACAGGCTGGAATGTGGGACTGGGTTTAACGTTTTTATTTCTAGCCGCTCTACCTTCACTGAGAGGAAGAGCAAGCCAACCAAATATAAACTTTGGAAACATCTTCCACATTCCGACTCAAGGGTTTCGTACTCCTCCAATAGTAACGACTCCTTTAACCTGTCCTCCAGCTCCTCGAGCACCTAGCACTAGATTCCGTGTAGGTCACTTAGCTCCAAGAGCACTCAATCTAGGACAAAGTCCAATAACAGGACCCCAAGGAGGCCCTGTTCTGCGGCATAGAGCTCCTATGCTTGGACCTAGGCATCCTGTTGGGGGCAGCCCTCTTAGAGCTCCCCGTATGCAACCAGGTGGCACGGTTATAACCCATAGAACACCTCAGGGTATTTCTGGAGGCACGAGGCATCCAGTTGGAAGTACACTAAGGGTACCGCAAAACCCACCTCAACCACAGGGTGGTATTCAACACGGTACTAGGCATGATGTAGGCAGATGATCGTCATAACTAGTTAAGTAGAGAAGGCCTGATGATATCAGGCCTTTTTTAAACACTTCTAAGAGACTCTTTATCTTTCCTAATCACCCTTTCTAGATGCTCACCCTTTTTAATAAAGAAGTCGATTTCTTTTTCTGTAAACGTACAATAAGATAAATCAATAAACTGAAGCCTTTCACAAAAGCTTCCAATAGAATCAAGGGAAACTTTTGTTAGGTTTTTACAGTTGGATACGTTTAAACTTCTGATCTCTTTGTGCTTTTTAATCATCTCTATAAGAGTATTATCATCCAGAAGATCACAGGAAGAAAGATCCAAGTGAAGGATATAAGGGTGTTTCTTCAGCTCACTCAATAGCCTTGGAGCAGAGAGTCTATTCATCTTAGAAAAATCAACAATCGTTGGTGAATGCTTCATCTCAAAAGGAGAAAAAAGCTTATTATCATAGAGGCTTTTGTAATACGTATGGTAGTTCTTTACATCCTCTAGATATCTCTCAACAATCTCAGGATATTTATAGGCAATGTTCGTTCGCTCCCTTGGATCTGTAATCAAATCATAAAGCTCCACTTCTTTAGAAGACTTTGTATAGATCAACTTATGAGAACCTTTTCTTGTTCCATAAAATCGATATACATACGGGTTATGAAAGAAGACTTGCCTATTTGCTTTTCGAAGTAGTGTCGAGCCTCTTGCATGGTTAAGCCCTTTTATTTTGAGCATATCCATGACAGTAGGTATAAGATCTATCTGAGATGAAACATCATCGATCGTTTTAGGCTCTTTTATACGGCCATCGGCATAGATCAAAAGAGGAACATGGACATTCTCCTCATAAAGATATCTTTGCTCGATGTAGTTGTTATTATGCTCGCCCATAGGGTGGCCATGGTCGCCTAAGATAAATAGTACCGTTTTTTTGCTCAGGTTGTTTGCTTTAAGCCTATCTATGAACTGCTTTAAACAACGGTCACTATAATGCGTTGTTGTGAGGTACCTCTTATAGATAGGATCAAGCTTATCCGGCAGATGTTTTAATCGATATCCTTTAGGACCGCTCCAGGGATGGTGATTAGAAATTGTAAACATCGTGAGAAAAAGTGGATTACCTTTAGCATCTTCTTCTGCAAGCCAGTCTGCAGAATACTTCATTAAATACTCATCATGCACCCCCCAGCTTGTAAGCGATGCATCGGGGTATTTCTTTAAAATGTCATTTCTTCCTACAAGGTTTTTGTAGCCATAGTTTGTAAAGAAAGACTGCTGATTCTCAAACTCTAAAAGGCCATTATGATGATAAGCGCTTTTATAACCGCTTTTCTCAAGAAGGTGCGCAAGGCTAATAAAGGGCATATTGATCTTTGATGAAATCTCTGATGAGTTCACATCAGACGGAATCCCAAAAAGTGATGCTGTGACAGATCTTGAAGTTTTTACAGAGTTCGCATAAAAGTTTGAAAATAGGATCCCCTCTTTTGATAAAGCATCAAAGTGCGGTGTCACTTGATGCTCTCCTTGCAAGACTCCTACATCTCTTGACCTTAAGGACTCCATAAACAAAAAAATAACGTGTGGTCTATCTGAGGTGTCTACCTCTACATCACACTGCTTCTCACCTTTAAATCCATTAGTATATTTTAAAAGTGGATACAGCGAAGATACTGTTGAATATTTTTCATTCTGCGGCGTAAAGATCTTCTTAGACGAGAGGTTTTTTGCTTTTGTGAAGCTATGCTTTCTTACTACAAGAGTAAAAAGCTTTTTCAAAAGCCATACGATTTGAGCAAAAAAAGCATTTTCTAAATGATAGCAGAGCTTCTTGGGCAAAAAAACGGCACAAAGGACGCTCAAGAACGAGAGCACTGAATACCAAATAAAAAAGGTAGGGCTAATAAATGAGAACTCGGCTGCACTCTCTATCTTATAAAAGCCGATGGGAACTAAAGCAAAAAACACCACTCCAAGAGGATATAAAAGGGCGATACCCTTTTCTTTAGCAGAGTCCCAAAAGCATCCAAGATCATTCATGAAGGCGAAAAAAGGTGCTTCAAAACGAAGTTTTGCCCCTTTGTAGATAAAAGCATCAAGCAGGATATCAAGTTGAATAAATCCGCATAGTATGCAGGCGAAGATAGGCAGTATGTGCTCACTTACAAAAATATAGCGTTTGGATAAGAAGAGAAGAAGAATCTGCAAGAATACAACTAACGTATCTTGCAGGAAACCATTGAGCCGACATGCAACGAGCCTAAAAAACCCTCTTGAGTGGTTCATTTGTGCAAATACAGGTTCAAGGATAAGCAATCTACTTAAAAGTGAAGGTAGAAAAAGAAACGCGAAAAGAAGAATCTCAGCAAGGCTTAATTGAAACATCTTCGTAGCCTTTTATTTGAAGACACCGAACAAATCCAACAATATAAAAAGAATCAAAATCGGAGCAATGTATTTAATCGAAACTTTTATGTACCAGCCAATAAAAGGATAGCGAGAAAAAGCGTTGCTTGTTCCTTCCTTGATCTTATCAAAAGCTTTGTTTATGCCAAGTCTCCAGCCTACAAGAATGACAGCCACAAACCCACCAAGAGGAATGAGAATATTCACACACATAAACTCCATGAACTCAAAAACAGTCATGTGGAATATTGTGAAATTCTTAAGCAGTCCAAAAGACAGAGCGCATGGGATACCAAGAAGGTATGAGAGTGAGGCAGCAAGTACTACTGCATGATGCCTTTTCCACTTCCACTCATCCATGAGAAAAGCAATCACAGGTTCTAAAGCTGATATCTGAGATGTGATTCCCGCAAGAAACAATAGAAGAAAGAAAAGAAAGGCCATCATATATCCACCTGTCATCTTAGAAAAGATCAGGGGGAGAGTTTGGAACATTAAACTTGCTCCAGAGCCAGGGTTTACTCCTACAGAGAACACAATGCTAAATATGGCCATCCCTGCAAGTAGAGAGACAATGGTTGAAAAAACACTTATAGGTACACATGTAGAAGGAAGACTTTCAGACTTCTTTAAATAACTACCATAAGTCACCATCGTACCCTGACCAAGACTTGTCGCAAAAAACGCCTGACCAAGTGCTATGATAATAGCTGCTGGAGTCAAATCTCTAAAGTTCGGATTAAATAAAAATTTCAACCCCTTGCCAGATCCTGGAAAAGAGATTCCAAAAAAGACCAAGAAAAGAAGAACAAAAAAGAGAAGAGGCATCATCACTTTGTTGCCTGCTTCAATCCCTTTTCTTACACCTGTGATCAAGATCCACATAGAAATCAGAACAAATCCTGTATAAGAAAGCATCATCCATAGTGGAGATGCACTTGACTTATCATAAAACGCTAAAGTTTCGTTAGCTGTTGAAAAATGCGTCAATTTTCCAAGAAGGCCCTCTATCAGATAACCAAAAGTCGTTCCAGCAATCACTCCATAGAAAGAACTCACTAAAAATCCCGTACAAATCGTAATCACGCCAAAAACTTTCCAAGTCTTTGTCTTGCCAATTGCAGAGAACGCTCCAGCAGGACTTTTTTGAGTCGTGCGGCCTATTAAAAGCTCAGAAAGAAGAACAGGAAAGCCCACAAGAATTAAACAGACTAAGTACACCAGGATGAAAGCCGCACCGCCGTTATTACCAACGACATAGGGAAATCTCCATATACTACCGAGGCCCACAGCAGAACCAACTGCAGCCCAGATAAAGCCAAACCTAGATTTCCAATGCTCTCTTTTCATTTTATTAGAGTAATTCCATAGATGATTTAGGAACCTATCTTATGCTATTCCTTGCTATTTGTTAAATCAATTTGTTATCCTCCTTGCTCCACGATCGAAAGGAGAATCTGAAAATGAACATCGAAGCTTTGCTAAACACCTCTGAGGGCATTTATTTTCCAGAGAAAGACGATATCGTACTCGAAAATAACAAGCAGAATTTCCCAGCCGTCCACAAAGAAGAATCAGGCTTTTTTTCCTCGCTGTTCAGGGACTTTTTATTCACACCCCTTCATGATGTTTATCTCCACGGCGGACCTGCGCCTATGGCACACCAAAAAAATATCTATAGACGATTTTGGTTCGAAGAGAACCAAAACTGTGTGTATTATGGCCAAGTGGAAAAAATCAAAAAACAATTTGATGTATTTGATCAAAAAGTCGTCATTAATGAGGCTGATGGAAGTAAGATCTCGGTTTCTTTTAGAACCTATGAAACTAAATCCAGCGAAGATGATGATAGGCCATTTACTAATCTTATCGTATACGGCGGGAATACATCTACTCTCGACAATAACCTAGGAGGCAACCTCTCAGAAGGTTTTTCTCATGTTGAGAAGTATTTAGATTCTTATAGACTACGTATTCTTAATTTCAGTGTTTATGACGTTACGGTCACATCTCCAGAAGGCAAGCAGGAATATTTCAAGCCTCATTGCCTTGATGATCTTGGCTCTGTCATGGGAAACACTTTAAAAGCGCTTCATGAGAGCTTTGGCAATATCGAAGGGATTATCTGTCACTCTCTTACTTGTATTGTATTTAGCAAAGCACTTGAGTTTCTAGAACCAGAGCAACTAAATATCATCCCGAAATTCATCGTACTTGATAGAGGAACCTCTAGCGTTAAAAAAGCGACTCGCTCCTGGTCCATAGGATACATTCTGCTTACTATTGCAGAATATTTTGGATGGTCAAATCAAGAAGAGATTCATATTTGCAACTTCTTTAATAGGTGTAGTAAACAGCAAGATTTGAAAGATCGGGATATTTGGGTGGTATCTGTTGAAGATGATGTATATTTTAAAGATCCTGCTCTTGACAACTCTTCTCTTAGATACCTTAAAAAACTGGGTATCAAAGTCAAAGATGTCGCCTTAAAAGTTCCCCTAGACAAAAGTACTCTTTCTGCGCATCATGCGAGACCAAGGAATGAGATAGGACCACTCTTCGGAAATTCCATAAGTGATATGATCCTAGCTAAGTTAGATGAAAACAAAAATGAAGTTGATAAAATCCATGAGTGAGCCTTGCAAACTTTCATTTTATAAGGCACACACAGACGTAAAAACTGAAATTCCTATCTTCTCTCAAAAAGTACAGGCAGGGTTCCCTTCTCCTGCTGAAGATCATGTAGATCGCAAGCTCGATCTAAACGAGCTTCTCATCAAAAATAAGGCGGCCACTTTCTTCGTAAAAGTTGAGGGTATGTCCATGGAAAATGCTCATATCTTTCATGATGACATCTTAGTTGTCGATAGAAGCCTTACTGCAAAATCAGGACAGATTATCGTTGCTGTTTTGGAAAATGAATTCACAGTAAAGAGGATCCTTTTTAAAGAGGGCCTACATTATTTAGTTCCAGAAAATCCGCAGTTTCCATTAATTAAAGTAGATGACTACCCTGACTTCCAGATTTGGGGCGTTGTCACATACATTATCCATAACGCAAATAAGTAATGCTTGCCTTAGTAGACTGCAATAACTTCTATGCTTCTTGCGAAGCTGTGTTTAATCCATCGCTGATCGGCAAACCTCTTGTTGTACTTTCAAGCAATGATGGATGCGTTGTTGCAAGATCTAAAGAAGCAAGAGCGCTTGGCATCCCCATGGGAGCTCCTGCCTTCACCTTTAAGGACCTTGCTGAGACGCAAGGGGTGATTTCACTCTCGTCGAACTTTCCTCTCTATGCTGACATGTCAGAAAGAGTCATGCTCACACTTGAGTCCCTTGACTATGAGATCGAGATCTATTCGATCGACGAGGCTTTTATCCAACTTCCAGACCTCTCCTATGATAAACTCGAAGAGATCGGAAAAAGGATCACACAAACTGTAAAAAAGCACACAGGCATACAGGTAAGTGTGGGAATAGCTCCTACAAAGACCCTTGCAAAGCTTGCAAACAGATGCTCAAAGAAGATGAGAAAATGCACCGTAATCTTAGAAAAGAATATCGATGAATACCTTAAAGACTTTCCTATTCAAGATCTTTGGGGTATCGGAAAAGGCTCTACTGAATCCTTAAAAAAACTTGGCATCTACGACGCTCTTTCTTTTAAAAATCACGAAGAGACTGTGATTAAAAAAAAGCTCTCTATATCAGGTCTTAAGCACCAACTGGAGCTAAAAGGCGTGCCATGCATCTCAACAAAGGTCGATGCTGAAGATACAAAAAGTATCCTCTCCTCTAGAACTTTTCATTTTGAAATCACTGACTTTAACGAGATAAGAAGCGCTCTTGCTTCTTTTTGCCATACAGCAAGTAAAAAACTCAGAAGAAAAAAACTTTTTTGCGGATTTATCAGCATCTTTTTAAAAACAAACCGCTTTAAAGAACATTATAAGAGCCATACTGCGCAAATAAAACTCCCTGCGCAAACAAACTCCACAAGAACCCTTCTGAACTACGCAGAAATAGCTCTTCATAAGATCTACAAGAAAGACCTCTCTTATAAAAGAGCAGGCATCCTCCTGACTGACTTTACAAATGAAAATTTCGTGCAAAAAGATCTGCTTGCAAAAGAGCAAACAGACAAAGAGTTTGCTCTTATGAAAGTCATTGATTCTATCCATAATAAATATGGCAATCGCACACTTCTTTTTGGATCAGAGCAAAAAGAAAATAATTGGATCAAGGTTCCAAAGACAAAATCTAGTGAATACACCACCTCTTGGGATGGTCTTCCTATTGTAAAAGCAGATTAGTTACTTAAGATATCGAGAAGATCTTTTGCAAGAGGCTCTACATTTTCATCCGCATTCGAAAGGATCACAACGCCTATTCTTGTATCTGGAATGAAAGCCATATGAGAGGTAAATCCATGATAGCTTCCCCCTATACTATAGGTTGTAAGAGCTTTATCTGAAGATAGGGGCGTTACAATAAAAGGAAAAGCCGCTTTTTTTACTGAGCTCTCTTCAAAGGTATATGAGATTTGCAGCAGATGCTTCAAGATGTGATCAAGAGGTGTTTTTTCAATCTTTAGCAAAAACTTCATCCAGGAGTGCATCGCTACAGTATTCGAAACAAGGCCACGCGTAGGTTTAAAAAAGCACCAGTCTTTATCAACAAAATGCTCTTTTACAGGAAAAAGACCTTTGTATCCTTCGCATAATCTCTGCAGAGCAGATGCAGGCACTTTTGTATAAAGCGTTGAAATCGCAAGCGGGTTTAAAAGATGCTCTTTTATAAGATCTTCAAAAGAGCTGCTAGAAACTCTTTCCATAATATAAACAAGGAGTCCATACCCAAGATCAGATAACTCATACCTCGACCCAGGCTTCTTAGGAAACTTAAAAGATTTCAGATAGTTTTGGATCTCTTTAACACTTACCTGATAATCCTTCATTGGAATTGTAGGAATCTTTGGGAGAGAAGAAGTGTGAGTAGCCAGCTGAAAAAGAGTCACCTTTTCTCCATGATAGTCTGGCATCTTAAAAGATTTTGGAAGGTGTTTCTCTAGAGTGTCAGAGAGATGCAACTCCTCTGTTTCAATAAAGTGACATAATAGGGCTGCCACAAACATTTTAGAAAGATCGCCAAGACGGAACTGGGTCGGTTCTTTTACATTTGTCTGTGGAGATTTTCTAGAATGTCCAAAGTAGAAGGTTTTTTCAAAAGGGCTTTCTAAATCATAGCTTGCCTTAATTACGCTTGCTGAAAGTCCACGTATGTTTTTGTCTTTAATGTATTTTTTGCAAGCGGCATCGATTTCTTTCTTTGCATCAGCTTCTTTAAAAGAACATAAAAAAGCTGAGCAAAAAATAAGTAAGGATAAAAAAATTGTGCGTTTCATAGAAAACCTTAAGAAACTATCTAACACAGAAGTTTAAATAACACAAAGCTCTGATCTTCTAGTTTATACCCTGGAATCTTAATCTTCCTACTTCAGAGCCCCTATACTGCCTTAAAATCCTTGTGTCAAGCACTCTGCGAGCCCAACCTTCCGTTACACGACCCTGAAGAACAGGAGATTTGCCCGCAAGCATCATGGGGCTAAGATCCGCACCATCCGCAGCTTTGCTATCAACTTTAAAGAATTTTAGTTTTATATGATCAGGTACATATCTCCAGTCCCTTCCAATGATTGTATTATCAGAGAGATTCACCCAGATTAATGCCTCTGTTGCTTTTGCAAAGTGTCTTTCTAAAATCGCATTCTCTTCACCTGGCTCAACTATATCTGCAAAAATAAAGTTTCCTGATAGATCAAGCTTCATCAAGTTTTGAGAAAGCTCTGGAAATTCCGTTAACTTATTACCTGACGCAATTAACGTTCTAAGTGTCACTGAATTACTAAAGTCTGGAAGTTCTTTTATCGAATTACCTGACACATCTACATACCTTAAGTTAGGAAGTGTAAACAAATCTTCCGGAAGCACCTCAAGATTACAATTCTTTAAAACAATTGTTCTTACCTGCTGAAGAGAAGATAACATCGGCAGTATTTTTGACGCACTTCTATCACCCTCAATAATAACCTGAGATACTCGGTTTAAGAATTCAGCGCGAAGCTTTGAAAGATGCTCTACACTTGTAATAACCATTTCAAGAGGACGCACCTTAAATTCTTCATCATAAGCCAATTGCTCCCCATCTACTACAGTTTCCCATTCGTATTTAATCGTAACATCAGGTGCAAAACGAACAGTACTTTTGCCAAGCTTTGCAGGAACCATATCAAAACTGCTGTTCTGCTGGCGTCTTCTTGCTGTTGGGATCCTGTCAGATGTTGGCAAGACCGTCATTGTTCCATTGCTAGAAATCAGGCTTCGAAAGCCACTTACTTCTTTCAATGGAAAAGGAGGAACTCCACTAGAAACAACTGCTTCATCGACACGAAGATTCTTAAGAGCAAGTTGTGACCCAGCACCATCCGGAATGTCACCAGGAGTGAGATCATTGTTATCAATGTGAAGAACTTTCAAATGCCTAAGTTCATGTAAAGAATCTGGCAAAGATCCAGAAAGCAAATTGTTATCAGCTCTTAGCTCAACAAGAGTCCTACAATCACCAATGCTGTCTGGCAAATGAGTTATAACATTACCAGAAATATTTAAAATTTTTAGAAGCGGCAAATTACCTATATCTGCTGTTAAAACCGTGAGCTTGTTTCTGCTTACATCTAGCACTTTTAGATTATAAAAAAATGATAAAGTAAGCGGAGCATCAATATTAGGATTTTCACCCTGAATAAACCTAAGCGCACAATTCGTAATACGAATCTTTCTCACTGCTCCAGGTCGACCTCTATAGAGTCCATCTGGAATCCTTTGAACATGAGGATCATTATGAGCAACGAGTTTTCCTCTTCTAAGCCGTAGATTAGTCTCTACAGCATGCTCCTCTGCAGCAGCTTGACTAGTGTCACCTAGACTCAGACTTCTAAGTTGGACTGCAAGCATTTCCTCTGTCAAAGCACCTCTTCTTTGCCCAACATCTGATGCCATAAACCCTCCTTAGATTACTTTTTTTTGAAAATGACGAAACCTTTTACAAAATTCTTCGATTGAAAGCAAGAAGGTTCCTTTGTGCTCATATTCCTCAAAGTCTGGATAGGAGATTTCAGAAAACTGTTTTTATTTAATGACTTAAAATATATTATAAAACGATTTACTACTGATAATTAACCCGGAATGGAAAAATCTAATGGATACCAAAACTTCTAAAAAAAGCCTAACTGTCTTTGTTCTTGCTATGATTAACGTTGCAGCGATCTGCAGTGTTAAGAACTGGCCACTCACAGCAGAATATGGCTTTTCTTCCCTTTTCTACTATTTGATCGCAGCTGTCGGGTTTTTTATCCCTGTTGCACTCGTCTCAGCAGAACTCGCATCTACTTACCCAAAGAACGGTGGAGTCTATGCATGGGTAAAAGAAGCTATGGGTCATAAGATGGGCTTTTTAGCCATATGGCTTCAGTGGATAGAAAATGTAGCTTGGTACCCAACTGTGCTTTCGTTCGTTGCTGCTACACTTGCATATGTTATAAGCCCTGATCTAGCCTTAAATAAAGTGTACTCCTTTTTTAGCATTCTAATTCTATATTGGGGAGCTACTTTCCTAAACTTTAGAGGAATGAAAACCTCAGGTTGGGTAAGCACAACAGCTGTGATCTTTGGTACTTTGATCCCTGGAGCGCTTATTATTGTTCTTGGTGTTACCTGGTACATCATGGGAGAGCCTTCACAAATTGTTATGACGGCAAAATCTTTTGTTCCAGAGTTAAAAAACCCTCATCAGCTCTCTATTCTTGCTGGGGTAGTGCTTGGCTTTGCTGGCCTTGAAATGACTGCTGTTCACGTTCGTGATGTACAGAATCCAAGAAAGAACTTCCCAAAAGCGATTTTGTTATCTGCGATACTCATCATTGGGCTCTCTGTTCTTGGTACACTTGCCATTGCTATCGTGATTCCTAAAGAAAACATTAGTCTTGTTTCAGGTGGTATTGATGCTATTGCTTACTTCTTGAGAAGCTACGGATTGCATTGGCTGACGCCTATTATCTCGTTCTTGATCGCCTTTGGTGCGTTTGGCGCTGTTGTTGCTTGGATTATTGGACCAAGCAGAGGACTACTTACAGCAGCTCAGGATGGAGACCTACCTCCTATCTTACATAGAGTGAATAAAAACGAAATGCCAACTTCTATGCTCGTTATGCAAGGATTTATTGTGTCAGCTCTGGCTACTGTCTTTTTATTCATGCCAAATGTCAGCACTTCTTTTTGGATCTTAATTGCACTAGCAGCAATGCTCTATAGCTTGATGTATGCAATTATGTTCATTGCTGCAATTGTTCTTAGACATAAGCATCCAAATATAGAAAGGCCTTACTCTGTTCCTGGTGGAAAAATCGGTATGTGGATAATCGGTGGTATTGGATGTATTATATCTATATTTACGATCGTAATTGGATTCTTCCCGCCTGAAAATCTCGTGCTTAGTAGCCTTGTTTTTTATGAAGTGTTCTTAAGTGTAGGGATGGTCGTATTCATTGTCCTTCCATTCTTAATACTGATGTTCAAAAAACAAAGCTGGAATCTAGATAAAGCTAAAGTTACAGAAGACGAGCCTTTATAAAAGCCACCAAGTGGAAAGAGATAGATAAATCGTTGTTGTGATTACATCTGCAAACATCAGGACCACAGGTCCTGATGCTACTCTTGGATCCCATCGCCACGCATGAAGAGCAAGAGGCACAACAGATCCAATCATAGCCGTTATATAAACAGAGACAATAATCCCAACAGCAATCGCGATACCTGGCGCTATACCATCTCCCCAGAAAAGAGAAATAGCCCCTACAAGAACCCCGCAGGTTAATGCTATCATAGCAACAACAACGCTTCTTTTGAATATGCGGCCAAATAAGCTTCCTACATCTTGCTTATTCCTTGTTAGCTCTAGACTTTGGGTCATCGCCTGCATAGAAATCGACTCAGAAAGTGTAAGAACAAGAGGAATGAACATAGCAAGGAGCAGTACTTTTGCAAGCACAAGCTCATACACTCTAGAAATAATCGCGCAGGCAAAGCCTCCGATCATATTACAAAAGATCCACGGCATACGAAGAGAGTAGCTTCTAAAAATATTGAATTTCTTTTCTTCTTCTAGATAAACACCGATCATCTGAAAGATGTCTGTACGCCTGTTGGCATGCATAACATCTAGAGATTCCTCTAAGTATAGATCTACATCAATCACACCAAGTAGTCTTTTATCCTCATCAACAACAGGCAGGGCAAGTAGTTTGTGAGATTCTAAAAATTTCATTGCTTCTTCTAGAGTTTGCGACCCTTGAAGGCAAACCACTGATGAAATCATCACATCGGAAATTTTTGAAGAAGTATCTGAAAGAAGAAGAGTTCTTACAGGAACCACACCCTTAAGATGCTGCTCACTATCCACTACATAGATATAAATAATTTTATCATCTATATGCTTATTACGAAGGCAATCCAACGCTTCTTGGATCGTATACCCTTCTTCTATGATCGTATTGGGCTTTACGACATAATCTCTAACTAGCTTTGAAAGATCTTTTCTCATACTCATAGGATTTATTGCTCTAAACCGAGTTCTATACTAAAATGCAGTGAATCAAAGATTCATATTTAAATAAAGATTAAAAACATGTCGAAAAAAAAACATCTCACATCGTGGGAACCTGTTAGTGATTGGTACGATAAAATTGTAGGAGTTGAGGGACATGAGTATCACAAAAATGTGATCTTCCCCTACTTGCTGAAACTTTTTAAAACAAAGAAAAAAGAAAGAAGGCTACTCGATCTTGGATGCGGTCAAGGTGTATTTTCTCATATTCTTTACAACAACTACGGCTATGTTGGACTCGATGTTTCAAACTCTTTGATTCAAAGCGCTAAGAAGGCATCTAACAATAATGAAGCTTTTTTTCTTAAACAAGATGCATGCGAAGACTTTGAACTTGATGATAGTTTCACAGACGCTGTAATGATCTTATCTTTTCAAAATATTGAAAAACCTAAGAAAGCTCTAAAGAATATCAAAAAACATCTGAGGCAAGGTGGAAGACTCGTACTTATCATTAATCACCCTTGTTTTAGAATTCCAAGGCAAACCTCTTGGATCTTTGACGATGCAAATAATATGCAGAGTAGAAGAGTAGACTCTTATATGAGCTCTTTAAAGATCCCTATCGACATGCATCCTGGGAAAAAGAACAGTCCAAAAACTTACTCTTACCATTACTCTTTAAGTGAAATATTCTCCTTTCTAAAAGAGGCTGGATTTACTGTCACAGACATCGAAGAGCTTTGCTCCCACAAAAAAAGCACAGGCAAGTATGCTAAGAGAGAAGACCAGGCAAGAAAGCAGTTTCCTCTCTTTATGAGTATCGTAGCAAAATCACTTTAACTATAAGTCTGATCTAAGATAGCATGGTATTTAAAAGAGTGATTTATGTGCGGAATTTTTGGTTATGTCGGTTCTTCAGAAAAAGATAACCCTGTTACTATCTGTATAGAGGGACTAAAAAATTTAGAGTACCGAGGATATGACTCTGCAGGGATTGCCGGTCTTATAAATGGGAAAATCTTAGCACACAAAACTGTTGGAAGAATACAAGCTCTTGAAGATTGCGTTAGTAAAGAAAATCTTAAACTACAAGTAGCTATTGCTCATACAAGATGGGCAACACATGGCAAACCTACAAAGATTAATGCCCATCCGCATTTTGATTCAGAGAAGAAGATCGCTCTTGTTCATAATGGCATTATTGAAAACTTTAAAAAGATAAAAGACCGCCTTGTTAAAGAAGGTGTGAACTTCGAGTCAGATACTGACACGGAAGTCATTGTGCACCTACTTAGTCATTATTATGAAAGTGACATGCTAGAGGCGCTGCAAAGAACACTAGAGGATCTAGAAGGCTCTCTTGCTATCGCTATCGTTCACAAAGACTATCCTAATCAGATCTTTGCAGCTGCAAGAGAAAATCCACTCGCCATTGGTTTTCATAAAGGCACTTGCGAAGCATACCTATCATCAGATCCAAACGCTCTAAGAAACGCCGAACTTGATATTTTGTATTTGCATAATAACGAGATCGCAGTCATCAAACCTGACGAAATTGACATCTTCAATATCGAAGGTAAAAAGCAAGTTAAAGAGACGGAAAAACTAGAGCTTGAAGAAGGTTCTGCTACTAAAGATGGTTATGAGCATTTTATGCTCAAAGAAATCTTTCAGCAGCCAGCAACAATACAAAAAGCAATGGAAAATCGTATTTCAGATGCTTTTGGTACTGCACACTTTGAGGACCTGACTTTTTCAACGCATGAGCTTCAATCTGTAAACAGGATTCTAATCCTTGCATGCGGCACATCCCTCCACGCTGGATACGTAGCAGCATCTTTACTTGAGAACATTGCAAGGATTCCAACAGAAGTTGAGATCGCATCTGAATTTAGGTATGCCAATCCCATCATCTCAGAAAACACTCTTGTGATTGCAATTTCTCAATCTGGTGAAACAGCTGATACAATAGCTGCTGTTAGAGAAGTAAAAGCTAAAGGCGCTAAAATTATCGGCGTGTGTAATGTAAAGCATTCTACTTTAACAAGAGAAGCCGATAGCACTCTATTTTTAAAAGCAGGCCCTGAGATCAGCGTATGCTCCACAAAAGCATTTACATCCCAGCTCACCCTTCTATCTCTTTTTACACTCTTTATGGCAAGACTAAGACATTTATCTAAAGAAGATGGTCAGGATTTTGTCAAAGAGCTGAGAAAACTTCCTATGCTTGTAAGTGACATACTTGAGCAGTCAAGCCGTATAGAAGAGCTCGGGAAAAAATATTCTGGTTTTGAGCATTTTTTCTTTCTAGGAAGAAGATATATGTACCCGACAAGCCTTGAAGCAGCACTTAAACTTAAAGAGATTAGCTATGTAAATGCAACAGGCTACCCTGCAGGTGAGCTCAAGCATGGTCCTATTGCTCTTATCAACGAAAACCTTGCTACAATTGCTATGTGCGGGAACAAGCAAACCTTTCAAAAGCTTCTTTCAAATATAGAAGAAGTAAAAGCACGAAATGGCCCTATTCTTTGCTTTGCAAACGAAGAGCATACACAACTTGAAGAGATCGCAGATGATGTCTTTTATTTACCTGAAGTAATGGATACACTCGCTTGCATCCCCTACTCTATCGCAGCACAGCTCTTTTCCTACTACATCGCAAAAGAAAGAGGAACAGATATTGATAAACCACGTAACCTTGCAAAGTCTGTGACGGTGGAATGAATATCCTAGATTGCTTCGTTTTTTTTCTAGCAATCGCAATTCTTATTACATCTGGAAGCTTGCGACTTAAAAGTGTAAAAAGCGAAGAGGACTATCTTTTTGCCTCTCGCAAAAGCTCGTTTTTTGCTCTTACCTGTACTCTTGTCATGACAGAGTTTAATACCTCCACCTTAATTTCATTTTCAGGCCTTGGCTATCTTGCAGGAGTGAGATCTCTTTTAATGCCTGCTATTTTTTTAATAGGCCTTCTCTTCTACACTCTTGTTGTTTCTAAGAAATGGAGAGAATCTAATGCATCTTCTGTAAGTGAGATTTTTTCTAAAAAATATTCTAAAACTCTTGGCAGAGTTGCTAGCATCTTTCTACTTCTTGCAATGTGCGGATTTAATGCAACCTACATTAAATCACTCGCTCTTCTTTTTGCACCGATGCTTCCAAACATCTCTACTCATGTGATCGCGATTGTCTTTACCATTTTAACTCTTCTAATGACTCTACGTGGTGGGCTTCTTGCTATCATCAGAACAGATATTTTAAGTTTTTGTCTTCTTGTAATTACTGTGCCTCTTGTATGTCTTATTACATACTTCAAAGTCAAAGCAGGTGCAGCAGATGTATTTACAGTAGAGAATTACCAAGCAAGTGCGCAGCTTCTTCCTCTAAAATTTGTCCTATCTCTTGTGATCCTTACTATGTTCACATACATCCTAGCTCCTTGGTATGCACAGAAAATCTTCTCAGCAAAAAATAAGAAAATCGCGTTTTTCTCCTGCCTTACCGCCTCATTTCTGGTTTTTATCTTATATGGGCTCTGCACACTCTCTACGATATACATTAAAAATAGCCCTATGTCGCACCACGAGATAAGCTATCCATTTATTATTAAACACCTTATGCCATCAGGGCTCAGAGGTCTATGCTATAGCGTGCTTTTTGCAGCTGCAGCAACCACTCTCGCAGGAGCCTTTAGTGCCATGAGCAGCATGGTAATAAACGACTTTTTCACCCTAAGGAAAGAAGCACCTATATATAGGGGGATTTACCTGACGGCTCTATTCGCAGCTATTGCCTGTTTCTTGAGTATCTCCCTTGTAGACAACATCTTAAATAAACTCATCCTATCAAACATCCCCGTTTTTGCTCTTTCTTATGCGCTGATTGCTGCGTTTTACTCCAGAAAGGCAACAGCTCTAGGAGCATACGTCAGCATTTTTGTAGGGCTCACCTGGGGTGTTTTCTGTTTCCTTTACTTTGGTGAAGCAGGCCTCTACACCTGGAAATGGTCCACCTGGGGTCTTTTGCTTACCTTTGGCAGTGGACACCTAACCTCCTTAGTATCTTATAGAAAGAAATCTTCTTCCATAATGCAATCATGATGTTTTAAAAATATTTCTATTATTGTATAATAGAAGTATGGCTTCGATACCTGATCCAACAGCTCCTAGCAATCTCAACGCTGATATCTTACTTGAAAGTGTTGAGAGCACAAAACCTATCACCTTCGATGTTGATGGAAAAATACAAGCTGTAGCTACAGGTCCCCTCTCCATATTCTCCGGTGCAAGATCTCTTAAAGGGCGGTGCAGCCATAAAAGCAAAGCATCCTCAGTAGGGGCAATCACAGCTCTTGCAGAAAGAGGAGATGTGTCAGATAGAGATCTATTTAAAATTATCAATAAACTCGTTGCAAACTGTTTGCTGCCTGATATTGAAACAGGTTGGAGAGCAGTAAACCAGGTACGTATGAGGGGAGCAAGTCCTCAAGTCACAGAAATGATCGGCATGAAATTGCCGGAAGTCCAAGATCCCACACTTGCAAAATGCCTAGTATCCTGTGAACTTTTTCACTCTCGATCAAGCTCTCCAACTGAGCAGGAAAACTTAAAGCCTATTGCAGCAGAAAGTGGATCGTCTGGAGTATACTTTATTAAAGACCCTCTCACTCTAGAAACAACGGGTGTATTTAAACCAAGTGATGAAGAAGCATTCTGCGAGCACAATCCAAAACATATGACTCTACCTGCAGGTGTAAAACAAGATGATGTTCTTTGGGACATGAGGTCTGGTTATTCATTTGGTGGCGATTGCAAAAGAGAAATAGGATCCCATGCCATTGCAGAAGCTTTAGGTTATGGTTTTATACCAACCATTAGAGAGGTCAGTGTTCCATTTAAAGAGTCCTCTCAATCAGAAGAGGTTGTATTAAAGTCAGGAAGCATACAAGTATATGTTAGGGGCACAGCACTCGTTGATGATCCAAAACTTTTAGCGTCAGTGCCGCCCAGCGACTTACAAAGAGCTGCTCTTTTTGACATCCTCACTGACAACGCAGATAGACATGTTGACAATGTGATTATTGACGATGGTGAAATCAACCTCATAGACCAAGGTAGATGCCTAGGTACACAAATGTATGGAGGACCCACACAGCAATATCACAATTCCATGCTTAACTCAGACCTGGTATCTCTTCCAGCGTGCAAAATACCCACAGATCCAACAGTAATCAAAGAATTTGCTTCTATGAACACAAAGGAAGTTGAGAAGAGACTTCTAGAGCTTGGACTCTCTGAAAAGGAGATAAAACCCATGCTCACAAGACACAAAGTGATGTGCTACGCTCTTAAGAAAGGATACACTCCACATGAAGTAGCCATACTCATTAAACAAGGCGCACCAAGACTAATGCACATAGCAATGTCAAAACAAGGCGCTCAATTTAATCCAAAAAAATTCCAAGCAGACCTTACCAAGCTATTCTTTACACTTGTAGATAGAGGCGAATTCAAAGAAACATAAAAAAAGAGGCTGACTAGAATTATGAAGAAAAAAGCTCCAGACTTATACAGACCCATTAAATTTTTCAGAAAAAATGATCATCACACTCTTGTTCGCTTTAAAAATGGTCTTAAAAGAAAAGACAACAAGAAAACTAACGTAGCTTTTTCGAAAGAGTACTTCTTTTTAAATGATCACTTTAAAGACTTCGGTCTCTCCCTTGTAAAAATACGCTTATTCTTTCCCGAAGTAAAAGACTATCCTATCACCTCAAACCATCCGCTATTTGGGGAATACTTTTACAAAGTCTATTTCCTCTACGAACTTGGAGAAGAAAACTTCGATTGGGAATATCTCGACTGAAAACATAATTTTTTCTTGACTGTTTAGAGCTTAAATCAATATAGATAAAAATTTGTATATGATTGGCGAATAAACATGGCAAAGACAGCAACAACAAAGCCCACTAAAAAAGGTTTCACTGCATTCTGCAGTAGATACTTCAATCTACTTCTTATTTTTCTTATTCTGCTCTTTTTATTTAGACCCTACAACAGAAGTTTTATCTACATTGGAATATGGCAGTTTTGCTTTATCGGTGTATTTTTAACTTCTATTTTTAACTGCCGCCACCATAGAACAACAAAAGCAATAGCAGCTATTATTGCCGTACCAGCACTCTTCTGCAACTGGTTTGCTCACTTTTATATGATTACTTCATTAGAGCTTACCCACCTAATACTCACCTTTATTTTTATTTGCATCTGCGCTGGATCGATTATTTCAAGAGTCATCCTGAATGCTAAAGTCACCCTAGAAACACTAAGAGGTGTCGTTTGCGTATATTTCATGATCGCTTTTGGTTTTTCCTACCTATACCTACTCATAGAATACTGGATCCCCGGATCCTTCTACTTTATCGAAGGTTTTATAAAACTCCCCTCAGATACGATACTGAATCACAATCACATACTATCTGAATCGATCTTTTATAGTTTTGTCACTCTATTAACGATTGGCTTTGGAAACATACATGCTGTTTCTGATGCTGCGCAGACAGCTACAATATTAGAAGGTATGCTTGGGCAATTCTACATCGCAATTCTAGTATCAAGAATCATCTCAGTATATTCTTTCTACTCACACAAGGTGGAGGTAGAGCCTGTCGCATTCTCCTCCTTGCACGATGAACATGACTAACGCGACACTCTTCTAAGAGAACCTTTCCCTCTTATTGTGTGCTTTAGAGTTTTGGGATTTCCTATATAAGATACAGAGCCATTCCCTGAAATAGATACAGTCAGCTTTTGCGACACCTTAAGCATTGCTTTTCCATTTCCATAAAGATCAATATCAACCGAGTTACTCGAAAGTTTCGATGCATCAAAGGTTGAGTTGCCATGCATTGCGATGCTTTGCTTTTGCGCTGTTCCTTTCAGAGTAAACTTGGCATTGCCATGGATATTGGTAACAAGCTCTTGGAGGATAAGGTCCCCCTTAACTGTAGCATTACCATGAGTCTCAATTATAAGTTTTTGGGTACTGATACCTTTTAAATCGCAATTCGCATTCCCTTTAAGCTTCAACTGCTGCAAATTCTTAGCCGTAACATATAAAGTAATAGGACCTATTTTCCTCGGACCTATTTGCAGACCTTTTGGCTGAACAGTCAAGTCACCTGAGGTAGCACTTACTTTGATCTCTCTTAGAGAGGCCTTATCTCCAACAATCCGGTATTCATTCACTGTCCCCTGTTTTATAATCACACATCCAGGAACATTAAAGTCTACTTCATCAAGAAAATTCAACCGAATTACTCTTGTATCCACCGCTTCTTCCTTAGGCGGTTCGCATTTAGCACGATCGGACTCATCTGCTTGCAAAAAAAATGAAGCCGATACTAGCGAAATTGAAAATAGGAACCTGTTCATGACTACCTCTCGAAAGACTGTGTTTTCTATCTATAATTTTATATTAACCTTAAGTTGAAAAAAACTTAAATAAGAATTACATTCAAATTAATGTTACAATGATTAAAATATGAAATATCGTACGAAACTTTTTCTTACTTTTTCTCTTCTTGTATTTATTAGTACATCAATAGCTCTTGTGACTTTATATGCCGAAAGCTCAAGGCTGCTATTTGCACAAATCCGGGGAGAGCTACTCTCTATAGCAGTAACAACTGCAGCTTCTATCAACGGAGATGAAATAGAGTCGTTTCAAAGCAAACAAAGTGTAAATACAGCTGCATACAAGAAAATCGACGATGAGCTTAGGTTTATACGCGATGCTAACAGACGCCCAAATTTATATATCCAGTACATGTACATCATCAGACCTGCTGAAAAAGCAGATCACTTTGTATTTGTTATGGATCCTGAAGAAAACCCCGAAAAGTCTTCCCATTATGGCGATCTATTCCCCACAATGGAAGAGCTTTACCAAAATGAAGATAGACCCTTTGTTGAATCTAAACTAACCTATGATCACTGGGGAAGATGGATTTCTGCTTTTGCTCCTATCTATGATTCACAGGGAGTGGTTGCTGCAACACTCGGAGTTGATGTAAGTATTAAAGAAGTGCAGTCAAAGATGTACACTTTGATCCTTTATGGTATTATCGCACTCGCCTCTTCTCTAATCATTTCTATTATAATAGCCCATCTCCTTTCAAAACTTGTCACAAACTCACTTTCACAGCTTGTTGTTACTGTAAATGAAATTGGGGGTGGAGATTTAAAGGCGCGCTCTCATCTTGAGTCTAATGACGAGTTTGATGAGCTTTCCTCTGCCATTAATGCCATGGCAAAAGGACTTGAAGAAAGAGAAAGACTCAAACTTGGTTTTGCAAGATACGTTTCTCAGTATGTTCTTGAAAAAATTCTAAAGTCTGAAGTACCTGCAAATCTTGAAGGAGAGAGAAGAAGACTCACTGTGTTTTTCTCAGACATACGCTCCTTTACTAAGATTTCAGAAAATTTGGCTCCAGAAGTTGTTGTCTCTCTTCTTAATCAGTACTTTGAGCGTATGATTGCTGTAATTTTCCTACACAATGGTACTCTAGACAAATTTATCGGTGATGGCATTATGGCTGAGTTCGGCGCTCCTCTTGAAGATAAGCAACAAGAACTTCATGCAGTTAGAGCAGCTTTAGATATGCAGATCGAAATACAAAAACTCACTGAGAAGTGGAAAGACAAAGGACTGCCTGAAATCAGCGTTGGTATGGGCGTGCACACAGGCTATGCTGTCGTTGGTAATATTGGCTCAGAAATCCGTATGGAATATACAGCTGTTGGTGATGCTGTGAACGTTGCTGCAAGGCTTGAAAAAAGCACCAAGAGACTAAACAAACAAATCATTATCTCTGAAGAAACCTATAAAGCCATCAAAAACCTTGATGAATTTACATTTGAAGACCTTGGTGAAGTAGAACTTACTGGAAGGGAGCAATATATTCATAGTTATGCTATAGAATATAAAGTGCAAAGAAATACTTCAGCCTTAGGTGATGATGGAAAGCCAGTCAAAGCTCCAACAAAAACATGAAGAAAATTCCCTTATAAGTAGTGAAGTCATCTATAAAGGAAGTCTTCTTACTGTTCGTAGTGATAAGATAAAAGGCTATGTTGATGGTATACACCACTACGACATTGTCGAGCATCCCGGTGCTGTTGTCATGATTCCCATAGATCAAAACGGCGATCTTCATCTTGTAAAACAATATAGAAGAGCTTCAAAAAAAATTCTTTTAGAATTGCCTGCTGGAACGCTAGAAAAAAATGAAGAACCTATATATTGTGCACAAAGAGAACTCCAAGAAGAGATAGGCTATATAGCTAAGAAAATGACGCCAATTGGAGGCTTTTTTACAGCTCCTGGTTTTTGCGACGAGTACTTGCATCTTTTCTTAGCAGAAGAGCTAGAAGAAAGCTCTCTTAAAGGTGATGATAGCGAAATGATCGACTGCGTCACACTTACTTTGAATGAAGCTCTTAGCCTTATCGAAGAAGGAGAAATCGTTGATGCTAAAACGATATGCGGAATCTACCGGTATTTGAGAATAAAGGATACTTGTAAGTAAATAGGAAACTTATGCAAGAAATGACGCCATACAAGAAAAAAAGCTATTGGTATGTATACCTTATAGTCATCGTAGCTTTGTTATTTTTAGTTGGAGTTTTTTGCATTCCATCATTTCTGTCTTCGACTTCAGGAAAAAACCTTATTCAAAAATCTCTCTCTAAAAAACTTGATGGTAGTGTTGAGATAGAAAAAGTTGATTTCTCATGGTTTCATTCTCAGAAAATCGAGGGTTTTGATTATGAATCTCGTGACAGGTCCACCTCCTTCAGCTTCGAAGAATTAAGCATTCAGGAAAATCTACTAGCTCTGCTAACAGGAAGTAGAGGAAAGGCTTTAACAAACTTAAAAGAGCCTGTCCTGAAGGTAAACCTCTCTTCAAAACTATTTAATGAAACAAGAAATGATCGTTCATCATTTCTTGCTCTATTACTTCAAAATACACATATCGAAGATGGTTACCTTAATATAGTAGGAAGAGAAAAACAAAACGTTCAATATACAAACCTCTTCTTAGATCTCCTTATCCATGACAAGAAGAATTTAACTTTCTACACTCGAGCTAAAACACAGTACAATGAGACAGCTGGAAATTTTGAATTCAAAGGAAAGGTAGATACGGAAAAAGACCTAATGCCTTTTATCAAAAAGAAAGCATTTAAGAAAATTCTGTCTCTTGTTGATTATGAAGTACAACTTTTTGCTAAAAACCTTCCTACACTAGGTCTTGATGAATTTTTCACACTGAGAGGAGATGAAGAAGGAGGTCTTGTTAAAGAGCTTTTTGGTCCCCTTTTAAACATCGATGGCAACACCGTAATCAAGAAAGATACTCTTCACCTTGATGTAAACCTGCAATCACAAAACCTTAATCTTACAACACAAACGAAGCAAATTCCTGGATTCATTACGTTAGCAAAACCATCTAGTGTATCCCTTACTCTTACACCTAAGATCTTCTCGAAACTCCACAGCTTAACAAAGTATGGAGAGTTTCTAAAGCTAACTAAAGCTGGAGGCGTCCAGTTTATCCTAGATAGTATAAAAGTCCCTACTAATAAGGATGGAATTAACTATAAAAATGTCGAGTATCAAGCGAGGCTTTTCTCTTCAGCACTAAACTTAATTGCTAAAGATTTAGAAAAACCCATCACGGTTTCTTCTCTAAAGGTAAATAGCTCCAACAAAGGAATCAAGGATCCATTTGCTTTATCTCTACAGTGTTCAGTAAACTATCTAGGTAAAAACCCCTCACACATTAATACCGCTTTTAACATAAATAAACTGACACATGAGGTGACAGGCGAGCAAATCTTTGTATTAACAGATTTGAATCTTAATCTAACAAAATTCCCTCTTGCCTTTGTTGACGCTCTCTTCACAGAAGACAACAACCTGGTCACATTCTTAGGCGAAACTATTAGCGCCAACATTCGCTCAGTAACACACCCACAAAGAGTGCAGTATTTCTGCTCTTTAGATACACCTAGACTACATATTCCTGACATCGTCGCCTCAGTTGATGATAGCCTATATTTGGAAAGACCTGCAAAGCTTTCGTACATACCAAACCACTCATTTATAAAAGATCTCATAGATACTCCTTATTTTTCAGTTGGACATATCGATAAATTTACGGGACAAATAGAAGCTCTTGGACTCTCTATTAGTGACTTTAAAGATTCTCTTTTTCAAAAGCTTGTCTTCCAAGCAAACTTGTTTTCAAATGCTCTAGATATCGATTCTTCATTTCTTTTTGGGAAATTTATATTTGATAAACTTCGTTTCGATATTCATGCTGACTCCATTCAACAAGTGAAAGTTGGCATACACACCAACCTTGAATATAATAAGATCAACAAATCAGAAAGGGTAGCTTGGGGAGAGCCTCTTGCCACGACTCTAAATGCAGTAGTAGATCTATCAGATCTGCAAAATGTACAAATTCCCTCTATTAAAGGCCAAAGCAGGTCTGATCGCACAAAAATCGATTTTGATTTAGCACTTGATGACAGTTTTACAAAACTAAGGTTCGTATCTCCTTTAGCAGTAGAGATCCTTCCAACTTCTGAAATCATCAATATGATTTTTAGGACGCCATCAAAATTCATCACCTACGTTCCCTATATTCCTATTGATGCAACATTTAGTGCCCAGCCGATAAGCCTGAACAAGCCTATCTTTGAAGACCTAGCTTTCACAGCAGATCTTTCTCTTAAGAAAATTGATATTGTGAATAAAGAGTGGTACCGAGAGTTTTCCTTTTTAGATTCCAAAGCTCACGTAGAAGCAAACTCTAAGAAAGGTAAGTTCAGTTGTGATTTCCTTACAAGAGCTTCTACAAGAGAAGAGACAGCAGGCATAATAAAAGCAAAGCTCACATCAAATGGATTTACGTCATCTGACTTCCTCAGAAAAGATATGAACCTTCAGATTACAGCTCAAGATTTCTTTACGCAGCTTGTAGATTCGCTTCTCGGATTTAATAACAAACTAAGCGATATCATTGGCAGGAAGTTTGATTTAAATCTTGATATTGCCGAAACCGACATGCACTTTGAAGTTCAGAAAGAATTTAATAGTCCTAATCTTTATGTGCTTGGAGAGTTTTCCATAACTCCAACATCCCTTGAAATAAGAAAGAAAGACTTCAAAATCAACTATCTATTGACCAAAGAAGGTTATGCAGGCCTTGAAAACGTTCTTGGAGAAACAAACGATAAAAACACTGATTTTGAACTAACTTATGCAACACTTATGCATCTTAAGTTGAAAAACCTCTACTGGCCACTTCCCTTTCAGAAGCCTAAGAAAAACGACCCCCTATTTGCAAAACAGCTAGTGAACGAAATCAATTATAACCTTCGTAATAGCCAGTTTGATCTAGATGCAAAAATTGATAACGTAATTTTCAGCTCACTTGGAGAAACAAAAGTAACTTCTCTTGAAGACCTCAGACTAGAGCTTACTAAAAACGATGTGACAAGTCCTTTTATCTTTAACCTCTCTTCAGAAGTCAAAGAAAAGACAAAAGACATCAACTCTCCTAAAGGATCTATCGCAGCTGCTGGAACGATGGTCTCCAAGATGGATCATGAGGATAACTCCGTTCTACACACAAAGATCAATGCGAAACTCACTCATCTTCCAACAATGCTCCTTGATTCCTTTTTCCAAATGACCACAAAAGCGAATATCACACCTTCAGTGCTCCTTGGAGATACTATTAATGCAACTCTAGAGACAAAACTAGAAGATCTATCAGGATTCATCGACTTTGATATTAAGTCAGACGAGTCTAAAGCAAATTTTAACGCCTTTTTGAATGATGGAGTTGTAAAACTTTCAAAGCCAATAAAAGCTTCTTTCAAGGTCACGAAAAAACTTGCAGACAGTCTTTTAAAAAATATGAATATATCTCTAGAAGAAGCAAAGAACCCTCTTGAGATCTATGTACAAGATAAAGGGTTTTATTTCCCTCTAGACCCATTTGATCTCAAAAAAATCCAGGTAAGATATGCAAGCGCTAACCTTGGTCAGATCATTTGTAAGAACCTCGGCTCCCCAAGTGAAGTAGGAGGATTCTTCAAACTTAATCTTGCCAACTCATCTAAGATCTATCTTTGGTTCGCACCCATGGACTTTAGCATCAGCAACGGATACATGCATATCGATAGAACAGAGCTTCTTTTTGATAGAGCTTACCAAGTGTGCTACTGGGGAAGAGTCAACCTTATGAGGCAATATGTGGATATGACCCTTGGATTAACAGAGCAAAGCCTTAGAAAAGCTCTTGGCATCAGAGGTCTTCCAAGATCGTTCGTTCTCCAAGTACCTATGGAAGGACCGATCGGCAACGTAAAAATCAACAAAGAGCTCGCAACAACAAGAATCGCATTCCTTCTTGCGAAATCATCCGGTATCACAAAGCAATCAGGTATCTGGGGAGGTGCGATCGATATGCTAGGAGATTTAGCTAACGATCAAAGTTCCGTCCCTCCTCCAAAACCCCCATTTCCATGGGAAACGGCTCTCAATGAACTTGAGCAAAAAATCGAACGAGACTCTACTGTTCAAATATTGAAGTAACAGAGAATTGAATATTCATTCATTTAACCTGAATAATCAACGCCCTTTATGAATACACCCCTATTCTCTATGCTTTTTAATTAAAAATAAACATTGTATTTGATATAATAAATTCTTTTATAAAACGATTAATTTAAAATAATTATTGAAGGAGTTTATATGGCTAATGGTGTTTATGAATATCTAAGGTCTTACATAGTTGAAGAAGGAGAGGTAGGGGAACTTTACCATCCTGAAGACGAAAAATCAAAAGGAGACCGTGTTCCAGATGTAGATGACAGAGCGGCAAACTTAGGTACAGCAGCCATGAAAGAAATATTTGAAAGCTATGAAAATCAGGTTCCAGATATTGATATAGCTACAGATACTAGTAAAGATGATCAAGTAGTTCCTGGCTAACTTGATTCTGTCTAATAAAGTCTACAAGATCAATAAAAAAGGCCGTATTTTATACAGCCTTTTTTATATCCAAAAATTTTCAACGACAAACGTCGTTCTACAAACTATATTTCCTGTCGATTACGCAATTGTCACTTCCTTACAGAGGTAAACATCCTGGATAGCATTAAGAAGAGCAACGCCCTCATTCATTGGCTTTTGGAAAGCTTTTCTTCCTGAGATAAGTCCCATCCCGCCAGCTCTTTTATTGATGACAGCCGTTTCAACAGCTTCTGAAAGATCATTCTTACCTGAAGCTCCACCAGAGTTAATTAAACCCATACGACCCATGTAACAGTTCATTACTTGATATCTAGTAAGATCAATAGGATGATCAGAACATAAATCTGTGTACATCTTCTCTGTTTGCTTACCGAACTTTAACTCTTTAAATCCACCATTTGTAGTTGGTAGCTTTTGTTTGATGATGTCTGCTTGTATTGTAACACCAAGGTGGTTCGCCTGCCCGGTAAGATCTGCTGCAGTATGATAATCATCACGCTCAGTTTTAAACCCTGGATTTCTTAAGTAGCACCAAAGGATCGTTGCCATACCAAGCTCATGTGCAACATCAAATGCCTGTGCAACCTCTTGCAGTTGCCTTGTACTCTCAGAAGAACCAAAGTAAATCGTTGCTCCAACAGCTTTACAGCCCATTTCATAAGCTTGCTGTATAGAACCAAAAAGAACCTGATCATGCTTATTTGGATAAGTAAGTAATTCATTATGGTTGAATTTTAGAACAAGAGGAATCTTGTGAGCATACTTTCTTGCGCATGAACCAAGAACACCGAGAGTAGTAGCAACAGCATTACAGCCACCCTCTATCGCAAGCTTAATAATATTTTCTGGATCAAAATACTCAGGGTTCGGTGCAAAAGAAGCTCCCGCTGTATGCTCTATGCCTTGATCAACAGGAAGGATAGACATGTAGCCTGTATCAGCAAGTCTTCCATGAGAAAATATCGATTGCAGACTTTGCAGTACTCTAATATTGCGATCAGAACCAGCAAAGATACGGTCAACCCAATCAGAATCTGGAATATGTAGCGTTTTGTTTGACACTTTACATTTGTGAGATAGAAGATCTTTTGCTTTATCGCCAAGTTGGTTTTCGATTTCTGAAAGTGACATAAAATTACCTCGTATTTACATTAAAAATTTTCTAAAGATTAAACGAAAAATGAGTTATTCAAAAGAGAATTTTGCGCACAGAAGAAAGCCCCAAAATATCTGGGGCTTAAATAAACTCTACTCGCTATCAGAGCCTGCGAGTACTTCAGCTGCGGCTTTACCCGTTTTATCAGCTACACGTTGAGGTTGGTCACCTATGTGTTCATGAGTGGTTACAGTTTGTTGTATCGACCCATTACCGCAGCACATGCAGTTAAAGTTAGCTAAGCAGCGTGTGCAAATTTCTCTACAGTTGCATTCTATATTAGCAGCTGGTCCTCCGTCTGGACCGTCAGCCTCACCGCCGCCCCCGCAGCATAACTGCTGAAAACAACCGTATAAACGTGCCAAACAACCTGTGGCTGCGACTGCACTTGCTGGATCCGCCATAATTTCTCCTTTTGTGAATTTTTATTGTTATAATATTAGACATCCTGGTGACTCTCATCAGTTCGTCTAAATCTTGTACTTGCTACTTGAGCAAGCACCCGCCAGCGATTTCTTCTTCCACGAGAAGTGCTTCTTCTTTCAGCTGTTTCTTCTGCAGTTTTAATGTCTCTCATCATATCTGCAAGGGTTGTTGTATCAAGATCTGTAACTCTTTTTGCTCTCTCGATTTTATCTCTAAACTTAGAACATGTAATTACTTCACAAACTTCACCATTAACAGCATCTTTAATCTCAATATTATACTCAAGAGCAGCTTCCATAAGAGCATCCCAAACTTCCTGCCTAGTGCATATAGTAGAGAGCTTTCTAAGCACTTCATAAGCAACCTCATCTGCCTCAGCATCTGTAGCATTCGTAATCTTTTTAAGATCAGCTATAATTCTAGAGCGATCAAAACTCACACGCCTAGTATCGCTAACTTCTACTATTACTTCTTTCCTATCTAAACTTGCCCTCTCCATAGCCTCTAGATAAGATCCTCTTCTTAAAGGTCGATCGTCATCTAAAGGAAGTGGAGATCCTACCACATACTCTAGAGGTTCCAGATACTCTGAGCTTCCAGAAGAGCTTCTTCTTTCAACTGGTACAATAACATCTTCATCAGGAGATACCATGGAAGCTGCAAGAGGCTTGTCAGCTGGTTGAATATCGTCACTAAATCTTTCCCCTACATGAGCATCCGGTCTAACTACAGGAACGTGCTCAACAACATCCAATACAGCTGTATGCACAGGAACGTGGTCAACAACATCCAATACAGCTGTATGCAGTGGATCATAGCGCTCTAATGATCTCATTTGAAATTCCTCTAGAGGGCGCGTAAAGTCTGCTGATGCTAATTCTCCTTTCCTCTTGTATGAACGAGCCCTTGTAAAATCACGAACTCCTAACTCAGTTGGGCTTCTGCCACTCCTTGGAGATCTTCTGTAAAAGTCCTTCATCTGCGCTGCCATCATCTCAGCGCGTATTTTTTTAAGAACTTTTCTTGCTTCAGCAAGAAATTCTTTAAGTAATTCAGCGCTCTTAACCTTTAAAGGTCTTTCTGAGTATGGATCCCAAGTCTCCCAGAATCCTCTCTGAGAAGGAGGTAGAAACTGAAGTGCTACTGGAAAGAGATCTTCAAGCAGTTCTCCGTATTCGTTATAAAGCTCTAGGTAAAATCCTGCGTTTGTTAGCTGATTCTGATGACGGCTTGGAGATAAAATATGAGCTTCTCGTACAAGTTGAACAGTGCCCTCAGCTCTTGATCCTATCGGGTCTGTTTTAACGTACATAGTCCCGCAGCAATTAATGTTGATCCTAGCGCATACTCTTTGACATATATTAAAACAGCGCAATCTTACACATAGGCAACTGCGGCGATCTTGATACTCTACTGTGGGTGTTTCTTCATGGTATTTCGCATGCATCATCTCTCTATATTCACGCATTCTTGTTTTTTGCTCACTTGGATCTGAAGATAGCGAACTTCTTCTACTATGACCAATCCGATCATCAGAAACGCGAAGAGTTTGGAAATTTTGAACAAGAAACTCAACAGGTGAATCCACTGCAGAGGAAGCAGTTCTTTCTAGACGACCTGACATATCAACCTCCGTGTTGATTAAGTTCTTGTAAATGTAAAATAAAGTTTTATTTTACACAAAGTGTTTTTTTTAAAAATTTTCCACCCCTGCTAAATTAAAAATTTTTATAAAATTTTCTGTTTTTTATTTGCTAAAAATTGAGTTTAAATATAGACATACTTTGTTAATATTTAGCCATTTGCTTAAGAGAGCATTCTATTAGTAAAAACAGAAGGGATCAGATGAAAAGAGCTTTAGTTTACATATGTTTACTCCTTGTGCTTTGTTTTTCATGCACAAAAAAATCAGATAAAAAATCAAAAATGAGTATCTTTCGCGTAAACACATCTCATGAGCCTCCTACCACTGATCCAAGAAAGACATCGGATAACATTTCATCTTATGTCATCAAGATGTGTTTTGAGGGATTGACTAGGCTAAAAAATGATGAGCCGGTGCTTTCTCTTGCAGAATCATATACAGTTTCAGAGGACCAAAAAAAGTATACATTCAAATTGAAAGAAACTTACTGGTCTGATGGAACAAAAATCACAGCTCATGACTTCGAAGAAACCTGGAAAACATCGATTAGACCTGATTTTCCAGCTCTATCTGCTAATGCTCTTTACTATGTGAAAAATGGTAAAAAAGCAAAAGAAGGGAAGGTCTCTATTGATGAATTTGGTGTTAGAGCGGTAGATGATGAAACCCTTGAAGTAGAACTAGAGTTTCCAAACCCTGCTTTTTTAAGCCTCGTTGCGCACTGCGTTTACTTTCCCTATCCTGAACGAATCGCTGAGATCAACCTAAAATACCTTGAGGACCACTCAAGGTCATTTATTTCAAATGGGCCTTTTCACCCAATTAAGTGGCATACACAAAACAGGATCATATTTGAAAAAAGTAAGACTTACTGGGATAAAGACGTTGTTAAACTTGATGAGGTGCACCTTTCATTTGTTCCTGATCAAAATACAGAACTTTCTATGTATGAACAAGGAGACCTTGACTGGGCAGGGCAGCCTTTTTCAAATCTACCAAGCGACTCAGTTGCCTCAGTAAAAGAAAGAGATGACTATAACTCATATATGATCTCGGGAACGTACTACTATGTCTTCAATACTAAAAAATTCCCCTTCACAAATAAAAACATTCGAAAAGCTCTCACTTTAGCGATTAACAGAAAAGATTTAATCGAACATGTGTTTCAAGTTGAACATGAGCCTGCAACCTCTTTAATTCCAAACATTGTTGAGAGTTTAAAAAAGGGAAAGTTCCATGATGCTGATATTGTGAAAGCAAGAGAATACTTCCGTCAGGGACTACAAGAGCTAGGTCTCACAGCAGAAACCTTTCCAAGAATCACCCTTTCTCATAACACTGAGCCAAACATCCACTTTAAAGTAGCGCAAGCTATCCAACAGCAGTGGAAAAAGGTTCTTGGAATCTCTACAGGACTACAAAACCAGGAATGGAAAGTCTATATAGATAGCTTAGCAAAAGAAAAATTTGAAGTAGCACGTATGGGGGCAACTTCTCTTGTGACAGACCCAGCCTTTTTTATAGAGCAGTTTGCTTATGAATTCGGAGGGTTTGACTTTTCAAAGTGGTACAGTCCTAAATATGAGAATTTATATCTTAAGGCTATGAACACAACGAATGAGAAAAAACGTCTAGAAACTCTTAATGAAGCTGAAGAAATCCTTATGGACGAAATGCCTATAGCTCCTTTATTTTTCTATTCTAGCAACTATCTAAAGCGAGATTATGTAAAAAATGTTATCGTCGACAAAGCAAATAATTTTGAGCTCAAATGGGCCGAAATGGATAACTAGGAAATTCAGTGGCACTAATTAAATTTTTCATACGCAAGATTAGTATATTAGTCTTTTCACTCTTCCTTGTGGCCTCATTTACGTTTTTCCTTTTGAAGGTAATTCCTGGGGATCCATTCGCACAAGAACAGGCTGTTCCTGAAGAGATCATGAAGAGTATGCATGCGCATTACGGGCTGGATCAGCCATGGTATGTTCAGTATGGAAAATACCTTAAAGGCATCGCAACCTGGAATCTTGGACCTTCCTTTAAATATGAGGGAAGAACGGTGAATGAGATCATAAGAGAAGGTTTCCCTGTATCGCTTGCTCTTGGATTTGAAGCCTTAACAATCTCAATATTTTTTGGAATCTGCTGCGGCACGATTGCAGCACTCAAACGCTCTAGGTACCCAGATCATATTGCCATGGTCATAGCAGTAATTGGAATCTCAGTACCAAACTTCATATTAGCCACGTTTTTGCAGTACCTTCTTGCTATGAAGCTCAATCTTTTTCCTGTCGCACGCTGGGGAACATTTGCCCAGTCTATACTCCCAGCAATCGCTCTTTCAGCTCTTCCGACAGCTTTTATTGCAAGGCTCACAAGAGCTAATATGGTTGAGGTTCTTGAACAAGACTATGTTATGACAGCAAAGTCAAAAGGACTCTCGACTCTATCTATTCTGTTTACACACGTCCTAAAAAACAGCCTATTGACCGTTGTTACCTATCTTGCGCCACTATGTAGCGCAGTCTTAACGGGAAGTTTTGTTGTAGAGAAAATTTTTGGTATTCCAGGACTTGGTGGCTGGTTTGTGACAAGCATCACAAATAGGGACTATACAGTGATTATGGGCGTTACCATGTTCTATAGTGCGATACTAATGAGTAGTGTTTTCTTTGTTGATCTGCTATATTTTTTCATCGATCCAAGAATAAAACTTATGCCATCAAAGGCTGCGAATGAATGATCTTGAAGAACTGTTCAAGCCTTATGGCAAGGATAAAAATCCTCCTGAAGTTATTGAGGAAGTTAAAAGTATTTCCTATTGGAATGATGCGTGGATCAGGCTTAAACAAAACAAACTCGCAGTAATTGGGCTATTTTTTCTCATCTTCTTAATCTTCATGTCCATCATAGGACCCATGCTCAACTCCTTTACCTATTATGAGACCCACCTACACCTAAAGAATCAAAAACCTTCTGCAAATTTTTGGTTTGGAACAGATGAGCTTGGTAGGGATCTTTTTACTAGAATCTGGTGGGGTGCGAGGATTTCATTATTTGTCGGGATATCTGCTGCCATCATTGATATGGTCATCGGTGTCTGCTATGGAGCCATCGCAGGATATATGGGAAAAAGAGTAGATGAGGTAATGATGAGATCTGCAGACATTCTTTATTCACTCCCCTATCTTTTAGTAGTGATTCTTTTGATGGTTGTTATGGGACCTGGCATATTCACGATTATACTTGCCATGACCATCACAGGATGGATCAACATGGCGCGGATCGTAAGGGCTCAAATACTCCAGCTCAAAGAATATGATTTCTCGCTTGCAGCAAGGTCTCTTGGTGCAACAAGACACAGAACTCTTTTCAAGCACCTGATCCCAAACACTATTGGCTCTATTATCACAACGATGACACTCACGATCCCAACAGCCATTTTCACAGAAGCTTTTCTAAGTTTTCTTGGACTCGGTGTCCAAGCACCTATCGCATCATGGGGAACCATGGCAAGTGATGGCTTGTCTGCACTTCGATACTATCCATGGAGACTATTCTTTCCAGCTGTGTTTATCAGCGTTACCATGCTAGCTTTTAACCTTGTTGGTGACGGCTTGCGAGACGCATTTGATCCGAGGTTACGCACATGAGACCACTGCTTGATGTAAGAGATTTGAGAGTATCCTTTAGGCAACGAAAGAAAAAAGTTGAGGCTGTTAGAGGCGTTGATTTTAAAATATATCCAAGAGAAACCATTGCTGTTGTTGGGGAATCTGGTTGCGGAAAAAGTGTCATGGTCAAATCACTTTTAAAGCTTTTTTCTACACCTTGCGCATCTCTTGATAGTGGAGCAGCATTCTTTAACTGTGACAATTTGTTTCGTTTTTCTGAAAAAAAGATGAGAGAAATACGTGGGAAAGAAATCGGAATGATTTTTCAAGATCCTATGTCTTCTTTAAACCCAACTCTTAAGATCGGACGTCAAATTGTAGAAGGGTTACGTAAGCACTACCCAGAGACAACCCAAAAGATGGCTCACGAAAGAGCTATAGAACTTCTTACACTTGTTGGCATCCCACAACCAGAACTTAGACTTACTCAGTATCCCCACGAACTTAGCGGCGGAATGAGACAGCGTATTATGATAGCACTCGCTCTTGCTCCATCGCCCAAGATTCTCATCGCTGACGAGCCTACCACAGCACTCGACGTTACTATACAAGCTCAAATTCTAGCCCTTCTTAAAGAAATCCAAGCAAAAACAGGGACAAGCATCCTCTTCATAACGCACGACCTTAGTATCGTTGCAAATTTCTGCGACAGAGTTCTTGTAATGTATGCTGGAAAAATCGTGGAAGCTGCTCCTGTACATGAACTCTTTAAGAATCCAAAACACCCTTACACTAAAAAATTACTACGATCTATTCCAAGAATAGACCTAGATCACGGTGCTCCTCTTACACCAATTGAAGGAAGCCCACCTGATCTATCAAGAACAATGAATCACTGCAGCTTTTTTGAAAGATGCGATGAACGTATGCATATCTGCTATAAAAGGTCTCCCCCTCTCTTTGAACTTGATGAAGATTCAAGATGTGCATGCTTCCTATATGATAGAAGGAGGAAAAATGAAGAAAACCCTTCTTGAGATAAAAAACCTTAAAAAGTTTTTCCCTGTAAAAGGTGGGACCCTGAAAGCTGTAAACGGTGTTTCTTTTGCAATTGAGGAGAAGCAAACGCTTGGTCTTGTTGGAGAGTCTGGTTGCGGCAAGTCAACAATCGGAAAGACTCTTATTAAGCTTTACAACCCGACAGACGGCTCTGTTTCTTTTAACGGACACAACATGAGTACTCTTTCTAAAAAAGAGATGCATGCCCTTAGAAAAGACATACAGATGATCTTTCAAGATCCCTATTCTTCTTTGAATCCACGCATGACAACAGCTGAGATCATAAAAGAGCCTCTTATCATTCATAAGGTTTATAAAACTAGACGTGAAATCAAAGACCGTATCAACGAACTCCTCACGCTTGTGGGATTGCAACCCGAACATGCAAATAGGTTTCCGCATGAATTTAGTGGGGGTCAAAGGCAACGTATTGGAATTGCAAGAGCTCTTGCTCTAAACCCAAAATTTATTGTCTGTGATGAGCCTATTGCAGCTCTCGATGTCTCCATCCAAGCACAAATCGTAAACCTCTTAAAGAAACTACAAGATACTATGGGGCTCACCTACCTATTTATCTCTCATGATCTTGCGATGGTAAAGCATATTTGTAATCGAGTTGCTGTGATGTATCTTGGTAGTATTGTAGAGATCGCTGAGAGCAAAGAGCTCTATGCAAACCCTCTGCACCCTTACACAGAAGCACTGCTCTCAGCAGTGCCTATTCCAGATCCTGCAATAGAAAAAAAACGCTCCCGCATTGTTCTTCCAGGTGAGATTCCCTCACCTATTAACCCGCCGAAAGGCTGTGCTTTTTGCACAAGGTGCCCGAAGGTAATGCCTATCTGCAAAGAAGTAGCACCTGAGGAAGTTGAAGTTAAGAAGGGTCACTTTGTGAGATGCCATCTTGTGAAGAGCTTTCCTGAGAAGTAACTTCTTTTTGATGTTTAAAAAATTCTGCTCTTGTGCAGGTGATATACACCCTACAAGGAGAGTCTTTTATGATATCATCAGCTATTGGTCCAAGCCCTCTTACAAAAGTACCGGTATCAGGTATCGTTGCACCAAGTACTAGAAGATCAAACTGCTCATCCTGCAGTAGACTTAAAATGGCTTTTGGAACAGACCTTGCTCTTACAATCTTAGTATGGATATCCACACCAAACTCTCTAGCAATAGCTTCCGCTCTTTTTAAAGCAGACTCAGCTTCTTTCATCTCATGAAATAAAGGCGTGTTGATCGACACTGAAAAAGGAATTTGTATAATAAAGATCGCTGTGATGTCTGATTTGTGCTGCTTTGCAATCTCACAAGCTGTCTGCACCGTCTCTGTCTGAGCTCCCCCTCTTGTGGGAACAAGAATATGCTTATAGGAGATCCTTGCAAAACCAGGTACGCTTATCTTTTCTACCTCTAGCTTGCCAGCTGGTGCAATTCTTTTACGTCTTCTATAAACAAAGTACATCACAAGACCCACAATAAGCCATGCAATCCCAAGATACCGTCCTTCGGGTTTTGTGATAATGACAAGTACCCAAACGCAGAAACAAGCTAAAGCTCCGATGACAGCTGTTACAGGGATCCTGTATTTCCCGATCGGGATATTGAACTTAATCCTAAAAGGCCTTTCTAAATCAGGCATCTTGAAACGAAGAATAATCAAACTTAAATGGGAGAAGAAAAATGCAAGCATGGCCCCAAAGTTATAAAGGTCAGCAAGGAATGCAAGTCTTCCTCTACTCCATATAACTACAATGCATGCAAGAACACCAAAAAAACAAAGAGACACCACAGGTGTCTTATATTTCTTATGTAGCTTGTAAAACGCTCTTGGAAGCTGATAATACTCTCCCATGCGGAATGAAAGACGAGAAGCTCCCATAAGTCCTGCATTAGCAGCTACCATAAGTATAATGGCACCAAGAGCTCCCACCCAAGGGCCAAGAAGTTTCTGACCAAAAGGAAGTGCTGAAATAATCCCACTGATCGGATCTTCTAAAAAGTCATGCGAGAGCACTTCTGGGTTTACAGCAGAAAGCGCTACTGTTGAGACTGCAAAATACATAATGATCAAAAGACCCATAGCAAGAAGGATCGCACGTGGCACGGTTTTCTTTGGGTTTTTTGTCTCAGAGGTAAGCTGCGCCATCGACTCGATACCTGTATAGGCAACCATCGCCATAGCAGTCCCCTTCCAAAATTCTTTGAAAGAAGGAGACCAAAGAGTGTTCGAGCCTCCAATCTTTAAATGCTCTATGAACTTCGGTCCGCTAAAAAGATAGATAGCGCCGATAATAATGATCACAGCCTGCGTAAAGATCGTAAGGGTGGTAAGGATCCAAGAAAGCTTAGTAGAGTGTTTTGTTCCAAAGTAATTTAAGCAAAACAGGGCCGCTATCAAACAAATCGTAAAGATGATCTTTATGTGAGTCACCTTAAGAATCGGAAAGAAGTATGAAAGGTACGGTGCGACAGAGTAAGAAGAGATCGCAATTGTTACAATAAAATCAAGAAGGAGCGCCCACCCAGCAATAAACGAAATCAAATCATTAAAGGCTATTCTTGTGAAATTCTGAGAGCCGCCAGCAGCTCTATTCATAGAAGACATCTCTGAATAGGATAGAGCCGTACAGGCAAAAACAAATCCTGCAATCATAAGAGCTATGGGAGTTGCTCCAAGAGCATACAAGACTGTAATGCCAAGAGCGTAGTAAATAGAAGAACCAAGATCTCCATAACCCACAGCGAAAACATCGCTAAGAGAGAGTACTTGCTTCATAGCTCCTTTATCGAGCTCAGATATTCTAGTTCTCTTAGATTGCATGAAAAAACCATTTTTACACAGTCTTTATTCTATAGCGTACTAAGAAATTAGAAAGCAGTAAAAATATTTAGGTAAGCACTTCTTTCGGAAGTTGGAAGAATACATTCTCTTCTGTGATTTCAACCTCTGTTGTCGAGGTGACACCATGCTTTATCAAATGCTCCGTGCAGCTTTGCACAATATCTTCAGGCGTTGACGCGCCAGCTGTGAGTCCAATCGACTTCACACCCTTTAGCCAGCTCGCATCAATTTCACAGGAACTATTGATTAGATAAGCTGGGATCCCTTTGTTCTCTGCAACTTCTCTTAGTCTATTAGAGTTAGAGCTTGTAGGATCACCAACAACAAGAACAAGATCTACGTTAGAAGAAATATCCTTGATTGCCATCTGTCTATTTGTTGTAGCGTAGCAAATGGAAGAGCTTGGCAGCGTTTCAACATGAGGATATTTATCAATAAGCGCTTCAACGATTCCCTTAACATCATCAAGAGAAAGAGTTGTTTGTGTGATATAGAAAAGTTTCTCATCTTGAGAAAAAGAAAGTTTTTTAACATCTTCTTCTGATTCAACAATGGTTGTAACATCAGGAGCTTCTCCAGCAGTTCCAATTACTTCTACATGGTTACGATGCCCGATAAGAATAATTTTGTAACCTTTGTTTGCAAAGCGAAGAGCTGCTGAATGAACCCTTGTGACAAGGGAGCAAGTAGCATCGATTTCAATAAGGTTTCTTTTTTTTGCCATATTTCTTATTGCAGGAGAGACTCCATGAGCAGAGTAAATGATCCTAGATCCTTCAGGAACTTTTTCAAGATCTTCTATGAAAATAGCACCCTTGTCTTCTAGACGTTTTACTACATGCTTGTTGTGAACGATCTCATGTTTTACATAGATAGGACGTCCCCATAGCTTTAGAGCTTTTTCCACAGTTTCAATCGCTCTTACTACACCTGCGCAAAAACCTCTAGGTTTAGCCAAAAACAACTTCATAGGGTCCCCATAATCAATAAATATCTGTATTCTAACATACCTATACGGAACTATCAAGAAAGGAGAGCTTTTGTAAAACTTTAGTTAAAAATGCTCCCTGAATCAGGGTACTATCTTCCTTCAAAAACTAAAAACTGTTCTCTGCTTTAACTAATATAGAAAATCTTTTAGCATAGACGCCCAAATTTCAAAAAACATCGGACACTAGGACTCCTATGACACAGCCATTCAATATGCAACCACAAGCTCTTGTAGCAAAATTCAATCAAGCTGCACTTTTTGGAAGATATTCTGAAGTCCAAGCTTTATGTGATCCTAATATCAAGGTAACTATTTTTGAAAATGATTTAGAAAAAGTAGAAATCACAGGGGCTAACGCCCTTGTAGAAAAAATATGCGAAATCTATAAAGATATTATAGGGGTGAATTCAGAAACATATGGATACCAAAGTAATGATACTGGACTGATAGTACAAGTAAGACATGATGTTACTATCGCAGGGCCTGTTCAAAAGTTCATTATCAGCAGACAAGAATGGACAACTACTATTAGCTCCAAAGATAAACCAGTCTTGAGTAGCTTAAACTTACAACTTGAAATTAGGGTAATAGAAGCTGACAATTGTGTAATGATGTAGCATCAAGTATTGATAGATTACAGTCTTCTCTGTATGATCAAAGCGAGTTTTGAGCATATTACATACGCATTATGAGATATCTGCTTTCTATATATTCATTGATCTTGTGCTTTCTTTGTGCGATTCCACTTGAATCTGCGGCTCCGCTGACGCACCTATACATCGGTGATCTTTTTTTAAAGTATTACAACGTTGAAGATCGTAAGGCTTTTCTGCTTGGAAACATCTATCCTGATATACGGTATATGTCTAATGTTTCAAGGGCGAACACCCACCGAACGGATGTATCGCTGGATGAAATCATTAAAGAAGAAGATAGCTTTAAAAAAGGGTGTCTTCTTCACTGCTACGTTGATGTATTAAGGGAAGAGCTTGTTGAGATCTTGCATATCTACGATATGCTCGAGCCGGTAGATAGAGGTTACAAGTCTCAGCTTTTGAAATTCATAGAAGATGAATACCTCTCATCTAGATGTCAAACAGCAGAGTATGTCCAGATTAATACAGCGCCGATCAAACAAGAGTATCAGCATAACCTGCAGCTGATCGACCTTCAGAAGTGGCATCTTTTTATCTCTGGGTATCTTACGATAAAGCCATCTATGCAGATGTACCTTTTAAGCATGATAACAAAAGAGATGTTTGGCATCCCCTCACATATCCTCTATGAGTGGAGCTATGAAATCCCAAAACTTGCCAATGATCCCTATTTAGAAAAATACACAAAGTACATGATCAACCAAATTGAAAGGACATTCACAAGAAGGAAAAGTATCAATCTTGTGATTCGGGAAAAGCGCACCCAGTTATAGAGAATACTTACTTAGAGCTTTCAAGATGCTCTAAAATGCCATCTACTGAGTCTTCAACCATATTGAGAACCTTTTCAAAGCCTCCCTCCCCTCCATAATAAGGATCTGGGATTTCTTCATCTTTGTAGTGCTTGGAAAAGTGCGTTGCAAGATAGATCTTCTCACATGCACCTTTTGGGGCTGACTCTTGCAAATACTCTTTAATCTCATTTGTAACAACAAAGATGTAGTCATATGCAGAAAAAAAAGCGTCTTCAAAAGTGATTGCTTTATGACTAAAATACACACCTCTTTTCTCAGATACTTTGCTCATGCGAGCATCCATATCACTTCCTGCAAAATGCGCGCCAATACCGCAGCTTTCTACATGGTAGTCACTTTGCTTTTTACTTTTTTTGATACGTTCCTCAAAAAAACCATGCAAGGCAGGAGATCTACAAATGTTACCGAAACAAACAAAGAGAACAGAAATCATTTCACATCAGCGCAGCATCTAAACCCGTAGGTTCTATTTACAGTACCTGGGTTGTTTCTGTGTCTATGTGAACATGTAAGATCGTCTTTAAGACTTTTCCAACAGCCACCACGAAGAACTCTATAAACACCTTGTTGAGGTCCTCTTGGATCTTCGGGTTCTTGGAATGAATGTTCATAGTAAGAATAGTCATACCAATCTTGACACCACTCATAGACATTCCCTGCCATATCGAAGAGTCCAAATTGGTTTGGAGGATAGCTCATAACATTGACTGTATCTGAGCTAAAGTAGTTAGCTTCTGATCTTTCAATATCGCCGCCTGTAGGATACCCCATATCAGGAAGGCCAGATCTTGCTGCAATTTCCCACTCAGCTTCTGTTGGAAGTCTTTTCCCAACCCACTTAGCGTAGGCAGTTGCACCATACCAAGTGATGCCAATGACTGGATGCTTCGTATATCCAGATTCTATTGTTAGCTTTCCAGCAAGACGCTTAATACGGGATTCACGAAGTCTGATGATATCGTTGTTGTTCACATCTTTTTCACCACCCATAGCTTCTAAGAAACGAACAAACATTTCGTTTGTAACAGGGTGTTTATCGATAGCAAAGCTGTTTAAACGTACCATATGTTTAGGTCTTTCATCTCTTGCACCTTCATTTGAGCCTCTGAAGTACTCACCACCTGAAACAACGGCCATTTCAGTTAAAATCGGTTCGATGTTTTTGATTTCGTTTTCTTTAGGAATGTATCTTGCTACTGTTGTTTCCAAATGGAAGATCGAAGCGGGATCTTCTTCATATGTAGGTCTATTAATCTCACCTTTATTTAAAACAGGCTTTGGCTCGTGCATCTCTTGCTTCATCTCTTGCTCTGGAGCCGCTTCCTGCTCAAGTGTTGCTACCTGAGGATTGTACGCTGGTGTGAACGCCTCTTTTGTTTCTTGCAGAGGCTCTGATGTATATGGAGGCTCAGGTGCTTTAGTAAACGTTTCTTGTGAATAAGGCGCTGCAGCTGGTGCTGGTCTTGCTCTTTCTTGATATTGCGGCGTAGCTGGCGCTTGCACTGGCTCTTGCGCTTCAGGCACTCGCTGCATGTGAGGCTCTTCCACTTGTGTAGGCTGCACATAATTTGTTTGCGGCGCTTGCACAGGAGGTGCTTGAGCTGTTTGCTGCTGTCTATTATTTAGAGATCCCTTTAATACATTCATCATATCAGAAAGATTAGAGGTTCTTACATTTGGATTAAATGGAAGACACTTTTTAAAGAGGGTATCCCAATCAAGCTTCAGTTCCTTCAGCACTTCAGATGGCATAGGGAAAATACCTTCTGGATACTTCTTTGTAAGAAGATAATAAGCAAGCACTCCAAAGGCGTAAGAATCCACTCTAGGAGTAAGAGGTATCTTCGATGAGGTTTCTTTTTGCTCAGGAGCAAGGAAGTTAAACGTTTGCAAAAACGAAGCATGAAGTTTTGCTACGTTGGACGTATCTTGCGTTGGAGCATATTTCTCAGAGCTTCCTGTATCGACACATAAGCTATCACCAAGAATCTTGTAAGTTCTTGTAAGGATCGATCCTTCACCAATGATTTTTGCAAGGCCAAAGTCTGTTACGTGAACACTTAAGCCTCCATCACTTTTACCAATGAGAATATTGTTAAGCTTGAGTCCGCGGTGAATGAAATAGTGGTCAGAAACTTTTTTCTGGTGAGCATAATCAAGAGCTGAGGCCACCTGGGAAAGTATGCTGACAAATTCGCTCTCCTGCATTTTACATTGGTGTACTCTTAGGTATTCAGCAAGATTCGTTGTTTCAGAGTAATTGTCTACAATGCAATCCATAACAAGGAAATAATAACCGTCGGAGTAAGAGACATTATGAACTTTAACGATATGTGGATGATCTAAATGAGCAAGTACAGAAACTTCCTTCTCGAAGCGTTGAATAAAAGCTTTATCCTTTGAAAGTTCCTCAGGAAGCACTTTCAAAGCATATTGCTTCTTAATGAATCTATGTTCTGCTACATACACATTACCAAGGCATCCTTGCCCTATCTGTTTGATAATGTTGTAGTCTCCAAAAGTACGTTGTTTCATAAAGCTTTCTCTTATAATTTTTAGAAATCTTCCTCTTACAATTGATATAAGAAGAACTAATTAATCACAAACTAGAAATTTCTTTCTTTAAGTCATCTATTTTTAGAACAGGAGGTAAGCATTTTTCCCTTGTACAAAGATAGATCGCACTCTGCCCATCTATTCTTGTTTTTTCGCTAAGGTGCGGGAGCTCGAGAAGCAACTGTTCTTCACTACTTTGAAATTTCCAAACAACCGTCAAATGCGGTGTATAGTTATTACGTAAAAAGTCTCTTAACTCATTTTCGAGCGTCATATCTTCATCTATAACCGCTACAAGCAAGATCGCCTTTTTATCCCAGTATCTTAAAAGTGAACTCATCAAATTTGTGCAGGATTGCGGCTGCTGCGTAAAAAGAGCCATAGCAGCTTTAAAGATGTCTTCAGCCTGAGAAAGATACTCACTATTTTGAGTAATCTGAAAAAGCCTTAAAAGATTTTCTGCATGCACGCTATTACCAGAAGGTTCCGAACCATCATTAAACTCGCACTTTCTAAGAAGCAGTGAATCATGATTTTCGTGAGAGAAATAAAAAGCTCCGTCCTCTGACTTAAATTCTGTTTCTAGAATTTTTGTATACTTTATCGCTTGTCTTAAATAGATGACACCAAGGCCCATTTCAAATGCTGTAATCAGTGCTTTGATTAGTGAGGCGTAATCTTCAAGATTCGCATCAAACCTTGCTTCTCTATCTCGATATCTTCTTAGAAGCTTTTTATTCACTACCAATGAATTTTCTATGAACTCGAGGGTTTGCACTGCTGCTTTGGTGTACTCTTCTTTTTGCAGTATTTCTCCAGCGCGTAAAAGAGCTTCTACAACAAGCCCATTCCAAGAGGTAATTACTTTATCATCAGTAAAGGGCTTTTCTCTTTTATTGCGTACTTCGAAAAGTGCTTTTCTTGAGGTTTCCAGTTGTTGCTTGAGAGATAGAGGGTCAATATGTTTTGCTTCTGCAAACTCTTCCAAGCTATCGCTTGTATAGAGAACGTTACGTCCTTCAAAGTTCCCATCATTCGTAATGTTATAAAACTCTAAAAACAGACTTTGTTCATCTTTTTCTAGAATTTTTTTAATTTCGTCTACTTTCCAAGTATAGAAGTACCCTTCTTTCCCCCCGCAGTCAGCATCTTGAGCAGTATAGAAGCCACCTCTATCCTGTTTCATTTCTCTAATCAGGTAATCTAAAGTAGCTATGACAACTTCTTTGTAATGAGGCTTCTTAAAAAAGACAAAGGCATCTAAATAGCTTTTTGCAAGAATCGCATTATCGTAGAGCATTTTCTCAAAGTGCGGGATCTGCCACTTGTCATCAACTGAATATCTAGAGAAACCGCCACCTATGTGATCGTAGATCCCTCCCCTTTGCATCATCTCAAAAGTGAGCTCTGCATAAAATACGGGTCTGTTGTCATCAAAGATCGCGCCGTACTTAAGAAGATAGTCCAACTGGAATGACAAAGGAAATTTGTAACTTCCTTTAAGCCCTCCATAAGCAGTATCAGCAAGGCTTAGTAAGATTTGTACAGCTTGCCTAATTTGAACAACATCAATTAGCTCATCACCTTGAATGACAATTGAGTCTTCAAAGAGAGAAACCATCTCACTTGCTTGCTGCTGTATTTGCGACCTATCTTGAGATGACCATAGTTCTTTGATATGCATCGCTGTTTCTCTAAGACCCATCATACCTTGAGAGTTATCTGGGGGTAGATAGGTAACAGCGTAAAAGGGTTTAAGATCAGTGGTTAGTACAACGTTTAAAGGCCACCCGCCTCCAGAAGACATGAGAACCTGAGCGAACTCCATATAAAGCCCATCTATCTCAGGAAGTTCTTCACGATCTACTTTAATGCAGATAAATGTATCATTGAGCTCTTTTGCAACTTTAGGATTTGCAAAAGACTCTTTCTCCATCACGTGACACCAATGACAGGTAGCGTAACCAATCGAAAGAAAAATTGGCTTATCGAATTTCTTTGCATCTTCAAATGCTTCTTTTCCCCATGGATACCAATCCACAGGGTTGTAAGCATGTTGCAAAAGATAAGGAGACTTCTCATTAATGAGTCTATTGCTCTTATCTACCATTTAAACTAAATCACGCCCATTTGTTTTGCGAAATACCATAGTAGTACGAGGACTACAGCTGAAACACCAGCCCAAACAAGGTTTGGTAGCCATTTGACTCCCCCACCCATGCTGCCGCGAACTTCCAGAGTGCCGATGCCGTAATCGAACTCATGCTTTTGGCCTGCTTTGTTAAAAACTTCTGGATATTGTGCAATGATCTTATCTACTTCAAGACCTAGAAAATTTGCATATTGTCTGATGAAGCCAAGCATGTATACAGCAGAGAGAGCCTGCTCTATCTTCCCATCTTCTATAGCTTCTAAATAGTTGGAACGGATCGAAGTAGAATTTTCGACTTCTTTTAGAGAGAGGTTTTTTTCCTCTCTTTTTGATCTAAAGAGAGTTCCTAACTTTTTAAATTGTTCTTCCATTAAACCTCCAAAACGCTTTTTTTTTGAGCGCTTAAACGCTAGACTATAGAATTTTCCGAATTACTGCAAAGGATAAAGGAGCGCATTTACAAAATAGAGCTTTTTCTTCTTCGAAATGAAAATTCTGCTATAGTAAGTCACGATTATCTATAAGGAAAAACTATGTCAGGAAACGATACCAAGTGTTTTGTTACAACGATCAATCTAAGCCTTGCAGCTAAGCTGAAGAGTGATTTGGAGGATCAGGGATTTGAACTTAAAAAGCCTGTGTATACGGTTTTTCAAGCAAAGAAAAAAGGAGTTTCCTTAACTCTTTATGAATCTGGAAAACTTATGGTTCAAGGTAAAAACAAGCATGAGTTTATCACTTATTACTTAGAGCCTGAGATTTTACAAGATTTGACTTATAGCTACCCTGAAAAGAATATAGAGATGCATGAGCGCATTGGTGTTGATGAAGCTGGAAAAGGAGATTATTTTGGCCCCCTTTGCATTGGCGGTCTATACGTTAATGGTGAAGAGGACATTGGAAAGCTTCTTAAAATGGGTGTCAAAGACTCTAAACGTATGAATGATGATAAGATTTTGAAGCTTGCTAAAGATATAAGAAAAGGTTTCAAGCATTCTATCGTTCGTATTTTCCCAAAGCGGTATAACGAGATGTACAACACCTTTCATAACTTAAATCAGATGCTTGCCTGGGGGCATGCATCTGCTATTGAAAAACTTGTTGAAGACACAGGTTGCAAAAGCGCTATTATCGATCAGTTTGCGTCAGAGCATGTTGTTGCTAAAGCTCTCAGCAGAAAATCTATTGATATCAACCTTGTACAAAGACACAAGGGTGAAGAAGATCCTGTTGTAGCGGGAGCTTCTATTCTTGCAAGAGCAAGTTTTGTAGAAGGCCTTGATGAGCTTAAAGATAAATTCACACTAAAGCTTCCTAAAGGTGCAAGTGCACAGGTCATTGATGCTGCAAAAGTGGCTGTATTGAAACATGGAGAAACAATCCTTCAAGAAGTTGCAAAATTACATTTTAAAACAACTGAGCAAGTGTTAACTGGATCATGTTAAAAAAACTAGAGCTTACAAACTTTATACTCATCGATAAGGCAAGCATTCCTTTCCACAAGGGATTTAATGTGCTTTCAGGAGAGACTGGTTCTGGGAAAACAATGCTTATGCAAGCCTTAGCACTTCTTCTTGGCCAGAAGGCAGACACAAAACACATCCGCAACTCTAAAGAAAAGGCGATCCTTTCCTGCGCGATTGATATCACAACTCATAAGACGCTCTATGAAACCTTAAAAGAACTTGGAATCGAGATTGAGAAGGAAGAAGAGCTTCTTATAACAAGAGAGTTCACAGCCGCATCAAAAAGCAGAGCCTTCATTAATAATCAGCAAGTTTCTTTAGCTGCGCTAAAGAAGATCTCACCTTATATTTTAGAAATTGTAGGAGCCGCTTCACAGTTTGAGCTAAAAGATGAAAAAGTGCAGCTGCTGTTTTTAGATCTATTTGCTGAGTTAAAAGATGAACTATCTTCTTATAGAGAATCGTTTCAAGAAGAAAAAGCTTTAGAGAAAGAACTTGAATCAATCACCTCTTCATATGAAGAAAGTAAACGCTTAGCTCCCTTTTGGAAGAGCTGCATTGAAGAGATTGAGAGTGCAGACCTTAAGGAAAAAGAAGATGAAGAGCTATTTGAAATTTTCTCAAAGCTTTCACATACACAAGATATTATTTCCTATGCTAAAGATGCTAAAGAGATCCTAGAAGATAGTGACACTTCTATCTTGATACAATTAAATACTCTTAAAAGCTCATTTGTAAAGATGCAAAAGGCAGACCAAACTTTTGATCAAATATTAAAAAAGGTAGAAACGGCATCAGAGCTACTTTCAGAACTTAGTTTCTTTATTACAAGCTATGTTGACAAGCTTGATTTAGATCCTTCCAAAGTTGCAGAGCTTGAGAAAAGGCTTTCACTTATAAACTCTCTTAAAAAACGTTATGCAAACGACGTAGTTGAAATCATTCATCACAAAGAGGAGCTTCTGCAAAAACTCTATAACTTTGAAAATTTTGATGAATGCCTGCAAGCTAAAAAGAAGCAGCTGAGCAATGTCACCTCCCTTAGGGTTAAAAGAGCTTCCTCTTTAACAAGGAAAAGAGAGCAGGCAGCTCTTGATCTTTCTTTAAAGCTTACAGAAGAGCTTAAGCAGCTAAACATGGCATCTTCTGTCTTTGAGATAAAAGTAAGCGATACAACCCCTAATAGTTTTGGTTCTGATGCTATAGAGTTTTTCTTTAGCGCAAACGCTGGTGAGAGCTTAAAGCCCCTTAAGATGTGCGCAAGTGGAGGAGAGCTTTCTCGAGTCCTGCTTGCTCTAAAGCTGATCTTGGCAGACAAACAAAAAGAAAAGATCCTGATCTTTGATGAAATTGATGCAAACATTGGCGGCGAGACCGCAAGTCTGATTGCAAAAAAACTTCAAGAGCTTGGCAAGAAGCGGCAAATCTTTTGTATCACACATTTCCCTCAGGTAGCAAAAGAAGCCCATTATCATCTAAAGATCCAGAAGAAGGTGATCCAAAACCGCACCGTTACAAGCATTGAACCTCTCTCTTTAAAAGACAAAGAAGAGGAGCTTATCAGGATGTTTGGGGGTGAAAAAGACCTTTTCGCAACTAGCAAATAAGGCCCTTAGAGGAGCTCATAGATGTGGGGATATTTACCCCTATATAGGGGTAACCCCAAAGAACCTCACATCTCAACAACCTTTAACCTACTAACCATAAACTGCTTACCCACTACCACAGACATCCTTTTAGGTAGAAAAAAATTCATAAATCCTTTATAATAAGTACAATATTAATGATATAGTTTTGAGATTTAAGATGGCGTCTTCTGTTACTTACGATAAAAAAACAATTGCGAACCTTACTAGAGCAACTGACCTCATGCAAATTATTATTGAGGCTGAGCGTGAAGAAGTAAGGCACAGCTTTCCTCTAACTGAAGTAGATAGAAGGATTGGGGAGATTGCAAGAGAAATCGATGTGCTTGAAATATCAAAAGATCAACTTGAGACTGCCGTTGCAAATATACGGTTAAAAAAGAGCATTGCTCCTTTTGATTTAGCGAGGCTTCACGGCGCTACAGCGATGCCTTCAAAATCAAAAAGTTTAAGTTTAGCTAAAGCAATTACGGACAAAAGATCCTTCAGAAGTGTTGACGAATCTATTACCTATACGGAACGTAAAATTGTAAATATTAACAATGCGATAAGAGCGCTCAATCAATACCTTGAAATATTTAGGGGTATTAAACGAGCCGATCGACGTGGTTTTTACGTACATGATACGATCAACCTTCCTGAGCACCTTCATAGAATCAACGATCTTATGCTATTCCATGGTGAAGACTTTAGAAACTTTAAGTTTATAGGAAAAGGTGCATGGGCAACAGCTATAAAATGCACTCTTGCAGGTAGGACATTTGTTCACAAAGTCCCACATATAAAAGATGAAGTTGCCTACTATGAGACTCCAGATGGAAGGTATTTGCGCTATGATAATATTCACGATAGAGACTTTTACGTTCTTCTTACCTTAGACCACCCAAATGTTCTAAAAGTATATGGCATAAATGAAGGGAACCCTATTTTAGAATATGCAAATGGTGGTGATTTAGAGGGTCTTTTAAAATATAACACTAAGTATGAACACAAAACGGACACTTCAGTCGCCATTCTAAGTGACATTGCATCTGGTGTTGCTTACTTACATGATCACGGAGTGATCCACAAAGACCTAAAGCCTGCTAATGTCTTTCTACAAACTGAAGATGGGAAAACATACTCAGCAAAAATTGGTGATTTTGGAGCGGCTACTTCAAAAGTATACCCAGGAGCTTTTGCAGGAACCTTTGAGTATATGGCACCAGAAATTATAGGCCAAGCTGCTGCTTGCCCATTGCAAGTAAGAGATCAATTTCTTCATGTAAAAACTAGGTACACAGCTGAAGGCAGAGAAGACTTTCATACCTACCCAAAAATAACAGACAAGGTTGATGTATGGAGTATGGGGCATATTATTTATGAAATGGTCACGGGTGGAAGATCTATTATATCGGAAAAGAAAATTGGACAAAATCCTAAGAGACGCGGTGAAGCAAACCGTTCAACAGGCATTCCTGCAATCACTTACTCAAGGAAGGAAAACTTTCGTTATGAAGAACTTAAAAGATGTGCAGAAATAGCTCAATCAAAGTGGAGAACTGCAGGGATAAGAGATCCTGAAACTAAAGATCTGCTTTTAAGACTTGCATCCATGTGCCTTCAAAAAGATCCTGCTAAAAGGCCTTCCATGCGCAAAGTTCAAACTTGCATTGATGCAATGAAAGTCTCTTATGAAGAAGCAATGCGCGTACTTACATCTGATGAAAGAGTGGAAGAGAGAGCTTCCGTTGTGCGCTTTGATCTTGAAGATGACGCTGCTGCTGCATCTGGTTCACAAGTACTTAGTTATCCCCCCCCTATTCCTACTCCATCTCCACCAAGATGCAGAAGCGCTTTTGTTGACATGAGCGACTTTAGAGAACAACTAGAAGATTTTATTATTAAAAGACCTTCAGAGCCAGATTTAAGAAGATTATCGTTTACCACTCCATCTCCTGGTCCTCTAGATTTAGAAAATTAAAAGAAGGATTTTTAGGTTCTAATACTTAGGAGCAAAGATAGTAGAGAAGAGCGAAATAAACTCCGGACTTTCCTGTCCAAAGTATTGTTCTCACCCAATTTGTCCCGCAAAGTTTTGCAAGAGCCTGCTTGGAGTACTGGATAGAGAGCTTCTGGTGCGCCTGCATCTGAAAAAGAAAGGTAGTTAGCCATGTTAGAATGTTTAGCACAAGTGCTGCTGAAATAAGCGAAATATAGAGACCTTTGCTTGCGTAGATAAGAGCCATAACATTCGTTACAATATCGATCACCATTATAGGAGGGATAAGAGCTGCTGTTCTTTTTAGGTTCCCTCTTTCGTACTGAACAAAACCATCTTTAATCTTATTAAAGATCGGATAATGAACAAGCTGGAGAAACCAAAAGATCCCCAGCATTGTCCATGTTGTAATGATTTGTATCAGTAGTATGATCGTTTCGTTTGATCTCATTTTGTCAGCTCGAATGATTCAATGAAATATTTAAACTGATTCTCTTTAAAGTTGTCCCCTTCACATTCCATTGCTAGAAGATATAGGTTGCTTCCTGCCATGATTGCTCTACCTTTAAAGTAGACACCTTTTGTTTTGATAAAGAAGTCCATTGCTTTGTGACCTTGTACTTCTGTAAGGTCTGCAAAAACTAACTGGTTGTTTGGGTGCTGCGTTAAAATCCCATTTAAAAAGCTCTCTAAGCTAAGCTCTGCATAGCTTTCGTTCACGTATGGAGGATATTGAGCAATAAGCACCATATATACTGCCTGCTTGTCTTGCTCTGTTGCAACGTACACATCGTATTGCATGTTGTGTTCTTCATCTTCTAGATTCATTGTTTGTTTCACATGCTCAGGTGTCCCAGGAAAAGAAACCATACACTTCCCTGATACTGAGTGAAACTTCTTCCAGCTCTCATTTTCTTTGGAGTTGCTCACGTTCTTTTTTGAGACAACAGGCATAGCTTCAGCTTCCCCTTTAATCCCAGAAACTCCGATTGCAGTGAAGGATAGTAGCAAAGCAACTAAAGCCACTCTAAGGGTAAGTAGTGTTTTAAAAAAATTGTTCATGATCCACCTCTTTTATTGCATGAAACTTGCCTTCGAAACGAACGAAAGACATAAAGTGATTAAGTAATACAAGATGAAGGCAAGAACTGATGCAAGAATGACGTTTAATAAAGCCATCCATCCTGAGCACCCTTGGACCTCTGCCAAGGATTTAATGAAAATTACAAGTCTCCATATAGAGAGTGTCGTTTCTGCGAGCAGGATAAAAATAAGAAACATTGCTTTTGCTGACGGAAAACTTGTCTGATAAAAGTTACGAAAGAACACCTCATTCCCAAAGATTATAAGCAGAGCTGCGAGAAGTATGATGCTAATCATAGTTGTTACGTTGGACCAGGCAACAGAAGCTCTAATATCTTTATATGTGCCTGAGCATTTAATGAGCTTACCCGTCCAATAAACAAATAGGGATGTAAGTGAAAAGCTAATAGCTCCAACAGGTATAGCAAGCGCTATAGAGATAAGAACTGAAGCCCACATAGGAAGGTAGCCACCAAGAGAAACCCCTTGAGAGATGTATACCGTCTCAATAAAACCGTAAAGCAAGCAAAGCCAGATAAAGCAGTAACTAGGATTATAATTAATTAAATTACGGATAGTCTCTTTTGGTTTTACCCACATGGACCACCATGGATTTTCTTCAAGCTTTTGATTCACAACGCCTCCTACGTGCAAACAACCACCTTTAGGTCATTCACCACCCTTAATCCTACTCTATAAATAAAATTCCTTATTAAACAAGAAATTTTATTATGTTTTTATACAATTATGGCGTTGGATAAAATTATGTAATCTCACTAGAGTAAATCTTAATGATTTAAAAGAATGAGCTAATCAGCATGATGATAAAAATAACAAAGACTGGAATCTTAATATGTTTGAATCCATAGACTTTGTAGAAGATATTCAAAATGCTAACAGCAAGTAGAGAAGGATAGCAAATCTGCAAAACAGGACTTAAAATTCTTACTATTCCTGAAAATTCCAAAGTAGAGACACCCCAAGTGAGGATCAATACAATAAGGAGAGAAAGAGGATAAGAGGGCTTTCTATCCTTAAATAGGTCGCAAAGAAAATCTGCACATAAAGATGAAAGAGCTATCGCCGTTGTTAAACAAGACATTACGATTGTTAAACAAACAATAATACCTGCATGCTTGCCAAGAACAATCTGACCTATCTTACCAAGATACTGATCTGAGCTTACAGTGCTAAGCTCACTACAAAACGTTGCTGCAACGTAGCTAAAGCCAACATAGACAAGAGCAAGCAGAGTTGCTCCGATAACAGATGCCTTTAACATGTTTACCATCATACTTTTCGGCTCATCTGAGACAGACTGGCTCTTCATTCTCTTGTAAACCATTGAAGCAAAGAAGAAAGAAGCCAGAAGGTCCATTGTATTGTACCCCTCTTTGATGCCATAGAAAAACGCTTTTAAAGGCTTTAAGCTTTCTCCATGATGGTGGCTTGCTTGAGAGAAAAAAGTTCCCTTTACTATGATCACACACAGGGAGATCAGTAGAATCGGAGTCAACACAAGACCAAGTACTTTTAAGATGTCCTTCTTTCGTATAGAGAATAGGAGGATCACAATGCATGATATAGCGCTAAAACTAAATAGCTTAATCTTAGGAAGGTAGACTTTCAAACTGGAGTATGAGAGACCAATAAGCCTTGGAATCCCTCCAAATGGACCAATAAGAGCAAAGAGCAACAAGATGATCAGAAACCCAGGAACAGCGCCGACTCTTCTAAAGTAGCTTTGATAGTCTCCTTGGAAAAGAGAAGTTGAGATTACTCCTGAGAAAGGGACAATGATCGCCGTTATCATGAGACCGCACAGAGAGAAGAAAAGATTTCCTTTTACTGTTTGCCCTATAATCAGTGGAAAGATCACATTTCCAGCACCAAAGAACATAGAAAAAAGCGCAAAGCCATTTCGAATGGAGTGTGATGGCGCATTTACTTGTGTTTGCGTAAGTGACTTACTCATAAATATCCCTTAAATTCTCTGAAACTATTTTTGTTAAAAAGCATTATATGCAATGGATGCTTTATAGTTCATTTTCTAAGTCAATTAGCCGATTAATATACCTAATTTCGGGTGATCAGATCAATATTTTTTTCATAAACTGAAGAATTTGCGCAGCTTTTTTAAAATGTTAAATATAAAAAAAATTTAAAATCAAATTTAACTTAAAACAATAAAGTGATAGTTTGTAATTAATAGCGAGAATTATCTCCATATGTAATGTCCACTATAATTAGATAATACAAAGTATAATAAATGGATACAGATAGCCCTCTACTCTCTTCTTTTGTTCAAAAAGATCATATCAAATGTATTGAAAAGCTCGACATCAGAGATAAGGAAGAGAAGAAAAAAAGCCTCAAGTCCGCCTATATCTTTCATTTAAAAAAAAGGTGGTTCTCAGCATTTGTACTTACTATTTTTACAGCTGGGGTATATCCCTTCAAGCTATATAAAAAGTGTGAAAGAGATATCAACAGTGCGATCGCTGCAAGAAAGATCTACTATTTTGATCAACTCCTTGAGAAGATCGAAGCTATAAGAAAGGAGCTCAAGTTTGTCGACCCCAAAAGCGCGATCTACTATGTATATAAAAACCTTCTTATAGATGATGAGCTTGCTCTAAAAAAAATCTACTCCAAGTCAGACCTACTGCTAAGTATCACAACACCTGTTGAAAAGAGCCAGTATGATACCGCTGTCAAGGATATCAGAAAGACCAAGGATTTCTACAGCTTCTGGAGAAAGATCAAACAAGGGTCTCGTCATCAAGAGATCACATATATAAAGAATATCAATACTCACTATTCGCTACTTAAAAATCGATACCTTCTACCTAAAGAAGAGATCCATGTGAGACTCACAAGAACAATACAAGGTGTAGATCCAACAAAGCTTTCCGTACTTAAATCTCTTAGTGATGCTTTCCAAGAGATCACAACAGCTTTTGAATCTCTTGTCTCACTGAAGAAAAACGACTTTGAATCCTTTGAGCTTCTCTCATCACTTTTAAACTTAAGCAGTCAAGATGCACAAGAAATCTATAATGTACTCACAAATAAGGCGAAACTATCGAGTCTTTCCTCGGAAATGCTGAAATACCTACTCTCGCTTATTGTCAAAAAAGATGTGATTGTAGGCATCTATGATAACTCTAGTATTTCACATATATTTCTCACACTTAATGAACTTCAGCTAAAAGTTCTCTCAGAACTTCATGATCAACTTATCAACTCAGAAACGTTCACTTCGAGACTTATGAAATGTTTTTATGAGAAACTCAAGCCTTGTGATGATTTCACATCAAAGCTTTGTCCAGACGACTCATCACTATCTCAAGTCACTTTTAAAGGAAAAGATGATGAAGTAACCCCTGATGTGACGATGACAAAAGGCTTTCTAGATGAAATGAATACGAAGTGGGAATCCATCGATGTTGCCCATGACGAAAACACCTACTCCTTTGATGCAGAGCCAAGCATTTCATTCGAGCACCTTAATCGAGTGCATAAAACTCTTGCGGACATTGCGGGAGAAGACAAAGAGCTTCTTTTTCTTCTGCAGGAGGCTCTTTCTAAAAAAGGTAAACGCATCATCTCCGAGTCACTGAAAAACTCCATCAAAGATATTCTAGGAGAAGAAATGCTCTGTGCAGATCTTAACTTATCAAATATCAAAATCCACAAACTGAATCCAGAGTATTTAGAGATCGAGTACTATTTTGATAAGCCAGGCATCCCTGGCAATTCATTCTCTCCATCTATTATCCAGCCCCTAAAAAAGGATGAGGGGCACTGGAAGTCAGATTAGATCCCAGATCCGTCATCTGAACCATTTGATGAGCACTTTCCAAAAAAGCTAAGTCCCCAGATCCCTGCAAGACCGATTAGGGCATATAAAAGCCTCGAAAACCAGGTGGTATTTCCATCAAATAGCCAGGCAACAAAGTCGAACTGGAAAAAACCCCAAAGTCCCCAGTTAAGAGCCCCTATAAGTATTAAGATTAAAGCGATTACATTAATTGTACGCATGATTTTTGACCTCCAACGTCTACTTCTCACTATTATCTTAAAAAAAATGTTAATATTATTTCAACGAAAGCGCTCCTATGTAAAAGAAATTGACACATTGCTCTCTAAGAGCTAACATGTTAGCAATTACTTCCAACTAGCGAGCTAAAATGAAAGAGTTTAGTAAAGAGGATCTTCTTAACCTAGAGCAGCTTTGCCGCATAAAGTGCACTCAAGAAGAAGAGGAAAAGCTTTTAAAAAATCTGAAGTCGATCTTTGAGTACATGAAGCAAATCGATGAGGTAACTCTTGATGGAGTCCTTGGTAAGCATAACCTTTTAGAGAGTACATCAAATCGCATGTATGAAGATCAAGTTGAAGAAACAATAGAGAGAGAAGAGCTTTTACAAAATGCTCCTTCTCAAGTAGGAGGTATGGTCCGCATCCCTCCGGTTATTGAATATTAGTCTAAGAGAAAAGATGTATCAGTTATCAGCCAAAGAAATAAGAGATCAATTTATATCTAAGAAAGTATCTGCAGTAGAGATTGCGGAGTATTTTATTACTAGAGCGCATACAGTGGACGAAAAAACTGGAGCGTTTCTATCTATTCTTGATAAGCGGACTCTTAAAAGAGCAAAAGAGCTCGACGAAAAGCGAGAAGCAGGAAAACCCCTTGGCAAGCTTGCTGGCGTTCCTATTGCTATCAAAGACAATATGAATCTTAAGGGTGAGAAGACAACCTGCGCCTCTAACTTCCTAAAAGATCACGTGGCTCTTTACGACGCTACTCCGATTAGACTTCTTGAAGAAGAAGATGCTCTTATCATCGGCAAAACGAACTGCGATGAGTTCGCAATGGGATCGACGAACGAGAATTCTGCATTCAAAATTGCAAAAAATCCTTGGGACTTAGACTGCACCCCTGGCGGATCTTCTGGCGGGTCTGCTGTTGCTGTTGCTGCAAGGTGCGCCCCTCTTTCTCTTGGATCTGATACTGGAGGTTCTATAAGACAGCCTGCAGCATTTACAGGCATCTATGGGTTTAAACCCACTTACGGACGTGTATCTAGATACGGCCTTGTGGCCTTTGGTTCTTCACTTGACCATGTAGGCCCCTTTGCAACAAATGTTGAAGACGTAGCTCTAATCATGGAAGTTATGGGAGCTTACTGTGATAAAGACTCAACAAGTCTTGACATACCAAAGGAAAACTACTTAGACAAACTTGATCAAAGCCTGCAAGGAAAGAAAATTGGTGTCCCGTGGGACTTTCTTGGAGATCTTCCTGATAAGAGCAAGCAACTTTTTCAAGAGTCTCTTAAAGTATACGAAGACCTTGGTGCAGAAGTGGTAGACATCCCCTTCCCTGAGCTTAAATACTGCATCCCGATCTATTATATCATTGCACCTGCTGAAGCTTCCTCAAACCTCGCAAGGTTTGATGGAGTGCAATACTCATCAAGAGCAGAAGATGCTGAATCACTCTCTGACTTGTATGATCTTTCAAAAGAATATGGATTTGGTGAAGAAGTAAAACAAAGAGTTATGCTTGGAACGTTTGTACTTTCTTCTGGTTTTCAGAGTGACTACTTCAAAAAGGCTTTAAAGATCAGAGAATTGCTGATTAATAACTTCCATCATACCTTTGATCACTGCGATGTAATGGCTCTTCCTACAACGCCGAATGGTGCATTTAAATCACATTCTATAAAAGACCCTATATCACTATATCTACAAGATTTATATACAACTCCAGCAAACCTCGCTGGACTTCCTGCTATTTCTATTCCATGCGGTTTTACAGAAGAAAAATTACCACATGGCTTGCAAATTTTAGGCCCTCAGCAAGAAGATGCTCGGGTGATGCGTTTTGCTTATCACTTCCAGAAAAACACTGAGCATCATAAAAAAATCCCTTCCCTTTTTGATAAGGAGAATCTTTCATGAGTGAAATCCCTTATGCAGATTATGAACCTGTTATTGGTCTTGAGATCCACACGCAGCTAAATACAAGAACAAAGCTCTTTAGTAGGGCTCCTAATGTCTTTGGCGCTGAGCCTAATACAAATATTGGTCTTATAGATACAGCACAGCCAGGAACACTACCTCTTTTAAATAGAGAGGCTGTTAATAAAGCGATAAGGCTTGGGTGCGCACTAGGTGCAGAAATTGCACACTTCAGCGCATTTGATCGTAAATCCTATTTCTACCCTGACAATCCAAGAAACTTTCAAATCACTCAGTTTTTTCATCCAATCATTGTTGGAGGAAACATCGTTGCAGATGTGGAAGGCAAATCTAAAGAGTTTAGCATCCACCATGCACACCTAGAAGATGACACAGGCATGTTGAAGCATTTCTCTAACTTTACAGGAATCGATTACAACAGAGCTGGAGTTCCTCTTATAGAAATCGTTTCCGACCCTTGTATGCACTCCCCTAAAGAGGCATCTGCTTTTGCAATGGCTGTTCGTTCTCTTCTTGTATACCTCGATATATCAAACGGGAATATGGAAGAAGGTTCTTTGCGTATGGATGTGAATATCTCTGTTCGTAAAAAAGGCGAAACTGAGCTTCGCAATAAAGTTGAGATCAAGAACCTAAACTCATTTAGTAATATGGAACTTGCGATCGAAGCAGAAGTAAGACGTCAAGTGAGAGCTTATGACAAAACTCCTTATAAAGATCACAAAGATGTGATCAAAGCATGTACGATGCGTTTTGATCTAGAGAAGAAAGAAACTGTAGCAATGCGTACAAAAGAGATGGCAGAAGACTATAGATATTTTCCAGAGCCTGATTTACCACCGCTCTTCATCACCTCTGAGATGGTTCAAAAGGTAAAAAAGAACCTTCCTGAGCTTCCTCATGAAAGATATACAAGATACGTGGATACGTTAAAGCTCTCTGAATATAATGCTTCTCTACTTGTGAATGATAAACCTCTTTCAGATTATTTTGAAAAAGCACTTCCTGAGTGTAAAAATCCAAAGGCTCTTTGCAACTGGGTAACTGTAGAATTTGTTGGCAGGCTAAAAGACACGGGCAAATCTTTAATGTCTATTGGTCTTGATCCAAAGCATATTGCAGCTCTTGTGAATCTTATAGAAGAAAAGACCATCACAGGCAGGATTGCAAAAACAATTGCTGATCTTATGATTGAAAAACCTGAGAGTGATCCTAAAGTTTTAATTAAAGAAAACCCAGATCTCCTTCCTATACAAGACACAGCTTCTGTGGAAAAAATTGTTGATACCGTTCTTGCTGCAAACGAGCAGTCAATCATTGATTATAAGAATGGAAAAGACAAAGCTTTCCACTTCTTAATTGGGCAGATTATGAAAGAATCAAAAGGAAAAGCTTCTCCTGACGTTGTTAAAAAGATCCTAACAAGTAGACTGCAGAGTTAAGTCTGTTTTCTTAAGAGCGCTAAGTTTTTATCTAGTTTATATAAAGACGAGCTGCATCTTCAGATTCTCTTCTCATAAATTAAATAAAAGTCTATTAGTAAAGTTTAAGTAATTTTGCAAATGACTCTTAAATTTTATGAAAAACAAAAAGCTCATTCTTTCAGCTGTTCTTTGTTTGGCATTATCTGGTTGCGGAGACTATAGAGGGGCATCACGTCCTTACTCTTACGCTCCGGAATCTGCAATGAGCATTTGGATTCCACCTAAAAGCATTCGCAAAACTCCTATTAAAATCGATGAAGTAGATCCACTTGAACTTGCAGATCGCGATCTTACACTTGCAGAAATCATCGATATTACTCTTACAAACAATCCACTTACAAAAGAATCATGGTACGATGCAAGAGCTGCTGCTGCTAAATATGGCCAGTCTCTTGCTAAATATTACATCCTTACAGAACTTGATAGCTTTTATGAAAACACAAGAAAGGCTTTATTTTCCCGTAATGCAAGAGTTATTGAGCAAGAGGTGTTTTACGGTGGGGAGCTGTCTGCAACCTACACAATTTTAGATTTTGGTAGAAGAAAAGCCACATCTTCTGCTGCAAGAGAAGCTTTATATGAAGCTGACTTTATGCATAACAGAACCTTGCAGGAAGTTGTTCATACAATCATGAATGACTACTATACCTATCTTTCTCAAGTAGCTCAAGTAAGAGCTGCAGAGCAAGATGTATATAGAGCGCAGGTATCACTTGATGCTGTGAATGACCGTTTTTCACAAGGAACTGCAGATGTTGGGGATCAAGCGCAAGCGATTACCAAGCTCATGCAACAAAAGCTCAACCTTGTGACGCAGAAAAAAATGGAAACCACCTACTATACAGAGCTACTTAACAATATGGGTATGCCCGCAAACGCTTATCTTACCTTCGAGAGTTACCCAGAAGAGCTGCAGCTTTTTGAGATCGCAGATCTTAGTAAGATGATTGCGATGGCAACTAAATTTAGACCTGACCTGCTTGCTGCAGAAGCGAATGTACGCTCTTATCAAGATAAGTATGATCTTGCTGTAGATCAGAAATACCCGAAAGTAACTGGAGATTTTTCCTTCGGAAGGAAATATACAAACCTTGGCCTAAACGACTACTATGATTACGATGCAACGATTAAATTTACAATGCCCCTTTTCCAGGGCTTTAACATCCAAAACAACATTAAAAAAGCAAGAGCTGAGCTAAGAAGTAAAGAAGCTGCATTAAGAGATCTGCAACTTGAGCTTCTGCAAGAAGTTACTGCTTATTATAACGATGTCTTATTTTCGAAAGAATCATACGAATACGCAAAAGAATACTTAAGTGCGTCAATTACAGATTTCAAGTTGAATCTCGAAAAATACCAAATGGGTACAACAAACATTGTAGACCTTATCAATGCGCAAACAGCTGTTGCTGATGCGCAGTATAAGCTGATCAACTCAGAAAAAACATGGTATACCTCTATTGCGAATCTCGCCTATTCAACAGGGGTACTCTCAAACAATCCTGAAGAGGATGTGAACCTTGAGGATGAAGGAGACCTTCTTAATCCTTGTTATCACAAAGTCTCGGATGAAAAGAAGAAAAGTTCTTAGCAAGGGATGTACTTGATATATGAGTATAGCGATCCGTAGTTGCTATATCTGCATGCCCGAGCATCTCCTGTATTACGCGAAGATCAGCTCCATTATCAAGTAGATGTGTTGCAAAGGTGTGCCTTAGAGTGTGAGGCGTTACGTTCTTAATGATACCAAGCTTTTTAGCATAAAACTGCAGCCTATTATAGATGGTGATCCTATCAATGCGTTTGCCTCTTTTTGTGATAAAAAGAGGAGAACCAAGCTTGTCTTCTACTTTTTCCTCTCGATATGTGGAGAGGTAATGGTCAAGAACATCAATGGAAGCTTTCGCAATAGGAACGATCCGCTCTTTACTCCCCTTACCAAGCACCTTTAAAGAGCTCTCAGAGACATCGTTTATGTTCATTGTACAAAGTTCTGAAACTCTGATTCCAGAGGCGTATAAGACCTCAAAAATCGCGCTATCCCTAGCTCCTATTTCAGAGCTTGCATCTGGGGCTCTAAGCAGTTTATCTACTTCATTTTCTGAGAGGACATCAGGGATGACTTGCCATAACTTCGGAGAGTCTAAATGTTTTGTCGGGTTGGAGTTAATGACCTCTTCTTCTCTTAAAAAGCGGAAGAACATCTTGGTTGCCATAAGGGTTCTATAAATGGAGGATGTTGCATAGAGTTTTTTCTGCATCCACTCTAAAAATGAGATGATCTCTTTTTCTGTTATAGCACCTACATCTTGGGTACCAAGTCTACTTAAATGCTTTTGAAGAAGTAGAATGTCTCTTTTATAAGCGGCAAGAGTATGGGGGGAAAGCCCTCTTTCGGAGCTTAAGTAAAAGAGAAAGTCATCAATGTGTGCAAGAAGCAAGAAATCACCTAAGAGTACTTTCCTTCACTATACTCTCAATTTTCTGAATGATTCAAGGGTTCTTGAATCAATATGTTTCACTTTGTTTATCAGCTGCTGCTTTTTATTACTTCTGTACTTTAAATACATGCCCATAAAAAGCCAGACAACAGATCCCGCGGTGATTGCGGCTGTAGAATAGATGTTTGAGGTGGCAACTTGAGTCACTATAAGCGATGCTGCAAAAAAAGCGAAGCTCATGAACTTAAAGAAGATTTCTCTATTGCTCAGCTTTTTCATCTTAAGATCTTTTATTAATTGATAGATATCAAACCCAAGCCATATAGAAGTAGAGGAAACACTCAATACAAGAGAAATAAGAGAAACAACTCCCCCGGAATATATTTGAGAAAGTACAGTTGCTGTAAGACCAAGAGTAATAGCAAATAAGGCAGTTAGGTTTATAAATGTCTGGCGAATAATAGATCTATTGATGCAGCTAGTGATCTCTTTTGCATCTTCACTTGAAATTTTTCTTTTTCTGTTCAAATTTGTAAGCAAATCCAAAACCTTTTTCCCAAAAACTCGTTCAAAAGCTTCTTTTTTAGCTGTCAGCTCTTCGTGCACAGCATGAGAAAGTTTTCCTTGGATTTTAGACTCTACATATTGATTAACCCGGGCAGCTCTTGCATTGGGTTTAATGCTTTTAAATTCTTCAATAAGATTCTTTTCGACTTTTTCATAAATAGATACTTTTTCATCATCTGTTAGCTCAAGCTGTTTATTTAAAAACTTTCTAATCTTAATGCTTTTATCAACATCTGTAAGGGACTCATCATTCAGGATTTTCTTATATCCTTTTCTTGCTGTGTAGATCTCTTTAAGAGCATAGATCCTAGGTATTGCAAGGGCTGCAAAATAAACTCCTGAAAGAACTCTCGAAGCTGTGCCTAGATCTTTTACAACATTTTTAACAGAGAGCCTAGTACTTGATAAAAGACCAATTTGTTTCGTTCTATTCACAGTGTTTAAAGCAGAACAAGAGACTTTAAGAGCAGCAGACGTTGCACTAACATTAGAGCTTACAATCTCTGATACCGCATTTACCTTACGAGCAGTATCTTCTTGTCCAACAACTTCTATTGCTCGTACTACTTTGCTTGGCATTTGATCCAAAGCATTAACAACTGTGATAATACCAAACCCAGCTTTCACTGTATCACTCGCAGTAGATAATCGATTTCCTATATTTGAATTCTCTACTCGCTCTAGAACGCTTGAAGCTGCAGAATAGTATCCAGACATCCCCCCATCTTTTGCTCCTAGGATATGAGAGTACTCTTTCTTCACCTTAGACTGTTTCTCCATCTCTTCATTTTTTTTTGAGGAGATATCCACGGCTTTTTTTATAAAGGGAATCCTTTCTTTTCCCATTGAAAAGGCCTTATCACACAAGTCGTCCAGATACGCAGCAGCTTTTGTAACAGGCTGCAATACCTCTCGTCTCTCATAGCCTCTAATTGCTGTAGTTCTTAAAATGCTCATACTTATACTTTTTATTTTAACACAAAAAAAGGGGCTCTTAATCTTAAGAGCCCCTTCTTTAATTTTTTTTCCTGCGCCTTTGACGCGTTAATCTATCCGCCGTTTCGCGACCTTAGATTGTAGCCATCTTCTTCACCTTTGCGTATCTTTTCTGAACGCATCTGAGTAACGCCAAGCATTGCTAGTTCATGCTCGTTTGCAAGGTTCTGATGTTGTCGATTCGCCTCTGTTTCTTCAGCGGCTTTCCTTTTTTTCTTTTCTTTCTCTCTCCATGTATATACGGAGTAAAGAAGAAGAAACATCCACCCGGCAGTTAAAACACCTGTAACCGCCATGCTCACAACTCCTGCTGTAAGAAGGTTACCGATAATCGTAATACTCACCATAAATATCGTCGAAAGCACCATTAGCACTTTATCTTTTTTGGTTGAGTTACCAGCCTTATGCTCTTCATAAAGAGTATAGCTATCTAATCCTGTCCAAATAGAAAGTGTTACAATACTGATGATCGTCGCGATAAGAGGGTAAACCCCTCCTGAAAGCACCGCTCCCATAATCGTACCAACAAATCCTAAAAGACATCCAACAACAATCGCTGTGTTGATCGCAAGAGACTTAATCAGCCCTTTTTTAGCAGAATTTATAGTCTCTTTAAGTACCGTTTCATCGATATCTTTTACATCTTTATGCAAGTTCGCTTTAACTTCTTCACAAGCTTTTGATCCAATCATTCTGCATAGCTGCTTTTCTTTTCTAGCGTTTACAACATTAAGACCCGCTTTGTAGAATACAGCTGAGATTCTGATTAAGTTTTCTCTCGCCTCAGGAGTCAATCCTTTAAGCTTATCAGAAGATGCAATGTACTTTTCTGCATAATCTAAATCTGCATCAGAAAGCATGCCTTGTAGCTCTCCATTTGGATCTAGTTTATTAAGTGCCTTTTTTAGCTCTTTATTCGTTAGAGCATCGTTTGATAATAGACCTTTGATGCTAGCTTTCACTTCATCTGCTTTTGCAGAGTTATATCCATAGATCCAGTTGAAGAATCTCTTTACGGATTTGACTGCAGCGTTTTCTTCTTTATCTGTAAAAAGCTCGTCTAATATTTTCTCTCTATCTGTATCTTTGACTTCTAGTCTAGACTTTAGATAAGTAAATCCTTGTGCATCTCCACCTTCTTTTACGTGTTTTTTTAAGTTGTGGTAGGTAGATCCTGACTCATATAAGGAATACACCGCTGGTGCTCCAAGCAAAATAAAGAATGCACCAGAGCCAACAGAAGAGGCTATGGATATTCCTTGAACAGTTCTTGCAAGAGAAGCTGCTTTTGCAGGAGATGCAAAAGTGCTGATACCACTTGTTACAGCAGTACCGCCACCAGAAAGCATTTCAAAGGGCCCTCTAATAACTGATGTAGTTCCTGCAAATATTCCATGCTTATCGCCAATGTGATAAGATTGCTTTGCTTCATCATGACCTCTCATAGAAGCAACGTAACCAGTTAAAAGGCTGATTGCTTGTGTCATCCCCTCAACATTAGCCTGTTTAGTTGCAGATTTTGCATGAGATTTTGAGTGGGCTGCATCGGCATAAATCTGCGTACCTTTACGTAGCAATCCGGTAAAGTCTCCAGCGACGTATTGGAACTCGTTAACAGCCGTTTCATGATAAGCTCTATCGTTACCTTCTGCGGAGTCCTTTTTAGGATGTTTCTGATGAGCTTTTGCAAGAGCTGGAACGATGTTATCTGGTATATCATTTTCCATTTCAATATGAACATCGTGTTTTGCTAACTCTTCAACTGGAAGTACAGTAGCACCACTAGAACTAAAAATCCTCTTTAGAAAAGCGAGCTTTGTTGACTTCTTTTCTTTGGGACTTTTAGGACCTGTATGCGAGCCACTAGCTCCGCGTAAGCGGGGAAGGCTTGTGAAAAATGCAATAGGCATGGCGCTTTCCTCCAGTTTAATTATTCATTAATATTCATTATTTTGTCACTTAACTATATAAGTTTAACACAGGAATGTACTTTATGTCTAATAGTTAGATTTTTAATTATATTATAGAAGCAAGCTTAATTAGAATGTCTCTTAGAACCTCAAGAGGCTTCTGAGATGCATTGACGGAATGAACAACATTTAAGTCATAGTATTCCAAAAGCTTAAGCGTTTCAGACTCGAAAAATTGAAGCCTTTTCTTCAATACAGACCTCTCTCTATCATCAGGCCTTTTATCTATGAAAGATCTTCGTCTGATCCTATTTACAAGTAGCTCTGGATCATCGACTTCAAGGTTAATGATCCCTTTTACATGAACGTGAGCGTCTAAGAGCCTTGCCTGAGACAGCGTTCTTGGCAATCCATCTAGGATCAGAACCTGCTTTGATGGCTGGAAGACGTTTGTATGGATAAGCCCCATTAGATAGAGCCTAAAAAGATGGACCGTTAGCTCATCTGGAATAAGTAATCCTTTAGATGAATATTTATGAAAAACTTCTCCAAGTGGTGTTTCAGGGAGGATCCCTCTAAACATGTCCCCGGAGGAAAGGTGGCAGTGGCTCCCAGCAGCGGAGATGAACTTAGCCATAGTGCCTTTACCGCTGCCTGGAGGGCCGATGATCAAGATGGCATCAAATTTGCCTGTGTGTTCTGGAATAAGGGCATCAAGATCCATTTTGGCCTCCTACCTGATAAATACCCTAAATTTGACGAAAAAGCAATAAACATTATTTTAATTAAAATAATGTTTATATATACCCGCAAGTATTTAATAATTAAAATTTTGTTTATATGGTATTAAAATATTTAATTGTTTATAATATTCATTAATTTAAATAAAAAAGGCACAAACATGAGCGCGACACTTCCAGCCGCTTCAGCACAATGCTTACACAGAATCAGCCACGTCACTATGAGTGATGGCACTGGCTACGATGTGAACGTTGTATATAGAGATGATCTCGGACGTGAAATCATCCTTCCTGACGGCTATGATTCTCATTGTATGTTTAGGGACCACCCTAAAATGAAAAAAGAGATCGATCATCAACTTAAACTGATCGCAGAGTCGCATGCAGAAGTATCTGGCAAGAAATTCTCAGATATTTCAGTAATACAAATTAGAGATGAAGGGATCTATTTCGATCATAGCCTTGTTGGCAACCATGGAGTCGCTGTTAAAGAAGACTTAAACAAAGCGTACAAAGCTGAGTTTGGTTCTGAGTTTGATAGAGTCGGTACTGTTTGGGCGCAAGCAAAAGGGCATCTTGTAGATGATTACAAACATCACATGAAACATGTTGATGAGCCATTTATCGAAGTGCCAATTTCTCTTACAAATCATGAAGCAGAACCTGAAGCATACCTTGCAAGAGATGGCTCGCCTAGTACAAGACCGCATTCTGATACAGCACCTCACGTAGATACAGGGCCACAAAGAAACCCACATGCAGCCCCTGTAACTTCACCAGAACATCAGCCAGAACATCAGCCAGGACTTAGTGAAAAGGATCTTGATGATGCAATGAGCGTTCTTACAGATGCAGATGATTTTGTAACACCGCTATCTTCACCAGTGCCTACAGCACCACATACTCCAACTGGTGATGCGCTAGTGCAGCCACCTAAAGGTTGGGGACAAACATTTGGAGAAATGCCAGGAGCAGTATTTAATTGGAGTACAAGACTTCCTAGAAGAGGCTTTAATTGGGCACTTGGAAAAACATCTCCAGTAGATATGGGAGGCGAAATCAGCCGAACATTTATTAATGAAAAAGCTGATAGATTTGTTGAATGGCTACAAGAGGACTTTACCCAATCAAGTACAAAAACAAACATGTATCCAAGCTTCAAAGACTACTATGATGATAAACTTGCAGCTTCAGGAAGTATTCATGAAGATGCTCAGCGTAGATTCTTAAAAGTAAGCGAAGAGACATTTGCGCAACCACTTATCGACGGTCTTGCAGAACTTAGAGTGAATGCTTTTGTGAAAACGCGTGATGGAACCCCTGGAATAAAGTCTGTAATCGAAGGTTTTGATCGCCTTAGAAAAGAAGCTATGGCAGTTGATTTTGGTGATGGAGATCCTAACTACATTGCTGCATACAAAAACTTCATACAGCTTGTGATCAGAGAGCAGCTCGAAATGGCTCTAGTTGATTACTTCAAGAGATATTACAAAGGTACTACAGATAGCGGCGAGCTCGCAGACGAAGCTCACAAAATCCCTAAAGCACACTTTGCTGAAGTGATGGCATACGCTCAATCAAAAGAATTTTGCATCCAATATACTACAGACGCTAATCGGTTCAAAGAGTCCATTGCAAAAGCAATAAACAATACACTTCTTTGGGGACAATTCTTTATTTAATAGCTCTGAGACTTACCACAGCTACAAGATCCCTTTACGTTCGGGTTCGATATCTTAAAGCCAGAGTTTTTTAAACCGTCTGAGAAATCTATTTCGCAGCCAAGTAATCTATGTATTACGTTTTTGTTTACGTGGATCTCGATTCCTGAAGAAGTAAGCACTTCATCATCCTCTGATGCGCTTTTTGAGAAGTCTAGTAGATACTCAAAACCGCCGCAACCGCCTGGTTGATCCCCAAAACGCAGAGCATACCCTTCTTTATTCTCTTCTTTTAGGATCTTTTTGAATCTTTCAGCAGCTCTTTTTGTAACAGTGATTGTAAGCGGATCTGAGGAGGTTTCTTTCAGTATTTGATTCAAGTTATCAAGAATTGTTTTTAGGTCCGTATAGCTCATCCCATGGCCGAGTACGCCCGCTTCTAGTGTCTCATAGGTTGCTGCTCCGCAGCCCACACACTGAAGTCCACTTGCTGAGAGTGCTGCTGCGATTTTTTGGGATTTTTCAGGGAAAGATGAGAGGATCTCATCGATTGTCATATCTTTTGTAATCATAAGAACTCTCTTAAAAAGTGATTTTTACGCAGCCTTTATTGATCTTGCATTGGCAAGCTAGGCGCTCATTGTCCATTTCGCCAAGGAAATCGTCTTCTTCTTGTGTGAAGGGAGAAAGGTTCTCCATCCCCTCATCTACTTCTATAACGCAAGTTCCACACACACCCTCTTCGCAGGCAAATGGGATCCCAGCATCTTCGCAGGTATCCTTGATCGCCTCACCGTCTGAAAGCTCTACTTCATCATCATTAATAACTAGTTTTGCCATAAGTCTTCTGTTGATTGTATTTACATAGATAAATTTAAGCTTAATTACGCTAAAAACACAAGGAAAAGGGCAAAAAAAAAGACAGGTAAAAACCTGTCTTTTGTTATCCCTATTGGCATTTTTTAGAAGAGAGGGTTGCTCCCAGGAGAATTGTTCCTTGGAACTTTTACTACCTCTGTGTCCTCAGAGATCACTTCTTCCACTGTTTCTTTCAGTGTTTTAGTTCCCTCTGCGAACCCTACCTCAACAAGAATTCTGTTAAGGTATGCTAGTTCAGTTTCTAGCATATCGTTCTTACTTACCAATTTGGCTATTGTTTTTTCATATTGTTTATTACCCATCTTTTTAAAGACCTCCATATTATTATTTAAATATTATAAAAAGAGGTTATGACTTAATTATATTACCTATGTTTATTTAGGTTCAATACAACACTTTATTTTAAAGTTATTAAATATAAGATTTACACCTATTTTTATATAAGTAAACAACAGTGCTTTATGGTTAATAATTATATTAAAGAAAAGTCTAAGTCTTATGTAAAATTATAATAATGTAGTAAAATTAATACCAAATAATAAAAATAGGTAATAAAAATGGCTGCAACTGATGGTCTAGGGCTCACCCCTACTCAACGTGCCTTTTACGGCATACCAGTAGCACAGGAGAGAACACCTCCTATTAGAAGGCCTTTCACACCACCTGTAAGAGTTACACCGAGGCCTGTAGCTCCTCCTACAGCAACAAACCCCGATCTCGCAGCATATACCTTTACGCAAGCTCCGCCTGTTACAACGGCTCCTAGAACAGAACACCCTACCCATCAACAAGCTCACTCAGGAGCAAGATCCCATCTTACAAAAAAAGAAGCCAAAAGAATCCTCGCTGATATGAGAGCGACTTTAGATGGAAAGGATGACCCATCTGGACTATGCGAGAGGATGCGCAATCTCTCTATTGAGAGAGCACCTCCAAGACATGGAGAAGCCGCGAGACTCCCAACGTTCCAAGAAGAGCCAAAAGGCCTTTTTGGAAGAGCACTAGACAAGGCAAGATCCCTGTTTGGAGCAGAAACGCCCCAGGAAGAGACAAGAGTTCCTAAATACCCAACAGCCCATGCAGGGGTCGTAACCAGCATTCAAAGGCTCAAAAGGATGGAATTTAACCCAGAAACGATCAAAAGAGATCGAGAGATCTATATGGCCCTATCGGATTTCGCTAATTCTACCATCTCTCAGCACCTTTATGACGCAGGTGATGCCGCAAATGACTATAGAACCGCTTTTAAGCCTCAATTCGGCAAAGGCCGCGACCAAAGAGCTATTGCACAAGAGCAGCTATTTCAGGACATGTATAAGGACGCATTTATGCGTATCCGCAACTTCCAGCTGCCAGCTAACATTTATTAAAGTATTTACTTTATAGAGAATGCCTCCCATTTGGCGCCTTGCAAAGGGCGCTTTTTTTATACCCAATCATGTTAAAATAATTATTTTAAAGCGGTTAAATTTGACAAGTTTTTAATTGAAAACTGTAAGTCAATATTTGAATAGTAAAGTTAAAACTTTAACTTTATATAAACATAT
>JAJACS010000005.1 GCA_022601395.1 Chlamydiia bacterium | reverse complement strand
TCTGATTTCCTTTCTTTTGTCAAATGCGTTTGGCCAGATTTTGTAGAGGGGTCCCACCACAGGCACATTGCAAAAAAATTTAATGAACTAGCCACGGGTGAAATAAATAGATTAATTATAATTAAATAACAAACAGTTACTAAGTAAAACAAACATAGATATCTGCAACTTAGATTCCTTTTATAAAATGCTCTAAATTGTTTATAGTAATCCTTTTGGATGCAAGCTGGTGTTATGACAAATCGATTTAAACTTCTTATGGATTTCTTCTGCAAAAACTCAGATAAGAATCTTTTAGAAAAATACAAGATAGGCCTTGAAAGAGAGACACTTAGAACAGACAGCGCTGGAGTACTTGCTAAGAGTCCTCATCCAAAATCTCTTGGCTCTCCTTTGAAAAACTCTTATATCAGCACAGATTTTTCAGAGTCGCAGGTTGAGCTCATCACGCCAGCCTTCTCATCAATCAAAGAACTCAACGTTTTTTTAAATAACCTACATGCCTTCCTTGCACGGGGCGTAAAAAATGAACATCTGTGGCCACTTAGCATGCCATGCAGGCTTCCAAAGAAATCTGATATTCCCATCGCTGAGTATGGAACCTCTGATACCGCGATGGAGAAGGTTTATTACAGAAGAGGGCTTGTAGAAAGATATGGCACTAACATGCAACTTATCTCAGGTATTCACTATAACTTTTCGTTCTCAAACGAAGTGTTTGAAGCACTTCACCATAAGCTTAAAAGCAAAGAGTCCTTGAGCCGTTTTGTTTCAGATCAATACTTCCATATCACAAGAAACTATCTGCACTTCGGGTGGATCATCACCTATCTCTTTGGGTCTTCACCTCTTGCAGATAAAAGCTATTTCTCAAATAAAATTCCAAAAGGCTTTAAAAAACTTGATAATGATACCTATTGCCTCATGGAGGCGACATCTCTTCGCATGAGTGCTTATGGCTACTATAACAAAACAAAATGCCAGCATACTGTGTCTCTTGATAACCTGGATGATTACATAAAAGACTTAGAATTTGCTGTAAATACCCCTTGTAAATCCTTTGAAAAGCTGGGGTTATTTGATAAATCTGGAAAACGAATTCAATTGAACACTCACCTCATGCAGATCCCAAGTGAGCACTACACAAGGATCAGGCCAAAAGCCATTCCTATCTTGAATGAATCTCCGATAGAGGCTTTAAAAAGAGGAGGGATTTCCTATTTAGAAATCCGATCTATAGATATTGACCCTACTGATCCTGTAGGAATTACAAAGGAAAAGATTCTCTTTGTTCATCTTTTTCTGATTTTCTGCCTATTTAAAGAAAGCCACTCCATTAAAGATAAAACCACACAGAAGATGCTTCTTAAAAACCAAGACCTTGTAGGAGTCTCTGGAAATAAAGAAGATCTAATCCTGTGTGACTTCGGCAAGAAAAAGAAACTAAAAAGCTGGATTCTTGAAATCCTAGAGGAGATGCTGGAGATTACGGATACACTTGCCCCGGCTCATAGAAAGGCATACAAAACTTGTGTTATGAATCAGATAGAGAAGGTCGAAGGAAAAAGAACCACTCCTTCAAAAAGGCTGATTGAAAATGTAATGAATGAAGGCTTTCTTCCTTACTGTCTCAGAGTTGCAAAAGAACATAAAAAGTGGCTGCTTGAGCACGAAAGTGGAAAGAATGTTTCCGCTTTCTTTGCTGAGGAAGCTATGAGATCCTTCGAGAAGCAGAAAAAGCTTGAGCAGCAAGAAAGCTTCTACCTTAAGGGCTATGAGGACATGGAGCTTTCTACTCAGGTTCTTTTACGAGAATGCCAAAAAAGAGGTGTTTCTTTTGAGATTTTAGATAGGCAGCAAAATGTTGTAAGACTCTTTACGAAAAAAAAGCAGGAAATCGTTCAGCAAGCCTCGATCACAAGATTCGATAATTTTCTTAGCTATCACCTGATGGAAAATAAAAGCGTAACAAAAAAGCTACTTGCAAAAGAGGGTTTTAACGTGCCGAGAGGCTTTAAGGTTTCTTCTCAAGATGAGGCAATGCAGGCGCTTAACGAAATGAAGGATTTACCTCTTGTGATTAAGCCGACAAGTACTAACTACGGCCTTGGAATCTCCTTTGTAAATGCTTCTAGTTCAGCTTCAGTAAAGAGTGCTATTGAGAAAGCCTTTTCCTACGGCTTTTCTATTCTTATCGAAGAAGAAATCGTAGGTAACGAGTACAGAATTTTGATCATTGGGGGCAAACCTATCGCCGTATTACGTAGAGATCCCGCTAACATCACAGCAGATGGCAAACACTCTATTCAACAGCTTGTAGCTTTAAAGAACAGCGATCCTAAAAGCCATAAAACACCGAAGGACTACATCAAGCTTGAAGAAGATGAGCTTGCAAATCTCAAGGAAATAGGCCTTTCACAATCATCCATCCCTAAAAAGGGACAAAAGATTTTTCTTAGGAAAAATTCCAACATTTCAACCGGAGGAGACTCCGTTGATGTAACCGATAGTTTCCCAGAATATTTCAAATCGATCGCTGCAGGTGCTACAGAAGCACTGAATGCTCATATTTGCGGTGTTGATATGATCATACCTTCACTAAAAGGAAAAAAATATTCCATTATTGAGATGAACTACAATCCAAATCTTGCCATGCATTACTACCCCTACAAAGGGAAAAGAAGAGAAGTCGGCAAGGCTATGCTTGATTTTCTAAATCTATGATGTCTGCAGTTGAAACACCCTTCTATCTATGTTTTTCTTAAGCAGGTGATCGTGATTATGCCTCTCTAGACCGTACTCTATGAGCTTTGTCAAAACGCCACTATAGCTAATATGACTGAGCTCCCAAAGCCTTGGAAAGAGACTGATCTTGGTGAAGCCAGGCACTGTGTTTACCTCATTAAGGTATATTTCACCCTTACTTGTGATCAAAAAATCTACTCTTGCCATACCGCTGCAGCAAAGAGCTTTATAAGCCTTTAAAGCAGCCTCTTGGATACCTTCTATCATATCTTGATCAAGTTCTGCTGGGACTTTAAATTTAGCTCCGTCACAATCTAAGTATTTTGCTTCATAAGAGTAAAAGTCATGCGAAGGGATCACTTCTCCTGGCAAAGAAACAATAGGGTCTTTGTACCCCATAACAGAACACTCAAACTCCCTTGCGTCAATCGCTTCCTCTACAACAATTTTATGGTCATAACAAAAAGCTTCTTTTACATATAACGCGAGCTCTTCTCTATTTTTTGCTCTGTTAATACCAAGTGAGGATCCTGAGTTCGAAGGTTTTATAAAAACAGGATATCCAAAGCTTTTTTCTATTTCCTCAAGATCTACCTCTAGTAGATCGTGATACATAAAAAATCTTGCGACTAAGATGCCAGCATGATCAAGAAGTCTCTTGGAGACTTCTTTGTCCATACAAACAGCAGCATCAATAATAGAAGGTCCTACATAGGGCACGTCTAAGCACTTAAAAAGCCCTTGCATGCATCCATCTTCTCCAACAGCACCATGAACAATCGGGAAAGCTATATCAAACGGTAAATGAGAAAGGTCCACCTTCTTGCCTAAAACTTCGCTATGATCATCAAGAGCAAAAAACTCCCCGCTTGCATAACATTTTTCAAGAGACTCTTGATTGATATAGTGCCAAGAACCACTCTTTGTAATCCCAATCAGCACATAAGAGAATAAATCCTTATCTAAGCTTGAATAAATATTTTTGGCTGACTGCAGTGAAACCTCATGCTCGACTGATTGACCCCCAAAAATGATACCTACTTTTTTCATACTTTTCTTACCCCGCAAAAAAATCCATCTTACTTGTAACAAAAAATATGACAAAAAGCCAAATCATGTTTCAAAATACTGACATTAAGATTGACTATATTTTTAAAAGACACTAAACCAAGCATAAGAGGGCGAAACAGTTGCAAAGCTCTTCCACACCAAAAATAATCAGAGGCAAATATGACAGACCTAGCAAAACAGGGTGACACAGTAAAAGTTCACTACACAGGGAAATTAGAAAACGGAACTGTATTTGATTCCTCAAAAACCAAAGACCCTATTGAGTTTAAGATAGGCGATGCAAGTATTATTGCAGGCTTTGAGCAAGCCATCATCGGCATGAAAAAAGGCGAAGCTAAAACAGTAAAAATTCAATCGGAGAGCGCCTACGGCCCTCATCTACCAGAGCTTGTTTCAGATGTTGAAAAAACTCAATTCCCAGAGCACATCAAGCCAGAGCTTGGACAGCAGCTAGAAATACGCCAGCCTGAAGGCCCAGCAATTGTTGTCACAATCACAAAAGTAGAAGAGGCGATGGTAACACTTGATGCGAACCATCCCCTAGCTGGTAAAGATTTGATCTTTGAAATAGAACTTGTTGATATTGTAAACGCTTAAGAAAGCCTAGCTTTTATTGCACCTAGCTCTGCATTAGCCGCTGTAGATAAAGTCAGCTTTTTTACTTTGCACTCAAACACGACTCCTGCAGTGAGTGGAAAAGAGCGATACGTACTCTTTATATGAGAAGCAATATCTACCCAAACACGTTGTTTACTACCTGATCCTTTAATGAAATGCACAGGGCAGTTACCTCTCCTGTGAGAGGTCCAATCTTCTAGAGTATCTTCAACAAGTCTTTTAACCTGCGCGGCTGTTTTTTTCATTTGATATGAATGATCCCCATCATATGACCCTCTCTTCACAATAGTCACGTCTGAACTAGTTGGTAGTTTTTCACACAAAAACAGCGGGTAAACAGTATGGTAGGAGTCAGTATCTTGAACTTTAAAACCTTCAACCCAAATGGTTTTCTTATTCCATTTGGCTTTAGCAAGAAAACGAGATTCACCAGGAGACTCAGTTTTTATTTTTGCTTTTCTAATTACCTTGATCAAGTCCTTTTCTCTTGTAATCGCATTCACATTGAATAAGTTACTTGGGAAAAAAGAAGATCTTTTTCTCCTGTATCCAGGTATGGTAAAAGGAGCGACTGCAACACCAGTTTTAGAATTTACAACTTGCACTGTTGTGTCCACGTGAACATCGTAACTATCATTTAAATCAATCCAATGCCAACCGACACGTAAGCCTCTTGCATTTGTCTCGCCTTTAGCTACATGTTTAAAGTTGATAATCCTTCCTTCAGAAAGCTTCTTTTTATCTGGCTTTGCTAACTTGCAACCTTTCACGCAGTCAAACAAATCTTGATAAGTAGTTTTCAGAGTAGGAGACTTTAAAGCTTCTGTTCCAAGCTCATGATATTTTCTATCTGTAGAAGAAGTTCTTCCTCTATAAGGATCTCTTGTTATCGCTCTTTGAAAAGCATTAATAGCTCTAGCACCTGCTTTACCTCTCCTTTTTCTTGGAGAATTCTTAGGCAGGCCTATCAGCTTTGCCCTTGCAGCAACAAAGGCATTTTGTGTCCTTGGAGAAAATGGAGCCCCAGTTTGAATTATAGTCCTAATCTTAGCAGCTTGCGTTGGACTTGCTAATTTAATCTCAAGAGCCTTAATTGGAGTTGTTTTAGGACTTTGAGCATTAGATGCTCTTGTGGGTGAGCTTGGCGGAGTTGACGCTAGACCAGAGGGATGAGGAAGAGGTGCTGCAGCTGGAGCTGGCAGAGGAACCCCGGAAGCAGAAGTTCGAATCGAAGCAGCCATAAAAAGATCCTAATGTTTAGTTTTTGAGAAGCATTATAGTAAAAGTAATGATAAACAAAAACTAAACAAATTAGTTATATATAGATGTATAAGATTATTTTTTAAGATACATCTTTACAATCTTTAGACCTTTCTTTGGCCTGTCCATTGCATCTGTCTCAGTGTTTTCAATCTTTTGTACGATCTCATAGCCACTTGTAACCTCACCAAAAATCGTATGCTTGTGGTTTAGCCAAGGAGTTTCAACCGTAGTAATAAAAAACTGGCTACCATTAGAGTTTGGGCCTGAATTCGCCATCGCTAGGATCCCAGGCTTATCGAACGTTACATCTTTGCTGTACTCGTCTTCAAAAGGGTGCCCCCATACAGACTCGCCACCTGTACCATTACCTTCTGGATCTCCACCTTGGATCATAAATTCTTTGATAATTCTATGAAAAGTAATCCCATCATAATATTTTTTATCAATCAACTTCGTGAAGTTCTCACATGCTTTTGGGGCTACATTTGGCTTTAGGGTAATTTCGACTTTCCCTTCTGTTGTTTCCATAACAACTACTGGATATACATTAGACATAAAGTGCTCCATTTAGGTTTTAAATGGGCGCTATTCTAGCAATAAATAATGATTATTTAAAGCTTACTTTACAAGGCTTGCTATTTTTCTTTAATGCTTGATAAGGTCTATCGCCAAAATTTATAAGGAGATAGATGATGTCTGTACCTGGTGTAAGCGATGGAAGAGGTAATATTGTTAGTGCCCCTGTAGCCGGTTCTTCAAGCTCTAAAACAAGTGTGCCACCTGTAAAAGCAACAAGTAAAAGATCAAAAGACAGAAGTGATTCTGCTCCTCAATCTCTTTCTATGAGAAATCTCACTGTTCTTATAGTCGACGATAACTCAGTTATAAGGCACACGTTCCGAGCAATCGTAAATACATCTCTAGCTCCTAGAAAATTAGAAACTGTAGAAAGTGGTCAAATTGCAATAGATCTTTGCAAAAGTACTAAATATGATGTGATTTTTATGGATCTTAACATGCCAACAGACGCCTCTTCTCTTGATGAAGAAGGTCATCCCGTGAACACGACAGCAGCCGGGATATGGGCTGCAAGGGTCATACACAAAATGCATCCAGAAAGTATTATCTTGGCTCACACATCAGAAAAGGAAGAGGATGTAAAAGATGATTGTTTTAAAGCTGGCATGAGCGGGTTTCTACCAAAAACTACTACAGTTCCAAAGATTCGCTCAACTGTCGAAGAACTCCTTGCAGTAAGAGACATAGAAGCTCTAAAGATTTAGAGTCTGATCAAGCATTTGTTTTGTAATACTCCCTTCTCTTAGTACAGTAATACCAGTATCTACTTTAACAACTGTAGATGGTATAGAAGAATTTTCGCACTCTCCTTCGACCACATAGAGCTCTGGAAAAACCTTTTTGATCTCATCAGGAGTTACTAGAGGAGGATTTCCTGAAATATTTGCCGATGGAAGAACGATAGGACCAACCGCTTTTATTAAATCTCTTAAAGGACTTGAATCAGGAATACGGAACCCGCAGTACTCAGAACCAGCTCTTATTAGAGGGTCTACTTTCTCTGTATTTACTCGGATAACGATCGTAAGTGCCCCCGGCCAGAACTTCTTTGCAAGTGTGGTTGCTATCAAATGATCCTGATCTAAAAAAAAATCTAGGTCGTCCACATTAGATAAACAGATCGTCAGAGGATTCGACTTAGGCCTTTTTCTGATTTCAAATAACTTTTTAACAGCTAAGGTATCATCAGCCAATGCAGCTATCCCATAGACGGTATCTGTGGGGAGCGCAACAAGCTCTCCTTGAGCCAATCGTTCCTTAGCTATCTGATATTCATTCATTGACCAATCCTTTTTCAAAAGGTATAATAACCTAGTAACACTTAAATAATTAAGAATTTTTGATATTTAATGATTCTTTAAATATTCTTTATGATAGCCTCCCCAAGAATCAATTAGATCAGAACCTGTTTCAAAATGGGAGAAGGTATGTCTGTTGGAAATGTAATTCAAGTATGTAGGTACACCGCTGTAGCTACAAAAGAGACCTTTGATGTTCCTCATCCAAAAGGCTGTAGAAGATCCCATGCAAAAACGATCGCTAAAGATACATCAGAAAAAGTTCTTCGTATCGCAAGTCACCTTGGAAGCGTAGACGACCCTGATGCTGGCGCAAAACTCGTTGCAAAGCTCAAGAAAAAAGAGACCACTACTTTTGAGCATTCCATGGGGCAGTATCTAGAAGATCAAGATAAAATCAAACTACTCGAAACAACAGAAGGAAGTCTTGATGCACACCTAAAAGGCGTTAGAAGAACAAGGCTTCATTCAACACTTCTTGCAAAAGTATTGCGCTGCGCAAGACACCTCAAAAGACATGACAAACTACCTAAAATGGGAACGAAAAAAGTCACTCTTACACGATATAAAATGGGCGAAGTTTCCTTTTCACTCGAGCGCAGTGGAGATAAGCTCAAAGCGATTATCATCCACCTTAAGAAAAAGCCGAAAGGAGACTTCAAAGCAATAGGAGGCATGGCAAGGGTTACAAAAGCTGTTAAATTTACAGAAAAAGGTTGGGTGTTTCTTGCAGAACGTTGTGACTATACGTTTGAGAAAAGAAAGACCAAAATAGGGAAAGATTACAAGTCTGATTTTGTCATTCCTCCTCCTCTACAGTTTAATCATGAGTACTATGGAAGAAGGAAAGTTGACACTGAAGAAACGACTCCTAGCACTTCTAGTGAACAATCTGCTCCAAAGAAAGCCATCATAAAGAAAAATACGAGTCTGATGGAGTTTCATGAAATTGATCTCGAGGAACTCGTATTCGGGCATAAAACTTGGATGACAAAGGCAAGACTCAAAGACATTCTATGTAAAGTCGCGCAAGGTTTGTTAGCGATGCATAAAGCAGGCGACGCAAACTGCGATCTAAAGCTTGAAAACATCGTTCTTTCTTTCGATAACAAGAAGAATGTCAAAAAAGTTAAAATCATCGACCTTGATATCTCTACTTCAGCAAAAGCTATAGAGAACATTAAGAAAATGGCAAAATCAAAAGATACTAAATTCAAAGGTTTTTGGGCTGGATCAGATCAATACTGGCCAAGTAATTATGCAAAACACCCCCAGGATATACGTGCAGACGTTTATGCGTTTGGACAGATCATAACTTTCATGCTAGAAATGGCTTCAAGTATGACAGAAGGTGATAAGAAACCCTTTAGAGCTGTTGAAAAGAGCTGCAAATTACTAACACCATCAAAAAGACCTACAGCAAAAAAACTTGTGAACTCTTTGAAAGCTATCGCTACTTAATCAAGATAGTTATCGATAAGGTACTGTATCTTTCTTAAAGGTCTCTCAATAGAAGGTTCATTATTGAGTTTTAAAACCTCTTCAAGAGGTACCCACTTTAAATCATAAGACTCATCAGACACTGTAAATGGCTCGTCTCTATCAGCTATCAGTAAATAACGCACATCATAGTGATAGTGCCCTTTTTCTGATCCTTTTTCAGGGATCATATGACGGTCTAAATCAAAAACAACTGGATATACACAGCTAATACCTGCAAGCATCTCAAGAGGGAAAAATTTAAGAGATTGAAGAGAACTTTCTTCGAGACACTCCGTAAGAGCTACTTCATAAGCATGAGGATTAGAGTCTGCATGACCTCCAAGCTGCAACCACTTATCAAGCTTTTTATGATGGTTCATAAGAAGGTGTGTCTTATCAGAAGAAAGCACAAAACCAGAACCTGTAACATGCCCTATTTCTGTTGCTCTTTCAAAAGGCTTATCCTCTTTGAGCATAAACTCTCTAAAACTTAAGTACTGCCTTTTTTGCTCAAACAAGAAATCCTTAGATATAGAATTCCAAACAGATAGATACTCATCTAAAGCATCAAGCATGATGTGGTTTTTTTTGTGTATGCTTTTCATAACTCTCTCTTTATGTTTTTGACAGATTTATCACTTCTTATATTAAAAAAAAGTAAGGCGTAAGGATTTCTACTTACCAAAAGAGTATTTTACCCCAACTTTTTCATACCTTAACTTAAGCTTTTCTTCATTCATCTTAATAAGTAACCAGTTTTTCTCTTTAAAATGAACAAGAGCATAAGGACCTTTATATCTTCTACCTTTTAAGTAAATCTCAATGTAACCGTCTTGAATACACTTCCTAAAGGAAATCTCTTTCCCTTTGTCATCTATTTTTGTGTTGTAGTACTCCCCTATGTCCCATTGAAGCACTTTTCCAGCACCATACTGCCCCTTTGGGATCGTCCCTTCAAACTTAGCATAGTCCATAGGATGATCTTCAGTTTGTACAGCAAGTCGCTTATCTTTTGTTGACTTGGAAAGCCCTTTAGGAACAGCCCAAGATTTTAACACCCCGTTAAATTCAAGTCTAAAATCAAAGTGGAGTCTTGTCGCATAGTGCTTTTGTATGACAAAAAGACGCTTTTTTGCAGAAGCACGTTTTAAAGCTCTTGGCTCTTTTGTCTTTGTAAAATCTCTTTTCTTCTTGTATTCCGCAAGTGACATACAAACCCACTAAGATGCTTTCTTCTTCGTAGCACACCAAGGTTTTTTAGTTAAGAAACAATTTTAATAAAAATTTGAAAACAGACTAACGTACTTTGGCACTCACGAAAACTCATATGCAAAAGGAAGGTTCTACTTCCCAAGCTCATGCTTAAGAAACTCCTTAAAGTCCGGATATGAAATCAGTGCATTTGTCTCGTTTAAGGCTTTAGGAATCACCTTTCTACTTGAAAGAAACAGATCCTCTCCCATCTCTCCAAAAAGGATACGAAGGATCTTTTCAGGAATGGTACAAAAAACAGGCCTTTTCAAAACTCCTCCAAGTATATTTGCAAAATCCTGGTTCGTTATTGGAGTCGTTGCAAAATTCACAGGGCCGCTCATTTCTGATTGAATAAGATGGTATATCTGATAAGCAACATCATCAACAGAGATCCAGCTCATATATTTTACCTTTTTTCCTAAAATAGCTCCCAAATAGTTCTTAAAAACAGGAACTACTTTCATAAGTATGCTACCTTTTAGACCCATAACCACTGAAAAACGCATCTGAATAGATGCTCCCTTAGTGTAGGCTCTTGCTGCAGCCTCCCAATCTTTACAAACCTTTGCAAGAAAACTATCTCCTGGCTCTGATGACTCTACAAGCTCTTCTTCCCTTTCTACTCCATAATATCCAAAAGCGGATGTACAAAGGAACTTTTTCGGAGGCTGCTTAAGAGTGTTAAAAGTATCGACAAGGAACTTTGTAGAGTCGATTCGGCTGTTGTAAATTCTGTCTTTCTTAGCTTTTGACCAGCGCAAAGAAGATCCCACATTTTCACCAGATAAGTGGATAACAGCATCCATCCCCTCACACTTTTCGTTCTCTATCTCCTTTTTCTCAACATCCCAATAAACATCGGATGAGCTATCAGATTTTTTACGAACAAGCCTTTTTACATTATGGCCGCAAAGGTTTAGAAACATACATACATATGAACCTACAAAGCCACTTGCTCCAGAAACAAGAACATTCAGCTTCTTAGTTTTGTCATATTTAGAGAAGTGCTTAAAATCTTCTTTGATTGTTTTATGACGATATCCAAAAGTTCGATTGAGCTTTTTTTCAACCATCCGGTCTAAAAACCATCTACCAAGAAACCCGCCATAATTCTTAAACGTGATCTCATCGATCATTTCAGACGTGCCGCTTCCTGCATCAACGAATTTATGGGTATGCTTAAATGACTTGAATGGCCCAAAAACCTGCTCATCCTCGAATCCATGGGGTTTGTCGCAACTTGTATGACGGGAAACCCAATCCTTCTTAAAAGGGCCTATTTTCATCTGCAGATGAGCCTTGGTCCCTTCATTGAGCCCCGGTTCCTTATGTATCAGCTTTACCGTATCAAAAGGAGGAACAAGTCTCTTTAGAGCAGAATCTTTCTCATGGTAGGAAAACAGTTCTTCAACCGATGCATTAACAACTGTAGAGTAGTGCAGAGATTTCATAAGTCACACTTTTTTAACTGGAATCTATGTTAATTTCATGTATAGCTCAAATAAATTTTTGCAAACAGTAAATATGTAGTGAAGGAGTAAATGAAAAAAGAAAAGCTTTCATGGGGTAATCTAACTTATACAGATGTCGGAGAAGGGACCACTCCCCTTATTCTTCTGCATAACGCTGGTGGCAACCACCAAATCATGCAATCTATCGCGGAATATTTTCAAAAAAATACTAGAGTGATCTCAATTGATATGAGGGGACATGGAGAAAGCGACACCCCATCTGGAGACTACTTAATAGAAGAACTTGCAGATGATGTGTATAAGCTATGCAAAATACTTCAATTAAAAGGCCTAGCATTTGTTGGTCTCAACTACGGCGCAAATATCGGCATAGCCCTTGATCAAAAATTTCCAGGGCTCATTTCATACCTTACCCTTCTAGAGCCCCCTATCTTTATGGAAGAATGGGTCATTGAATCAGTAAAGGAGCATATCCAGGATTTAAAAAGTATCGATCAAAACATCTACGCAAAAAAGCTTGTGAATGAGGTTTTACCAAATGGAACTAAGAAAGAAAAGAGCCTTGCTACAGCAGCTTTTGTAAAAACGCCTCCAACTGTACAAGTTTCTATATATGAGCAGTTAATTATGTGGGACACTCGGGCTAAAACAACACTTAAAGTGTCAAATACTAAAACTCTTCTTATTCAAGCAAAGAAGAGTTTTACAAAAGAGTCTCTTATTAAAGAATATTACACGAATCTAATAGTAGAGAAGTCTAATAGTGTAGGTCCCTGGATACCCTTAGAAGATCCTAATGAGTTGAATAAGTTAATTAAGTGTTATTTGGATGTATAAAAAAGCCCCGAGGAGATTCCTAAGGGCTCTATGACGGAAGAAGAGGGATTCGAACCCCCGTACGGTTTCCCGTAAGCTGTTTTCAAGACAGCCGCATTCGGCCGCTCTGCCATTCTTCCAAATGCTAAAGTTAGAAATTATAAGAGAAAATTTGTATAAAGCAAGTGATTTAAGGAGATTTTTTTTAAGCTACTAATCATCGTTTGCTACAGCCTTTTCTCCATTGCAAAATCAACTAAACTTGTTTAAGCAAACTGCCCTAAAAATCTTGCGTCATTTTCTGTAAACATACGGATATCTGTAATACCGTATTTCAACATAATCAATCTTTCTATTCCCCCGCCCCATGCATAGCCGGAGTAAACCTCAGGGTCTAAGCCACCTTGTTTAAGCACTTCAGGGTGTACCATACCAGCTCCACAAACTTCCAGCCAACCAGTCGTTTTACAAAGTTTGCAACCTTTTCCATCGCAAGAAGTACAAGAAATATCAATCTCCATACCTGGCTCAACAAACGGAAAATAACTGGGTCTAACGCGAACTTTTACATCTTTCTCAAAAAGCTTGGAGTAAAACTCTTTCTTTGTAGCAAGCAGATCTGCAAAAGTTACGTTCTTATCGATGTAAAGCCCATCAACTTGATGGAACAGTACATGTGATCTTGTTGTGATCGTCTCATTTCTATAACACTTACCATAAGAAACGATTCGCATTGGAGGTGTGTGTTTCTCCATAATTCTTTGCTGTATAGACGTAGTATGGGAGCGTAGAAGAAGGTCTTTAGTTAGGTAGAATGTGTCTTGCATATCCCTTGCAGGATGATCCTCTGGGTAGTTTAAACCACCATAATTGTAAAATTCAGATTCGATTTCAGGAGTGGTTTGTACGGAAAAACCCATTTGGATCAGGATATCTAAAACTTTCTGCATCATAGAAGAGATCGGATGCTCTTTTCCAAGATGTCTTTTTCTACCAGGAAGAGTTACGTCTACATTCTCTGAAGAAATTCGATTATCTTGCTCTTTTCGAAGTAGTGTCTGAAGCCTATTTTCCACGTGAGCCGAGATCTCTTGCTTCAGCTCGTTTATCATCTTGCCAACAAGAGGTCTTTCTTCACTTGTGCAATCTTTTAAGAGAGGCATCAACGCCTGTATAGGTCCTTTCTTTCCAAGATACTTAACTTTTATACTCTGTATCTGATCTGATGAAGATGCTCCATCCAATTCCTTAGTAAAAGACTCTTTTAATTGTGATATTTTCTCTTTCAAAACTCTGCTCCTAAATAAAAAAAGCCCATGCTACCAAGGTAGCATGGGACAAAACTCTTGGTCTGCTCTTCAGAGTTTAAGCGACAAGCGCTTTTTTTGCCATATCAGCAACTGAAGTAAACGCAACCGGGTCGTAAATAGCCATGTCTGCAAGCATCTTTCTATTGAGCGTGCAACCGGCTTTAGATAGACCGTGTATTAGCTTGTTGTATGAAATTCCGTTGATCTTCGCAGCAACACCAATACGGATAATCCAAAGTCTTCTGAATTCAGACTTCTTCTTCTTACGGTGTATATAATTATACTTCATTGCTGCCATCACGGCATTTTTAGTCTGGCGCAAATGGTTTTTTCTATCTCCGAAAAATCCTTTTGCTTGTTTTAGCAGTTTTTTTCTACGTCTTCTAGAGGAAACTGCACATGTCACTCTTACCATTGGTATCCTTCCTTATTATTTAATAGCCTACTATTTAGCTCCAATTAGACGCTTGTAGAGCTTTAGATGCGTTTCAGGCACCGTTGTAGGTTTTCTCAAACTTCTTTTCTTGTTTGAGCTCTTTTTTGTTAAAAGGTGTCTTTTTCCTTGTTTGAACCTTAGTAGTTTACCGGTTCCAGTCACCTTGAATCTAGCCTTAATCGCTTTATGCGTTTTCATTTTTGGCACTGATCTTCTCCTGCTGTTTCTTTTTTCCAAGTGGCGCTAGCACAAGTGATAAGCTTCTTCCAAGTAACTTAGCATGAGATTCAACGTTCGCAATGTCTTCTAACCCTTCACAAAAGCGTTTCATAACATTTCTTCCGATCTCAGAGTGCATGATCTCTCTACCCCTAAACACACACGTTACTTTGACTTTATCACCTTTTAAAATGAAATCCCTCGCCCTTTTGAGCTTCACTTGGAAGTCATGCTCATCGATGTTGGGCTTCATTTTAACTTCTTTTAGTTTCGCTTGGTGCTGCGCTTTCTTATTTTCTTTATCCTTCTTAGTCTGCTGGTAACGAAATTTACCATAATCAATTATTTTACATACTGGTGGACTCGCTTGAGGTGCTATTTCTACTAGGTCTAAGCCTTCGTCGCTTGCCAAGTTCAGAGCTTCTTCGACAGATATCACACCAACTTGCTCTCCTTGGCTGTTTATCACTCGAACTTTCGTCGCTCGTATTTGCTTATTTATTCTCAATGCACTTCACCTCTGCAATAATGTATAAAACTCTATATAGATTACCCAAGATGGGTATTTTCTTGATATTCTTTTTTACCCGAGAGAGGCGAATTTTCAAGAAACTTCGCAAAAAAGCTTTGTGCACTCACTTTTTCGCTATCAATCTTTTTCTCTAAATGAAGTGCAAGGCATTTTTCGAGAGAGCTAAAGACTATGTAGCACTTTGTAACACCAGTCTCTTTCTCAAAAAATACTTTAGCAATCTCCACTTTTGTTCCAAGAAAACTGCTCACAATTATGCTTGTTGTTTTCTGCCTTTTTAATGATTTCTCATCCCATTCTGCATTAAACCCTAAGACCATCTTCTCAATCCCAGATACAAGCTGCTTCAAATCTTTAAGATAAATTGTAAGTACCGTATTTCTTGTAAGAGTAAATAAGTTTTTATTCTTATTTTCCTGATATTCATCTTCTGTAAAGTAGCACTCTTCTTTAAGATGAATATCACCAGGCGCATCTATGCGGGTCTTTGCTTCTTGTGGGATCATAAAGCAAGATGCCTGATAATCTTCTAGATGAGATAGCGTATTAAGACCTTTTCTTGACCAGAAAATCCCATCAGTCTCCTGAGAGAATAAAGACAGAGCTTCCCCTGTTTGCACATGACCTGATATTTCCTCTATCCTAAGCCTTTCAATATGCTCATTTAAACTTGCCTCATCAGAAGACGCCGTTCCAGAAATCTCGTAGGTTGTTTTATCGAGGCTTTTTAAAGAAGTTAGTTTCACTTTAAAGGGCTCTTTTAGAGCAATATCAAAATCATCTTCAATTAATACTTCAGCATAGTTCTCAATTTGCAAAATTGACACAACACCATCAGACCAATCATCAAGAACTTTTGCTATTTTCTTTTTTTGAAGCCGTTTTAAATAACTCTTTGCATTTTGCACAAGCATATGCATAACGGACACTTTGCCGCTCTCTAGATGATCGTTAATTCGTGATTCAATATGAGGAAGTAGTTCTTCTGAAATCTTGTCGTGAAGAGTAAACACACAGGTATACTCACTCTGACTATTTGTAAGATTAAAAAGTTGCGCTTTTGGGCAAAAAATTGTGATTGCTTCAGCAAGGCTATGCGAAGCTATCACCTGTCTTAGTTCATTTATATCTGATTTCATCGGGTAAAAAATGTGGTGGGGTATAGCTGACTCGAACAGCTGACCTTCACGATGTCAACGTGACGCTCTAACCAACTGAGCTAATACCCCTTAATATCAAAAAAAACTATAATTGATCGTCCTATTAGAAGCAAGACAATCTCTCTAGAGACTTGTTATTTTATATCTGCTATTCTCTCCAGGCATGAAAAATCGAAAATTTTCTTACTTTCAGTCCCACATAGACCTTGCTCACATGTATTGGAAAAAACACGTGAAAGAGGGTGCTATCATTGTTGATGCCACCTGCGGCAATGGACACGACAGCTATTTTCTAGCTAATGAATGCCTCAGCTCTGGTCATCTTTTCTGTATTGACCTTCAAAAAGAAGCTATCAGCTCTACAAAGAACCTTCTTTCTACACTTTGCGAGACAAAGAGAGAAAATATCACACTGATTGAAGGATCTCATGCCTCATTTGACGCTAGACTTACTGGTTGTGATCTATTTGTCTATAATTTGGGCTATTTACCGGGAGAGACAAAGCATATCACCACGATGGTCGATACAACTCTTGAAAGTGTGAAAAACGCCTTAAATCGCCTAAATAAGGGTGGTCTGATCTCCATCACCTGTTACCCAGGCCATGAAGAAGGAAAAAGGGAAGAATCTGCCCTTCTTTCATTTTTTTCAAAGCTCTGTCCTTCGGAATATATGCATGTTCACAGCAGATTTATGAATAGAAATTCTTCGCCAAGTTTACTGTTAGTATACAAATCTCTATAAAGTAATTATTTTAATAAAACCGTATCTTAACGCTCGTTAATGATTAAAATTATTTCTACTATTTTATCGGTGTAAATTAAAATATTTAGTATATTGTTATTTAATGAGTTGCGGCCTATAATAGGACAAGAGGGGTATTGGGCCTGTTACAAAAACAGGACCAAATATTTTTAGTGCCTTTTTAATAATTTTATAATAATAAAAAATAATAAGCAGTTAGAGGCCAAAACATGAGCAAAATTATTGACCTATCCTCGATGTTCGAGGATTCTTTTATTGATGACAAAATCAATAAGATAAAACAAGACCTTAATAAGGATCATATAGAAAGCCAAGCACTATCCCAGGTGCATGGTAGACTAGAATCTTTATCGGCTCGTTTAAATAAAAAACTACAAAATGTCGTGGGTTTTACACAAGATGTATATCAAAAATTTAATGATCAACAAGAGGAAATTTTTTCTCTTCTCCACCTTTGTGATACAAAAAGCTTGAATACACAAGTTAAAAACCTTACTGATGATGCCCTAAGTCTTAATGGAAAATGCGCAAACTCGAAGCTTTCAAGTAAAATCGATGAACTTAGAACTGGCATGAATGACATCAACCACAACCATGCCCTATCACTAGAAAACCGCCAGATGATTCATATGGCGAAAAGACACCTTGATGAGCTATCTGATAGCAAAAAAACTCAGGTTGTTTCATATGACATGCCAAATAGCATGCTAGAAGATCCTATAGATCTTTCTATGTCCCTTTATGAGATTGCTGGAAATCTCTATAAAGCAGACATAGGCAGCGCTTTTTGCAGCTTTAATTGTTTACCTGATGTTACCAAGAAAAAATTAGATAAGATTTTTCATGACGAAGGCTTTTCTTTTGAAAACCTTAAACTAAGTAACAGCTTAGACACTTTTAAAAAGCAGCAGTACTTTACCATCCAAACACTTCTTGGCTATAGCCATATGCTTTTATATGGCGATTTTGAACTTATGCCAGAAGAAGAAGTTGACGCTCTTTTCTACGATCTAGACATGACTCTAAGCGGAGAAAATGTAGTAGATCTATAAAAATGCTTTATTTAAAGACGCAAGGGACTCTTTCGTGAGGATTTCGTCTCCTTTATCCTCTAGTGATAGGAACTCTCTTGCATCGCCTATTATGTAGAACGAGCCGCATAAGATGAGAATTTCATCCTGTGCGGCCGTTTTCTTTATAGCCCTTTCCAAAGTACCTTTGACACTTTCTCCAAAACTATACTGAGTATAGCTGAGCTCTTCAAGGCTACTGGCTAGTTCAGATGAACTTAAAAGCTTGAAGTGCTTTGACTCAGGAAGGTAAATATGCTCTGCATGATTCTTTAAGCAGCTCAAATATTTCGTAATGTCCTTATGCTCTGAAAGAGCTATCACGAATCTTAGCTTTTTAGAAGGCAGTTTAAGTTTAACAGCTTCAATAAGCCTTTCGAGAGCATCTATATTATGAGCCGCATCAAGCACTAAAAATTCAGGAAATTCAGCAAAGCCACTTCTTTTCCCAAGAAAAGAAGGAATCACCTCAAACCTACCAGATGGCCTGCTACGTACTGCGTGGCAAATATGACTATCAGTAATAGGAAAATGTCGAGACAGCTCTTTTAACGCTACGGCTGCTATGTCCATGTTCTCATCATCAAAAAAACCGCCACTCATCATGCTAAAAATCAGCGGGGCATTTTTCTGCTTGGCAACATTAATAATAGGATGCATTTGGGCTGATGGACCTAAAACAACAGGTGTATTCTCTTTTATTATACCTGCTTTTTCAACGGCTATTTCCTCAATTGTCTCTCCTAGAAATGGAATATGATCTTCCGCTATGGATGTGATAACAGAGAGTATAGGACTGATAAAGTTCGTAGTATCTACTCTTCCGCCAACTCCTGTCTCAACAATAGCAATATCAACATTCTTCTGAGCAAAATAGCAAAAAGCAATGCATAGCAGATACTCGAAGTACATTGGCTGATCGTCTAACTCTTTTACGGCATCGACAACTTTTTTCCCGTAATTTGCAAAATCACTTTCTGATATGTTTGTCCCGTTGATCTGAATTCTTTCTTTAAACGAGTGCACATGAGGAGATGTAAAAAGGCCAACTTTTAGATTCGCCAATCTTGCTGCTTCTGCGATCTTATAAGCAACAGACCCTTTTCCATTTGTGCCAGCTATATGCACAAGAGCCATCTTTTTAGAGGGGCTCCCTAAAATTTTGTCCATACGAGAACAGACATCTGAACTAAATACTGATCTTTTTGTAAGCAGTGGATTTACAATCTTCATCGAGAGATAAAGCTCTTTTAACAGCTCATCGTATGTCATTCAAAACCTTAGAAGTAATTGCATTAAAAGTGTCTCTATCCACGTAGGATGCACCAAGAGGGATCTGAGGTTTCAATTCTCCATGGAAATCAGAACCGCCGCTAAGGAGCCAGCCTTTGTCTTTCCCTATATTCACCCACTTATCGTTAGCAGATCTATTAAAAAGAGCATAGTAGCACTCTATTCCATCAAAGGGCATTTCGAGAAGAGCTCTTAATACCCGCCCTTTTTTAACAAGATGTGGATGAGCTATAAATGCTTTTCCACCGCTTTCATGAATTATATTTATCGTTTCTTCAACAGAAAAGCTTTCCCCTGGACAGTAGCAGCATTTACCATCACCAATGTAATGATTAAAAGCCTCTTTTATAGAAGCTACATAGCCCTTGTTCAGCATAACATGAGCAATATGAGGTCTACCAATTACTTTACCATGTGAACACTCGGTAAGCTCTTCTTGGTTTATAGGGTAACCATGCTGATCTAGAAGTCTTAATATCTCATCGTTTCGTCTTTGTCTTCTAACCTGATGTCGACTGCATAAATCAAGAAGTGGCTTCGAGTTAATATCAAAATTGTAGCCAAGAAGATGTACATTGGTGCCATTTAGCTGACATGAAAACTCAACGCCTGTGCAAATCTCTATTTCAAGTTCTTCCGCTTTCTCTAAAACATGTTTCTGGTATGCCTCAACAGTGTCATGATCCGTAATCGACAGTCCACTTAAGCCCCTCTTCTTAGCAAGTGAAAGAAGCTCTAGCGGGCTCAAACTCCCGTCTGAACATTCACTGTGACAGTGCATATCTGCTCTAAATTCCATATAACCTACAACTTATTCATAAGGAATATACCTTAATTCGCATTCTAACTCAATGTTGTGTCTTAATAAAATTTCATTTTTAACAAGTTCGATAAGCTGAAGAACATCCGTTGATGATGCCCCACCTTTATTTACTATAAAATTTGCATGCTTTTCTGAGACATAGGCACCGCCTATATTTTTACCTTTCAGATATGATTTCTCAATTAAGAAACCAGCGCTTTTTTCTTCAGGGTTTCTAAAGGCGCAACCAGCTGACTTTTCTTTATAAGGCTGAGTGTCAAATCTCCGCTTAAGATCTCCTTTCTGCCTGTCTCTTGCAGTATCTGAAGTAGAAAGTGAAAAGCATCCAGAAACTATGACAAAGTTTTTCTTCTGGAACATAGACGTTCTGTAAGAAAAGCCAAGCGCTTTACTCGAAAGAGTACAAATATTCAATTCATCATCAATAAAAGTGGCTTCCTTAAGAACTTTTGATACATCAGATCCTGATGCTCCTGCATTCATGAATATTGCGCCACCAACACTTCCTGGAATCCCCGAGGCAAACTCAAGACCTGAGAAATTCTTTCTCGACGTCTGAATGCCCAGTAAAGCAAAGGAATATCCCGCACTTGCTGTTACTTCGCTCCCGTCAAAATCAACCGTCTGGATTTTATTCAGAATAACAAGGCCATTATAACCTCTATCGTCAAAAAGGATATTTGAACCTTTTCCAAGAACAAAAACGCGAATATTTTGCTCTTTTGCAAACTTCAGGGAAACGATAAGATCTTCGAGAGATTTAACTTCAGAAAAATAAGCAGCAGGGCCACCTATTCCAAAGGTAGAGTACTTTTTAAGTGAGACATTCTTCTTGATGAGCGCTTGAGCTTTCAACAGTGTCAAGGTCTGCTCCTTTAGAATTGTAAATGCCATCTAAAACACCATTTACAAATCCGCCACTCTCTGGCGTGCTAAACTTTCTTGCCAAACGAACCGCTTCAGCGATTGCTACTTTTTCTGGGACGTCATCATCGAATAATAGTTCAAAAACAGCAAGTCTTAAGATCGCCTTTTCAACAGAAGAAATTCTTTCTACTTCATAATCAAGCGCGTACTTGTCTATCAAAATATCAAGCTCTTCTACTTTCTCTTGTACAAGAAAAGACCGCTCAAGAGCCGCTAGTGCGTTTTTCTTACTAAGCTTTAATTGTTCCATCACAAGAGGTAGCAAATCCGTTGTAGGATCTGCGAATTTTGATGAAAATAGAGCAACTAATGTCGCTTCTCTGAGCTTTTTTAATGGTAGTGTCATATCAACTATACGCTTTATTTGAACTGTGGGAAAGTATACCAAAAAAAGACTTTCATTCCAAAGTATATTGATTGAAAGAATTATTTAATTTAATAAATAGTTTCCGTGAGAGAGTTCTTATTGAAAAGAACTCTCTCCAAAAGCAGAAATATTTTTAACTCTCCAGGAGAGCTCGTCCTAATAACCTTAGTATTCATATTTGAACATAAACTTTAACCTAATGAACTTCGTTTAAGTTAATAACTTGATGAAGTTATATGTTTTTATAATATTTACTTGAAATAGAGACCCCATACTGATAGAGTTGGATTTTAAGTGGGGTTTTTTATGAGAGATTTCATGCTTGGCGTTTTTTTAGATACAGAAGCAAGCGGTTTAGACGCAAAAAAACATAAGATTTTAGAAGTAGCATTTAAAATTGTCGACCTAAGTACAGGCGAAATACAAGATAATTACGAAAGCATTGTCTCTACATCTCAAGAAGAGTTTGGCAAAAGCGACAAGGCATCTCTTCATGTCAATGGTCTTACTTGGGAAGTCGTTAGACAAGGAACTCCTCCTAATCTTGTATCAGATAGAATACTTAAAATTTTTAAGAAAAATAACATTGTACGCGGTGAAGCCGTTTTCATTTGTCAAAACCCTTCTTTTGACAGAGTATTTTTCACACAGCTTGTAGACGTTGATTCACAAGAGTCAATGAAATGGCCTTATCACTGGCTAGACCTTGCCTCAATGTATTGGTCCTTTGCAATGAAAAATGCAGAAGACAAAAAGTCTCCAATGCCATGGGATACAGGGTTTACAAAAGATAAAATTGCAAAACATTTTAACATTGGCTCAGAAGACACTCCTCATAGAGCTATGAATGGAGTAGAGCATCTTCTTAAGTGTTATGAAGCTGTTGTGGGATTCCCTGAAAAAAGCTCTTAGTTTAACTATACTTTGCTTTAGCTTCTTTAGCTGCTCAAAGGCTGAAATAAAAGCACCTGAGACAAAACACGTGGTTGTCATAACAGATGCTTTTTTTGATGACTTTCTTGCTATTTCATACCTTCTAGAAAGCCCATATATTTCTCTCGACGCTCTTGTCGTATCAGGCATCGGGTTTTGCTACCTTGATGCAGGCATACGTAACCTTGCAAACTATCTAGCATATGTACAAATGCCCTACATTCCTATTTCTTCCACCTCAAACACCGGCATGTGCCATAAAGGGTCTGTTCCAAGAGCATGGCTTCTTGATGAGAAAAAACTCTTTGGAGTCCATCTGAAAAACAGCCCTAAAAAGCCTAAGCAAATTTCTGGATCAGAACTCATAGCAGAAAGAGTTCTAAGAGCAGATAGTAAAGTAACTCTTCTGTGTATTACAGCGCTTAATAATGTTGCCGAGTTTCTTTTCAACTACCCCTACCTTCATGGAAAAATAGAAAAAATCGTAATCATGGGCGGCGCCCTTTCCGTGGCTGGCAATATCAACACTGAGTTTAATGGCTACTTGAACAATACCGCAGAATATAACATAGCCCTTGATCCATGTAGCGCAGAAGTCGTCTTCCAAACAGATATCCCCAAGGTGCTGTGTCCTCTAGATGTAACAGATACTCTCCCTCTTAATAATCAGATATTAGACGAATACCGTTCCTACTTAACTTCTGAAACAGGAAGGTTCGTGAAAGAGCTTATGCGCAATGTCATCAATAACTATGAAGATGTTAAGCTTATGTTTTGGGATGCTGTTGCAGCAGCCTACCTTGTTGAGCCAGGTATGTTCAAAACAAGAAAGCTCAATCTCGTTGTTGATACAACACAAGGGCCCAACTTTGGAAAGACGTCAGTAAATTATGATGGCTCAGAAGTAGAGGTCTGCACAGAGATAAATCAAGATTTGTTTTATAAATCTTTTTTCAATAGTATGAAATCTAAATAGACTGTAGGAATTTAGCCTTGAAGCGTCCCTTTTTTTATACCCTTATATGCATCACTTCTCTTCTCGTAAGCTCATGCGATTTTTCTGGAAATCTCTTTAAAAAGCCTCAAGTTATCTTTGATGCTGAGATGGATGCAAACGACCTTTATACCCTATATCTTTTAGCAAAGACAAAAAGAGCTGACCTTATAGGAGTCTCCATTAACGGCTCGAAAGCTGTTCATATTGAGAAAGCACCGGAGCTTGCTGAAAATGTGCTTTACCTAGCAAATAGAACAGATATACCTGTTTCCAGCATTCTATCCTCCAACTTTTGTGTAAACAACAAGGTAAAGATTGATTGGAATATTCTTGTAAGAAGCCCAGAAGCATATAAGCTCCCTAAAAGCCCTGCAAAACCACTACCTTTGACAAGCCCTGAGCTCATGTATGATCTTATTAAAAAGTCAAAGAGTAAGGTTACTCTTCTTGGATATGGCCCACTAAACAACATAGCCCACTTCATCTCAGAATACCCAGATGCTTTAGATAGAATCGAAAGAATTGTCTTACTTGGTGGGGCTTTGCATACAACTGAAAGTGTTACAATTCCATATGATGTTCGTTGGAAAGCAACAGCTTCTTATAACCTCGCTGTAGACCCATGCGCTTCTAATATCGTCTTTACCTCAGGTATCCCTATCACTCTCATACCTCTCGATATCACAAACCTAATACCAATAAATAAACTTGTCATCGACAAGTATGAGCAAAAACCCACAAATCCTGGCGCTGAATTTGTGATGAATGTTCTCAAAAACTCCGTTAAGAAGAAAAAAGAAAAGACTCTTACACCCGCCTGGGACATGGTCGGCATTATGGCTATCATTCACCCTGAAATGATTAAAACAGTTAAACTTTCGCTTAAAGTGATCACAGAAGAAGGACCAAGCTTTGGTAAGCTGGTGGAGTCTAATGAAGGCAACACCGTTGAAGTATGCACATATATCCGGCAAGAGGAATTTTACAGAAACCTTTTCAATATGATTAATCGTTAATGAATGATTTTTCCGAAGTTCTCTACCATGCTCAGCTAGAAGAAGACATTAAAAACGCTGTTTCTATCGCTACATATAAAAAGCTCAAACTCCCTCTAAAAACGTACCCAAGAGTTTATCAAGGCCTCCCAAAATGCTCAAAGCCAGGGTTCCCAAGCAACTCATTTATAAAAGAAGAGTTTTCATGCCAAAAAACCTTAAGAAAACGGTTTGTAGATAGCGCTCTTCTTAGCCTCTATAGAAACACAAAGCTGAATCAAAAGCACCATATCGTGATCTTAACTCATGTTATCCCTGATGGTCTTGGAGACCTTTATGCACAGAAAACAACTTACTCACTTCTAAAGTCGCTCTTTCCAGGCTTCAAATTCTCACTCGTGACCTTTATCCACAAACAGGCAAAATTCTCCCACGATCAGATAAAAGATCCTTGGTATGTATATCGCTATGTTCTTAAGAATGATCTAGAGATAGAAAAGCTTGATAAAAACCTTTTCGATCTTCTTAGAAACGCAACTGTTGTTCTACAAATTCCAACCTATTTTTCGTTTTTTGACGAACTAAAACAAAGGGTCTACAAGGAAAAATCAAAAAAACCCTTTCCCATTTTTGAATCTGTAGGAGAATACGGGTTTATTAACTCTAAAGACTTTCATCCCAAAACAGACACACGATGCTTAGGGCTACATTTTTTAGAAAAGGGCTTATTCTTAGATCCAGACCTTGATAAAAAGATGAAAAATGTTCCATTCCCAAAAAATTTAAATTCTTTGATTTTCAAAAGCTTGGACAAAGAGACATATAAAAAAAGCACAAGGTTGTTTGTAGCCTACCTTGATACAAATAGAGGGTATTACCTCTACCTAATGCTTGTACTTAGCCACTACAAAGAAGACTTAAAGAACATGGATATCCTTACAATGGATATAGGGAAGTTTCTAACTGCTCTTGATACTATTAAAAAAACTCCAGAGCTTTTTCAAACGTTCGGCATCTCAAAAATCGAGCTCTACTTTGATAACAAAATTTGTCCTATAGATGTCTCCAATAATGGGAAAACTCTTAGGATTATTCATACAGGGTTTCTAAAACACGAACATTTCACAAAGTTACTCTCTCTTAGTGAAAGCCCTGTTGGCATCAGAGGCAACCTCTCACTCACAGAGGCAATTTCTCTTAAGAAAGTGTATTTCTATGATATGCTTCAGCACAACGAAACACTTTTTAATGGACTGCTTTCCCTTTCAGAAAAAATAGCCCCAAAAGCTTACCTATACCTAAAGCAATCGATAACTGAAAACTCAAGCGTTAACGAAGTATCTAAGAGCTTTAACAATGCCCTATCTGATTTCAACCTACTAAATGAGCATCTACTACAAAACTACAACGCAAACTACCACTTAGAAAATCTGACATATCGCGCTCTTAAACACTATGAAGATGAAAGCCTTAAAAGCTTTGAAAAAGATCTTTTAGAAGCCTTCTCTGAAAAAAAAGAAACCTTTGTGAACTTAATCACAAAGGTTCAGCATAAAATAAAAGAAAAATCTTAAAGCTTTATTAAGCTTTAAAACACTTCTCGACAAAATCCCAGTTGATCACTTCAAAGAATTTCTCAATGAACTTTGGTCTTTCGTTTCTGTAATCAATATAGTAAGCATGCTCCCATACATCAAGAGTAAGTATCGGCTCTTTCCCATGCTTTAAAGGAGTGTCAGCATTGCTAAGTGGCATAATCTCAAGTTTTCCAGATGCATCTTTTGCAAGCCATGCCCATCCAGATCCAAAAAGCGTCGCAGCTTTCTGAGAAAGCTCTTTTTTAAACGCATCTACACCTCCGAAGTCCTTCTCAATAGCAGCAAGGATATCACCTTTTGGTCCAGTGCCTCCTGAAGGAGACATGCAGTCCCAAAAGAACGAATGATTCCAAGCCTGGGCTGCGTTATTGAACACTCCACCCTGTGACTGCTTTACAAGCTCTTTTAGATCCATCTCAGATTCAGGTTTACCATCCACAAGACCATTTAATTTCTTAAAATAAGCCTCGTGATGTTTGTTATAGTGATAATCCATCTGCTCTTCTGATACAAAAGGAGCAAGGTCGCCCAAGTCATATGGTAAGTCAGGTCTTTTAAATGTCATAGTAAATCCTCTTTGCTTTGCAAAAATTCTTAAAGGATAAGGGTATAGAATATTTCGATATAATCTACAACAGAATTGCAGGTCTTTCTTCTGTACTTCTCTTTCGGAATCATTTAAAAAGATAGATAAATATATGAACTAAGAGGTACCCATGCGTCTTTTACACACCATGCTACGAGTTGAGAATTTAGAAAAATCAGTAGAGTTTTATACAAAAGTTCTCAACATGCGTATCTTAAGGCGTAAAGATTATGAAAGCGGAAAATTTACCCTTGTCTTTCTTGGGTATGATGATGAAAGTAAGAGCCATGCAATAGAGCTTACTCATAACTGGGATAATAGAAAGTATGAGCATGGATCCTATTTTGGCCATTTCGCAATCGGTGTATCTGGCATCTATAAGGTCTGTGAAGAAATTGAGGCCAAAGGTGGTACTGTATCAAGAAAACCTGGACCTTTAAGTGGGAGCAAAAGTGTAATTGCTTTTGTAAAAGATCCAGACGGCTATAGCATCGAGCTAATCGAGCAGGATAATCTCTAAGACTGCTGCATTGATGAAACTACTGTCATGCTGTAGAAACTGCCGATCTATCACTTACTACTTTTTCAAACACTCCCTTCCAAGCTATAAGACAGGTTTTATCCATAGTCATCTGCGTACATTTACCATCTTCTCGGTTTGCTTTAACAAATCCAAATTTATTCCAAAAAGACGATTCATCCGCATTCTTTGAAAAAACAACCACTTTTGTACTTCCAAAAAGACCCGTGATGGCTTTTGCTACAGCATAAACCTCTGTATCAGTGGGGTCAGGCTGTTCTAAAACAGGTCCTAACGTCGTATTTGTAGAAATAACTAGCATACTCTTTGCCACTCCATCTTTATCCCAAAAAAGATCAGTTAAATCAACAGTAGTTACATCTTTTGTAGTGGAATTTGTAACGGTTATTCTAGCAAGTGTACTTTTCAATTCTAGATTCTTAGATCGTTCAAGTAATAAAGCTCTTGAAGAGGTTTTAGCAACTTTCATTTAAACTCCTTTTCAGTTTTCATTTCAGTTTCGCAATCAATTTGAAAGCTTAGTAATACAACTAAATTCCGCAAAAATTTCGAAAATTATAATGCTCAAAAGTTTTTATTTCCAGGAATAACTATTCAAATAATTCCATGTTTGTTAGAAGGAACTTAAGGTGATCTATGCTCAAATGGAGGGAGTTATGAAAAACCACAAATACCTTCTTCAAACTCTATTAGTCTCAAGTCTATTTATCTGTGGATCTTGCGATAAAGTCTCATCCTCATTTGATAAGCTCACATCATATTTACGCACACAGTTTGATGCAGAAAGAGCAGAAGAGCATGTCTTTGCTGCAGCAAGCAACACTCCAAATCAAATCGCACAAAACGATTATTATCAACAAGATAGAGGATCTGGTAGCAGCAATAATGACATGCAGGTGCCAGACAATAATGAACCACCTGAGACAACAAAAAAGAAGCCGTTCTACCATAAAGAGAGGATCAAAGAGTACTTCAATAAAGGTGGCGACCTCTACTTCGTAAGAGGAAATAACGTATCTTTAATGCCTATTAAAGGAAGAGATAACGCTTATCTCCTAACAATGAATGGTATTGGTAACAATGCGATCGCTTTTAAAGATGGAGAACACGCTAACACAAGCTCTGTTGACATAGAAGACTTTCTAGATAACTGGAGCGATAGCAAAGAACCTATCGGAGCTTTCATCATCTTTAGAAATAACCCAAGAAAAATACAAAAAGATGTTGTAACAACTCTTGTTGTTACAGAACCAAGATATGATGGGAAATCGCAATCAGCTGAATTTGTAGTGATACCACAGGATGAGATCCGCACGAAATTTGTCGGAAACAACCTAGGCTCATGCGCTCTTTTTATGAAGTTCTAAATAAAGTGCTTCTACGCACGATTTAAGCTTTACATTACAAAGGTTTGCACTTTTTACAGACAGCAAGAGTTCTACTATATCATCAAAACTCACAGTGAATTTCTGAGACTGACGTAGAAGTTGCTCTTGATCATCATCAAAGTAGAGATAATCCCCTGTTTTACATGCACTTATACAAAAAACATCTCTTATCCATTTAAGAAAGATCGCAAACACTTCCTCATTCGATAAATTTGTAGCCTTAGCAAGAGCTTTGTCAAAAAGATCGTATTTTGTTTGAAAGCCATTATAAGAAAGAAGGTCTAAATCCTTTAGAAAATCAACAAAGAGCTCCTGTGGATAAGGCCGCTGTAGCTTTACTAAGCTCTTTGCGGCATCTAAACTTCCAAAACTATACTTTGCTATAGCTTTTGCAACCTCGAGGCTTACATGCTCTGATTCCATAAGCTGTTTCTCTAGCTGATCTTTTGTAAAAAGCTGGAAGAGAATTTTTGTACATCTTGATGAAATTGTCTGCAAAAAGCTCGACTCTGAACTTCCCAGCAATATAAATACCGTACTAGATACTGGTTCTTCAAGTGTCTTAAGAAGAGCATTCGCAGCAGGAGGAAGCATCTTATCTGCATCAAAAATTACAATCACACGAACAGAGGATTCAAAAGGATTCGCTGTTATCTCATCCAATGTTTTCTTGATGCTAGCAACCGGGTGGTAACTTGCCTTTGGCTCTAGCTGAATGATTCTAAAATCTGGGTGCTGGCCTTGCTCTAGCTTCTTTTGTGCATGGGGATTTTTGTCATTTTTTTTGATTATTTCTTTAGCAAACTCAATCGCATGGTAATCTTTCATCGAACCAGGAGCGCCAAGAAACATAAAAGAATGAGGCATATTATCACGTCTTAGAAAATCCAAATATCTTTCACTTTGGTGCTCTTCTACGTGCATGAAACCTCGAGTAATTTTTTATCAGTAATTTCCGCAACTTCTTGAAATACTTTATCTTGCGCTGTCTCTGCATCGATCGTTACGATGCGATCACTATATTTCTTTGCAAGACTAAGATAACCATCTCTCACTTTCTTATGAAAAACCAGCTCTTCTTTTTCAAGGCGATCATATGAGTTTTTTCCATCTTTCAATATGGCATCATTCGCTCTTTTTAACCCAACCTTTGGGTCTAGATCTAAGTAAAATGTAAGATCAGGAACAAGATTTTCCGTTGCGAATAGACATAATTCTTCAACATAGGTAGGAGAAAAAGAATCTCTAGCAGCCCCCTGATAAGCAATTGTTGAGTCATTGAAACGGTCACACAGAACAATCTGACCTTTATTTAGAGCAGGCATGATCACTTCGTGTACATGCTGCGCTCTATCTGCAAGAAAGAGAAGCAATTCTGAGAATTTATTCAATTCTATCGATTCTTTATGAAGGAGAATTTCTCTAATAGATTTTCCAAGCTCCGTTCCACCCGGAGCTCTAGTTAATAGGACGGAACATCCCTTCCCTATCAAATGATCATAGAGCTTTTGGGAAAGAGTTGTCTTTCCACTACCCTCTCCCCCTTCAAGAGTGAGAAATAATCCAGAATTATGTGCTTTTCTTTTCACTCTCTTTAGAACTTTGTACTTGAATGTTTTCAATTCTTTGAACAACTACGAGGATATCATCAACTTTTAGGTTCACAAGTCTTACACCTTGCGTTGACCTACCCATTACGCGTACATCTTCCATTCGGATACGTAGTGTTTGCCCATGATTTGACATCATAACAACACTATCTAAATCCGTTACTTTAATAGCTCCAACAACGTGACCATTACGCTTGCTTGTGATGATTGATCGTACTCCAACGCCACCTCTATTTGTCTGTCTGAAGTGGTCTACTTTTGATCGTTTACCATATCCATGTTCACAAACAACAAGAAGTGTTTCTTCTTCACCTTTCACAACTTCACAAGAAACGACTTTGTCATCATCACCTTTAAGCGATACTCCTCGAACGCCTCTTGCGACTCTTCCAACTGTTCTTACTTGAGACTGGTCAAAGCGAACTGCCATACCATTCTTTGTGAAAAGCATTACTTGCTCTTCTTCATGAACAATTCTTGCTTCCATCACCTCATCACCATCATCGATGTTGATTGCAAAAACACCCTTCTTTCTTGGAGAGCTAAAAGCACCTAATGCTGTCTTCTTTACAACACCCTGCTTTGTAGCAAGAAGTATATAAGCATTTTCTTCCTCAAAAGATTTTACTCTTAAGATTGCAGCTACTTGCTCATCTTTACTTACACCATCAAGGAAGTTAATAATTGGCTTACCTTTAGAACGTCTACCAGCTTCTGGCAGTTGCCACACTTTCAACCAGTAACATCTACCGTAGCTTGTAAAGATCATAAGGTTGTCATGAGTCGACGCCACATAGATGTCTTTAAGCTGATCAGACTCTTTCTTCATATCCATACCAATGACACCCTGACCGCCTCTTCTTTGATCTCTAAAGGAATCAATAGGCATGCGCTTGATATAATCATCGGAAGATACTGCAATTAAAACAGGTTCATCAGGAATTAAATCTTCCATCTGGAACTCGCCTTCTGCAGCTGTAATCCTTGTCTTTCTTTCTGACTTCTCATGTTTTTGAACTTCAGAAAGTTCTTCTTTAATAATGTCTCGAACTAGACCTTCGCTAGCTAGAATCGCTTTGAGATGCTTAATCTTCTCTTGCAACTCTCTGAACTCGTTTTCAATTTTCTCTCTTTCAAGGCCTGTAAGTTGATAAAGTCTTAGCTCAAGAACAGCTGTAGCTTGTTTCTCGGACATTTCAAAGCGTTCAACAAGTTGCTTCTTTGCTATATCTTTCGTGTCACTTGCTCTAATCAACTTAACAACTTCGTCAAGATGGTCTAGTGCTTTTAAATAACCTTCTAAAACATGAGCTCTAGCTTCTGCTTTCTTGAGTTCATAACGAGTACGTCTTCTTACAACATCAATTCTATGCTCAACCCAAGAACTGATCATCTGCTTGATCGTCATTGTTCTTGGAAGACCCTTATCAAGAGCTAGCATAATACAGCCAAAAGTCACTTGCATGTCAGTGTACTTATAAAGCTGATTGATGATCACATCTGGAAGTTCACCACGCTTAAGATCAAGTGAGATACGCATTCCGTCTTTATCGGACTCATCTCTAATATCTGCTATACCTGTGATCGTCTTTTCATTGATAAGGTCTGCTACCTTTTCAATGAGTCTAGACTTGTTCACGTTGTATGGTATCTCATCGATAACAAGACGTTGTCTATCATTACCTTCTCTATCTTCTGTATGAATCAAGCCTCTTAAAGTAAGCTTTCCTCTACCAGTATGGTAAGCTTCTTTAATCCCTCTATATCCACAGATCACTCCACCTGTTGGAAAGTCAGGAGCTGGCATCACTTCCATGATCTGATCAATTGTCGTTGCTGGATTATCAATAACAAGAAGAGTCGCAGCAATCAGCTCATTTAGGTTGTGAGGAGGAATGTTTGTTGCCATACCAACAGCAATACCAGAAGAACCGTTACAAAGAAGATTCGGGAATTTAGATGGAAAAACAGTCGGCTCTTTCTTGGTCTCATCATAGTTAGGAACATAATCAACAGTTTCCTTATCTAAGTCTTCCATAAGACCCATGGAAGGACGAGTAAGACGAGCTTCCGTATAACGCATGGCAGCCGGTGGATCTCCGTCAACCGAACCGAAGTTACCTTGACCTTGGATAAGCGGGTATCTTGTTACCCAACCCTGTGCCATCCTTACAAGCGTTGGGTATATAACAGATTCACCGTGTGGGTGAAAGTCACCAGAGGTGTCTCCACAAATCTTTGCGCATTTACGGTGTTTCGCTCCAGGAGATAAATTCAATTGTCTCATCGCAAACAAGATTCTTCTTTGCGAAGGTTTTAAACCATCACGTACGTCGGGAAGAGCTCTAGAGATAATGACAGACATCGAGTAACGAAGGTAACTTTCCTTCATCTCATCTTCGACATTACGAGGTAATATCTTTTCACCTTTGGTATAAGACATGGATGTTATCGCTCCTTATTAAATGTCTAAGTTCTTTACAGAAAGTGCATGGGTTTCAATAAAAGCTCTTCTTGGCTTCACTTCTTCTCCCATAAGCATTGTAAACATGTGATCTGCTGCAACTACATCTGGCAGCGTCACTTGAATTAATGTTCTTACCGTTGGATCCATGGTAGTTTCCCATAGTTGATCAGCGTTCATCTCACCAAGACCCTTATAACGTTGTATCACTACACCTTTTCTTCCATTCTCTCTTAAGAACTCAATGGTTTCTCTAAGAGTGTAAACAGGTGTTTCTACAAGATCTTCTGTGATAAAGTCCATAAGCTTTCCATCTGCTTTTGCATACTGCTCAAACGAGAAGTTAAACTTATCAAGCTTATCTTTTATCACCTTTAACTTGCCTTTTTCATAAAGTTCTACAAAAGGTAGTGACTTCACATGAAATGCTTTCATTTCCTCAGTCTGTTCCTCTTCAGGAATAGATTGAAGTGTCTCTTCGTGAATTTGCCTTTGCTTCTCTTCGTCTTTTTCTTTTATTTCTACAAACTCATCATCTGTGTAAACAAATCGATCAGAATCAGCAAGGTGGACAATGTACTGAGGATACACGCCTTCATCATTTTTGCTCGCTAGAAACTCTCTGAACGGAACACCCTTCTTCTCAACAGTACCTATGAGCTGTTCTACTTCTAAAATGCTTTTAAGAAGTTCTACAACATCATCCTGCTCCAAAACTTGATCTTTTCCCTCAATACGGAGGTTCACATCGCTAGTACCAAGTTTAAGAAGATAGTCATCCATCTCTTTTTCAGAGTGAATGTATTTTGAGGTTTTTTTCCTTGCTACTCGATAAAGAGGAGGCTGAGCTATGTAGATAAAGTTATTCTCAACAAGTGATGGCATGTGCCTATAAAAGAACGTTAAAAGAAGTGTTCTAATGTGAGATCCATCTACGTCGGCATCCGTCATGATAATAATTTTGTGATAACGAAGCTTTTCAATGTTGAAATTGTTCTTTCCTATCCCGCAACCAAACGCTGAAATCATATGTCCAATTTCTTCGTTCTTTAAAACCTTTTCAAGTCTAGATTTTTCAACGTTTAAAATCTTACCTCGTATCGGCAAAATCGCTTGGAAACGTCTGTCTCTACCTGATTTTGCAGATCCACCCGCAGAGTCTCCCTCTACAATGTATATCTCGCAAAGTGTTGGATCTCTTTCTTGGCAGTCAGTAAGCTTACCTGGAAGCCTACCGCTATCTAGCGCGGACTTTCTTAAAGTAAGCTCTCTTGCTTTTCTAGCAGCTTCTCTTGCTTGAGCAGCAAGTGCAGCTTTCTCAATAATCGTTTTTGCTATTTGAGGATTTTCTTGCAGGTACGTTGAAAACTCTTCTCCAACGATAGACTGCACAACTGACGCTACTTCACTATTTCCAAGCTTCTGTTTTGTCTGTCCTTCAAACTGAGGGTTAGGAACTTTTACTGATAGTACAGTTGTAAGACCTTCTCTAAGGTCTTCACCTGTAATGGAAATTTTATCACCCTTAAGAACTTGGTTGCTCTTAATATACTGGTTCAAAACTCTCGTTAAAGCCGTTGAAAAACCGGTAAGGTGTGTTCCACCCTGTCTTGTTGCAATGTTGTTCACATAAGAGTGTATCGATTCGGTATAGGACTCGTTCCACTGCATAGCCACTTCAAACTCTATCGGTCCATCATGCAGTTCTTTCGTACCAGAAATATAAACAGGAGTTGGGAATAAAGGTGTTTTGTTTTCATTTAGATACGATACGAAAGAGGAAATTCCACCTTCGTAACTAAAAGCAATATCATCTCTTTCTGCAGATCTTTCATCGCGAAGAGTGACCTCAATCCCTCTATTTAAGAATGCAAGCTCTCTGAGTCTCTTTAACAAGATATCATAATCATAAGTCGTTACGTTGAAGATTGTTTCGTCAGGAACAAATGTAACTCTAGTTCCCCTTTTCTTCGAGTCACCTACTTTGTGAAGAGGCTTTGTAACCTTTCCTCTAGAGAAGTCAATATGATGCTCTTTTCCGTTAGAAAAGACTTCAACATGAAGATCTTTAGAAAGTGCGTTAACGCAAGAAACACCGACTCCATGAAGACCACCAGAAACTTTGTAAGTATTCTTATCGAACTTACCACCTGCGTGAAGAATCGTCATAACAACTTCTACAGCAGAAACTTCTCTGCCTTGTTTTTTAGATTCTTTTTCATGTTTTCCAATAGGAATTCCTCTTCCGTTGTCTTCAACAGTTACGGAATTGTCTTCATGTATGCAGACCTGTATTTTATCACAAAAGCCTGCCATCGCTTCATCGATACAGTTATCCACAACCTCATATACAAGTTGATGCAGACCGTTTGAGGCTGTATCACCGATGTACATTCCAGGTCTTTCTCTAACTGCCTGAAGACCTTCAAGCACAGTAATTGAACTGGCATCGTAATCTTTCTTATCCGACATTGTCGTCATACCTTATATCTCTTTTAGGTTTGTCTTCACTACCTTATGCGAAACTGGATTTTATTAATAGTGAGTGTTGGAAAGTAACTCTTAAGGAGCCCTTCTATTCTTCTTTTTTCATGTGAAACAAGAAGGCTATAAAGAGCTGAATTACTTACTTTAACAACAAGCACTCCCGATTGAAAAGAAACCGCCTCTGTCATTGAAGCTATTTTCTCTCCAACAAGCTCAGGCCATGCATTTACTACATCACCAGGCTGCGTTTTTACTCGCTCTTGCAATTCATCAAGAAGAGGATTGAGCAAGTCTTTAATTTGTCTTCCGGTTGGTTTTTGACCTTGATAGTTCTTAGGAATCCTACGATTTCTATTAGAAGCCATACCCGCCATCAGCTGTTCCAAAGCTAGGAATATAGTTCAGCCGTATCAAAATAGCAAGCTTTTCCAAGATCTAATTTTTAGACTGGATTATACCATAAAAACGTTGCTTAATAATATAGCAATTACAAAATAAATCGTCATTGAAAGAAAGTCATTGAAAGCCGTCACAATCGGCCCTGAGGCAACGGCTGGATCGACCCCAAACCTTGAAAAAGCAAGAGGTGAAAAGACACCGAGAAGAGTGCCAGTTATACAGGCTCCAAATAGCCCTACTCCGACAATTAGCCCCACTACTACGGGACTCGCTGTCATTACAGTTATTCCTTGAATATTTAGACAGAAAACAAAGAACCCAGAAAGCACCCCAAAAACAGCTCCATTCAAAAAGCCGAGATAAAGTTCACTACGAATCACTTCTTTTTTTGTTGCTTGTGTAAGCAGCCCAAGAGCCATATTTCTTACAAGGACTGTACTACACTGAAGTCCAATATTTCCAGACATCCCTGTAACCAAAGGAACAAAGAAAAATACAAAAGTTAAAAAGATACCTTCATACTGCTGAAACACGTTCATAACAGACATATTTAAAAGGCCTGCGAGGAGTGTAACGATAAGCCAAGGAGCTCTGCAGAAAAATCGCTTTATCACAGACTCTGGCTCTCTTACATTTTCACCAGTACCTGCCATACAAGCCATTGTTTCATCAGCAATATCTTCCATAGCCTCCATCACATCATCATAACCAATTGCACCAAGCATTCTATGTGACTCGTCAACAACTGGCAAAGCGGCAACTTTGTAGCGCTGCATTACATCAACAACTTCTTCTCTAGTTGCGTCTGGCGTTACGGTGTTGCAAACTGGACTTAGCATCTCTTTTAGCTTTACGTAAGGAGGGTTCACTATCAAATGCCTTGATGTAATGAAACCAAGAAGTTTTTGATCAAAATCCGTAACAAAAAGAATCCTTGTAAATTCAATCCCAGGATTCTCTTTGATCACTTCTGCAACCTCTGCAACAGTCATCTCCCCATTAAAGGAAAAGTACTCATTGCTCATAAGTCTGCCAGCACTATTTCTTGAGTGTTGCTTATGCTCTTTGATAGCTTCTACTTTTTCCTGATCTAGAAGCTCCAGAATTCTTCTGTACCTTCTTTCTGACATGTCGTCTAGCAGGAATACAGCATCCTGAGAAGTCATTTCCTCAAGTAGCTTTTTTGTTTCATAGTCGCTGATATAACGAAATACGGCAATACGAGTTGAGCTATCTGTGTTAAGAATGAATTCAACTTTTCGGGTGATAGTAGTAAAGTTTTCAAAAAGAATAGGCCTTAGGCTTGAGGGAAGCATAGAAACAGCATTTGCAAGATCTATGGGAGAGTGTTCAGAAGCGATCTTAGCAAGATTCTCTAGACACACTTGCGCCGTTTGCTTATGAAAAGCCTTATCTATTTGCTCAGCAAGAAGACGGTCTAGTCTTCTTGTCTTGAAAGCATCAGAGCTAGAACCACTACCTTCTTTTTGAAGAAGGTTGACGTTTTGACAACTTTCCATTGCCCGCCTCCTAAGCTTCACTATAACTAAAGCTGCTTTTTCTCAAAGTTTTTATTGAAGTAAAACCTTGCTAATGCAGCAATTATGGCGTTAAAGGTTAACCTTGCATTTTTTTAAAAGCAATAGATTAATACTTAAATAAAACAAAGAATTCACCACCCTGAGCGCCTGTAAAGAGCCTCAAGCTGCATCTTATTGAATTATTCGAGAAAGCTCATTGACTTACGAATAATTTCTATCTATACTAATTCTTATTTAATACAGCCGTAAGAAGTTATGAACAAACAATCCAAAGAAGAAATCAGAAACATCGCCATCATCGCTCACATCGACCATGGCAAGACCACAATGCTTGATGCTCTTTTGCAGCAAAGTAATATTTTTAGAGATAATGAACACGTCCCTGAAAGAGCTATGGACAGCTATGATCAAGAAAAAGAACGAGGCATCACGATTTTTGCAAAGCATACCTGTTTGCATTTCGAAGACACTAAAATCAACATTATTGATACTCCTGGACACGCAGACTTCTCTGGAGAAGTTGAGCGTATTCTTGGAATGGTTAACAGCGTTCTACTTCTTATTGACGCTCAAGAAGGTCCAAAGCCACAAACACGCTTTGTATTGTCTCAAGCGTTGAAGATGAACTTGAACCCTATTGTTGTATTAAACAAAATTGACAAGCCGCATGCAAACCCAGACCACGCATTAAACAAAACTTTCGATTTATTCGTTGAACTTGGCGCTAATGATGAGCAGCTAGACTTCCCATATTGTTATGCTTCAGGCGTGATGGGATTTGCAATGAAAGAAGTTGGTGACCCAAGAACAGATATGAGACCTCTTTTTGAGCTTATTCTCGACAAAGTACCAGCTCCAGCCGGCAATGCAGACTTACCTTTCTTGATGCAGGCTAGCACACTATCATACGACGACTACGTAGGTAGACAAGCTACAGGCCGAATTCTTGAAGGAACGATAAAAAAGGGAAATCCTTTTGTTGTTGTTGATGCAAATGGACACCCTACAGACTACAAAGTAACTAGAATCGAAAACTATCTTGGCCTTGAAAAAGTCGAAGTAGAAGAAGCGTATGTTGGTGACATTGTAAGTATTTCTGGTGCTCCTGAAATTATGATCGGAGACACTCTTTGCACAAGAGACAACATCGCCCAACTCCCCTCTATTAGCTTAACTGAACCTACTGTTTCCATTGAATTCATGGTAAACAGTGGTCCTTTCGTTGGTAAAGACGGTAAGCACGTCACAATGAATAAGATTAAAGACAGGCTTTTGAAAGAGAAAAAGGCTAATATTTCTCTTAAAATCGAAGAGATTGCTGGAAAAGAAGACGCGATTAAAGTTTGCGGTAGAGGTGAGCTACACCTTGCCATTCTTATTGAAGCAATGAGAAGAGAAGATTACGAGTTCTGCATCTCAAAGCCACAAGTTATCGTTAAAGAAATTGACAATGTAAGACATGAGCCCTTAGAAACTGCACATATAGAAGTAAGAGAAGAATTTTCTGGTGGTGTAATCGAAGAGCTTTCACGAAGAAAAGGTGAAATGCAAGCACTCAGCACAAATGAACATGGAATTACCAGTCTTGAATTTCTTATCCCGACAAGAGGCTTGATGGGTTATAGAAACGATTTCCTAACAGAGACAAAAGGTGAAGGAATCCTAACTTCTGTTTTCCACGAGTACACTCCTTGGAAAGGGACTATTCCTGGAAGAACTAAAGGAGTTCTGATTTCACAAGCACAAGGAAAAGCAACCCCTTACGCTATTTTCAATCTTCAAGACCGTGGCATTATCTTTGTTAAGCCAACACAAGATGTTTATGAGGGAATGGTTGTTGGTGAGCACAAACGAGACAATGACCTAGTTGTAAACATCACAAGAGAGAAACAGCTTACAAACGTCAGAGCTTCAGGAACAGATGAGAACGTACAAATCATCCCTGCAAGGGAGTTCATTCTTGAAAGAGCTATTGATTACATCGATGATGATGAACTTATCGAAGTCACTCCTAATTTTATTCGTCTTAGAAAAAGACACTTAAAAGAAGTGGATAGAAAAAGAAAATCTTGAGCTAGCTATTAAAGCCAAAGGACTCTTAGACTAATTGCGCCACGAAACTTAAACATCGGAGGTTGGCAATGAAATCAAATATCACAAGAGTCCTTGCTACAATAGGCATCGCACTATCCGCTTCACTATTCAGTTTTGAAAACAATGAATATGAAATAGACCAACTTGATCAAACAAGCTTTAACGAACTTTTCTCAAAAGATCGGGAAAGTATCATTCTTAAGTTTAGAGAAGGCGCAACCTTTCCTCTAAAGATAACTGCTTCGGGCGAGATCTTTGATTTTGATAGAAAAGATGATCTTGGAAATGTGGTCGTAAAATCACCATTCTACGTTCTAGTTCAATATCCAAAAGATCTTACTGAAGAAGACTTCAATAAAGAGAGTCTAAGAGAAATCATTGAACTATGTAGCTTTAGATTCAGCCAAGACAAGACTGAGTGGAAAACTTTTGGTGATTTTGCAAGCGGAAGTTTGAAGGCAGGCATTTTTACAGAAGAAGATAAAAACGCCAACCTTGAGCTTAGTTTAGACATGAATTTCGACTCGTAAGTTCAATAAGTCTACACACTAAGTTCTCTTTTTGTGTTTGCATTTATACTTCTGGCTTTGATAAAAGGACCTTTTTCATCACTAAGTTCGATTGTAAATGCAAACACGAGACACATCTATTAAAGCTCCTCTATCTAGAGAAAACATCCAACAACTATTCAATGAAGTATCATCGACTTACGACATCCTTAATACAATACTTTCCTTTGGAATAGATAAGTATTGGAGAGCACGTATCAGGCCTTTTCTTAACAAAGAAAGGTCAATTTCTCTGATCGATTTAGCAACAGGAACAGGAGACCAGCTTTTCACCCTTCTTAAGAAAAGAAGAAATATTGAAAGTGCGGTGGGAATCGATCTGTCAGAAGGTATGCTAAACATTGCGAAAAAGAAAGTGAGAAAATTTCCTTTTAAAGACAGAGTTCACTTTAAATGTGCAAGCGCTCTAAAGATTCCATACGAAGAATCTTCTTTTGACGCTCTTACAATGTCTTTTGGAATACGTAATGTAACGGATATCGACTTCTGTTTTTCAGAGATGATTCGAATCTTGAAGCCTGGAGGAGAAGCATACATTTTAGAGTTTTCTCTTCCTAAAACACGATGGTTTCGCAGTCTTTACTTATTCTATTTACGAAATGTTCTTCCAAAAATTGGAAAACTCCTCTCTAAAAATGCAAAGGCCTATACTTATCTAAATAAAACAATAGAATCATTTCCATATGGTAGCTCTTTTTGCGATAGAATGCTTGAAAATGGGTTTACAAAGGCAAAAGCCATCCCATTAACGTTTGGGATTGCTACTCTTTATCATGGGATAAAGGAGTCAAATTAAGCGATATGAGCATACACGCAGCATCAAAAAAGCTTCTTGAAACGACTCCAACAAACGAGCAACTTTGGACCTATAAACTTAACGACCAAGATCTTTCTTTTTATAAAATTGAAACTACTTTTAAGTTTGAAGATCCTATTGATTGGCTTTCTTCGCAGTCTCTTTATCCCCTTCTTTTATGGAAAAACAAGGAAGGCAATAAAACACATATTGCTCTTTCATCAATGTACAGCTGTGACTCTGTGCCAAAAATCGAGTGTAAAAAAAGAGGTTTAGGCCACTTCCCCCAACTTTTTGGTGGATGCTACTTTTCAAAAGACATCACTTCCTACAATATCTGGAATAACTTTACAAAACCTGGATTTTTTCTTCCTGAAGTTGAGCTACAGTTGGATAACAAAGGAATATGCACCATCAGTCTGCATATTCTTAAGAATCAAGAGAATATCACCAAACACATAGAATCACTACTTGAAAGACTAAAGTTTACTACAAAATCTGTGAAGAGCTTTGAGAGCAACTTTATGGATAGAGTGGATCTACCAAACTACACAAATTGGTGTACTCTTGTTCAAAAAGCTTTAGATACATTTGATAGAACCCCTCTTCAGAAAGTCGTGCTTTCAAGAAGTTCCTATTTCTCTTTCAGAGAAAATGTGGATCCCTTTGAAGTATTAAAAAAACTCTCCGATAGTGCCCTGAATTCTACCTTGTTTGCATGGATACCATGTAAAGACACAGCCTTTTTAGGAGCTACGCCTGAAAAGCTCTACACACGAGAAGGACGAAACATCTCCACCGAAGCTGTTGCTGGAACACGTCCAAGAGGCCAAACAGAACATGAAGATCACTCTTTATGTGAAGAGCTTAAACATAACAATAAAGAAGCAAGAGAGTTTACTTTTGTTTCTCATTTTTTTGATAAAGCGCTTCCTAAGTTATGTGAAAGCTATTCAAGAGACGACAAAACAAAGGTTTCCAAAACATCAACTGTACAGCATTTATATGACTCATTTACAGGTCTTCTTAAAGAGGAATATTCTGATAAAGATCTAATAGAAACTTTCCATCCAACTCCAGCTATGGGTGGAACCCCTACAGATTTGGCACTTACATTTATCCAAGAAAATGAACTTTTCTTTAGAGGCTATTACGCTTCTCCTTTAGGGTGGATTTCTCCAGAAAAATCTGAATTTTTCGTAGGAATAAGAAGCGCATTTATCCAAAAAACACGCTTGGTTCTTTTTTCTGGTGGAGGTATTGTGAATGGCTCTGATCCTACTAAAGAGTGGGAAGAGCTTGATTACAAAATTTCACAGTTTATTTCGAATAAGAAAGCATATGCAAAAAGAGAATCCATTTCTTACCCAAAAGTGGGCAGAGACAATTATTCAAGAATTGCTACATCATGATGTAGCTCACTTTTGTATTGCACCTGGATCAAGGTCTACTCCCCTTACAAGCTCTGTTGCGAAAAATAAAAACTGCTCATACACAGTACATTTTGACGAGAGATCTCTTGCCTACTACGCTCTAGGTTATGCAAAAGCTGTTAAAAAGCCTGTTGCTATTATCGTCACTTCAGGAACTGCAACAGCCAACCTTCTTCCAGCTATCATGGAAGCTTATGAAAGCATGGTTCCTCTTATCGTTTTAACAGCAGATAGACCTGTAGAACTTCTACATTGTGGCGCGAACCAAGCAACAAATCAAATCAATATGTTTGCAAACTTTGTAAGGAGTTCAAGAAGCTTCCAAGCTATCGATCCATTTACTCCAATGAAAGCTATGCAAAACCAAATTTCATATGCCCTGCAAGCATCAAGAAGTCCCATTGGACCTGTTCATTTAAACTTCATGTTTAGAGAACCTTTTTTATCTGATCAAGATGACCATCATCAAGACAGTCTCGAATTCCTGCAAAAGCCCGTAAAAAAGTACGTATATCCAGAGAAAAGTATTCCAGCATCTGAATATAAAACGCTGATTAAAGAGCTTAATAGATCCGATAAGGTATTCATTATTTGCGGACTTGATTCTATGGACAGCGAAAGCTTTCAAAAGGTTTGCAACCTTTCTGAAAAGCTAAATGCCCCTATCTTTTGTGATATACTATCAAACCACCACAAAGCCTCTTATCAAGAGGACGTAGTTGCTCACGGCTCCCTTATTTTTAAGTCGACTGTTTTATGTACTGATCACAAACCAGAAATAGTCATTCACTTTGGAGGATCGTTTGTATCTAAGCATTTATACTCATTCTTATCCTCAAGCAAGCCACAACAGTATGTACACGTTAGCCCTTATGAAAAGACCGAAGATCCATTCAGCCTAACTACCCATGAGTTCCTTGAAACCACTGATTCATTTTGCAAGACTATTACAAGTCAGTTGAATGAAAAGCAGACTAGCAACTTCAAAGAAGCTTGGGAAAAAGCAGAGTCATCTGCAAAAGCAGCTAAAGAGCTAGCTTTAGGGTCTAAAGACGCAGAAATACATATAAATGAGCCTTGGCTTTTTCATTACCTTTCTGAAGTTAATCTCTCAAACCATAATGTCTTTATTGCAAATAGTATGCCTATAAGAGACGCTCACGATTTTTTCCATCCTATGAAAGGGGTCCATCATATCTATGGCAATAGAGGCGTATCAGGAATAGATGGAAATATCTCAACCGTTATTGGCATTGCAAAAGCCAGTAAAAAACCAACTTTTGCAATAGTGGGAGATCTTACTTTCCTTCATGATATGACAGCCCTTTCGCTGCTTGGAAAAAATATCCCTCCCGTAACAATTTTAGTGATTAACAATAATGGTGGCTGCATTTTTAGAAATCTTCCCATCTACAAGGAAAAGGACATTTATGAGGAGTTTTTCGAAACCCCGCATAACCTTTCTTTTTCAGCTGTAGAAAAGCTTTTTAATGTAAATTACACCAAAGCTCACACAGTAAGAGATGCATCCGTAGCGATTCATGATGCAATAGAAAGCTCATCTCATAGCATCATTGAAATGAAAGTCGATGCAACTAGCAGCACAGAAGAAAGAGCTAAAATATTTGACGCTCTAAAGTTAAAAAAAGCAGTCTTATGCTAGATTACACGTACAATAATCACAAAAAAGAACACACTATTGTTTTTCTTCACGGATTTTTAGGATCTTCTTTAGATTTTACTGCTCTTTGTAGTGAAATTGGCACAGATTTCAATATGCTCTTGATTGACTTGCCTGGTCACGGAAAGTCAAAACTATCTGGTACACCTGATTTTAATTCACTCTTAGATGAAATCGATTCAATACTTGATCATTTAAAGATCAGTAAAACCCACTTTGTTGGGTACTCTATGGGTGGCAGAGTTCTCTTACAGTATGCAAAAGAGAGAGCTTCTCGCGTTTTATCTTGTGTGGTTCTTTCTGCTCATTACGGGCTTTCAATTGCAGAGCACTCTCAAAAGCTTCTATCAGAAAAGAAGTGGATCGAACTTCTTAAACATGGTTCAATCCAAGAATTTCTAGAAAGGTGGTATGCACAAGATCTTTTTTCTTCTTTAGATTATGAAAGGACCATAAATCAAAGAAAAAAGAATTGTCCGTATGATCTTGCAGTTGTAATGAGCGCCCTAAGCATCACCAAACAAAAAAGTTTCCTTCCATTTTTAGAAATCACAAAAACATCTTTTCTATTCTTAAGCGGAATTAGTGACAAAAAATATACAAAACTCTATAAAAAACTGCCTGAAACTATAAGTAGGGATGTTCTTCCAAATGCGGGTCATGCGATTCACATTGAAAATCCTAGGACATGCGCGCAAACAGTAACTCACTTTATTAAAGAGGTATCTAATGTCAAATATCGTATGGAAAGATTGCTTTAAGTATGAAGATATAAAGTATCAAAAATCAGAAGGCATCGCGAAAATCACTATTAACCGACCTGAGGTACTAAATGCGTTTAGACCTCTTACAGTTGAAGAGATGATGCATGCACTTCATGATGCAAGAAATGACAGCAAGGTTGGTGTTGTGATTTTAACAGGAGAAGGCACTCGTGCATTTTGCTCAGGTGGAGATCAAAGAATCCGTGGTGAAGCTGGATATGCTGATGATGAAGGCGTGCACAGATTAAATGTACTCGATTTTCAAAGACAAATGAGAACTTGCCCAAAGCCTATCATCGCTATGGTAGCTGGATATGCAATAGGTGGCGGCCACGTACTACATCTCATGGCAGATCTAACAATTGCATCTGAAAATGCAGTCTTTGGTCAAACAGGTCCAAAAGTTGGTTCATTTGACGGCGGTTTTGGCTCTTCTTACCTTGCACGAATCGTAGGCCAGAAAAAAGCACGCGAAATTTGGTTTCTATGTAGACAGTACAATGCAAAACAAGCACTTGATATGGGACTTGTAAACCACGTAGTTCCTACAGAGCAACTTGAAGAAACTACAATCCAGTGGTGCAAAGAAATTTTACGCAACTCACCAATTGCACTAAGATGTCTAAAAGCATCTTTCAATGCTGACTGTGATGGTCAATCAGGCCTTCAAGAACTCGCTGGTAATGCAACTATGCTTTACTACATGACAGAAGAAGCTCAAGAAGGTCACAGCGCTTTTCTTGAAAAACGTGTACCGAATTTTAGTAAGTTCCCAAAAAGAGCGTAATAAATGAGTAGCGCTAAACTCTGGATATACGCAGCAAGACCAAAAACACTTACAATAGGTCTTGCGCCAATCTTGATTGGAACAAGTCTAGCTATACAAGCAGGTTCATTTAACCTGCTTGTATTTTTTTGGACACTCCTTGGCGCTCTTATGATCCAAGTCGGCACGAACTACAGTAACGACTACTTTGACTATCTAAAAGGAGCTGATAAAGAGAGCAGAAAAGGAACCATGAAGGTTCTGCAGTCTGGCCTTGTTTCTAAAAAGGCCATGAAAACAGCTTTTATTCTTTGTTTTTCGATAGCAGCTATTGCTTCTATTATCCTCACTATGAGAGGAGGAGTCATTCTTTTAGTTGTGGGAAGCATTTGCATTCTTTTCAGCCTGCTTTATACAGCAGGACCCATGCCTCTTGCATACCTTGGGCTTGGTGATGTGTTCGTACTAGTTTTTTACGGACCTGTTGCAACAATTTTCACTTTCTATCTACAAACCCTGCATTTCGATGCCGCAGCTTTCATTGCTTCGTTTGCTCCAGGACTACTCGGAGTTGCAGTGATCACTGTAAACAATTTAAGAGATATTGCTGAAGATAAGCTCGCATCTAAAAAAACACTTCCTGTCCGTTTTGGTAAAAAATTTGCTAAAATCCACTACACCGTGATGATTATTGCGACCTTTTTTATTCCTATCTTGTACGTGTTTTATACAGGAGCCCACTATTTTTGCATCCTAGCATCACTTGTCATGCTGTTTGCAGTGCCTCTTATTAAGCATATTTTCACCTACAATGATCCAAAAACACTAAACGCCACTCTTGCAAGTACAGCAAAACTCATCGTCCCTTATACTCTACTTTTTTGCCTCGGCGCTTTCATATGACCTTTACAAATGTAAAGCTCTACCGCTATACCTGCCCTTTGGAATCTCCCCTCAAGCTTAAATCTGGACTTCTAGAGGCAAGATCAGGAACTGTGATTAAAGCTATAGACGGGCAAAATAAGGCTTATTTCGCCGAATCTGCCCCTTTGCCCGGATTTTCTACAGAAAGCTCTCAAACAGCCTTAAATGAGCTTGAGACTGCAGGAGCAAAGCTCTTACAGCCTCTTGATCTTTTGCCTAAGCTATGCCCTTCGAACCAGTTTGCCATCCACTGCCTATGTCAACAATTTGATGCAACCTTTACCGAGGTAAAAATCTGTAAGTATGTTCACGGCAGCTTTGATGAGATGTTAAATGAAATCAAAAGGAACAGTGATGCCACGCGGATCAAAATCAAACTCGGCGGTTTTGAGGCAAATAAGTGCGCTAAGTTTTTTAAAGAGGCATGCAGCCTTGTATCTAACTACTCCAGATTCCGTATCGATTTCAATCAGAGCTTTGATTTGGATATGATCAATCAATTTTGCAATGCAGTAGATTGTGAGAAGATCGATTACATCGAAGAGCCGACTCAAAACCCTTTTGATCTTAGAAAAATCAAGCATCCTGTAAAATTTGCTCTTGATGAATCCATTCGAATATACCCTCTGGAAAAGCTTCTGCAAATCCCAAACATCAAGGCCTGTGTCATCAAACCTATGTTAGATATGGTAATACTTAAAGACGACCGATTTATAGAGGCTGTAAACAAAAGAAAACTAGAGTTCATCTTTTCCTCTACTTATGAATCTAATCTTGGTCTTGCTCACATCACAAAACTTGCAAAATGGTACTCCCCTAGTAACTTCCATGGACTTGACACAAGCAAACTCTTTGATAGATCACCCATAAGGAATGATCTCAAACTAGATCCAGAACTAACAGAGCTTATCTATGAAACAGATATTAGATCTTTTCAGTCATGCACAAGATAACAAGATCGCTATTGAATCAGAAACATCTAAGCTTACATACAAAAAGCTTAGGAAAATGGTTGAAGAGTTCGAAGTGCCTCCTACTGGCACTAAAATTGGACTAGTCGCAGATCTTAATCCCAACATTGTTATGTGCTATTTTGCCCTCCTACTAAAGGGAAAACAAGTCGTACTTCTAAACCCCAAGGAACCAAAAGAAGCTCAGGAAAAAAAGCTAAAAGAACTTGGAATAGACTGCGTTTACTTCTGTGATAAAAATGGCAGATTGCTTTTTAAAAAAATCAAAACAGAGCAAAAACCTTATACAGAGGGTATTGCTACTTACCTCTTCACATCCGGCTCTTCAGGAAAAGAAAAGGTTGTTGCCTTAGGTCTTGAAAACCACATTTTAAGCGCTAAAGGAATTGTTGATCAACTAGACCTTAATGAACACTCGAGATACTTTATTACCTTGCCTCTTTCACACGTCGCTGGGCTATCAATTTTGTATAGATGTTTTATGAAAGGAGCTTGCGTTGTCTTTGGAAACACAAAAGATCTATACTTTTCGATAAGCAAAAAAGCAATAACGCATGTGTCTTTAGTCTCAACGCAACTTACAAGACTCCTATTAGACTGGAAAACAACTGTCCCCTCACTAAAAGCTGTACTCCTTGGAGGTAGCAGTACAGAAGATGTCATCTTAAAAAAGGCATACCATTTAAAGCTCCCTATTTACCTAAGTTATGGCATGAGTGAAATGAGCTCCACAATTACTCTAAATAAAGTCAGAAGTATCAACCAGATAAAATCCTCAGGGTTTACCCTACCTTATAGAAAACTTACCCTTACAGAAAAGGGTGAAATCTTAGTCTCAGGTAAAACACTCTTCAGTGGCTATCTAGATAAAAGCACTGGACTTGTTGCTAGAGAAAAAGAGCCTTTTAATACAAAAGATATTGGATCCTATTCAGAAGACTACGGGCTTACTATTAAAAGAAGAATGGACTCTATGTTCATAAGCGGTGGTGAAAACATTTATCCAGAAGAAATTGAGCAACATCTTAATTTATTTGAAGGCGTAAGCTATGCCATTGTCACCTCTATTTCAAACAGAGAGTACGGTAGGATCGCAGTTGCATTCATCAAAACAAGTAACCACATAGAAAAAGAACCGCTTAAGGAGCATCTGAGAAGATTTCTACCGGGTTATAAGATTCCTAAATACTTTCTCCCTTGGCCAGAAGGCCAAAAGATACACATGAAAGTGACAAAAAGGATCAGGGATAAATTTTCTAATCTGGCTTACGAGAGCCTGCTAAAAAGTGCTATTAACTCTTGAGGAACCCTCATAGATTTTTTTGTTTCTTTGCACATTGCCACATGCGTCATTTTAACAGTCGCAAGTGTCATATCATTCTTCATAGAATGGATTTCATACTTCATCGTAAAGGAAGAGTTACCAACTTTCTCTAAAGAAAGGTTTACGTTGACCTCATCACCAACTGTTACTGGAGACAGATAATCAGCTTCTGTGTGTACAATAGGAAAAAGGAAGTCTCCTTTCTCTATTTCAACACCCAAGTCAAACCCATATCTAGAGAGATATTCTTCAAAAGCCTCCAGCGCTATTATTTGAACATTTGCGAAATAAATGACCCCAGATGCATCTGTATCTGCCATTTTAACAAGTCTTCTATACTGAAACATGACTATCCTGAATACTGATTATTTATTCTTTAATATCTCATTATAAATTTTTGATACATCCCTTTTACAATTTTCCAACTCTTTTTTAAATTTATGTTAAGTATCAATCTGGTAAAATTCTTATTTTAAGTAGATAGAACAAGTTTCAAATATCATAATATATTTTTGTAAGCCGTTAAAAAATCTAGGCCCATTGTATAAAATCTGAGGCTTTTCTATAATCACCAGGTTTAATAATCTTCGACATATTGAAGGCTTTTGATGACCCAAAATCCCCTTGCAAATACTAGCATGAAGAATCACTGCCAAACTCCTAAAAAGCAGAACTTTAAAGCTAAATACTCGATTGCGTTCCAGAATAAAATGCAGCAAAAATCTGCGCATGATAAAAGGATCGGCGAATCGTTTTTTAAGCAAGGTGAATTGAAACTTCTGCACGGTGATAGCTCTGGCATCCAGTTCTTTGATTTATCTCTTCAGCTCGACCCGCAAAACACATCATTGCTGTTTAATCAAGGCTTATCACTTCTCGAATTTAGCACCGAAAAAGGTAAGGAAAAATTTTTGCAACTTGCTGCAAAAAGATTTAAGGCAGCAGTCCAAATTAACCCGAGTTATTTCGAGGCTTGGCAAGCTTGGGGAAGCGCACTTTATACTCTTGGAAAAATTACTGAAGAGCACCACTATCTATTAGAGTCAGAAACGAAGTATAAAAAAGCTTTATCCATATCAAAAGGACAAGCAGAAGATGTGCTTGCAGACCTCCACTGGAATTATGCAAATGTATGGAGCAATATTTCAAAAAGGACTAAAGAGCCTTCTGACATGAAGATCGCACTTGAAGCCTATCAAAAAGCTCAAGTTACGCAAAACGACCAGCCTATTGAGTTCTGGCACGACTTTGGCCATATTTGCTTAGAGCTTGGCTTTAAAATGAATGATTTGCGCTATTTTATACAGTCTATCAACTGCTACAAAAACGCTGTTTCTATTTCGATATCTTCATTTGACAGCTGGATGCACCTCTCTCACGCACTTTCTTCTCTTTACGGCTTTACTCATGACGAAGACCACTTTACGCAAGCAAACGAATGTTTCTCAACTGCAGCCCAGCTGCAGTCAAAAGATGCAGAACTTTGGTTTAACTGGGCAAAGATCCTTACTCAGTCGGCTAAAATGATTCAAGACCCGAAGAGAGCACGTTCTGCGATAGAAAAGTGCCATAGAGCATTTAGTTTAGATCCAAATGACCCCTTCATCATATCAACGTGGTCAGAAGCTCTGTCTCTTCTTGGTACGTTAAACGATAAGGTCGGAAACCTCTATGAAGCTCAAAACAAAATTTCACAGCTTTTAGAAGAAGAAGAGCACCCTGAATTTTATTATTCCTATGGGTACTGCTTATTCTGCTTGGGTGTATACTTTGGCGATGTAGATTACTATTACCAAGCGATTGAAAAGTTCCAAGAAGGACTTTCTATTGACAGAACATACCATAGACTTTGGCATGCTCTTGCATATACTTTCACAAAAATTGGTCTTATTGAGGACAATAACCAAGTCTTTGAAAGAGCTCACAAATTTTATCAGAAAGCTATCGCGATTCAAGGAAATAGTCTTTATTACTTTGACTACGCGTTTTCTCTTTATAAATTTGCCGAATTTACAAGTAATGAGAAGACACTTGAGATCGCAAAATCTTACTTTGAACAAGCCATTAACCTGCAAAAGAATGCAATCTATTTGCATCCTGACTGGCTCTTCCATTACGGTTTAACCCTCGAAGCTCTTGCTACCACAAAAGAAGATAAAGAGCTCTATAGCAACGCGTTAGAAGTGCTTAACCATGTACTAATGGTAGACCCAGAATACCCTAAAATTCATTACCATTTAGCAAGCTGTCTTTCACATAGTGCAGAACTCGAGCTCGATGCCAATCTATTTGCAAAAGCACTACATCACTATAGACTTGCCCACAAAAGAGAAGAAGATGATGACCAACTTCTACTTGATTGGGCACTTTGCCTTGTTGCATACGCTGATGGCATTTCCGATGAATATGAAAAGCAGCAATTCTTTAAAGATGCTGAATTCAAAATGACACAAGCAGCTAAACTCGGAAATACCCATGCCTATTTTCACCTAGCTTGTCTCTACTCATTGCTAAATCAGCTTGATAAAGCAATGCATTTTGTCAGAAAAGCCGAAGAGTATGATACGCTTCCTGAAATCGAAGACCTTCTTGAAGATGACTGGCTTGAAACACTTCGTAATACGGAAAACTTTCAAAACTTTTTGACTTACTTAGAAGAGAAGTCAAATATCCAGGAATAAGGTTTACCTTTTTCTAATTCGTTATTTCTGCTACCCTAAGAGTTTTTAACTATTCTTCCAATTATATTAGGGGCAACAGACTTTATGGATAAAAGAGGTTTTCTACTCATATTCGTATTCACTATTTTTATGTTTTTTGTGCATCACTTCTTTATGGGTGATAAATCAAAGACCTCAAAGCCAGATCAAGTCATAGAAACTGTAGTACCTCAGCTCTCTTCTCAAGAGGTTTCTAGCAAAACAGCAAACCTTTCGTCCCTACCAATTGTTGAATTCTTTTCCGATATGCAAGGGTCCACATCTGAAGGTCTTGGACTAGGATTTGGGGATAGTTACCTAATATACCCAAGGTCTAAAAACAACGAGCTGCCAAAAAAGCTCTATGTTAAGTACGCAAATTCAAGTAATTCTCCACTTATGAGTGTTGAATTTTCAAGTAAAAACTCTTTTGATGCCCCCATTATCTATACCAGCTCAGATGCACCTAGATTTACGTCCTACCACCTGCCGCAAGTTGGAGTTTCCGAAGTTCAGGCAGTATCTTTCTCTAAAGACAACCAGGAAGCATTTGTTTCTCTTGGCATGTTTGAAAACAATAAGTTACGTTTCCCAGGTGATATGCCAGAAGGACCAGCTGTTGTCCTATACAAACACCAAGGACACTTTCAGCCAGTAGGCTTCTTTAATCCAGGTTCAAGTAAGCTATTAGCACTATCAGATGTACCAGCATTTTCTAAAGTCACAACTTTTTCAACGATTCAAAGCCCTTCTCAGTCCATTAAAGACGAGCAGTTCTATGTAATAGAAAATGAATATCAACAAGTTGTATTCTCAAATTTTGGAGGAGCAATTGCTGAGCTTAACCTTCCTTTCAAATCGAGTGAAAACACAAAAAGTGTTGTTCTTCCTATTGGAATCGATAAGAAAATACAGACAAGATATCCTGCAAATGCTTATTTCCCTACACAGCCCTATCTAGCAGCTGGATCAAAAAGCAGCCAAAGTCCACATTTTGGTGGCTATATGCCAATGCTAAGAAGGGACTTAGAAGGAGCGTCTCGAAAAAAGAATTTTGAGACCCCACCAAGACTTTACGGCCTTAACGTTGTATCAGAAGACGACCCGTCACTTGCCCAAAAGCAATATAAGTTAAGACGTCTTGAAAAAGACCTTATCGAGTTCGAGCTATCTCAAAATAGCAGAAGAATCATCAAGACATACTATTTTGCAAAAGCTCAAAATGAAATGGTTCCTTATACCCTTCAAATGGATATCCGTATTGAAGGTGACGCAAGAGGGCTATATTTAACCTCTGGAGTCCCTGAAGCTGAAATCATGAGCTCAAACTCTGCCACTCCAGACATCAAGTACCGTTATGACCGCAACCAAAAAACTGTTGTTCAGAAACTCAAGCTTCCAAAAGATTCCGCTGTTGTGAAAGGGATCACACCAGACTGGGTTTGTAATGCAAATGGCTTCTTCGGCTTGATTTTAGACCCTTTAACAGAAGTCCCAGATGGATTTGCAGCAGCTCACATACCTGGCTCTGTTGACCCTACAAGACTTACTATCATCGATGCAAAGAACAACTTGTACCCTGCTGATAAATACCCAGGCTACATCATTAAAATGCCTTTAAAGCAGTCCTCAAAACCTCTTCAGTTTAGACTATTTGGTGGTCCATTTGACCATAATGTCTTTGCAGCAGTTGACAAGGCCTTTGAAAACACCCAAACAGGCTATAAGCCGGACTATGCTGCCGCACAAACATTCCATGGGTGGTTCACCTTTATTTCGGAGCCATTTGCGAAATTCCTATTTGCAATTATGAAGTTTTTCTACAACTTCAGCAAGTCTTGGGGTCTTAGCATTATCCTATTAACGATCGTACTTAAGGTTATCCTATACCCTCTAAACAACTGGTCTATGCGTTCCATGTCACGAATGCAGATGATACAGCCACAAGTTACAGCAATTAAAAAGCGCTACGAAAAAGATCCAAAGCGTGGAAATCTAGAGGTTATGCAGCTTTACAAAGATAAAAAGGTTAATCCTTTTTCTAGCTGCCTACCAATGGTCATACAGATGCCATTTTTGATTGGTATGTTTGATCTATTACGCTCGACTTTCGCACTTAGAGGAACAAGCTTTATCACTGGATGGATCAACAACCTTTCAGCACCAGACGTTCTATTTTCTTGGAGCTACCCGGTCTTTTTCTTCGGTACAGAGTTCCACCTGCTTCCATTCATAAACGGAGGACTTATGTTCCTTCAGCAGAAGTGTTCTGCTATGATGAACAAACACAAGGTGGTAGACCCAGCTGCACAAAAGCAATCAAGTACATCAGCTACGATTATGACTGTTGTATTTACCCTGCTTTTCTATAACTTCCCAGCTGGATTAAACCTTTACTGGATTTCCTCTACTTTTCTTGCGATTCTGCAGCAGTGGATCATCTCCTCTCAGCTAAACAAAGAATCTGGCAAAAAAGTGAGTAAAGCATAAGCTTGCAAAAGATCTAGCAGCTCATTAAGATTGAAAACTTATGGCGATATGAGATACCACAAGTATGAAGATCTGGAATGACTTTTTAACACTTCTTGAAAAAGATCTTGGCAAAGATACTGTTGACAACTGGCTAAGAACTTTTGCTGTAATAAGCTTTGATGCATGTAATCTATACCTTGAAACAAAAGATACGTTTCAAGCTCTTTGGTTCGAGGAACATGTTCGCAAGAAAGCTGAGAGGTCACTTTTTAATAATAGTGGACGTAGAGTCAAAGTCCATATTAAAAGCCCTAAAGAAAAGATCAAAAAGCAAGCGGGTGACCAACAAGAGCCTGCTCAAAAGCTTGCGGTTGAAGCTGAGCCCCTAAACCCTAATTTCACTTTCGAAAATTTCATCACAAAAAGTAACAATCTTTTTTCATTTCAGGTTTTGTCCGAACTGTGTGACTCCCAGAAAAGCGCAAGAGTACCACCTGCTTATAACCCTCTTTTTCTTTATGGAAAAAAGGGATGTGGAAAAACCCACCTTCTCCATGCAATTTCTGAAAGGTTTATAAAATGTGGCATGAGCGTATGCTTTCTTCATGCTCAAAGTTTTACAGAGCACCTTGTTAGAGCCATAAAACAATCTCAAATGCATGAGTTTAGAAAGCTATGCAGATCTCAAGATGCTCTACTCATCGACAATGTTGAAATATTCGGCTGCAAAAGCGCTACACAAGAAGAGTTTTTCCATACCTTTAATCATTTCCATACGCGCTCTAAACCAATCATCCTAACAAGCAACACTCCCCCAAAAGATTTAAAAGATGTAGAAGCAAGACTCATTAGCCGTTTTGAGTGGGGCCTAAATCTCCCTCTAAAGCTGCTCCCTGAAGAAGACTACTCCGTTCTACTTTTAAAGAAGCTAAAGCTATTTGATCTAAAACTTACCAAGGAAATCCAAGACTATCTTCTTGAAACATTTGACAGTCCCTTGTCTTTATCAGAAGCTATAGAAGCCCTTCACCTAAAAAGATGTATCGAACCAACAAGCTATCGAAACTTCAGCAAGAAAAGCTATGTAATAGACCTTACAAGGTCACTTCTAAACAAATATAGCCGTGATAAGATCACACCAGATAGGATCGTTGCCTCAGTATGCAGGGTCTTTGATCAGTCAAAAGCTGACTTACTTGGAAAGTCGCAGGCAAAGCAGCATGTACTCCCTAGAAAGGTGGCTATGTACCTTATGAAAAAAAGAATCTATCTCTCTTATGTGAAAATTGGGAAGTATTTTTCGCGAGACCACTCTACAGCTATGTCAGCTGTTGTTGGGGTAGAAAAAGAGTTGAATAAGAAAAACCAAGAGCTCTCTTCTAAAATATCAGATCTTAATAAGTTACTTATGCAATAAAAAAGCCCGACTTTAAAGAAGTCAGGCTTTATACAACTTGAAAAGCAATATGCTTAAATCTTCATGAACTGATCACCAGGTTTTGGTAGCTCACCAGGCTTGCCAGTATCAGTTGGCACGTCATCTCTACCTTCTACGATGTTTTTCGCTCTTTCTCTCCACTTCTCAACGCACTCTACAAATAACGGAGCAAATCTTCTTAATGAAGCAGAGTCAGCACCTGGGCTCATTTCTAGAACGCAATGCATTAGTATTAATTCTTCTTTCACAGCAACACCGATACCGCCACCAGCCATTTGGCCGCCAAGCATCGAACCTTCTAGAAGAGCTTCGTATAACTTGAGTTTAACTTTATCATCTTTTGGTAAGCCATCTAAAATCGGAGAGTACAAATACAATCGATCGGAATTTGGTTCGTAGGTCAGGTGTAATGAGAACGTGTTGTCTATACCTAAAATACAGGTATGATTTTCATCAAACGTCAGTCCTTCAAGATTCAGTTCCTTTCCAAACTCCTTTAGATTCGCCTTAGCGTTTTCCAGTGACATGAAATTCCTCCTTGGGATTTAATCAATTAAGTCTTTGTTGGTCATATTCCGCATTCATAATCTTTACACACAGCAAAAAATCACATAATAAGACCAAGAATTTATCGGCTATCCTAGCAGCAAATAATTAATATTTCAATATAGAGTATTGATCTAATCAAAATATGCTAAATTAGCCCTAATCTCATCTATCTATCTTACCCTATATAGGGATATTTAAGGTGAAATTTCATAGCAAATTTTCTATTTATTTGACTATAGAAACCCCTCAAACCTAAGAATTAAAATAATAGCTTTACATAACAGCTAAATTAGAGAGGTTTTTATCATAAATATTATTTTAATTACGTATTTTAGTTTAATTTAAATATATTTTACTATATAATCTTTATTTAAAAACAACTAAATTAAGGATAATATTATGGCTTCTCGTTCTGATTTCGATACATATACAAGTGCTCAAAGTGTACTAGCTCAGGCTCAGGCAGCAAGAAGGAGTAAACCTTCATGTGCGAAAGAACCAGTAAACGTTGGAAAAGCGGCTGTATTAACAGCTAAAGTTGCAACTGTTGCCGCAGTTACAATCAGTGCATTATACGCTGGATATCAGATCTACTCATACTTTTGTGATCCACACGTATGCGACGATCCTGAACAAGCTCAAAGCACTATTGATAGTCTCCAAGCACAGGTTACAACTTGCCTAGCTCCACAGGTTCTTCCTGCAGTTGCAAAAGTAATTCAATTTGCAAAAGATGGCACATTTCTAATACCAGATGAAGGCATTCAATTTAGTGATGATGCTTCTACTTATGTATTCGGATAGAAATTCACCTTTTTACCCTCAATAAAACCTAATAAAGAAACCCACATACGTGGGTTTTTTTTGTTTAAATCTCAATGTTATGTGAAGTACTAGCTAAGAAATTTACGCTCATGTTACCCTCCAATTTTGTAAGAACTCTTCAGGAGATGGGAATGAGAAAGTTTGTATTACTCGGAATCTTAGCTGTATTTTTCTGCGGTTGCTCAAGCAATCACAGCGATAAACAAACCGTCAGGTTCCACGATGACGGAAGGGCAAAAGCCGTCACAACAATTACAGCAGTATATGACCCTCAAGATATTCATCTTCCCTGGAGCCTTGCTACTGACCTTACTGAGATGATCCAAGGCAAACTTTCTAAAAGAGCAAATATATTTCTCATAAACAAAATCAGTTCTCATGCACCCGAGCTTGATGAGGAAGCAAACCTCGACGTTATGGAAACAAGTTCTGCTCTTGATGAAAACAAAACGCTGAACATCCATGAAGAGAATCTCAAAGTAAAGTATCCAGGAAGTGAGTTCGTAGTCTTTTTAGAACTTGCAAATCACGATATTCACCCTAAACAAGACACCGATAAGTTCTTTGATAAAATCACCCCTTCTTACGTACTCGATGTAGCGATGAGAGTACGCATCTACGATTTAAGACATGAAAAGCCAGCGATTGTCCTGCAGGAAATCGTGCAAGAAAAACACCTTCTACCTAAACAGTTTGCTAAACTTGACTATGACAGTGCTATTTGGGGAAAGAAAACATACAGTATTTCACCACTTGGTTTTGCCCATACACAGTTTGCTAAAGATGTAGCTAAACGGATCGAAAGCTATCTCGTTCTTGCAAAAACGAAGTAACTTATGGATCTATTAGCCACAGGCCAAACTGGGGGTGTTCTCAGTATTGTTTTCATATTTGGGCTCTTTGGCGTCATTGCAAATGTTGTAGCCTATTTTAAAGGCTACTTTACGCTGCCAAAACATGAAGACAGAAGATGCTGGAGCTTTGTACAAGCCTCTGTTTGTTTTGGTATCTACTTAATCAATTCCTACATTATAGCCCCTCTTATTTTTGCTATTATCGTACATCTTGCACAAAAGCTCTCTTCTACCTACCTCTCTGATGCTAAATCCCGCATTATGCTTGCACAGGCTGTGACAACGATTTTAAACTTTAGCTTTCTTGCTATCTATTTAAAGTTCCAAGATAAGGAAGATGTTAAGGCTCTTTTTAAAGACCCATCTATGAAAAAGAGCTCTTCTTATTTCTCTGATTTTCTAATGGGTATTTTTACCTGGTTTTTAAGCTTCCCACTTGTTGTCGCTGTAAACCACCTTTGCAACTGGATCAATACAGACATTTTTAAGGCAAAAGAAGTTGATCAGGTAGCAGTCCGCTACTTAAAGATGTCAACAGGCTCCTACGCAACATTTATCATTGCTGTTCTTGTTATCATTATTGCAGCTCCTATTATTGAAGAATTCATCTTCCGCGGCTGCATACAAAACTTTCTCAGAAAAAAGATCGGCGTAAAGGCTGGAATCGTTGTTACTGCGCTTATTTTTGCATTTATGCATTTTTCGGTTTCCCAAAAAGCAAGTAACTTCCCTCTTTTAGCTTCTCTATTTACCTTTGCACTCTACCTTGGTTTTATCTACGAAAAGACAAGATCTCTTCTTTCTTCCATAATTCTTCATATGACGTTCAACGCTGTGAGTGTTATAAGGATTATATTTCTTGTCACGATAGCATCAAACTAATCACAATTGCCCACTTGCTATTTGATTCAAAAACGTGTTATGAATGCCGTTACACTAGTTTAAAGACAACGAATGCTAATGTCTGAATGCCAGTTTACTCTTAATAGTTTCGGTCACTCTGATGTAGGCCTTGTAAGAAACAACAACGAAGACGTTTTTCTGCAAGTCTCAAAGAACAACTTTTTTGCTCTTGCAGATGGCATGGGCGGACATAAGGCCGGAGAGGTCGCTGCTCAAGAAACCGTTGTTTATCTCTCTAGCTGCATTGAAAAAATGTTCAGCTTCCACAAGAAAACTCCCCTAGATGTCATTCAAATAAAGGACAATCTTTCTCACTATATCGAGCATTCCAATACAAGAATCTATCAACTGGGTAAAGAGAACGATTCGTATAGAGGCATGGGAACGACTCTTTGCTCTTTACTATTCTATGAAAACAGACTCATCAGGGCCCATGTTGGAGACAGTAGAATCTATTTATATAGAAATAACACCCTCACACAGCTCACCTATGACCATACTCTGCAAAACAAGCTCATCAGGCAAGGCAGGCTGGAAGAAGCTATCAAAAAGGGCATGCGTTATAAAAATGTTTTAACAAAAGCCATAGGCGCATATAAAAGCCTAACCCCTGAAATCAACCTATCTGTCGTAAAGCCAAACGATCTCTATCTTATGTGCTCAGATGGCCTATCTGATTACGTGACAGATGAAGAGATTTCGTGTATCCTAGATGCCGAATATACTTTGAAGGAAAAGGTTCTTAAGCTTATCTCTAGGGCCAAATCCAAAAAAAGTAGTGACAACATAACGGTATTACTTACACAAGTAGAGTGATGGATACGCCCATATATCTAGACAACAACGCAACAACCCTAATAGACCCAAGAGTACTTGAGGCTATGAAGGAATCCTATACTTTCCCAGCGAACCCCTCAAGCATGCATGCTTATGGGAAAAAAGCTAAGCTGCTTTTAACAAGGGCAAGAGAGCAAATTGGTGCTTATTTCAAAGTTTCCCCTGAAAATCTTTTTTTTACTTCAGGCGGTACCATGGGTTTAAACCTTCTTCTTAGAGGACTTCTTCCCGAGTCTGGCTCCATTTTAACAACAAATATAGAGCATTCCTGTATCCATGAAAACATCCTTGATCTACAACGCAAGGGCCAAGCCAAGGTTGATATGCTCTCTCTTGGCAAAAGAGGCGCACCTACACTTGATCTTATTAAGGAAAATCTTAGAAATGACACAAAGCTTATGGTGTTTTCAGCTGTATACTCCGAAACAGGAGCTATGATCTCTCTTGAAGAGATCGCAGCTTTTGCAAAGGAGCAGAACATCCCACTCATTATCGACGGTGTAGCACTTCTTGGAAAAAGAGATTTTACCATCCCTGACGGGGTAACTGGAATGGCATTTTCCTCTCATAAAGTCCACGGTCCAAAGGGAACAGGTCTAATATACCTCGAGACCCCTGCTCTTTTATCAAGAAAAGTCTTTGGTGGCGGCCAAGAATCTGGAATACACCCAGGAACTGAAAACCTCGAAGGGATCTTAGGCTTTGCAAAAGCCATTGATCTTCTTGGTGAAATCCTTCCGGAAGCAGAAGACAGGATGAGAACTCTTAGAGACTATTTTGAGATCAGCTTGAAAAAAGAAATCCCAGATATTGAGATCAATGGAGAAGGACCAAGGATCTGCAATACAAGTAACATAGCTTTCATGAATATCGACGCAGAATCACTGCTGTTTTCTCTCGATATGAATAGCATCTACGCAAGCCTTGGCTCTGCATGCGCATCTCTTGCTCTGGAGCCCTCAAGAGCTCTTATCAACATGGGATATACCCAAAAAAGAGCGCTAACATCTATTAGATTCTCACTTTCAAGAGACACAAAAAAAGAGGAAATAGACATCGCTATTTCCTCTATCACTCAACTTGTAAGCGCGCAAAAAACACTACTTTCTAGTGTTTAAACACTAGTTACTTCATCTAACCTTTGAGCACCTGGAATAAGCCCTAGATCAACTGCTGATGTTCTCCATTTGTCGCAGTACTGCCTTAAATCTCCAACAGACACTGCAAAATCTCCACCGCGTACAGTGATCTGCAACTCATCTCTAAGTTTTCTAACAGCTGGATCTGCACTTTTCAAATCTATTGGATCATTAAATTTAGCTGCATCTCTGTCGTAAATATGCAGATTTACACTTGTTACCGCATCGTTTTGAACAAGATTGCCAAGTTCGGTGCCCCAAAAAGCACTATCTGCAAGTAACTTTGTTTTATCATCTCCAGACTTTGGAGCTTGTGATGCTAAGTACACGTTTACAACACCCTTTGCATATCTTGAGAATATGTAGGAAAACAGTCTTGGCATTAAGGAGCCAACAAGCCTGCTTCCTTCTTTAGATTGTTTAGCTTTTCTCCAGCACTCAAATAAAAAGCAAAAAGCTGGAAGATCAGAGTCTGACAAAGCTGACACATCTGAAGCAGCTCTTGCTTGTCCTTCTCTGCCCGACCAGAAGTTAATCTCTTCACCATCTTGAACACCCTTTATGCCATGTGACTCAAGGTTCGCCATTAAAGTATCAATTAAGTTCAGTATCTTTTCATTCTTTGCCTGCACTTCTTCCGTTTTATTCACTCCGATCGCAGCATCTTTATGGATAAGAAAATCTAGAGTTTCCTCAACTTCTACCGCTCTTAAGAGGTCAAGAAAAGGAGTGTAAATATCTCTTTTAAACTGCATAAAACCTAAACGTTGGTTAGTAGATAAAGCCTTAGCGTAACCATAGAACTCTCTATCAAACCCTTTAGTACCAAAAAGCTTATACATTTCAATCTTTGGAGCAGCAGCTACTTTTGGTTTTAGTTTCATCTTAGTAATAGTTACTGCTGGTTTAGAAAGATGAGTTGGAAGTTCACCCTCATCACAAAGAAGAAGTCTTCTTGAAATATACGCTCCCGTTCTTCTTCCAGTAAATGGGTTCACTCTACCTGTATCACCTCGCTCTACAAAACCTGGCTCTACACAACCTGGCTCTACAACACCTGGCTTTGGAGCAGAAGACTTCATGCCACCCATCGCTGCTAGAGCAACACCGGTTAATCTTTTTGCAAGCTCTGATCTCTGAGGAGAGTATTCCACAGCCCGAGGCTTTAGCTTTGCTTTTGGAGGACTTCCAGGAGGAAGAGTTCCAGGAGCTGAACTTTCTATTCCCACGAAAGCTGTATGAGCTACACTAGTTACTGCTCTATCACTTTTCTTTTCTTTAATAATAGGTTTGGGTACTATACTCAAACCAAATGACTCGTCGGCTTGTTGACCGGGTCTTACTGATAATTTTGTTGACATGCTACTTTTTTTTGTTTTGTTTAATTAAAAGAGCGTTGATTATATAATCAGACAGATATAATATCACTATTAAAATAAAGCATTTAACTTAACTTAACTATTTTAAAATTTTATGCGTTTAACACCTCTACTGAAAACAAAGATTACAGAAGCTCAGGAACAAGGAGTGCCCTTTCTCATTGATGAAAGAGTTACTCTAGATCATTCTCAAGCAGTTCCTTGCGGCTTAGCAGCTCTCAAGCAAACTAATTTTGAAGGTACAGCCTTTCTTGTTGAAAAAGTTTTAGTTCGACTATTTGAAATAGTAAATGATGAAATAAGGCCTATTAATTATGAAGAGTTTCATGATGGTCAAGAGCTCGATGATAGTAGGTACACAGTTACTATTCCAAAAGTCTTTGAAGAAATCGAAACACCTGTAACTGATTTTTTGAAACGCGAAATTACTGCTCTTGACAGACAGACTCTTAAAAAATATTTTAGAGAAGGGTCTACTAGACTAGCTATTTCACCTTCTGAAATTCTGGGACTCGCAACACACTTTCATACTACGACACAACCCCTAGAACAAGAAGTAGATTGCATTGCTTGCGATCTTGTTCCGATGGCTCAAATGATTACTGGCTACCTCTTTGATAGATCTAGCGATAGAGATGCAGTAGTTAATACAAGGGTTCGTAATATTTTCTTAGCATGTGCATATAATCAAGTTACAAATCCTGATCTCGTAGCTAGCTTAGAAGAAAAGGTAGGGACAATTTCATTCGATCATTGTGATGTCCCGTGTACTAGAATGATGTCACCCGTACTTCCTAATGTAATGAGACGTCGTTTTATAAGTTTGGCTCAGACAGTTCCTAGGGTAGTCTGATATACTGCTTTAGAACACCGTTTTTATAGAAATTCTTTTACCCTTTAGAAGCCCAGTTTCTTCCATAGTAAGCTCATATTGATCTACACGCACAGACTCACCTTTGTTTGGCCTATGACCAAGCTCTTTGATCATAAGCTCCTCTAAAGTTACAACTCCATCAGAACGAAGGTGGATATTCAATTTTTTATTGATTTCATCAATTTTCGCAGAACCTGCAAACGACTTTTCAATGATCACTTGCTCTTTTTGTGAAATCACATCAGATGCTGTCCAATATTCCTTCGAACCAAAAATTTCTTCAATCACCATGTCTAACGTAAGTATTCCTGTTGCAAGACCCGACTGATTTAGAACAATAGCAACACTTTGATTGTTTTTTCTAAACTGCTTTAGAATCTGCAGAACGGAGTTCTTTTCTAGAATAAACCATGGTGGTTTTGCAAACTCTCTTACCTGAGTATGATCCTCAAGCATAAGTAAATCTCTCGGATATACAACCGCTACAATATTTTGCTTGGAGATATGGAAAACAGGAAGGTAAGGGAAATACTCAAAGTTCAAAGCCTCTCTGATATGCTCTGCTGTACAACTTGAAGGAACAAGCTTTCCCTTTTCGATGGGGTGCATAAGGTCTTTAGAGGTCTTGTTCTTAAGTGTAAAAATATTTGCCACAACAGTATCAAAGTCTGTCTGCTCAGAGCTCTCTTTGTCTTCTCTTGCTTCAATCGCTTTTTGAAGTTCTTCTCTTGTTAAATGCATGCCATGCGACGCAGGAATCTTAAAAAGCTTATTAATCACATAACAGATCGCATTTAATAACCAGATGACCGGCACCATGATCTTCGAAAACACATAAATGACTGGTATCCCAAGCATGCAAACATGCTCAGCATACCGCCTTGCTGCAAACATCGGAGCAAGCTCTGCTAAAATCAAAACCAGAAAAATCTGAGAAAGCGCTGCCCAATCTGGGCTTAATCCAAGAGATTGATAGAACTGTCTGGCACATTCTGATCCAAACTGCAAAGCAGCATTTACACCAATAAGTGTCGTTCCAAAAAGCTTCGCAGGAGAATTTAAGAGTTCACTGATCCACTTTGCTCGCCTGTTGCCTTTACTTATATAATACTGCAGTCGTACTTTGTTAAAAGACACACAAGACATCTCCATCATAGAGAAGAATGACTCCACTACAAGAGAAACAAACACAAGGATCAAAAAATATTGCCAGGCATTACTTGTCATCTTTACTCATCTTTTTATCTTTTCGCCTTACATGAAGAGGTGTAAGTTTGCGTATATAGATCCTTCTAATACGCTTTTCATCTGAAGAAAGCACGTGAAACAAAAACTCATCTGTCACATACTTTGTTCCTTCTTTAGGCAGGTCACCAAGTTTTTCTGTGAGCCACCCCCCAATCGTTGCCATGTTATTGTCGCTATTTAGATGAAAATCAAATACCTCTTCAAACTCAGAAAGTTCCATCTTACCACTTGCTATAATAACATCTTCTCCAGCTCTTGTATAAAGATGCTTTTCATCTCTTTTATCAACGATCTGACCTACAACAATCTCAACAAGGTCTTCAAGTGTTACAAGACCTGACAAAGAGCCATATTCATCCACAACAATAGCCATGGACTCTTCTCTTTCATAAAACTGGCAAAGAAGCATCTTTGCAGGGGTAGATTCAGGCACAAAAAATGGCTTCTGCAAGTGCTCTTTCAGCTCCTCTGCTGTATGTATCCCCTTTTGATGCAGAAAGAAACTACTGCTTGAAATGATCCCAATTATGTTTTCTATATCTTTGCTATATACTGGGATTCTAGAACATTGCTCTTCCACAAATAAGTTCTTTAAAGCCGAAACAGGGTGCTCTAAGTTAAATGCTACGATCTCTTGCCTTGGCTGAACAATCTCTTTAACAAGGTCATCATCAAGATTTAAATACCCTCTTACAAGCTTCGCCTCTTCTGTATTCAAAAAGCCAAATCTTTTTGAAGTACGAAGAGCTACCTTCAGCTCATCGAGAGAAACCCCTCTTTCCTTCTTTAAAAAGAAAAACATAATGCGAGAAATGTTGCTTGTCAAAAACGTTATCGCATCACGAAGTGGACCTATTGCTTTTTCTGCAAAATGAATCGTTGGCGCAGCAAAACTTGCCATTTTTGCATTGTTAGAAAGAGCTAAGGACTTTGGGATAACCTCACCAAAAACAAGAGTCAGAGCAAGAGGTACTACAACATTTAACAAAAGGCCAGAGTCAGTGCCAAAGATACTCGCTACAACGTTTTGTACTAAAATGTTCATAATGACATTTAGTATCAATATCGTAACAAGAAGTTTTCTTGGATTGGAGATCAACCTTGCGACGAGCTTGCCTCTTTTCTCTTTACCTATCTTAAAAGCTCTTATTTTCATTGTAGACAGGGAGAAAAAAGAAGTTTCAGTCGCCGACATAAACGCTGAACATGAAATTAAGAGACAAAGAGCTATAATAAGAAATGTAAGAAGCATTAGCTAAAAGTGAATTATATCTTATAGTTCATCAAAATATGACTGTATACCACTTCCATCTTTTTTAAAGTGCACTTTAATTTGCCCTTCTGGAACAACGCCTAACTTTTTCTTAAGAACCATTGAAATGAACTCAGGATCGGCGTGACTATCCAGGTGCACAAGAAGTCTTTCTTTTTGCATCATAGCCTCTTGGCGCTTTGCTTCAAGAGATAGATATTGCTGCTCTAGCTCTTGGAGCTTACCTTTTTTTAAGGAAAACGACTGATTTGCAAGCATATATGTAAATAAACAAAAAGCAACAACCCACCATGAAGACTTGATCAAGTCTTTAAAACGAGTAAAAGAAGAGCTCTTTTTGCTCACTTTCTTATTTCTATAAACGTAGCTTTTCATTAAATCGCAGTTACAACTATTTACATACAATGACCCTTAACTTACCCATAGCACACAGTAAAAGTGTGTACAAGAATAAAGATTTTCAGCAGCGGAAGCCTATAAACATAGGCCGCCGCAAAAAAGCATTATGCAATCAAAAAATAAAAATGCAAAACAGAAATTAGAAAAATTTATGTAATGGGTACAGTGATGTCCATCTGCTTCATATACTTTCCACTTCTATCTTTATATGAAGTCTCACAAATGCCATCAGCTTTGTAGAAAAGCACTTGAGCAAGTCCTTCATTTGCATAAATCTTTGCTGGAAGAGGAGTTGTGTTGGAAATCTCAAGAGTTACATACCCTTCCCACTCTGGTTCAAATGGTGTTACATTCACAATCATCCCGCATCTTGCGTAAGTAGACTTTCCGATACAAAGAGTAAGAACACTTCTTGGTATACGGAAATATTCCACACTCATAGCAAGAGCAAATGAGTTTGGAGGGATAATGCAGAAATCTCCTTCGATATCAACAAAAGAGTCTTCTTGGAAATTCTTAGGATCCACAATGCTATTATAAACATTTGTGAATACCTTGAACTTGTTCCCTACACGAAGATCATAGCCATAGCTGGAAAGTCCGTAGCTTACTACTCTTTTTCCATCTACTTCTTTGATTTGACCTTCTTCGAAAGGCTCTATCATACCCTCTTCTTTAGCCATTTTCTTGATCCAACGATCTGATTGCAAACTCATGTTTTGTCCCCTTTTTAAAATGTGTGTTCTCTATAATGGTGAAAGCCACATTTTTTTTTCCATTTTTAAAGATAGATATAGCGTTTGAATTCCTTTTCTTGCTAGATTTTTTCTTAAGGAGTGCATTATGGAAAGCAGTTACACAAGCTCAACTTGGGAAAAGGAAGAAGAATCTTTTGAAAAAGAGATACGTCCAAAAAACCTTAAAGACTTTAAAGGACAAAGTGCTCTTAAAGATAAACTACATGTTCTTCTTGGAGCGGCAAAAAAAAGAAAAGAATCTCCATGTCACTGCCTGTTTTATGGCCCTCCAGGTCTTGGAAAAACAACACTTGCCAGCATCATAGCAAATGAAATGGGATCAAGACTCGTTGTTACATCAGGCCCCGCTATAGAAAAAGCTGGGGACCTTGCTGGAATGATGACGAATCTCGAAGAAGGCGATATCCTTTTTATAGATGAAATCCATAGGGTGAACCGAAATATCGAAGAGTACCTCTACCCTGCTATGGAAGACTTTTCTTTGGATCTTCTTTTAGACTCCGGACCAAGCGCAAGGTCTGTCCAAGTAAAGCTGAATCGATTTACTTTGATCGGAGCTACAACAAGAGTTGGCCTTATTAGCAGCCCTCTTCGCACAAGATTTGGCTTCACATCAAGACTTGACTATTACCCGGCAGAAGTTCTGCAAAATATCATAGATCGATCCTCTCACATTCTTGATGCGCCCATTGATACTAAAGCGAGCCTCGAAATGGCAAAAAGATCAAGGGGCACACCACGTATTGCAAACAACCTTCTTAGATGGGCAAGAGATTATGCAGAGATGCACAATCATAAAAGCATCGACCTTAGCGTAATGAAAAAAGCGTTAAAAATGCTCGAAATCGATGAAAAAGGTTTAGATGAGATGGACATAAAAATACTAACTACGATAATAGATCACCATGAGGGAGGACCTGTTGGCGTTAAAACACTTGCTGCAGCTCTTGGTGAAGAGGACACAACGCTCATTGAAGTAAACGAGCCCTATTTGATGATGCTTGGCTTATTAAAGATCACACTTAGAGGCAGACAAGCAACGAAGCTTGCATATGAGCACTTAAACCGTCCTTACCCCTCACAACATAATGATGGAGAAATTTCATGATACGGCTGAAGAAAATCTTAAATGCTGCTCTACTATTTACAGCAATCTCTTGCTTCGCTTCTACACAAGAAGAAGCCAAACAAGAGCCTGATGATAGTAAACCTGCAATGGTAAAAGTACTGCTTCTTAAAGACGCTGAAGGCGCGCTTGTTGAGGTAAAAGGAACTTACCAAGTGTATGATCCTCTTGCTAAAAAGATGGTGAGCTCTGGAGTAAAAGGAAAGCGATTCTTCCTTTACCCACACAAGGAAGGCATCAAATGGGGAGAAAATTTTCTTGGTATTTATCAACTAAAAATCAATGCAAAGGGAAAGGATTCTTCTATTCTCGTTAATGGTGTCCAATACCAAGGTAACCTCGAAGTGTTTCATGTTGATAACAAGGTTTGTATTATTAACGAGGTTGATGTAGAGAGCTATTTAAAATCTATTCTAACTCCACGATTTGCAGATCACATCCATGACGTTGTAACAGACGCTCTTGCTATCGTTGAAAGAACTAACGTGTATTATCAGGTTTTGCATAATAAAGATGCTTATTGGCACGTAGATGCTAAAGAGGTCGACTATCGCGGACTTGCTGCTACTATGTTTAACCAGAACGTAGATCGCGCTGTTGACAATACACGCTTTCTTGTGATGACCTATGAAAAGCAACCTTTTGCAACAACTTGGAATGAAAACTGCGCAGGGAAAACTGCTAGTTACCATTCAATTTTCAGAAAAAACATTTCCTCTCCTGGAGGGATCAAATCTGCTTTTGCTGCTACAGCGCGTAAAGAGCATCACTGGTCATTTTCAGTAGATAAATCAAAGATTGCAAAGATAGCAAAAACAAACAGAATTACAAATCTTGATCTCTATATTGATAGTAGCTCAGAAAAAGTTTACGCTATCAGAGTACAAGATGGTTCACACAGTAAGGAAGTGGACTTCTTCCATCTTCAAAAGGGTCTTGGTAAAAGCAACCTACTTAGCAATGACTTCAGTGTAAGAATGGAAGGAAACTCCGTAATTTTTGACGGTTTTGGTGAAGGGTGTAGCGTTGGTCTCTGTATTTACAGCGCAACTCAAATGGCAAAAAGAGGAGATTCAGCTCCTGAAATCCTCGGCATTTTCTATCCATACAGCCATATTGAACAGATCCACTCCCTACCTGAAAGAACTTTTTCTGCTCATGGTAAGATGCTTTCTAAACCAAAAGAAGTAGCAGATACTTTATAACCTCTTTTTATAGTGCGCATACACACTCTTTGTATGCGCAATTTTCTATCTAAATAAATTTCTTGCATGATTGTCCCCTTTACTTTAATAAAACAAGTTAGACGTATGTTATGAAATAGCGCTGCGTTCATAAAAAGAGGATATACTTATGGTTTGCAGAAACATTTCCTATTCAAATAGGATTATTCCACACGGCCAATGGTTCCCGATATTCATCATAAGAATATTTGTCGGAATATTTTTTGCCATTTCAGGCCTTGGAAAATTATTTTTATCAGAAAAAAGAGAAATGCTTGCTCAGATCTTAGATCAAGCTAACGTACCACTTGCAAGTGTCTTTGTATATCTTGTTCCACTTATGGAGCTTGTATTCGGGCTGTTTTTTGCAATTGGTTTGATCACAACAATCAGTTCATGGTTCTTATTTATTATTATGGCTGTAGCAACTTTTACAGTAAGAGCACCGATGATCCAACCAGGATCTACAATTTCTTGGTTTTTAGACTTCGTTTATCTACCTGAAGTTCTGTTTATGTTCATCTTTTTCTGGTTTATGTTCTCTGGGGGTGGAAAAGCAAGTATTGACTACGCAATCACATGCAATAAACTCCGTGGAGAGTGCAACGATAATCAAGGACCTCCTGATGAACATCATCATCACGAAGGTTAAAGCTTAAAAAGCTCCATTAAAGTATGGAGCTTTTTTTATCATAACAAAGCAAAGCGGTATATAATGAGAAAGCAGTGGGTATCAAAAAGAAGAGCGCAAGCATATTCTTTAATCGTATTTTTTATTGGCCTTGGAATCATTTCGATTATAGATAACTGGTGGCCAAGCTTTGCTCTTGTAATAGGAATTTCACTTGCTGTTAGGCAAATTTTACTACGAAAGTTCTACGAAATGTGTGTTTCTATTATCGTATTCGGAGGTCTTTTTGTAACAAACCACTACAAGATCACATGGAAAGTCGTTCTTCCTGTTGTCTTTTTTACTTCTGCATTGTTTGTTCTTTTAAGAGAATACGCAGATACAAAGCTTAGATCTGAAGATCAATTCGATGAAGATGCAAATCACGAAATCGAGGAAGAGCAAGCAGAAGAACATACTTCTTCTCAAGACTGAGTTTCTGCATCTTTTTTTTGTGCTTCAATGAAATTGATAAGCTTTTCTGATGCAGAATCTACAAGCCCTTCTCTGTTATGAATCACTTTTAGCGGTACTCCAGTGTGAAACACACAGCTTACAACAAAAGACTTGCTCAGCTCCTGATGATAGGCAATTTCATCTAAATCCTGCTTATCTCTTTCTCTTAGCTTATCTCTAAGCCTTCTATGAAAGATTTCTTCAGGGTCTGCTTTTACAAAAATAAATGCTTTTGGTTTGAATAGGTCTATTACCTCAAGCGGAAGCCCTGGAATAAACCCACCTTTTGACTTAATGAAGCAGTGAGTATCCACAACCGTTACACCTGTAGCTTCATGCACGATTTTATGGGCTGCTTTTCGTCTAAGAGCCTTTTGCATGTGGTAACATTGTTTTCTTATCGTATCTGGCTCTAGTTTCTGCTCATTTGCGACAGATAAGATCGCCCTTCCATAGTTTACAACAGAGACCTCTGGCCTCTCTTTTGCAAGCTTTTTCAAAAGCGTAGACTTTCCACATCCGGAAAGACCCACAATCACTAGTATTTCTTTCATAAACTCTCTAGTATTTCAAACACATCACACTCTTGACCTCATCAAGAGTCTTCTCAGCTTTTTCATAAGCTATTTCAGTGCCTTTTTTCAAGATCTGAAATACTTCTTTAGGATCTTTTGCAAACTGCTCTCTTCTTTTGCGTATAGGCTCTAAAAATTCATTAAGAACTTCGAAAAGATAATTTTTTACAATAGAATCACCAAGACCACCTCTTTGATAATGATCCTTCAAATCCTGAATTTTCCCCCTGTCACTGCCAAATGCATCAAGGTACGTAAACACTGGATTTCCTTCTACTTGCCCTGGATCTTCTACTCTTAAGTGATTGGGATCTGTGTACATCTTCTTTACTTTTTTCTTTAAGACATTCTCATCATCCTTAAGAAAGATCGCGTTATTTAGGCTTTTACTCATCTTTCCGCCGCCATCAATCCCAGGAAGTCTTGAAAAGGTTGGAACAACAGCCTTGCATTCAACAAGAACAGGCTTTTTGTAGATCCTGTTAAAGTTGCGGACTATTTCATTTGTCTGCTCAATCATCGGTTTTTGATCTTCTCCAACAGGAACAATTGATGCTTTAAATGCTGTGATGTCTGCTGCCTGCGATACGGGATATGTCATAAAGCCAGCAGTAACGCTATCTCCAAATCCCTTTTGACGGATCTCTAGCTTTACTGTTGGGTTATGCTTAAGACGATTCATTGTAACAAGATTTAGATAGTAAAGAGTAAGCTCTGGAATTTGTGGCAAGCAAGACTGGATGAAAATTGTTGTCTTACTAGGATCTATTCCAACAGCAAGATAATCAAGGGCTACCTCTAAAACATTATCTCTTACCTTCTGAGGATTATCATAGTTATCTGTCAGCGCCTGCACATCTGCAATCATGACAAATTGCTTATGTGATTCTTGAAGCCTTACTCTTGATTGTAGCGACCCAACAAAATGGCCTAAATGAAGAGGACCTGTTGGCCTATCTCCTGTTAAGATAATCTCTTTATTCATACATCCTCTTTTAAAAAGCATTCGTACTCAGTATAGCTTGAGTATTTTTAAAGTCAAAAAAGGAAAAGAAAAAAGGGCCTTAAAAAAGGCCCTTTTAGTTGATTAAGCTCTACGGTAAGGTGTTATCTCTAAATATCCATTGGTGCCTGCGATCCTTCCTGAGCTTCAAGTCTTATTTTTTTTGCCACGCGCTCTGCAGCAACACTTTCAAAGCCATCAATTGCTTCTACTAGTTCAGGACTTGGAGTTCTTCTCTGGCTTGCAAAATACTCTTTTGCATAATCAATAGCATGTGCTGTTAAATGTCTTAATTGTGTTATTTCTGTCTCATGTTCCACAGGATCATTCACAGCAAGAGCTGTTTCAGAAGTACTTGCAATAGATAGAACGAGAGACACAAGTTCATCTTCAAGTTCACTACTACTGAAGGTTACCACTCCTCTATCAAATGTAGCATCTACTCCATGAGGAACGCGGCTATTCGAAACTTTTCTTGGGCGCTCATCTAAATGTAAGTCTACTAAGTGATTAATTTTTAGAGCAATTTCATCAAAACGGGCTTGCATCGCATTGAATCGGTCAAAAACCATAACAAAATAGTTTTGTGTCCTCGCATGAAGATTTCTAATATCTACTGCAAAGGATCGGCCAAAAGAAACATGCGTCCTTTCCGGACTTGCTATTTGAATACCTGCCATATACTCCTCATAAATTATATAATAGATTTAAAAAACAATATTTTAACACTTTTATTTATTTCATTCATTATGAAAATTATTTTTATATAAAATATAAATAAACTCACAGAAGACTGGATTTTTATAAAGAATTCCTTGCTATTTTTAGGGGGAATAAGGATAAAATGGCTGAGCCCTAATTGTGTAAAAAATTCATGAATCAAGAAGCCATAAAAGACCCTAATGAAGAGCCCAAGCGCTCCATCGGCCCCTACGAGATCGTTAAAAGCCTCGGGAAAGGTGGAATGGGCGAGGTATTCCTTGTGCATGATAAGATGTGCGATCGAATGATCGCACTCAAGCAGATTACACCTAGGCTTATCCATCATGAAATTATACGAGATCGCTTTCTAAAAGAAGCTCGAGTAGCCTCTAAACTTTCTCACCCCTGTATCATCCCGATCTATAGCATCCACCAAAACGAAGGTAGAATCTACTATACAATGCCATTTGTTAAAGGAGAGACACTCAAGGAAATCTTCAAGTCTACAAGTGAAAAAGAAAGGAAAGGCTTATCCCCTCATGAAATTGGCGTTTCTATTCCATCTCTTGCAAGAATATTTTTATCTGTTTGCCAAGCTATGTCTTACGCGCACTCAAAAGGAGTTCTTCATAGAGACCTAAAACCTGAAAACATCATTGTTGGAAAGTATGGAGAGGTATTCATTTTAGACTGGGGTATTGCAAAGTATGTTGATGCTAAAGAAGATGATCTTGATATCGATATCCCCGTTGATGAAAACCTGACAAGACCTGGAAAAGTTCTTGGCACCGTGAATTATATGGCTCCAGAAAGAGCCAATAAAAACCCTGCAAGCTTTGCAACTGAGATTTACGCATTAGGAGTGGTCTTATACCAGATCCTAACACTTAAACTACCATTTCAAAGAAAGACTCTTGAGAACTTTAGACGTATCATGAGGTTTGAAACTCTCATCCCTCCTGAAGAGGTAGCCCCCTATCGAGACATGCCAAAGCAACTCTCATTAATAGCTATGAAGTGTTTATCCAAAAACCCTGAAGATCGCTACCCATGCATCGAAGAAATGATCTTTGATTTAGAAAATTATATTGAAGGCAGACCTGACTGGCTACTATCCGAAAATATTTCCATAAACAAGAGATCTGACTGGGAGTTTCAGGAAAATATCATTCTCTCAAAACACCTTGCTATTACAAGGATCATCGATGTGATCCAGTGGTACGCATTCATGCTTTCAAAAAACGGTTTTTCGGGAAACTTGAAACTTGAATTTTCTCTGAAGTTGCCGGCAGATAAAGAAGGCATTGGATTCCTTATGTGCGTCCCAGAACCATCAGAACGAAAAGGCCTTGAAGACGGTTACTGCCTTTGGATCGGCCCTCCATCAAACCCCTACATCACTTTATTTAGGTCAAATGCTGAAGTCATGTCTATTCCAAATAGCGGTATTAATAAAGATAAAGCTGCTCATTTTTGCATAGAAAAGATTGATAACAATGTAAAAGTATATGTAGATGGCACTCTTCGACTAAACTATGTAAGCCACTTACCTATTGTTGGGAACCATATCGGACTTCTTTACCAAGATCCCGAGTTTGAACTGTCTGAAATCAAAGTTTTCACCGGCTCTCAGCATGTTATGGTAAACTGTCTATCTGTCCCAGATGCATTTCTTGCAAGCAAGGATTTTGCTAAGGCCTACTCTGAGTACAAACGTATCGCACAGAGCTTTGAGGGAAGAACAGAGGGAAGAGAAGCGCAGTTTAGAGCCGGCATTACCCTGCTTGAAGATGCTAAGCGCAAAGTAAACAAAAAAGAAGAGTATCAATTTTACACAAATGCTCTTGATGAATTTGAAAAGCTAAGAGCAACACCGGGCGCACCTCTTGAGTACCTTGGAAAATCTCTTGTTTACTACGCCCAAAACGATGTAATTGAAGAAATCAAATGCCTTGAGCTGGCTATTCGTAAATATAACAAGCATCCACTTCTTAGCATTGTGAAAGAGCAGATTATCTTTCGCCTTCATGAAACTTCTAAGTCTGATAGAACTAGCGCCTATTATTTCGCTCTGCTCTGCTTAAGACTCCTTCCCGAGATATTTTCTAGTATTGACCACTCAAGACTTCTTACTCACCTTTCAACCCATTTACACCCCCTCCCTTTCGTAAACCAAGATATTACATTCTCAGAGAAACGTTTTGAATACTTGCATATTGCAATGCAGTTAGCTTTTTGGGTAAACAAGCCTCTTGTTCTTCTTGATATTATAGAAACCCTTCCTGAGAATTTAAGTGAGCGTAACGAGCTTATTGGCAATGCCATATTTTGTATGATGAATCTTGGGTATGCTGAGTTTGCTCAAGAAAAAGTAGAAGAGCAAAAGCACCATCTATCTAATATTCAAAATACAGAAGCAGATTACCGCCTTGGATTAATATCAAAGGCTCTTACCCATTCAGAAAAACCCATAGAGTCTCTAATTTCGATGTTTAGAGAAGGGATCGGAACTGAT
>JAJACS010000048.1 GCA_022601395.1 Chlamydiia bacterium | reverse complement strand
CAGATTATAACTGCATCATCATGCCAGGAAAATGTGTATAATTTTGTTGAAATGATTCGAGAATCAGTGAAAAAGCAGTAAAACACTTCCGACTGAGTTATCATTGCGGACTGTCAGCTAGCTTTCCGCTATAATTTAAAACCATCTTTATCTATGCGTTCTACATGTACATGTACATTGAACTCAGCCTAACATCCTGGTGGACTGTTTTATGTTATTTGCTGCCTAACTATTTTCAATCATTGTAAATTATAGATATCATGATGATTGCTTCAACTATTACACCATATAGATTATAATCTATTAATCTGCCATGCATGTTCTATTCATTCAGCGTTAATTTTGTCAGTATCAGTAGGCAATCAATCTTGTGTGAATTCTAAACTGACACGTACAACAACTCGTGAAGGCTCGCCCCAACAATGTTTTACATTCTTCTAGTTATACATATTATATATAACGAAGTGTCTATTGGTCCGGTAGCGCTCCAGTCGTACATCAGTGTAGCTGTAGATTAGGGGGTTGGGTTAGGGGTGAGGCCAGCGCCAGTATATAAACTGTGTGTGAAGTATACAAATGACGGATCTGTAGCTATGAAAAGTGGCGTCCGGTTACCGGCTCTGTAGACACAGCGTATATGTTCTGCTCAAACCAGGAATTTGCGCAAAGCCAGGATTGCGCAACGCAATTAAAGCTAGAATTCCAGCTTTGGCAGGCAAAGCTAGAATTCCAGCGTTGGCAGGCAATCTGTGGATTGAGCAACAAATTGCACAAACTATGGATGGTTCAGGACAAATCTGGAATTTGTACAGACATGCATCAGTGGATAGCATCATGGTCAATTATTCATTATTTGTGCACTGAGACATGGGTAGTATGGTAGTATCTAGTCTCGTTGGCCAGCCCCTTCGCATTCAGAGGAAGGGTCTGGTCTCACGCAGCTAAATAGCTTGTGCAACTGAATAAGATTCCTTGTGAGTTGTGACCCAATCAGATTGTAGCAAGTCAAAACGTCACGTTACGCAATGGGT
>JAJACS010000047.1 GCA_022601395.1 Chlamydiia bacterium | reverse complement strand
GGTTACTCTGTCAGGTTGCTGCTATTCAGGGCAAATGATACTTACTCAGATTATAACTGTATATCATGCCAGGAAAATGTGTAGAATTTTGTTGAAATGACTCAGAGAATCAGTGAAAAGCGGCAGTAAAACACTGCAGACCACTGAGTTATCATTGCGGGCTGTCAGCTAGCTTCGTTCTGCTATAATTTAAAACCATCTTTATCTACATGTATGTGTTGTACATGTACATGTACATTGAACTCGCCTAACATCGTGGTGGACTGTTTTATGTTATTTTGCTGCCTAACTATTTTAAATCATTGTAAATCATAGATAATGATGATTGCTTGAACTATTACACCATGGGTCACAATCTACATGTTCTATTCATTCAACATTAATTTCATCAGTATCAGTAGGCGAATCAATCTGTGTGAATTCTAAACTGACACGTACAACAGCTCGTGAAGGCTCACCCCAACAATGTTTTACATTCTTCTAGTTATTATACTTATTACAACAAACAATGATAACAAGCTAAGCAGCCTACCTGACTGTCTGCATCTCTTTGTGGGGTCCCAAAAGTGTTTTGAATAATGATCAATTACAGCTACACTAATGAGAGAGAGATGAAAGAGAGAAAGGTGAAAGACAGAATAGGATGGGAAAAAGGAGGAGGGAGAGAGACAGATAGATCACAACATTCATCATAAAGAATGGCAGTGACTATATTCTTACGGAAACCTTATCATTAAAATTATTATAAATGCACTATCGTGCGTATCCCTCGCCTGCAAATACTAACTTTTATAGACAGAACACAGTAACAAACCTCGAACAAAAACGAAATGTCAGCAAATAATGACAACACGTGCACACTTTACTGTAGGCATGACTGATAAAATATCAAAATGGCACTGAAAAAACGAGCGCCAAAAGTGCTTTCATTGCTCCTACTCCAAAGCGCAAGCGTTTCACATACACAAAAACACAGATAGACATGGATGGGAGGTGAGCTTGCCAACAGTAAACTTATCGAGTAAATTATTGAAAAATTCAGTATAATAAATGAACCAGTCTGTTACACACTAACTAACTAACTAACTAACTAACTAACAACAACAACAACAGCAGCAGCAGCAGCAGCAACAACAGCAGCAACCGTTACATGTTTCTT
>JAJACS010000046.1 GCA_022601395.1 Chlamydiia bacterium | reverse complement strand
TCATCATCATGCCAGGAGCATGTGCATGTGAGAAATCAGAGAGGGAACTCAGTGCAGATATCAGTCACAGTTCAGTTTAATTAAACTAGGCCATGAACTAATTTTAAAGCCATCTTTAATGATCTACATGTATGTGTTGTGAACTGCCCAGTAAACATCCTCAGCTGGTGGACTGTCATTTGCTGCTTAACTATTTTGAATCAAAGATAATTCATATTATGTATAATATCATTAAATATACTGTGCCACTAGCTGATGCTTCGAATGTTACACTTTCCATTCATATATTCAGCTTAGCCTGCCTATGTGTCAGTGTAGCACTTATGACATGATGTATTCTAAACTGACAACGATTCACAACAATTAACTCGTGAAGGCTCGCCCCAACAATGTTTTACATTCTTCTAGTTATCTATATACTCCTTATAATTAGTAAGTATTATAATTATTAATAATAAAATTAACTATAACTGATATTCAACGTAGGGGTAGACCGGACTTGACTAGACTAGACCCTTCTACAAGCACGTACGCCGTGGTTGGAAAGATGCCTGCAAATGGTAAAATAGGGTTTTCTGTAAGGATAGGAGATAGTGATATTCCTGAATATCACAAAGATGGACAGTATTATGTAGAGTCCAATTTGTTTACGCCTGTAAGCTATTTACAAGAAGTGAGAGAAATGGTATATGGGGAGATAGAAGCCCAAGAGTGGCCAGTAACACCTTATGCTGTGAAAGTATATGTCAGTGACGGTGAGAAAGACCTGTATTATAGCTTGAAGTTATTTATCGATGGAGTGAAAATTGATTCTACATTACTGAGAGGAGGAGAATCCCAGTAAGTCATTCAGTATATGTGACAGTTGTGATCATTAGCTAGTGTCCACTTCAGCCCTACATCATATCAGTGTAGGATTCATGGTGTGGCCTGTATATTAACTAGAAGAATGTAAAACATTGTTGGAGCGAGCTGTCGTGAATTGTTTTGTCCGCAATGGTTTAGAATTCACAAGTATTAGTGCGGGGCTAATTTTTAATAGAACCGGCAGTCCGGCATAGCCGGATTATACAACCATCTATGATAGAACATGCATAGCATGGTAACAAATACCTGCATTGTGTATACTACATCTGATATAAGTAGGGGCAGGATTTAGTGTATTGTTATAATGCTGCCTGGACTCTAGAAGGC
>JAJACS010000045.1 GCA_022601395.1 Chlamydiia bacterium | reverse complement strand
TGGTATTGGCAATTTGATTGGGCAGTAGGAGGGCAATATTCTCCCATATTGCCCTATGGTTATTGCATGGTCTTATCAGTTCATTCTACACGTTGTTTACTTTTACATTACAAGCTTGTACAATTTTGTAAACAACTTGTAGATTGAACTGATAAGAACCATGCAATAACCCGACTAATATTTGCCTTTTTGTTCCTAATTTTTTGCTCAGTATGTTATATTGCACTTGTTATGGTCGGGCAATATGGGGAAATATTCAGCTCTCGATCGACCGGAGGGAGGGACAATACATAATCCCATGCCAAAACTGAAATTATTTTAAATTTATTATCTATGGATTAATAGAACTAGAAGAATGTAAAACATTGTTGGGGCGAGCCTTCACGAGCTGTTCTCAGTGTTCTGTCAGTTTAGAATTCACACATGTACTCACAAGATTGATTCGCCCACTGACACGAAAGATTAAGGCGTAATGAATAGAACATGCATGCTGGGGTAATAGCTAGTAATAAGAGATCCAAGTCATCCAACCCGCATGCATGGTGTAATATTTATCACCGAGTTATTTACAGTGATAAGCGGCAAATAACATATATTGTCCACCAGGATGTTTACCAAGTCCAATGTACATGTATAGATCAAGTATTCACAACACATAGACAAAGAAATTATAGCAGAAAGCTAGCTGACAGCTGAACTCAGTCTGCAGTGTTTTACTGCTTTCACTGATTCATCTCATTTTAAACAAAATTATACACATTTTCCTGACATGATGATGCAGTTATAACTGAATCTGAGTAAGCAGCATCGATTGCCCTGAATAGCAACCTGACAGCAATAATGCAATGTCGATTGTGATCTCAATTCTTGTCAGTGCATAGTTCTGTCATGAGCAGTCATAATTGTTATAAAAATCTATCACCTGTCGTTTAGCTTGACTTCTATCTTCGTAAGTTAAGTTGATTCAGTTGTTCAATGCATGTAGAGTTAGTGAAAGTGTAGATTTTGACAGTTAATCGTTGAGCTGATATGTGGCCATTTTGTTTTGTTCACAAGTTAAGAACACGTGTCTATTTCAATGTTTCTATATTGCTGATTAAGAATGTTTACGGAATGACGGTCAGTTGTTTCAAACAAGATTTTTCAACTAGAATGGGGCTCGCTCAGGCTTGCCCCAATAACTAGAAGAATGTAAAACATTGTTGGGGCGAGCCTTCATGAG
>JAJACS010000044.1 GCA_022601395.1 Chlamydiia bacterium | reverse complement strand
CTGATCAGCCTCAGTGCATCAGCATGATGCCATTGCCAGGAAAATGTGCATAATTCAGTTGAAAATGATCAAGAGTCAAAGAGCGAGTAAAACACTACCGACTCAGTGATATCTCACTGACTGTCACAGTTCAGTTCATGCAGTATATGTTTTAAAATGGCCGGAATTAAAGCCATCTTGATGTTTGCCATGGCACTATCCACATTTGACTCAGCCTGTAAACTCCTGGCGGGCTGTGTCAGTTATCATGTGTTACTTAATGCTTAGCCTATTTTCAATTTTAATTACATGTACATGTATATAGGCTAACTAATGATTATATCTGCCATGGACTGCTTCAAATATTACACCGTGGTCAGTCTGCCGTATGCATGTCATCCGCATAGTTCAGCATCGTTCAGCATCGTTCTCAGTCATAACTATTAGTGCATGTGTGTGTCAAATCAGTGTCAAGTGACAACAATTCACAACAGCTCGTGAAGGCTCGCCCCAACAATGTTTTACATTCTTCTAGTATTATTGGGGCGAGCCTGAGCGAGCCCCTCTCTAGTCGAAAAGTGGTGCGTGCGTGAATGTGTGTATGACCGTACGTCATTCCGTAAACGCTCTATATTAGCGAAATAAATTTGAAACTATGCACACGTGTAGACATGTAAACAAAAAATGGCCACGTATTTAATAGAGCTGGACTATCTACACTGACTGACTGCTACTGACTCTACATGCACTGAACAAGTCAACTTAACTTACTAAGATTGAAAAATGACTATATAACTGGATAGGAGTCAAGATTAACACCAGGTGATGAGTGACTGTGCTCATGACACTGAGACTCTGTGTACTATAATATATTCAGGACTAATCATTGACTGACAGACTGATCAGCCTCAGTGCATCATCATGCCACTGCCAGGAAAATGTGCATAATTCAGCTGAGTTGAACTGAAATGATCAAGAATCAGAGAGGGAGTGAAACACTGCCGACTCAGCCTGTGATATCTCACTATCTGTCACAGTTCAGTTCATGCAGTATATGTTTTAAAATGGGTGGAATTAAAGCCATCTTAATGTTTGCCATGGCACTATCCACATTTGACTCAGTAAACTCCTGGGCTGTGTCAGTTATGTTATTTGCTGCTTAGCTATTTTCAATTTTAATTATATACAATGATTAGATCTATCATGTATTATCTGCGCCATGGACTGCTTCAAATATTACACTGTGGTCAGTCTGCCATATGCATGCCATCCGCATAACTATTAGTGCATGTGCATGTGTGTCAGTCAAGTCAGTGTCAAATGACAACAATTCACAACAGCTCGTGAAGGCTCGCCCCAACAATGTTTTACATTCTTCTAGTTATAATGATTATAAAATATTATTCTTTATAACCAAAGGAATAGACTGGCATGTAAATGTGATGTGCCTTACAGCATGAGATGATTGATATTAACTTGCAAAACAATTTTTACTCAGGATACTACTTAGTAACACCCCTATTCAGTAACACCCCTATTCTGGAAATAATAATTGTTATCACAAACATAATCGAGGTAAAACAAATATATATAAATAATTATGTTTTAAAAAATGTGTAACTATATTTTCATCCAAAATAGATTGTCAACAATGAATGCTTCGTTGTCTTTATATTGAATTGTTAACGTTGTGTGGCTGGCAAAATTTTCAAACACAAACATTATGATTTCATTAGTAAATGAAAGTTCTCATGTTTTCCATATATTCCACTACTTTCATTTGTTC
>JAJACS010000043.1 GCA_022601395.1 Chlamydiia bacterium | reverse complement strand
ACTCAAAACTTAAAACTGATGCGAAAAATGCAATCTACTGGCCAAACCTACCCCACATAGTCTATTAGATGTCTCCAAATGTGCCCGAGAGCGCAAGGACGCATTTCTGAAAAACCGCATATTTTTCTTTCTTCTTCTTTCTTCTTTCTTCTTTCTTTATCCACGCGCCTAGCGATCACATGGTTGGATTAAAAAGTACCATACACATACCAAACAATTCGCTGTTCTCTGGAATAGAAACCTTTGATATTTTGTTTCTGTTTTGAGATAGTGGATTGAGAAGAGGAGACAATATGAACTACACCGAACGACTTTGGATCCACCATTTTGAAAACGGAAGCGCGTGGCTGCCGCCTACGCACGTGGGCGTATGTTTATTTAATGGACCACAATGCTAATACAATGTGTTTGTGATACTCTGTGTGCTTATTGCTGGTCAAAATTGTGTGAGATGAGGGCGCAGCCAAAGACTTGGATTATTACAAATAGCTAAAGATATAGATGATGAGGGCGCAGCCCGAGTTTGTCAGTGTAATGCATGTCAAAAAAACAATGGAAACTAGTGGTAAAAAATTTTCTATAAAAATTGGTCAGATTTATGGATGACGAAGCTATAAAAAGTAAAGAAACAAGTTCGGGATTGAGAAGACATATCAAGACTTCCCTAAATGCATTTCATTACTTGTTATTATGCAGCATGATATGGTCAGTAGAGAGTAAAGAATTAATTAATCGGGTATGCTTGTAGAAAGCTGATTATTAACTAATACATGTCTATCCTATCCGGAATGACTGATTAGTATAGTATCACAATAGAGGTCAGGCAGTAAAAGTAATAATCAGTGTCCACGGTACGGTATGAAATGCATTTAGGGAAGTCTTGATATGTCTTCTCAATCCCGAACTTGTTTCTTTACTTTTTATAGCTTCGTCATCCCTAAATCTGACCAATTTTTATAGAAAATTTTTTACCACTAGTTTCCCTTGTTTTTTTGAGTGATATAATTATTATCACTTCATGGTTATCATTAAGTTGCAGATCACTCAGTGAAAAACATAGATATTTCATTATTATTTTAATATAATTATTTATACATGATTACTGACATGATGACAACTTGACATGCATTACACTGACAAACTCGGGCTGCGCCCTCATCATCTATCAGGGAGGGCGGTAGCCTCTCGCTATTTAGGGATGGTACTGGTTTTTATGGGTTTTGGCCGTTTTCAGGTGTCTGAAGCAGCTATAAAGCAACCTCAAAACGTAAAATTGATGCGAGAAATGCAATCTACTGGCCAAACTGACCCCATATAGTCTATTAGATGTCTCCAAATGTGCTTGAGAGCGCGAGGACGCATATCTGAAAAACCGCATATTTTTCTTTCTTCTTCTTTCTTCTTTCTTTCTTTATCCACGCGCCTAGCGGTCACAATATTGCATTAAAAAGTTCCATACATACACCAAACAATTCGCTGTTCCCTGGAATAGAAACCTTTGATATTTTGTTACTGTTTTGAGGTAGTGGATTGAGAAGAAGAGACAGTATGAACTAGAACGAACGACTTTGGATCCACCATTTTGCTATTGCCCGCGTATGTTTATTAGGCATTGCTTATGCTGAATGGTTAAAAATGCAAAATTGTGTGAAATGAGGGCGACATGGATTATCACGAATAGTAAAGATATAGATGACGAGGGTGCAGCCCACGGAAATAATCAAAGTCAACTGATAAATAATAATGAAATATCTATGTTTATCACTGAGTGATCTGCAACTTAATGATAACCCTCAAATGATACAATATCACCCAATAAAACAATGGAAACTAGTAAGAAAAAAATTTTCTATAAAAATTGGTCAGATTTAGGGATGACGACGCTATTAAAGTAAAGAAACAAGTTCGGGATGCGGGATTGAGAAGACATATCAAGATGTCCCTAAATGCATTTCATACCGTGGGCACTGACTTATACTCATTAAACCTGTTCTCTTTACTGCCTGACGTCTATGGTTGGGTGATAATCAGTCATTCGGAATGAAATTAGTTAATTATCAGCTTCTTTCTACAAGCAAACCAGTTCATTAATTCCGGCTGTACTCTCTACTGAGTTTATGCAGCTTAATGAAAACTATCAGATTTCTACAAGCAAACAAAATGCATTTAGGGAAGT
>JAJACS010000042.1 GCA_022601395.1 Chlamydiia bacterium | reverse complement strand
TATTTATTCAGGCGGTATACTAAATTTGATATAAATCTAGAACGTATAGAGAAAACTATCTACTTTCTTAAAAAATATTCATAAAAATGGTTTTTAATATACTCTTGTAGCATCTTTTACAAAGTCAAAGAGATCTATATGGTATGTAATGTCAAGCACGGAATTTGGTGCAAAATGGACTGCGAACACAGCAAGAGCCCCTTGCCAATTCCTCTTATAGCGAACTGCGAGAGGATGTACCTCGCTAGAAGAATGCTTGCAGGTGCACAGGGTCGTCCTTTTAATGAACGGCCTCCAAAATTAACTCTGTACAAATTTTCTAATGACAACAGGCCGTGGGCTACTGGAGAGCTTAGTAAACTACAGAAAGCTATCGAAGCTGTAAAAGGTCGTGCTCTAGAAAGGAGTGACTGGGACGCTATAAACGAGCAGCTCTATAGAAACAGAACCACAGACTCCGTTATACGCGTTGCAATAGCCAAGGGCTTTATTAGCTAAAACTTCTTAATTCAAGCTTTTAAAAAGTTAGCAACAAAATCTAGTGGATCTTCGCCGTTTTGACTATCTTGATGTGCAATAGGCGCAAAATGAGTGGTGCCGCCAACAACGGCTCTATTAAGTTCCAATACATCATCATCATCACAAATAGACGCAAGGCTGGCAGAGTACGGTACTAGAATATCATTTGGATGATAGATCACAAGTTTCTCTGAGGTTAGCTCAGTAATATTTCTATCATTTCTAAATTCCCAGCCAAGAAGGTATGCAGGATAAGCAACAAAAATAGACATAACAAGAGACGTTATTTTTTTTATTACTCTTCCAAATCTTGAAATACACAGGTTCTCTGTGAGCAAAGAATAGACTGATTTAAAAGCTCTATCTGCAACAAGTTTACCTTTAGACTCTGGATGCAGTGCCTTAACACTTGTTGCGATGGCTCCACCTAAAGAATACCCAAAAAAATTGACTGAGTCTTTATTCATTTCTAGATCATCTACAAGAAACTGATAGATACTTTCACCATCTAGCACTAAGTCTTCTGCGCGGTAAGTGTCTTTATAACCTCGATAGTTAAATGTAACTACATTTATCCCCTCTTGAAGCAGCTTAGTAGCAAGACCATCGTGCACAATTGAGCTCGCGCCAAGTGGATTTAATAAAATCGCTGTTTTCGTATCTTTGGTAGAATCATTTAAAATTCGGATTTTTGCAAAAAGGGTCACATTATCTGGAGTAGTGACTTCCTTGTAGTAACATTTACTATTGCTTGTTGTAGAGTGAAGCCCAGGAGTTTTTCTTGTCGTAAGACTTGGATTGAAACAAAGCGCTGCTATCGCATTCGGCAAACTTAAGAGTACTCTTTTCACTTTACTTGCAACATACGCAACACCAGAATATTCTGGATATTTCAGACTTGAATTGTTTGCTGTCCACTGAGCTTGAAACGGCGCCCCCGTTGAAATACTAACCATAATCACCCTACCTAGGTACGAATCCTAATTTTGGGGATAATTATACAGCAAATATGAAGAAAAACACACTTTTTAAGCCGATTAAAACATTGATTAACCTAATTAAAATGCTAACCGCTAACTTCGCCTGTATTTCCTGTGTAAATAGCATCCATTTTTGCAGCGAGCAAAAAATCATCTTCTGCAAGGCCATTAATGGATTTTGTATATAGGGATATCACAAGCTCATGGTTTTTAATGCTAAAATCAAGCTCATGATGTTCTTCTTCGATTTGCTTTGCAGCTTCTTCTGTAAAAGAAAAGAGATCCTTTATGTTACCAAAGAGAAAGGCTTTTTCCAGGTGATTATCGCTCGTAATTTTCCAAGATTTTCCGAGTTCAAGGTGCAGATTTTCAAGCTCTTTTTTAGAAAGCAACATCGGTTTTTTTAGAGGTAAGTGATCATCCATCTTATAAGAACTCTTTTACAAGTGTTTTAATCCCTTCACCAATACCTGCTAAATCATCAGGTTCCATATAGCAAGGGGTTGTATAAACGCGGTTATTCCTATCTGAGATGCATTCATCAACTTTTGCAATTACGCCATCCATGCCCATGTTATCAAGCATGGCTCTATTTTTTTCATCTGAACCAAGTGTCATCGTTACCCTTGTTCCCATCTCTTTGAAAACAGCAGCAAGTAAAACGGGAGCTATGCAAGTTGCTGCAATTGGCCTTTTTGCTTCAAAAAATTCAAGAATGATTCCCTTTAACTGCTCATTAACTACTAAGCTTTCACCTGCTTCTGCAAAGTCACTTAAATTCAATGCTGCTCCAAACCCGCCTGGAAGCATAAGGGCATCAAACCCTTCATAAGAAAGAGTATCAAGAGAGTTGATTTTTCCTCTTGCTATCCTAGCGGATTCAATTAAAACACTGCGATGCTCTGTTTTAAACTCTTCTTTAGTTAAGTGATTGACCACTTTTTTCTGATCAATATCTGGAGCAAAACATTTATATGAATGCCCAGCTACTTCCAAATGATACATACAAAGAACAGATTCATGTATTTCAGCTCCATCTAAATATCCACAACCAGATAGAACGACCGCAACTTTTGACATAAATTCCTCTAAAACAGTTCAGAAAGTACACTCTATAAATATCACATTAATTTACGCAAGAGTGTTCACATATACACTTGTTTTACCCCATAAAAATCTTGCTTCAAACTCTTCTATGGTTTTGAAGCCATCACTATATTCACATAGAGGAAAACTCGTTGTGATTATTTTGACATCTTTTTTACTTTTTAAAAGAAGCGAACTTAGAAGATCTGTCTCTTGGTCTGTGAGAAGTGTCGAACATAGATAGATCACATCAGCATTAGAAAGGTTACATCTAAAGAAGTTCTTTTTTTTGATCTTCACCTCTGAAAGGCCGTACCGTGCTATAAGTTCTTTTGCTATTTCACAAAACTTATCTACAAACTCAATCCCTTCGCAGCTGCAACCAGAATAGTAGTGAACAAAGAACAATCCCCGGCCTCTTCCGCAGCCTAGCTCTATGAATTGATCACGCTTAGATAGCTTTGTAAGGTCGATAATCTTCTTATAAACAGAAAGAGGCGTTTCCCCATATACATCCGTATCTGTGGCCCCTCTTGAGATCATATGCTTTTTACAGATCGTATAGGGATTTCTAAACCAATACTCTCTGATGAAGGATCGATCAAAATCCTTAAACTCTTTGTTTTTGTAATACTTGCTTCTATCAGCAAGATACATAATCAAAGTATGGATTTTGACCTTAATTGCTAAGTATGAAAGATAAAAAGGCTCTAGCAGTTTCATAGCCCAAGTGTCGCAGAATTTATTATTCGTATCTACCAATTTATACTTTGCCCAGGATCAATCGCCCTGAATCTTAAAGGATCTAGTTTGTTATCTAGCATATTTTGATAGAGATCAAATGGCGGCTGATGCTGCATTTCCTCAGATAACTTAAATGTCTTCCAATGCATACCGATACTAAGCTTTGAGTTTACTTCCATATGGATTTTAACAGCCTTTTCTGGACAGATATGAACAGGAGCCATAAAACTATAAGGAAGATAGGTTCCAATTGGTATAAGGCTCAAATCAAAAGACCCAAAGACCTCTCCAATATTTTTAAAATCATAGGGGTTATAGCCCGTATCTCCAACAAAATACATCGTTTTTTGTAAAACACCTGATTCATAGAATTTTACAACAAAACCGCACCAAAGAGTTTTATTCTTATTTAAGATACCCCTTCCTGAAAAGTGCTGAGATGGTACTGCTGTGATTTGTATACTCAAATCGTTCTGCTCTGGGAAATGTGCAAAACTACTCTCCCACCAAGAAAGTTCGTGTATATTCGTTATTCCTCTTTTCTCGAACCACTTTTTCAGACCTTTTGGGACAATAAAAAGAACATTCGGGTTATGCGCTACAATTTCTTTGATCGTCGATCTATCTAGGTGATCATAGTGATCGTGACTTACCAGAACCATTGATAAGTTATTGAGCTCATGTATTGGAACAGGAGGCTTATGTAGTCTTTTTGGACCAATTAACTTTGAGGGTGAACACCTATGGCTCCAAATAGGATCTGTTAGTAGATGAAAGTCCTTATAAGATACAAGAAACGAGGAATGGTTAATCCACGTAGCCTTCGGGGCTTTTTCATCAATCTCTCTTGGATTGGGATATTCAAAAGATTTTGGCGCTAAAACCTTTGGGTGCCTATCTTTAAAGTATCCAAGTCTCCATTTTAGAAAGTCTTTCAGCTTTCTCTTGGAATTTTTGAGATAAGGGTTTCTATACCTACCTTTCTCAACTGG
>JAJACS010000041.1 GCA_022601395.1 Chlamydiia bacterium | reverse complement strand
GAATCTTTACTTGAAGCTGCTTATGCTCTTTCTAATAGAGATGAAAACTCTTCTTCTAGCTCTTCTAGCTCTTCTAGCTCTTCTAGCTCTTCTAGCTCTTCTAGCTCTTCCAGCTCTTCTACTACAAGGAAAAGAACAAGAGCTGAAGAAAAATCTAGTATTGAAGCTAGAGGTTTTATAATAGATTTTGACTCTGAAGCGACTCGATCACTAACGAAACGTCTTTCTGGAGTTGAAAAAGGTCAGATAGCACGTCAGCTTGATGAAGTTTTTCTGCAACCAGGTTCACAAAAGCAGTTAGAAGAAGTAACTTTAAGAGTTCAAGAAGGAATCGGAGTAGATCCTAAGCTAGTTAATATTGAAAACTTTGATGTTTTTGTAATGGCAGCTCTTATGAAGGGAGATATTACAAAAGAGCAATTTTGTTCTACGATGATATTTAAAGCAGCATGTAAAGAAGAGCAGAACATTACTTCAATTCAGCTATTTGCAAGAAATGGGCGAATAAACAAAAAAGCTTTTGCTCTTATTAAAGCTACAGTAAATTCGATAGCTTCAAAGGAAGTAGCTGAGCAATATCCTCCAGAAGGTGCTTTGCCTCAAGCTTTACAAAATATGATTGAATTGCAATCAGGAATTGCAACTATACCAGATGAGAAAATTACTGCTTTTTTTGATATGATGAGAGAAAAGCCTGAAAGCGAGCAAACGCTGTATTTAATGCCAGACGCTTCTTCTTGGGAAAAAACATATGACTATTTTGAAACACCGGATTTTGATCTGTCTAGTATTTCTAAAGCTGTTAAATTAGAGGGAGCATTTAATCTTTTAGGGACAGACTTTAACAGCTCGCAAACCCTAATACCAACCTTCAGCATGATGCAAGCTCTTATAGACGCTACATGCGGAGATAATGCTTGTGAAATATCTCCTGCTATAGGTACCACTACAGCAGACGATATTAAATATGATCTGCCACATAGTAGAAGAGATATGGGGATTCCATACCAAGATTTTCTTCTACCAACAAAAGCAGATGGTTTAAAAGCGACAAGTTTTGAATTTATTTTCCACGACTTTTATCATTTATACACTTTAAGCACCATTCCTAGATCTCATAGAGAAGCACTTTTTGAAACAGTAATTGCCGTTGAAAAGGCTGGTCGTAAGATTCTTAATAAGCTACGCTCAGAAGATCAGCCAGTAGAATCGGTGGCTCTTTTTGAAAAAGGATTGTCATGGTTTCGAGAAACTTTAATTGATGCTGAGTTTATGGGTTTTAGGCTTAAAGAGAAGATGGATTTACATAAGTTTTTATGGTCGTTCTTCTCTTCTTCAGTTGCTAGTACTGTCACTATAAGGCCAGCAAAAGAAAGAGAAAGTTGTCCATTGTTGTCAGAGAGGATATGTGTAAGCTTCATAAATAATGACTTGTATGTTTTAACTGGAAAGGAGTTAGCAAAGAATCTTTCTAGATTTGAGAAAAAAGATACAACAATGAAACAGTCTTTAAGTGAACATGTGGGTGAGATAAAAAATACCATCCCTGCCTATTTGATGGATCAAATATTGCCGACAGTACCAATATACTTACTAAAGCAAGGAGTCGATCAAGCTCTTTCTCAAGGTGATGAAGCCTAAGATTCAATACTAAATGGATCGTTTAATTAGAGCAGAATTTCTATGAGATTCTGCTTTTTTTATAGTGTCGTATTCAGTTTAGTTTAACTTGTCTAAATTGCATTTCTTTTAATCTTCTTATATTGTTTTGTGCGCATGCTCAATCAAGCGAGCAAAAAAATATATTTAAAAGATGGTTTTTACAGTCTATAAAGGAGGAAAACTACAAAATAGAGAATTATGTTACTCGATCCAGAACTTGCTGAGTTTTTAAAAAGTGTCTCTGAATCAGGCAATAAAGCCTTTGAAATTATGTCCATTGATGAGATGCGTCAAGCAACTAAGCGTCTTTGTGTTTATTATGGAGATGTGGAGCCTGTACACAAAGTGGAGACAAGGGCTGTAAAAGATGAAAAGCATGACTTTCTAGTACGTATCTATCATCCAAGCCCTGCAAAAGACTTGCCCATACTCATATACTTTCATGCAGGAGGTTATGTAAGAGGAGATATAGAGCTTTGTGACCCTATTTGTAGAAAAATCGCAAATAGATCTTCATGCATCGTTATTTCAGTAAACTATAGACTCGCTCCGGAAGAACAATATCCTGCTGCACTTGAAGACGCCTACACTGCACTTTGCTGGGCCCATTACTACGCTCATGAGATTGGGGGAAGTAAAGACCATATCGCTGTTGCTGGAGATAGCACTGGAGCTAACTTAGCTACAGCTCTAACTCTTTTAACAAAGGATCGCAATGGGCCTAAAATTTCTTTTCAGATCCTTATGTATCCTGTTCTCGACTATACGTATAGCTTTCCGTCACATGAGAAATTTGCTACAGGCTATTTCATGACAGAAGAAGCTCTTAAATTCTATGAGTCACAATATTTTCCTGAAGAAGCTGATAGAAAAAACCCTTATATTTCGCCTTATTTTATTAAGAATTTTGAAGGCATTCCGCCAGCTTATATTATTACAGCAGAATGTGACCCTGTGCGAGATGAAGGAGAAGCTTACGCGGAGAAATTAAAAAATGCCGGTGTTAAAGTGGTTCATTATAGGTTTAAGGGAACCATGCATGGATTTATCTACTTTTCTCCTATTACCAAAAAAGCTGATGAGGCGGTATTCTCTGTAGCAAAAGCTCTTCATGAGTTTTTCAGAGAAACAATAGACAAGGCGAAAAATGGATAATAGACCAAAGATTCAAGGGTATAGTGCACCGTTTATTGGTTTTGGTTTTTTCCTCTCAAAGCCAAGGCTTTGGTTTTTGCCAGTTGTTGCAACGCTATTTTCCTGGCTTGTTTTATTTGCTGTAGGTGTTCTTGTTGCTTATTACGCATGGCCCAAAACTGATGCGAACTGGCTATATACATCCTTTAAGATATTTAGGGCTATTGGTCTTGCTGCTGTTGCAGCGGTATTTGTTTGGGTGATTTTTTTCCCAATTTTTTTGAACATCTGTTTTGAAAAACTCCTTAAAAGAGTCTATCTTGCAAAGGGAGATACATTTGAGCCTTTAAGCTCTTATAAAGCACTTGTCTCTGGCTTTATTATTTTTAAAAGAACAATCTTAATGCGCTTTCTTTGGCTCCTTGCTTGTCTTATCACAGCCTTTGTTTATGGACCCCTTGGGATGGTTGTTTCGCAGATAGCTATTGCTCATATTTCGTTTATAGATGGTCTTGATCTAAGTTTGTCTTTAAAGGGACTAGATGCAGATGCAAGATATGCTTTGATAAAGAAGAACAAAGTATCTCTTATTGTTGGCGGGTTTATTGGAGGTCTTATTGGGTTCTTATTTTTGCCAACTCTTATAATTTGGCTTTTTTGGATACCGAGCCTTTACGTAGGAGCTTGCCTTTTTGCAAGAGAAAGAGTTTAGGATCTGTTGCAATTTCGCTCTCTATTGCATAAGATATGCGAAAAACAGAGGCACTATGAAAAAGTATATTCTAGCAGCATTACTTCTTGTATCTACAGTAGGTGGGTTTTCATCGATTACTTACACCTATGATCAAAAGTTTCTAAAATCTAAAAACGAAGACCCTAACCTTCTTATGTTTTGTGGAGGTGCTTATAATTTCACAAGATCGAACTCCAAGCATAAAACAGGGGCTCTTCAGCTAGAATTCAAAGGCCCTAGTTTCTTTGGAAAGAAGATTCTAAAGATAAAGCCATTTGCAGCTCTTTTAGGAACCTTTCAAGGATCTCTTTGGCTTGGTGCTGGCGTAAACTTTGATATCAACTTTTCAGACTGGTTTGTGGCAACGCTTGGTTTTGGTCCTGGCTTATTCTATAAAGGGGGAGGGAAGGATCTTGGATATCCTTTGGAGATGCGCTCATCTGCAGAAGTAGCATACCGCTTTAAGTCTAAAGCTCGGTTTGGAGTGCAGTTCTACCACCTCTCTAATGCAAGTCTTGCAAGAAGGAACCCTGGAACAGAAGTCCTTCTTCTGTTCTATGCGATTCCTATATAAGATTCTTATGCCTCTTCAGGTCTTGTTGTGAAATAAGAACTGCCGAGATCATACATTGTTTTTAAAGCAAATGCTCCAGCAAGAGCGCCCGCCAGATACAACCCTTTAGAGCTTTCACTTGAGATGTAATCTCCTATCATTGAGATAGTAGCTCCTGTGACTTTACCTGCTATGCTAGCAGCAACTGTAGCTCCAGCAGCATATAAAATATGGATATTTTCAAACTTATAGGGCTCGCTTAGATCTTCTCTGCATAATGGGCATGTAGCTTGCTTTGCAAGCCAAGGCTTTATACATGCGTCATGGAAAATATGACCGCACTTAACTTTTAGGGCTTCTCCGGTATTCTCTCCCATGCAGATTGTACAGTCATCATTTTCTTTAAAATGGAGATTTCCATTGATGTTTGTTGTTTCTATAGAACTTTCAAAAGCGGCTGCTGACATCGTAAAACCTTTGTTTAGATTGGTTTAAATTAAATATTATAT
>JAJACS010000040.1 GCA_022601395.1 Chlamydiia bacterium | reverse complement strand
ATAACTAAATAACAATAATTATAACGCTAATTAATTAATTATAGTTAATGGTAAAATAGTTTCAAATTTAGAGGATATTATGGGAACTATTGGCGCTCTTGCGAGCAGCTCTTTTAAAGGAGTGTATCATGATGTGATCGCCCCTTTAAAAAAAGATTATGATAATACCATTGAGGAAGCTCTCAAAGTAGACCACCAGATATATACTGAGGAACGATTAAAACCGTTTTCATCTGGCTCTTCTCCTGCGCTTCCAGGTATCACCAATCTTATTACAAGCCCCTTAGTTGTGATTAAAAACATCTACAATCTATTAAACGGAAAAGTAATTGGTAATCATCCTGTAAAAATAGAGGCTGGCATTAAAGTTGGCACAAGCGCTCTCAGCTTTACAAACGCTCTACTGACAACTTTGAAATACGCCATTGCCTTCAAAGTCATTGTAGGAGTAAGCATCGCAATTACACCAATAATCCTGCTAACAGGTCTTGTGATCTCTTGCTTTGAAATAGCGATCCATTCCTATAAATTCAAAAAAGGTAGCGATTTTCTAAAGCTTATCACAAAAGACTTGTTCAAAGACCTCACCCCTCTAAAGAAAGCTGCAAATGAGAAGTACTTAAATAGACCAAAAGTCCAAAGATTTACAAATAATGTACTTAAGCAAATAAAAAGCTCAAAAAAGCAGATGGAAAAAGACTATGGCGAAGAGTTTGTTAAAAGTTTCACCTCTAAGCTAAACCTTATTAGTAATTACTGCAGAGATAGTGGCAGTAGAACTGACATGGAAGTCCGCACTCTAGTATCTGAGGCTTTAGATGATTACAACAAAGTCTTCTGCGTAAAATCACTAAAGAATATCCATAAAAAATATATGGAAGTCAGTGATAAGCGTAAGGACATTTTAAGAGGAAAAGCTACAAGAAACTTCTATAACATGCACCACGAAAAGGCTCTAAAAAAATCTCTTCATAGAATCCAGAATGATTTCACCAAGAAGAAAATCAAGCTAGGAGAAAGAACAGAACCATGGGTCGCAGCAGAGTTTGCCAACAAATATAACTCTATCTTAGCAAAGATCGAAAGCACAGATCAAAAGACTCATGCAAGTGGCATTAAGGAAGGCACCCAGATGATCGTAAAAATGACGCAGAAGTGCAGGACGAACCAAGCTCTTCACGTTTTTGGCATCATTGCGTTTGCATCAATTCTAGCAAGTTATGCGCTTTCCGTATTTGTACCTATGTTCACTTTTTTACCAGTCATCTTTATGGCAACAGCAACTGGGTATTCACTTGTTTACTACCTAATAAAAAAGGGCCAAGCAGAAAGCCGTACCGACAAGTTTGACTATTACAACTGTATTCCTAAGTGGATCCAGTGGATCGGATCAAAATTCAAGGCATCTAAAACTGAAACCGAAACAAAAGTCATAAAAGCTGTGGACCTTACAGGTGATATTAGAAGAGAAAGAAAGCTAGCTTAACTTCTCATAAGCTGCAATCATCCCATGTATAATCCCAGAGCGAACTCCTGATTTTTCCATAGAAACAAGCGCCTCTATTGTAGCACCTGATGGAGATGCAACTTGATGCTTCAAAGCACTGAGCGCAAGATCTTCGTCCTGGAGCAATTTTGCCGTACCAAGCATCGTTTCAACTGCGTAAGCTTTTGCATCTTTGCTTTTAAGCCCCATATGCACTCCAGCATCTACCATAGCCTCTAAAAACATACAAATATACCCAGGTCCAGAGCTTGCAAGTACTGTAATTGAATCAAAAAGTTTTTCTGGAACGATCGCAAGAATGCCAAGGCCTGATAAAAGCTTTTCAATACGCTTTTTATCGTCTTGGTTTACATTTGCACCAAAAGATACAGCCATCACACCTTTTTGGACGATAAGCGGCAAACTAGGCATAATACGAACGCACCTATCATTTGGAAAGGATGATTGAAGTGTCTCTAGAGTGACTCCAGCAAGAATACTAAGTAGAAGTTTTGGCTTAGAGGAGGTTACATTAGAGAGCTGCTCTGCAACAGATGCTAGTGACTTTGGCTTAACAGCTAGTATTACAATATCAGCATTTTCATAAGCAAAGGATGCATCATCTGTAACTTCGCAGCTAAGCTCTTTCTTAAGATCACTTAGATGACTCACATTTTTCGTACATAAAAGTAATTTATCCACACTTGTAATGTTTCTTGCTAAACTTGAACCCATTACACCGCAACCAATGATTGCAATATTCATATTGCCTCTTATTTTCCTATTGAATATTGTTAAACTTAGGGGAGAAAAAACCAAAAGAAACTATGTTATCTAATTCAAAGCCCATACAGGTATTTCTTAACTGCTTAATTTTCACAGTGTTAATATTTATCTGCTACCTATTTGTAGATGTTCCCCTCACCTACCACGCACAAACTGCGTGGCACTCTTTATACATTCCAATGCGTATTATATCTATCATCATTTCACCACCAACTCAACTGCTCATTTGGTCATGTATATTCGTATATTTTCTAGTCGTTAGGAAAAGTGCAAAACATGCACAGTATTTCTACCCTATTGCAGCTTCTCTTATTCTTTCAAACACTTTAGTAAGAATTGTTAAAGTAATCGTCGGTAGGTCAAGACCACACGTCCTTCTTTCAAATGGCATCTATCACCTTAACATGATTTCATTTGAAAGAATCTTCTCTTCTCTCCCATCAGGTCATGCAACAACTGCAGGTTGTGTCATGGGCTTTCTAGCAGCAAAATATCCCAAACAGGGACTATTATTTATTTTGCTTTCTGTTATCATCTCCCTTTCAAGAGTTTTCATTGCAGCTCACTATTTAAGTGATATTTTAGTGGGTAACTTTATAGGCTTTTACGTCTCATGGTTATTTTACTATGCAGAGACACAAAAAGAGCCGGCATACCTTAGCTACACACGAGGAGAAGGCATATGGTAGAAAAACACAATATCTCAAGTACAATCAAGAAACGCTGGTCTCCAAGAGCTATGAGCGGAGAGCCGCTATCTGAAGCTGAATACCAACCCTTATTTGAAGCAGCAAGACTCGCCCCTTCTTGCTTTAATTCTCAACCATGGCGCTTTCTCATGGTGAAGAAAGAATCCAAAAGATGGGAAGATGTCTATTCTTCTCTTACTGAATATAATCAAGGTTGGACAAAGAACGCTGCTATGCTTGTTGTACTTACATCAAGATTGAAGTACGAAAAAAATGACAAAGAAGCAAACAAACACAGTCTCGATGCAGGAGCCGCCTGGGAAAACCTCGCCCTAGAAGGATTTAGCCGTGATCTTGTGGTTCATGCTATGGAAGGGTTTCACCCTGAAAAACTTAGAGAAAGTTTTAGCATTCCTGATCTCTATCACATTGAAATTGTAATCGCAATCGGCAAGCCGGCACCTGTAAATACTTTAGAAGAAAAATACCAGGTTGCTGAGAAACCTAAAGAACGTAAGCCACTTGCAGAAATTCTTAATGAAGATGAGTTCATTTTTACTTAGTCTTTAGACAAAAAAAATCGAGCAAGCCCCTGAACTTGCTCGATATACCATGGAGTGGTAACGAAGCTATTCGCTTCTAACGACTTACGCCGCTTTTTTCGCTCTTCTTCTGCGTACTGGTGTCTTTTTTGCAGTCTTTCTACGAGTAGTTTTTCTGCGAGTTGTTCTTTTTGCAGTCTTTCTTTTAGTTGTCTTTCTCTTTGCAGTTTTTCTTTTTGCAGTCTTTCTTTTAGTTGTCTTTCTCTTTGCAGTTTTTCTTTTAGTTGTCTTTCTCTTTGCAGTTTTTCTTTTTGCAGTCTTTCTCTTAGTAGTTTTTCTTTTTGCAGTCTTTCTCTTAGTAGTTTTTCTTTTTGCAGTTTTTCTCTTAGTAGTTTTTCTTTTTGCACTTTTTCTTCCCTCGATCCCCATATCCCGATTATTAAAAACATTGGTACCAATATCCCCTCAAATAATATATAAAACCCCACTAAGTCCAGTACTGTAAATACCCCCATTAATAATATTTCGATTAATAATAAACATAATAAAAACTCTTTAATCAAAAATCTAATAGAATTTCAACTAATCAAAATACAAATTGGAGTTAATAACGCCGTTAATATTAAAAAAAATATCGAAATACCATCAACCGCAGAAGCAACCGGATTAAACACAGTTATAACCTTAAACCCAGATATTATTGCCCCCAAAGCAAATAAATAAAATAATCCCTCCACTTTACTCCCGAGGAGAATTAAACTCCCGCCTTTAAGTTGAAAACCTAATGTCCTAATCACTAGACGACGAAAGCAATCACTGGATGAAAGAAGAGACTTGAACTCTCGACCTTGAGCCCCACAAACCCGTACTCTGCCAACTGAGCTACCCTCATCCTAAGGGCCCAATCACCCTATTTATAAAGCAAATAAAATTAAAAATGCCATCATTAAACAAAATAACCCCATAGCCTCCGATAAAGCAAACCCCATTATAGCATACGTAAATAGTTGTTGTTTTAAAGATGGATTTCTAGCATACCCTATTATTAAACTTCCAAAAACAGTCCCTATTCGTGCCCACCACCTTCCTGAAGCAGCCCGACAGGCCCAGCCCTTAGAGCCAATCCTTCTCCCGAAGTTACGGATCTCTTTTGCCGACTTCCCTTACCTACATTGTTCTATCGACTAGAGGCTGCTCACCTTGGAGACCTGCTGCGGTTATCGGTACGACCGGGTGCGAGAGCACGGAACCAACCTTACTACGCTTCCCTCGGAT
>JAJACS010000004.1 GCA_022601395.1 Chlamydiia bacterium | reverse complement strand
TACATTCTGTGTGTTAGTTGATTAATATTATACAAAATATTTGAATTAATTAAAATAATTTTTATTAATAATTTACAATTAATTAACGGTTTTGCTTTAAAAGTCCGTGAAATATAAGGGCTTATGGATTTATGCTTGCTCTTTATTCTCTTCTCTTCCATCATAACACCCACATAATGAGCACCGATAGCTCAATTGGATAGAGTACCTGGCTACGGACCAGGAGGTTTGAGGTTCGAGTCCTCATCGGTGCGATTTCTCGGGTGATTCTTATGATAATAGCAATGTTTCCATGTGAACCGTTTCTTACCAACGCGTACTTAATTGGTTGTGAAAAAACGCATAAGGGAATCATTGTTGATCCAGCCCCAAATAGCATGCAAAAGCTTCTTATCGCGGCGCAAAAGCATGGCATTGTTGTAGAAGCTATTTTTCTTACCCATTCTCATGGAGATCACATCTACGATGTTGCAGAGCTTGTACAAAAGCTTGATGTCCCTGTGTATGTCCATCCACTTGATGCTGAAAACATGCTCAATCCAGGTTCCGATGGTATTCCTATGCCTTTTGAAATTAAAGGGATAGACGAGGTTGAGTATTTAGAGGATGATAAGTTATATAAGGTGGGAGATCTAGAGTTTTCTGTGATCCACACTCCCGGGCATTCTCCAGGTGGCGTATGCTTTTATTTTCCTTTAAAGAAAGTGCTTTTCTCAGGAGACACGCTTTTTAAAGGGACGATCGGAAGGTTAGACCTTCCAGGAGCAGAGCCTCAAAAAATGTGGGATTCTCTTGCGAAGCTCAATGCTCTTGATAAGGAGACGAAAGTGTACCCAGGACATGGGGAGACGACATTTCTAAAAGATGAAGGATGGCTTGCTAATCCAAAAGAGACTTTTGGTTAAAATGAGCCCATCTACTATACTAGCTTGACCAATCAATTACAAAAAAGAGGCTACTATGAGCACACTAATGGGTAATCCTGCTCCGCAATTTAAAGCAAAAGCGGTACAGATTGATCGTATCCTTGAAGATTTTTCTCTGAATGATTTTCATGGAAAATATGTGATTTTTTTCTTCTATCCACTTGATTTTACTTTTGTTTGTCCAACGGAACTTCATGCTTTTCAAGAGAAACTTGAAGAGTTTGAAAAAAGAAATGCACAAGTTGTTGGTTGTTCTGTAGACAGCTGGTATTCACACTATGCTTGGCTTTCCGTACCAAAAAATAAAGGTGGAATTCAAGGCGTTGAGTATCCGATTGTTTCTGATCTAAACAAGTCTATTGCAAAAGACTATGGTGTTTTAAAAGAAGATGATGGGATTGCATTTAGAGGTCTTTATCTTATTGATAAGCAGGGTGTGGTTAGACACCAGCTAATCAATGACCTTCCTCTCGGAAGATCAGTGGATGAAGCAATCCGTATGCTTGATGCTCTTATATTCCATGAGAAGCATGGCGAAGTTTGCCCAGCTAACTGGACTGCTGGCGAAAAAGCAATGGAGCCAACACAAGAAGGGCTTAAGAATTACTACAGTTAAGTTTCTTTGCAAAAGCAAGTGAGGTAGTCGTAGAAGTCACTCTCTGTCGTAATTAAGATGGATTGATGACGGTAGCAAAGCTCACTTGCTTGTTGTATTAAGCCGTAGTCACCAACTCCAGGCATGCAAATTGCTGATAGCTTGTTTGCCTTCTCAGATCTTTTAAGTAATTTAAATCCATTTTGATAGTCTTTATGACTAAAGCCTTCTTCTTCTACTCGAACAAAAAGAAGGTCATAGCGAAAGAGTAGAGTCTGTATAGCAAGATGTATACCGACGCTTCCGTTTGGTGGATTGCCAAGCGTATCGGCCATGGCAGGAAGTGCTGTGAAGTGAAGAAGTGAGCGGAAATCCCCTTTTTCCGCTTCACCAAACAAAGCAACCTTATGACTCATTGTAGACCTATTATTTATTTATTAAGTGTCATATAGGCTCAATTAATGAGAACTGCTAGTAATGAATTGCAAATAAAGACAAACAGTTCCTGCCTTAATTCAATAAATATAAGGGTAAGGAATTATTTGCAAATTCTAAAAGGTTAGAGATAGAATTTATGAACCGTAGTGGCCGTTACTACCTAGCTCATCTTCTATCGCAAGAAGTCTGTTGTATTTCGCGATCCGATCTGATCTTGAAAGTGAGCCTGTTTTGATTTGGCGCACATCCGTTGCAACAGCAAGGTCGGCGATAAAAGTATCTTCTGTTTCACCAGATCTATGAGATACAACACAGGTGTAGCCGTGATCTTTTGCAAGCTGAATGGTTTCAAGCGTTTCAGTGAGTGATCCGATCTGATTCACTTTGACTAAGATAGAGTTTGCGACATGAAGGTCGATGCCTTTTTGTAAAAACTCTTTGTTTGTGACAAAAAGATCGTCTCCTACGAGTTGGATTTTTTCCCCGAGCTCTTCGGTAAGGATCTTCCATCCATCCCAGTCGTTTTCATCAAGACCATCTTCGATGGAATCAATAGGAAACTCTTTTGCAAGAGAAGCAAGGTATTTCACTTGCTCTTCTGAAGAACGTTTATCAAATGTGTTTCCAGCTTTTTTCTTTTTCTTTTCGTAGTAGAATTTTCCCTCTTTATCAAAGAATTCAGAGGCAGCAGGATCAAGAGCGATAGTTACCTCGCTTTGCGGCTTATAGCCTGCAGATTCTATTGCTTTGATGATGAATTCAAGTGCTTCATGATCGGAAGCTAGGTTAGGCGCGAACCCTCCTTCATCTCCAACAGAAACGGAGTGACCTTTTTCTTTCAGAAGTTTCTTAAGCGTATGGAAAATTTCTGCTCCACACCGAAGAGCTTCTTTAAAAGAAGGAGCTCCGATAGGTCTAATCATAAATTCTTGAAAATCAAGAGAGCTGTCTGCATGTTCTCCACCATTTAAGATGTTCATCATAGGCGTCGGAAGCGTGTAAGAGGAGGTGTCATTAAGATAGCGGTAAAGAGGAAGCTTTTTACTGACAGAAGCTGCTTTTGCAGTTGCAAGAGATACCCCAAGGATAGCGTTTGCTCCAAGGTTTGACTTATGAGGCGTTCCGTCAAGGTCAAGCATAGCATGGTCGATCGCTTTTTGATCTGTTGCGTCATGTCCTTTTAGATGAGAAGCGATTTTGTCATTTACGTTTGCGCAAGCTTTTAGAACACCTTTACCAGAATATCTGCTTTTGTCACCGTCTCTTAATTCTAAAGCTTCATGTTCTCCAGTAGAAGCGCCAGATGGAACTTTAGCTTCGCCAACAGAACCATCTTCTAGATGTACTTCTACATCTACTGTAGGGTTTCCTCTTGAATCTAAAATTTCACGTGCATGTATATGTTTGATCTTTGACATCTTTATTCCTTTCGTATTGTTTTACTAAGGTAAACGATGGGAAATTCCAGAAAAAACTACAAGAGTTTTTCTGTTTCTTAGTCTAATAGTAAAGTCACGTGTTGTCTTTGAGTGGAATGCTAATTGTTTCTTTAAGTTACATGAAGAGCAGAAGGTATTAGTGTAAGATTGTTAAGTTCAAAAGTCTTGTGTTGTTGTGCTTAGAGTGGTCCAGCAAGTCGGATTCCACTTTTTAAAAAGTCCAGAAGAGTTTGTAAGGCAAAACATGTTATCTACTATGTTTAATTACCGCTAAGGCGGAAACCTTTTTGTATTTTTATAGGAGCATATCTATTTGTGTTCTGGATCAACTGCTCTGCAGTATTAAAAGAGGCAATTGTAATAGCAAAGGGTGCGGATCCGAGGCCTGTGATCAATTCTGCTTTATTAGTAGCTGCTGTGATAACACTAACAGAGCTGGAGCCATTGTTGGCTACATAGACTTTCGAGCCATCTGCTGTGATTGCGAAACCATAGGGGGAATTTCCAATGTTCTCAGTAATCTCTTCGAAATTATTAGTAGCGGTTGAGAGAACGTAAACTACGCCATTAATGCCACTTTTTGCCATATAGACTTTTTTGCTATCTGGTGAAAATGCAAGAGTATAGATCCCTTCAAGGCCTGTGATAAACTCTGCTGTATTAGTATCTGTTGTGATAACGCTCACAGAACCGGGGGGATTGGAGCTATCTCTTGTTACATAGACTTTTGTGCCATCTGGTGTAACACCAATATCAAAGGGGTTGGGTACAATATTATCAGTGATCAATGCAGCTGTATCAGTAGCTGTTGTGATGACGCTAACAGAGCCTGCAGTGTAGTTTGCTACATAGACTCTCTTGCCATCTGGTGTAACTGTTAAAGCACCGGGGCCACTTTCAATACCCTCAGTGATCAATTTTGCTGTATTAGTAGCTGTTGTGATAACGCTAACAGAGCCGGGGGCGCTATTGTTGCTCACATAAACCTTCTTGCCATCTGGTGTAATTGCAAGATATTTGGAGAAATTTCCAATACCCTCAGTGATCTCTTCTGCTGTATTAGTATCTGTTGTGATAACGCTAACAGAGCCGGGGGCGCTAGTGTTGGCTACATAAACTTTAGAGCCATCGGGTGAAACTACAAGAGAATTGGGGAAAGACCCAATGCCCTCTGTAATTTCTACTGCTTTATCGGTAGCTGTAGTGATAACACTAACAGAGCCGGGATTGGTATAGTTGGCTACATAAACTCTCGTGCCATCTGGTGAAGCTGCTATATCAAATGAGTTAGACCCAATACCCTCGGTGATCTCCTTTACTTGATTATTAGCTGTATTGATAACATTAAGAGAGCCGGGATTGGTATAGTTGGCTACATAGACCTTTTCTACAACAGCTGCACTTGTGAAAAGAGTGATGCTGCAGAAAGACATCGTCAATAATCTATAAAAAATAGATAGCTTCATAACTCCCACTAAATCTTGTACTAAACATATGTTCTTAATTGATTCAAAGATTACATGGAAGAAATATTTTATCTCCAATCTTCGTCAGGCTTGGTCATTAGGTCGTAGTAGGATTGGTAGCGAAGAAGAGAAATATTTTCTGTTTCGACAGCGTCTTTTACAGCGCAGTCAGGCTCATGGATATGGGTGCAGTTTTGAAATTTGCATTCATTTGTATGAGCTTTGAATTCCGTATAATAATGTTGCAGGTCTTGTGTGTCGAGTTTCCAAATTCCAAAACTCTTAATTCCTGGAGTGTCGATACAAAAGCCTTCGTTTTCGAGAGGGAGAAGCTTTGCTGTAGTGGTGGTATGAGAACCTTTATGAGTTCTTTGTACGATGTCAGCTGTTTTCAAGTTCAGTTTAAGAAGTTGATTAATTAAAGAGGTCTTACCAACGCCAGACTGCCCAGAAAACACAGAAGCTTTTCCCTGCATTGCTTTGTTTAGTGCATCAATACCTGTACCATCTTTGCAGCTTACTTCATAAAGAGGAACGTCAAGCTTACTATAAACTTTGATGAACTCATTGTAGGTGTTTAGTTCTTTTTCAATGTGCGCTGGATCCATACCTTCGGGAGGGTTTTTGACAAGGTCTACCTTGTTCAGTACGATCACGGGATGCATATTGCCATTTTTTGCTGCGATGATATAGCGATCTACAAGAGATGGTTTTAGCTTTGGAAAGAAGACAGATACACTAATAAGAACTTGGTCAATGTTTACAGCGATGAGTTGTTCTTTGTTTCTTCTTAGGTTGTCAGCTCTTGATAAAATGGAATGTCGCGGCGTTACGTAGTTAATAACTCCTGACCCATCTTGAGTGTCTTCAAAATAGACGATATCCCCAACAGCGATCAGGTTCTTTTTCTTTGTTTTTTCTTTTTTCAAAGCGCCCTTTAGGGAGCAGACATAGCTTGCATCTTCTGAGTCGACAACAATCCCTTCTGCTGAAATAGCAAGGACTCTTCCATGTTTAAGGTCTGGATTTTCAAGAGCGGGATGAGGAGTTTTCTTTTTGTTGAGCTTATCTTGATCCGTCTTTTTATATTTAGAGCGGTCTTTTGTAGATACCATCTTACGGTATTTACGCTCGAACTTACGATCTTTGTCGTAATATTCTTCCTCGATATTTAAGTTGTTATCTATATCTTTTGGCATAAAGTGCTTACGTGAAACATTAATATTCCTCCAGCAACAGCAACATTGAGAGATTCTGTTTTCTTCGTCATCGGAATCGTGAGTTTTGTTGCATGCTTTTTAGCATTTTTGGAGGTGCCATGAGACTCACTTCCTAAAATGAGTCCGATGGAGTCGTCCATATTGAGCTCTAAAAAAGAATCGCCACCAAGGTCTGCTTGATAGAGTTTCAGTTTATGGCTATCCCTAAATTCTAACAGATATTCCCAATTTCCCCTAATGATAGGTATGGAAAAAAGAGCTCCTTTTGAAGCGTTTATAACCTTCTCATTATAAGGGTCTACGCAATCATTCAAAAGAAAAATAGCATCAAAACCAAGTCCTAAGGCTGTCCTCATTAGCGTTCCCATGTTGCCTGGATCTTTGATTTCATCACAAATCAAGAGTCTTGTAATAGAAAGATCTTTAAAATGGGGCATTTCAACGATGGCCGCATACGGTTCGGGATTCTTTTGATTCGTGATTTTTCTTAAAATACCTTCTGTCACGAGATATTTTTTTTCAGGAGACCTTTTTAACTTCTCATCCTTTAAAAGGAAGATCGATTTAAGTTTGTAAGCTTTAGGGAGTTCTTGGATAATTTTTTTTCCGCAGACAATCAAGCAATCTTCTTTTTTCCGGAACTGCGCACTTGTGCGTAGTTTCTGGCAATATTTCACAATTGAATGTTGTAAACTCTTAATTTGAAATGTTAGCATGCAAATTACAGGGTAATGGGAAAAAGATACAATCATGGCAGAATTACATTCAGAATTCAAGCCTTCAAGGAAGTTTAAAGAGTTTAGTCTAAAGGGATTCTCAGGCTCTTTGGCGCTCCGTGTTTTCCTTGTGACGATTGTATTTCTTGTCTTGCCTCTCATCTTTTACTCAGGGATCATGTACAAATATGACTTTGATTTGAAAAGAGATCAGACAAATCTAGCTTTGTATCTTATTGGTGAAGAAGAAACGTTTATGATCAACCGCCTGACTGATTTTGAACTCAGAGCTTTAGATCTTCTTGCTCTTATTTTAAAGAACCCTGAAATCGATACAGCGCATAAGATGAATAAGATCTTTGCAGAAGTGAGGGACTTTCAGGGAGTAGAAGGTGTTTTTCTAATTGAGAAGAAGGGGACAAGCTCTATTTGCAGCGCCTCATCTGACAAACTAAGATACAACAAGCCATTTAATAGCCTTTTTTATAACAAAGAGCTTAGAAATAATGATTTTGCTGTGATTACAACAGAAGAAGAGTCAAAAGAAAAAGCTATGATTTACTTCACAAAGGTGCTGAAGAGAGATGCAAGTGGCATGGTGGAGAAAACCATTAACTTTTCTCTCCCAACAGATTTTGTTATCAACTACCTTTCAAGCATTCAAGGGCATCACAAAGATTATTCGATCTCTCTTGTTCGCAACAGTGATCAAACAGTGTTTGATACCCAGGATAAAAATCTTCTCGGACTAAAGATCTATGTTGATCAAAATCAAAAGAGTCAAAGTCAAAATGATGTCTACTTAGAGGCGCTGCCACGGGTTGAGAACGTTTATGAGTTCAAAATCGGTGATCAAAACTCATATGCTACGATTGTTCCGCTTGCTGAAATGAATTTCAGCCTGCTTATAACAACTCCAAAGTATAGTCATGCAGTATTTTTAAGAGAGTACCTATACAAGAGTATTATCCTTCTTATTTTCATCGTTGTTTTTGGGTGTCTTGCGACTCTTGCTGTAACGTTTATGATGGCAAGTCCTCTTAGAAGGCTTTGCGGGGTTATGCAAAGGGTTGCAGAAAGAGATTTATCTGCAAGGTATGAAAAAAGCAAGTATGGGTTTGAGATAAATAGTGTTGGAAAAATCTTTAACGTCATGATTGAAAAACTCATAGAAAATGTTGAAAGAATCAAAGAGTATAAGCTCGAAGAAGAGCGGCTAAAGCAAGAGCTTATTATTGCAAGACAAGTGCAGAACGCTATTATACCGAAATCATTCCCCGAGATTCCAGGAGTGGGATTTCAAGCAGGCTTGATTCCTGCAAAAGAGGTTGGGGGTGACTTTTATGACTTTATTGTTCGAGCAGATGCTCCAGATGAAGTTGCTATTGTTATTGCGGATACTGCTGGTAGTGGTATTTTTGGTTGTTTGTACTCTCTTTCTTTCAGAAGTTCTCTGAAAAGCTTTGTGTCTTCTTCTGAATCATTAAAAGCGGCAATAGAAAAAACGAACAACCTTTTTTATGATGATGCAAACACTTGGAGTGTTTTTGTTACTTGTTGGATTGGTTACTACAACTACAAAACAAAAGTACTTAAGTACTCAAGCTGCGGGCATCCTTTTGGTTATATATTTAGAGATGGAGAGCTTTATAAAGAGCTTTCTACTCCAGGTATGGCTCTTGGTGTTGAAAAGAGTTACCATCCAACAATAGCGGATGTAACGGTAGAAAAAGGTGACACTCTAGTATTTATTACGGACGGGGTTATAGAAGCGCAAAACCCAGAAGGAGAACTGTTTGGTAAACAACGTTTCTATAAGAGTGTTATCAGGAACTTAGACAAGCATGAAGACAAAATTCTTGAGAATGTAGTGAATGAAGTTCAGGAGTTTGAAAAAGACCTTGAGATGCAGTCAGATGATCTTACGATGCTTGTTGTGAAAATAAAAGACTAGGGCCAAAAGGGACTTTTTTTAAGTTTTAAAATGATGTCATTCGGATCATCAATTTTCTCATTGATAGAGATTCTTTCTGCTTCCTTGAGTAACTTTCCCATAGATTGCCCGGGAATAATCCCTTCACTCATCAAATGTTTTGATGTAACAAGAGGTTTTTTGTCTTGTATACGCACGATTGCGTTTTCTAAAGAGAGCTTTTTGTTTTCGTGGTTGGATAGAGTGTCGGAACGCTCTTCTTTCGGCAGGTGAGCTACGGCCATTTTTAAACAAAGGCTGAACTTTTCATCAGCGTAAAGGTAAGCCCAGTCGATGGGTTCAACGGAATGTGCACTATCACCTGATTTTGCATAAGTGCTCATTACTTTTTCGTAATACTTTAAAAATGTACGGTCTTCATTTGAGAGTTTGAGGTAGCTGCAAAGTTCCATTTTGTCATCCAGAGAGAAGTTTGGAAAAAGCTCTAGAACTTTAGCAAGAACGGGTGCGTTTTCAGGGAAGCTTTGAAGTGGTTTAAGTCTCTTTTGAATTTCTTCGTAGCTAGTGTCCTTTAAGGATTCAAAGATCGTTTGCAAAAGGTGCAGTTTATGCAGCTTAAGTAAAAAGGCGTCAAACTTTCCGAATCGAGACATTTTGGAAAACTCTTGCCAAACTCTTTCGATAGCTACAGCGGGAAATAAAGAGTTTGCATGGGCGATAATAGCTTCTTTTGTTTTTGGCTCAATTGTAAAAGAAAATCTGCAGGCATATCTTGCAGCTCTTATCATTCTTAGGCGGTCTTCGATAAATCTTTGGTGGGGGTTGCCAATTGCTCTAATGGCTTTGTTTTGAATGTCTTCTTGCCCTTTTGTGTAGTCATAGAGAGTTTCTGTTAGAGGGTCATAAAACATCCCATTGATTGTGAAGTCTCTTCTGCTAGCATCCTCTTCAGGAGAAGCTTTCTCAATGCCTATAGGTCTTCTTCCATCTTCATATCCACAGTCTTTTCGAAAAGTGGCCACTTCAAAATGATGTTTGCCTTCTACAACGATTACAATACCAAATTGAATTCCAACGGGAATTGTTTTTTCAAAGATCGACTGGACAGTCTCCACATTAGCATCTGTTGCGATATCGATATCATCAGACGTGTGGTCCATGAGAAAATCGCGGACCCAACCACCAGCAAAAAAGGCTATATGCCCTTTATTTTTAAGTTTTTGAATAACGCTACATGCAGCTTCATATGTGTTCATGACTAGATCATACAACATTTAAGAATTATCGAAAATTCATCTAAATGTAGAAAGGATGTTTTCTAAAACGTTTGTATTCATTATGAAGAGAATAGAAGTAGAATTATTTTTTGGGAGAAAGCATGCAAGCTAAGTTAATTATAAAAGGAATCATGTGTACGGTACTTATATCACTAGTTTGTGGGTGCTCTACGCAGGAACATCATCCGAAGAAAGGCTCTAAGGCAGCTAAGGTAGAAAGTCGAAACCTTCAAAATGCCTACCTTCAAGATACAGATCTTAGTGGTATGGATCTTGAGAGTGTAGATCTCAGTGGAGGACATCTTAGAGGAGCAAATCTAAAAGGAACAAAACTTGACTATGCGACTCTTGTAAGAGCAAACTTTCATGAGGCAGATCTTCAAGGAGCTTCATTGAAGTATTCGAATATGACAAATGCAAATTTTTACCAAGCTCATCTGCAGAATGCAGATCTAACAGGAGCAACGGTTACTGGTGCTAATTTTAGAGGAGCAACTGTTACAGGTGCGAACTTTATGCATGTGGTTGGTTTGAATGAGATGACAAAGCGTATGCTGAAAGAAGGCGGGGCTGTTGTAGCAGACTAGTCGATTACTTTTTGAGATGTAAGCACTTTTTTGCTGATGACCTTGAAAAAAAAGAGGCATAAAAAAGCTCCAATCAAAGCATCAGCAAAGCCAAAAAGAGATCCTATGATCGCGCCTTGTAGAGAATGTCCATAGCCAATGTATATGGAAGAGAGTGCTTTAACAAGAAAGCTTGTGACGAAGTTTTGCTTGATGATTCCTGCTAAAAAAAGAATAAGGCCCCATATGGATGCAAAGAGAAAGGGGAACAACTTGGGGGTAAATTTGTTTTTATCCATCTTGGAATGCTAATTTTCGTTAGTCTCTATACATGTAGAAAATCATTATTATTAGCAACGAAAAATGAAAATTAATTTAACTTTAATCATATAGTTGTTAATTAGGCACTATGGAGAATACTAAGTTGCAGTAATTAAATTGCACAGAGTATCTTCATGCTTTAAGATTGCATTAATTTTTTCTTTACACTAGATTATTGGTTCCAACAGGAGAGCTTCTCTATGAAAAATATCAAATCCCTTTTATTTACTTCTTTCTTTGTGTGTGCCTTTTGTGTGCACCTGCATTCTAAGCCCGCTGAACATGTAAACTCTTGTGTCTCTCTAGAGCATTTAAGTAATGGTTTAACTTACTGTATAGCCCAATCCAACGCGATGAAGAATTCAGTGATGGTGAAGCTTGCGATCCGTTTTGATGATAAATGGTATACAGAAAGAGAAAGACTGCAAGCATATCTTCTTGAAATGCTTATTATATCCACACTCGAAGATAAGCAGTCGGAATTTGAAAACATAGATCATGCAGGTGTAGCAAAAATACAGATGCATGAACCAGAGTTGTTTGCTGTTCCAAACATTACTCTGTACAAATGGGAAATCCAGAGTCCGACTCAAGAGCAGATGGATTCTACTTTTCATTTCTTAAGTGGAGCCATTGAAACGATGGCTACCCTTGATGATAAAATCATACAAGAGAAGCTAGACCTGATTATAAGAAACAGCAAAGAGCATCCAAGTAAGCCTAAAAGAAGGCAGCCATTCTTTGAAGATGATACGCAATATCCAGCAGCAAGCTTAGAAGGTATAAGCGACATCTTTCCAGAAATAACAGCGTCTGAGATTAAAGCGTTTTTTCTTGATAACTACAAGCCGCAGAACATGGTACTCTTTGTAACAGGGAATACTTCAGAGCTTGCCATTTCAAATTCGATAAAAAGTTATTTTTCATTCTTGATTGCTCTAGACAATGCCAATCAATCAGGATCTTTATTTGTAAAAGATCCTCTTGTAGCAAGATCCAATCTAGGCTCTATATTTAATATTACAGACTATAAGTTTGATATGGATATGTCCTATAAGGTAGAGACTCTAGCCCTGACACAAGAGAATTTTCCAGTCACCCGCAAATGCAGCGAAGAATTAGATGATATTGTAGAGCCAAAAAGTTTTGATAGGCTACTTGTTTCAGAGAAAGAAAAACATACGATTTATAAAATTGTTCATACTCTTGGCACTTCTAATGTGCCCAAACTTCTTTGGAAAAAGAAGGAAATGGAGAAGATGGGGCACTCCATTAATCACGTTCATCCAATGAGGTTTATTGCAACGATCCTTACTAATCCAACACTAAGAGCAGACCTGCAAGAAGTGCGTAGAAGCTTTTTTAAATGGAACGGCTTTATAGATGGTTTTAGAAGGCGCATGACAGAAGAGTACTATAGAAGTAATATTCAGCCACATGTGATCGGTTTCTGCGAGACCCTGGATGTTAATGTAGAGGTTGTGCAGCATTTTGTAGACAGAAAAGACTGGGAAGGTCTTCTAAAGGCAATTCTGTACTAAGTATTTGAAAAGAGATAGTAATTCCTTTTATTTGTAGGAAATCGTAATTAAACGCTATAATCAAGAGTGCTTTATTATAGCGTTTTTAAATTATAACGGTTTTATTAAACAAAGAGGTTATTATGTCTACTACACCTGGTGTAGCATCCCCAACAAAAGCTGCAGGGACTTCTCTTCCTCCAGCGTCAGCAAAAAAAGCTAAGAAAAAAGAAAAAGCTCCGCAAGGGTTAAGTGGAGATAGTACTCTTGAATCTCTTGGCGGAAGAAAAGCTAAAGATCCTTCTCGAGTTAGAAAGGCTGATGCTCAACCTGAGGGAGATAAACATATCTCTAAAAAGGCAGCTGTTGAGACAAAAGGAGCTGCTGCAAAAGGAGCTGCTGCTAAAGAACCAGAAGCTTTAACAAAGCAAGATATTGAAGATTTAGACTTTGTTTTAAATGGTTTAAATAAAGAAACAACAGAGGGTATGACTGGGTATGCGGGAGTACTTGCGCATCTAGCAATGGACGGTGCAGGGTATATCCTAAGGTCTGATCAAAGACAGCGCTTACATGAAGGTGGTAAAGCCTTTCATATATTAAAGCATGTTCTACGTTCTGAAACTCATACAAGGAATATGAGAAGGATTGTATCAACATACGGAGAACATATCGTTCCAAAATTAGACCCAATGCTAAAAGTGTCTGTAGCTAAGCTTCAATCAGAAGGGACTTTTGATCAGCATGTTACAGATATCTGCGAGGAGCATGATCACCTTAAAGAGAAAATGGTACGTGGTCATCTAAAGCTTGCTCTCAAGGAAGATACTGGTAGCTTTCTTAATTTAGCAAGATATGCGCTTAAATGTCCTAAAAGTGACTAAAACACACACTTTTTTACCTTAAAGTAAAACCTGTTAAGCCTGTCTTGCTTAGCAGGTTTTTTTGTATCGAATATACTTTCCCAAAAAATCAGAATGTTTATTCTAAATATAGAATTAACGCACAAACTATTAATAACAATTAGTTTAATTGACATAAGTAATAATTTACGGTTTAGTTTTGATTGTAATCTTGTTAAAATGTGTTTGTTGAAAATAAGTAACCATCTAGGAAAATATGAATAAAGTAAAAAAGGCTCAAAAGCCGGCATTATCAGAAGCTACAGAAACTGCGAAACCTAAAAAGGTGAAAAAAGCAGTTCCAGCAGGTGCTGGTAGTGGAGAAAGCTCTATTTCAAGAGCAGAGGGAGCAAAAGAAAAAGGTAAGCGTAAGGCAACAGATACTCCAACGGATGTAAAGGTGCCACCTAAGAAAAAAGCGAAAATAAGCCTTAAGAAGAGAGAGATAGAAGTCATTGATAAAGTAGTTACTCAGTATTGCGATCTGGGAGAAATGAGTTACCCTGCTATTGTAGCAGATGTAGCACGTTCAAAGCTTCCAATGTTTGCTGGAGGTACTCTTTACACTATTAAACAGTCCGAAGAATTTAAAGAGTTAGAAGGTATGCAAAGACCTGATTTAGTCATTGGTCGTATCTTTGATAACAAGGACCTACTCGGAAGAGTCAAGGGGATATACTCTGATAAAGGAGAATCTCTTTTAGGCTTCACTTTCGTACAGGAAGCTTTAGCTAAGGCAATGAGTAAGCCTGAGTTCGAAAGGCACAAGGATGGGGTATATGAAGCTATAAGCTCTTCAAAACCTGGTTTAAAAAAAGCTGCAATTGCGAAGCTAATTGAAAAGAAAGAATTTCAAAAGCTTGGAGATTTAGTTTTTAAAGCTTAGTCATGTTTTTTTTTGACCTAAAGTAAAAACCTGTCAAACGCGCCGCGCGTTTAACAGGTTTTTTTATTTTAGAAGATAGTTATGGCAACACAAAATAGAGATGTAACAAGAAGAGATACCGGTGCTGCTCCCCCTCTAACACAGGTGAGGTGAGATCTAGGCCTCCAGGAGGACTTAGTGATATTCCAAATACTCTAGAAAAGGCAGCAGGAGCCCATAAAAAAGAAAGCTAAGATTTAATTGGAAGCGGGTTTTAATTAGCATGTTTATTCAGAGAAATGAATTAATAAGCAAAGAGTGAAAAAAGATACATTTAATTAACATAAATAGTAATTTAATAGTTCGGATAAGATTGTGGTTTTGTTAAAATGTGTTTTCTTAGAAAACTAACCATGAAGGAAAATATGCCTAAAGTTCCAAGTACTCAAGATTCGTCAGCACAAAAAACTGCAAGTGCAGCAAATGCAGCAAAAGCTGCGAAACCTGATTATAAGGGAAAAAAGCCAGCACCACTAGGCGTTGGTAGTGGAGTAAGCTCTATCGCAAAAGCAGAGGGAGCAAAAATAAGAGGAAAAAAACGTAAGGCAACAAGTGCTCCAGTTGATGCAAAGTTGCCACCTAAGAAAAAAGCTAGGAATGTATCTACAAGAGAGGCAACAGCTAGTGCAGCACCTAAGAGAAAACCCGCTGCTAGTGCAGCATCTAAAACAGAAGCTGCTGCTCACGAAGGCCCTACTGAAAGGCAGATATTAGTCATTGATAATATGATGAATCTGTTTTGCGATTTGGGAGAAAGGAACTACGTTTCTATAGTAGCTGATGTAGCACGCTCTCAGTTGCCAATGTTTGCTGGAGGTACACTTCACACGATTATCAATTCTGAAGAATTTAATGAGTTTGCAAATACGGGAGTGAAAAGACCTGATTTTATCGTTGGCCGTATGCTTAAAGAGCCTCTACTCTCAAGAATCAAGGGAATATACGAAGCAAAAGGGGAAAGCCTTTTAGGTTTCAAACTCTTAACAGATTTTTTAGCTGATGCAGTTCGTCAACCTACGTTCAATAGGCAAAAGAGTAGGGTATTTGCTGCAATGACTTCTGCAAAACCTGGTTTACAGACAAGTACAATAGCAAGGCTATTTGAAGAGAATAAATTTCTAGAGCTTGGAAATTTACTTTTCAAAGACTAGTCATATTTTTTTTGACCTAAAGTAAAAACCTGTTAAACTGCCGCGCATTTAACAGGTTTTTTTATTTTAGGAGATGGTTATGGCAACAGAAAGTAGAGATGTAACAAGAAGAGATTTCGGAGCTACTCCCCCTCCAACAGGTCAGGAAAGATCTAGGCCTCCAGGAGGACTTAGTGATGTTCCAAGTACTCTAGAAAAGGCGCAAGGAGGCCCTAAAAAGAAAGCTAGGCATACAAAGGGAGCCGCAGCAGTAGAAGCAGGGGAGGCTCACTTTCCTATAGGGAAGAAATTCCCTATAACTAAGGCACAAATTGATACTGTTCGTGGGATTGTAGCGTTTATGAACGAGCAGGGTATGACTGGGCTTGCTTTACCTCGAAATGCAACGTTTGTAAAAGCGGAAGGCAAAAAAGTAGAGTTACTACATCCTCTTTGTTTTCTTTATTCACTCTCGATAGATAAGGCCTCGAGAGAGTATCTTCGAGGTATAAAGTCTCAGTGGATAACAGTTCTTTGGAACTCATTTCTTGGTTACTCTACCTTTAGCAGTGAAGGACTTGGACGTGAGCTTGTCAAAGTATTTGGTGAGTCATCTTTTGTAGAGTCTGAGCCTATGTTGCATGCATTCTATAAAGCTGCAGGTTTAGATAAAGTTAAAATGGACCTACTTGCAAAGGCTGCTTTTAGTGAGCAGGCTGAGCTAAGAAGATTACAAAAGGATCCTATTAAATATTCTGATCACTGCATTTGGGAAGCGTTTATTTTGCAAGCTCTTCAAGAAAGGTAAACAAGGTATTTCAATATTTATTCTTTTTTTTAAGATTAAGATATTGTTAAACTGCTTTGCTTTCTTAACTCAATATCGTAGGTGCATCTATGGAAGCTATATCGCCAGTCGACAATTCAGCAGACACAATCGGAAATGATTTTTCAATGATTCAGGATAACACCCCAAGGGGAGTTGCTGATGATGTTGGATCATTTTCAACTTCTCTTGCGCAATTTGAACAGATGATTGCAGGAAGAGACAACAGAAAAGCTAAACTTGATGAAAAGCAAAGAGTTTACGAAGAAAGAAAAGCGAACCGTGAAAAAGTAAAAAGAAGGCAAGAGGGTTATGAGCCTATCGGTTTTGGATTTCGTATCAAAGATCCTGAGATGGCAATCATTGCTGATATCATCAACTTTATGGATTCCAAGAGCACAATAGCAATGGCTCTTCCATCCAACCAAAAATACCTCAAAGATCAAGGAAAGCGTATAGATCACCTGCATCCTCTTTGTTTCATCTGGACGATTGCAAAGAATGATGACTTGAAGGCTAAGCTCAGAACATTTAGGGATAACTCAGCATTTTCTCTTAAATGGAATGGCTTTCTTGGGTATTCAGCTTTTCATGATAAAGGTTTTGGGCGCAACATGGAAAAGTATTATAACAGTAGACATCCAAGTGACTATCAGCATGAGTTTGATGCGTTTTATAGATCTCTAAATATAAAAGCTGAGGTTATGAATCCATATGCTCAAAACAAAGATTGGAAAGGTTTTTCGTCTGCGATTATTGAGCCGTCGTCTTACAACTAGCCGCTTGATAGAAAAGTACGAGATGCTTGTAAAAAGGTTTCGGGGGTGACCATTTGAGCCCCCTTCATTTCGCCAAGGTAAGTTGCGTTCCCATACTCCCATTTAGGCATTCCCTTGTAGGAGCTTAAGGTGAAGAAAGGGTTGTCAAAAAGTAGCTTTTCAAAAGGATTAAAGGTGTTTTCATGGTGGATCCAGATTTTCCCTCTTGCAGCTGCAATGAGCTCCATAGCAGTGACCCCACCAGCCTTTGTAACAGTTGCATCACTTCTGAAATAAAGCGGAGCTATCACGTCATCATCCTGTGATGACATAGGGATGATCGTAAGGTTTTCTGGGTAGTCTTTCATATTCATAACGAGTTCATGAATACGTTTTTGAAGAGGAACATCTTCGAACTTCTTTTTTGAGCAGAATACAAAGAACACATGTTTTTTGTTTTTTGTGCTTTCGTGATTAATTACGTCTATGAAGTTCTTTACATACTGAAGAGTAGCTTCTTGTGTAGGTTGGCTTCCTAGCATAAGAGTGGTGATTTTCCACGAAGGCTCGATATTAATTTGTAAGTTGTCGTTTTTAATAGTAGCCTTGGTTCCGCCCTTTTTTAAAACATCCTTAAAATAGCTTTTTTCTTCAGGTGACTTGAGCCTGATATGAAGGGGAAAGGTATCTTTATGAAGTTTTTTATTTTGGAATTTTTTGAAGTTGGGTCTTATTGGAAAATCGCCGTAGCTTATGAAGCTTTCTGAGAGGCCGCAGTACTTTTGCCAAAAGCTTTCTGCTGTCTCATTGTCAGAAAGAAGAGGCTCTGTTGTCACAAGCTTGACAAGACCTCTATTTTTCTTTCTGAGCTTCTTAATGGGCTTTAGATAATGAGTCGCGTAGTTTGTTGGAAGCTCTGTCAAAAATTTTTCAATAACAACAGTTTTTTTTGAAAAAAAGCGATAAAGTCTAACAGCTCCAACGATCGATGAAAGACAAAGGGGCTGTGTATCAATCACATGATCAACATCGTTTCTAAATAAGCGATAGAGTATTTGAAAAAATACGGGGATGCCAAAAAGAACATCAAAAATAGGGACATTGTTTACCCAGAACTCTAAAGTTCTCACGCACCCTTTTCTTTGAGCAACATCCCATACATTGATCATAAATCTACCGAATGCTTTGCCTCCGGCTTCCTTCAAAAGATCCTTTACTTTGATTTTCACATGAGGATTTTTCGACTTCTCATCTAGGTATTTTGCTCTAGCTGCCTGGAGGTGTCCGCCACCTCCAGAGGTCGTAATGATCAAAATACTCTTATGTTTTATTTTACTTTTCTTGCTCATAGGTCTTTTTTCTGCTTATATTTCGATCCTATTCTACCTGATAAAAAAAGGAAATAAAAACTCAGGTATTAAACCCGTCTTTATTCTTTTTTTCAGTTTTAATCTTTCATAGAAAGTAAAAACTCTGCGTTGCTATTTGTTTTCTTCAGTCTTTGAAGAAGCATATTCATAGCATCAAGAGGTGAAAGATCTGCAATACCTTGTCTGAGCTGATAAATTTTCTCGAGTTCATGTGGATGGTATAGAAGCTCTTCTTTTCTTGTACCACTCTTAATGATATCGATAGCTGGGTATACTCTTCTATCAGAGAGGCGTCTATCAAGAACAAGTTCCATGTTCCCTGTGCCCTTGAACTCTTCGTAGATAACTTCATCCATTTTTGAGCCTGTATCGATAAGAGCAGAAGCGATGATAGTAAGAGACCCGCCATGCTCAACATTTCTTGCAGCACCAAGGAAACGTTTTGGTCTGTGTAGAGCGTTTGCATCAACACCACCTGTAAGGATCTTACCAGAGTGCGGCTGGACGGCGTTATAGGCTCTTGCAAGACGTGTAAGTGAGTCGAGTAAGATGACAACATCATGGCCGAATTCAACAAGTCTTTTTGCTTTTTCAATCGCCATTTCAGCAACTTGAATATGTCTTTCTGGTGGCTCATCAAATGTGGATGAAACAACTTCTCCCTTCACCATACGTGACATGTCCGTAACTTCCTCTGGACGCTCATCAATGAGAAGAACGATCAGTTTACAATCAGGGTGATTGGAAGCGATGGCATTTGCGATATCTTGAAGTAAGATGGTTTTACCAGACTTTGGAGGAGCTACAATAAGAGCTCTTTGTCCTTTACCAATAGGAGAGGAAAGGTCTAAAACTCTCATTGAGAATTTTTCTTTCGATGTTTCCATGACAAAACGTTCTGTTGGGAAAAGAGGCGTTAGGTTTTCAAAAAGAATACGCTCTTTTGCCTTCTCAGGAGTTTTGTTGTTGATACGCTCTACTTTCAAAAGTGCGAAGAATTTTTCTTTGTCTTTTGGTGAGCGAATGGTTCCATAAACGGTGTCACCTTTTTTTAGATCGAAGCGTCTGATTTGTGCTGGAGATACGTAGATGTCTTCTGCAGAAGGTAGGTAGTTGTAGTTAGGAGAGCGTAGAAAGCCAAATCCATCAGGGAGAACCTCTAAAACACCTTCACCAACAAGAATTTCGTTTGGTTTGTTTGATTTTGTTTTTACAACTTCAAACACCATTTGAGATTTTGTTAATGAGCCAGTGTGCTGAAGGCCCATATTTTTTGCGAACTGCGTGAGTTGATCGATATCCATTCTCTGCAAATCAGCGATACGAGTAATGATTTGTGGCTGTTGAGGAGTTTTCTTTGGAGGTGATTGAGTAGGGGGTGGAGTTGCTATGGGGGGTGGAAGGATTTTATTCTGGCTGTTTCCGCCATCGTTTTTTTTCGCTTGTTGTTGTGTTGTATCTTTCTCCATTAATACACGTAGCTCCTATGCTATTTAGAGAGTTTTAAGTGGTTGTTCAAGATGTTTTGCATGCTTTGAATTTGGCTGAACTAGCCACTTGATCTTTTATAATTTGTTAATGATGTCTAGTGTTTGTTTTTCTACTTCTTTTTGTATTCCGTTATTCTCAATGATGAAGTGTGTCTTTTGTGTCATTTCATCGACCGGCATAAACCGGGAAACTCTATTTAAGTAATCTGTATGCCCTTTGCCTTCGTAGCGCTTTCTGCAAATGTCATCTTGTGCAACTACAGTTATTATGGTGTCAAAGAACCCTTCCCAATGGGCTTCAAATAGTAAGGGGGCTTCCACAACATAAAGTGAGAACTCATTGATCTTTTGTAGATTCTCATAGCTTTGCTTTAGTTTATCAAGCACTTGGGGGTGGAGTATTTTTTCAAGTTCAGAGAGTTTTTTTTTGTCTGAAAAAACAATAGCGGCAACTTTACTACGGTCTACCTGGCCGTTTTCTTCAACATCCTGTCCAAGTAAAGAAATGATCCTTTGAATACTTTTTTGGTCTGAAGCAAGTAATTGATGTACAACTTCATCCGCGCTTTCAACATAGGCGCCATGCTGTTTGAAAATAGAGCAAACGAGGCTCTTTCCAGAAGCAAGACGTCCTGTAACGCCAACTTTCCTTAATTTTAGCATTCTCCCCAATTTTTGCCAATTGCTACATCTACTGTAAGAGGTACCACGAGTTCAACGATATTTTCCATGATATCTACTACTAATTTTTTTGTTTCTTCGATAGCGGAGTCAGGAACTTCGAATACGAGCTCATCGTGGATCTGCAGGATCATTTTTCCAAGGTCTTCCCTAGTAGAGAGCTTCTTTTGTATCTCAATCATGGCAAGCTTGATGATATCTGCTTGCCCCCCTTGTATAGGGGTGTTTACAGCAAGCCTTTCAGCAGCTGCCTTTAACATAGGATTTTTCGAGTGTATCTCAGTAAGAGGTCGTCTTCTTCCTGTAAATGTCGTTGCAATGGATTCTTTCTCGGCCTTTTCTTTACAGGAGTCGATGAATTCCTTAACTTTCGGATATCTTTCAAAATAAGTTTTTATGAATTCAGAAGCTTCTTTCATGCTGATGCCAAGCTGCTGAGAAAGTCCGTAAGCCTGCTGTCCGTAGATAATCCCAAAGTTCACAGCTTTAGCCATGTGTCTCATTTGCTTTGTGACGTCTTTCTCTTCTATGTTGAAGACAAGAGAGGCTGTAAAGCTGTGGATGTCGCCTTTGCTTTTAAAAGCTTCAATAAGTGCTGTTTCACCGCTTAGATGGGCGAGAATGCGTAGCTCTATTTGAGAGTAGTCTGCTGCAAGAAAACTATAGCCTTCTTTCATGGGTTTAAAAGCTTCTCTAATTGTTCTTCCCATTTCTGTTCTTATGGGGATGTTCTGGAGGTTTGGGTCGGTGCACGAGAGCCTTCCGGTTGCAGCTACAGATTGATTAAAAGTGCAATGGATCTTCTTTGTTTTGTCTAGTATTTGTAGAGGTAAGGACTCTACGTATGTAGAGCGTAGCTTTTCTAAAACTCGGTATTTCAAAACTTCTTCGCAAATGGGATATTCACCCTTTAAAAGCTCTAAGATAGCAGCGCTTGTTGAGCGTTGTTCCTGTTTTTTCTTTGAGGGAGATGGGATTTGGAGCTTATCATATAAAATTGCGCTGAGCTGTTTTGGAGAGTTTAAGTTAAAGACTTCTCCAGCTCTTTCATAAATAGATTTAGATAAAACATCGATATGTCTATGCAGCTCTTCTGACATAAGCTTTAACTTGTTTGTGTCTACAAAGATTCCGGTTCTTTCCATAGAAGCAAGAACGGGGAGTAGAGGCATTTCGATCTTCTGCATGACTTTAGTCAGGGACATTTCTTCTAGTTCCTTGTCAAAGGCAAGCATGAGTCTAAAGGTATAATCAACATCTTCACAGCAGTAATCTTTAATGGTATCTAAAGGAACATCAAATAACGTAATTTGGTTTTTTCCAGTGCCGACAAGGTCTTTATATGCTGTTTTTACTTTTCCGAACTTTTCTAAACAAAGTCTATCAAGGTTATGACGGTTGCTTTGTGAGTTAATCAAATAAGAAGCAAGCATCGTATCAAAGTAGATATTTTTCACATCGATGTCATAGTTTCTTAAAACGTGATAGTCATATTTGAAGTTGTGCCCAAAAAACTTTTTCTTTGGATCTTCTAGAATGGGCTTTAGCTTTGCGATAATCGTTTCAAGGCTAAGTTTTCCATTTGCAGGTATGTAGTATGCTTTAGCAACTTCCATACAAAACCCAATACCGACAATTTCTGCCTTCATAGGGTGGATGTTTGTTGTTTCTGTATCTACGCAGATTGTTTCTGCATCGGAGAGTTTTTTTAGTAAATCTTCAAACTTATCAGCAGTGTCGACAAGTTCGTAGCTGTGCTTTTTGACTTTTAGCTCGTCCTCTTTCTCTTCTTCTAAGGCAAAGGAGGTCTGTTCGATATCCTTTAATAGAGTCATGAAATTCATGTCTCTATAAAAATTTGCAAGCTCGTCTGTGTTTGGACTTCCTAGTTTGAAAAATTCCTCGTCGCTTGGGATCTCTACATCAAGTTGTATTGTGGCAAGTTTTTTACTGATGCGAGCGATATCTGTATGCTCTTTGATCGTTTCCTGTTTTTTTTTACTAGAGAGCTTGTCTACATTAGAGATGATATTTTCGAGAGTCCCAAACTCTTGCAGAAGCTTTGCTGCTGTTTTAGGGCCGAAGCCAGCTATACCAGGGATATTGTCACTGCTATCTCCCATGATAGCAAGCAAGTCAATGATCTGATCGGGTCTTACAGAAAAGATCTCTTCTACCTTGTGTTTATCAATTAGGAGGTTGTCCTTGTGCGTATTGATCACAAAGACATCGTCAGTAACAAGTTGGCAAAGGTCTTTGTCAGAAGAGCAGAGATAAGCTTGGTTCTCATTTTTTTCAGCCCATCTTGCGATTGTTCCCATCGTGTCATCTGCTTCGATTCCAGGGATCTGAAGCAGTGGGATGCCGAAGATCTTACAAAAATCAAGAGAAAGCTTAAGTTGGAGCACGAGGTCTTCTGGCATGCCTTCTCTATGGCCTTTATAATCAGGGTAGATGTCTGTACGTGACTTTTTGTTGTTAGGGCCATCAAAAACAGCAATCAAATACTCAGGAGAAAAATCCTTTATGAGTTTTTGTATAGACCTTATGAACCCGTATACTGCGTGAGTGGCAATCCCTTCTTTATTTGTCATAGGTCTTATTGCAAAATAAGATCTAAAAAGATAACCAACGGCGTCGATTACGTAGATTTTTTTTGTTTCAGTTGCGGCCATCATAATTAGTTCGGTTGGTAAAGGTATAAAAAGGGTTCGTTAAGCTCAAAAACTTCTTTCTTCGAAGAGAGGAGTTGTTTTAGACCGCCAAAAGAAGAGCTTCTAGCCTGGCTTTCTAAAATTTCTAGAACAAATGATTTCTGTGTTTTGAGCTCTACTACTTGGTACTTCTCTCCAGACTTAATGCCTGCAGCCATAGTGAGATCTGTTAGAGCTTTTGTATAAGATGAGTATCCATCATCAATATACCCAAGCTTTGCAGCTGTCGGTGCGATATACACTTGAGCTCCATAATCATTGATAAGTTTTGCTTTATTAAGCTTAGGTCTTGCCTCTACGACAAGTTCTACAAAATGCTTATACATATAGTCTGTTACGGCATACAAAGACTGGTCTTCTCCGGTCTTCCAATCTGTAAAAGGGTTTAACATAGCTTTGTCTTTGCCTTTTGCAATGGTTTTTGCCTTGATGCCCCATTTCTCCATAAAGCCATGGAAGTTGAACACAGGTCCTAAGATCACTCCTACAGAGCCTATAATGCTGATTTCAGAAGAGTATATGCGGTCTGTTGCTGATGAGATGTACATGCCTCCAGATGCGCACATGCCGTCTACATAAGCAAAAACAGGGATCTTATGCTTGTCTTTATAGGCTTTGATTGCCTCATAGATTCCATTGCTATCTGTAACGCCACCACCAGGGGTATCAATATGAAGTAAGATGCCTTTGATTCGGTTGTTTTTAAGCATGCCTTCTTGTGACTCAAGAAGCTTGCTCTCTATTTGCTTAGTTGTAAGTTTTCCAGTGCCGATAATCCCATCAATATTAATTTTCAAAATGGCAGGAGAGGTGATAGGAAGTAAGTCTCTGTTTCCTTCTGCATCAGGTAAAAGAGAAATCTGGTTTCTGTGTGCGCTACTTGATCCTCCCATTGCAAATGCAACTAGAAAAGCTATGAGAACTACACAGACTACAATACCGAGTATTGCAAAAAAAGCATTGCAAAAGGAGCGTATTGCAGAGATAAAAATAGATTCTCTTGAGATGTTCATAGGGAAGAACCTTAGGTATGTGATCGGTAGAGTTCAGTTTAGAATAAGTCATAGTTTAAAGGAAAGTTCTTACGAAACAACCTTCTGCAAAGCACAAATTCGTATTCATGAGAGTGCATCTTTAACAAAAGAAAGATCTCGAATCAAGCAGCAGGTACAGGGGCTTGCTGTGACTCTTTGATTTCTTTATCTACAATTGCAGTAATGCTGCAGTCAGACCAAACGTTAAGGCATGTTTCGATCATGTCAAAAAATGCATAAAGAGGAAGTATCATCCCAAGTATATTCAGTGGAACGTTCATAGCTACAAGTAATGCGCTTGTTAGGAAGTAGCATCCCATAGGAACGCCAGCATTGCCTATAGCAGCTAGTGTAGAGATGAAAATCCATGGAAGGATTTGCATTGCTGAAAAGGTAACTCCACTACTTGCTGAAACAAAAAGAGTTGTAATTAAAATAAACGCAGCACATCCATTCATGTTGATGATAGAGCAGAGTGGGAAGCTGAAGTTTGCAGTCTTCTCAGAAATCTTAAAATTGGATTTCGAGCACTGCAAAGAAAGGGGTAGGGTTGCGCTAGAAGACTTTGTGAAAAAGGCTGTAGTTAGAGCTGGCATCATAGCCTTTGCGAGCTTAATTGGAGAGATTCCTTTTCTTTTCAAGATAATAGGCAGGACGATGAATCCCTGAATAAGATTTGCTGAGATGACACATATGGTGTAGAGGAGTAGTGAATGCATCTCTGAAGCATTCTGCTGTAAAATTTGTCCAAGCTTTACTGAGAAAAAGAAAACCCCAAAAGGAAGAAGCTTAATAATGCTTGAAGAAATCTTTAGTAGCGTTTGGAATAGCGCCTGGAAAAAACCGCTAAGCAGTACCTTTTGCTTTTCTTTGAGCTGTAATATGGAAACTCCTAGAATGGTCGCGATGAAAGCGATTCCAAGGACGTTATCTTTTAAAAAAGCTTCCGTAAAGTTCGATGGGATAATTGACTTAATAAAGGTTAGATAGGTGATGATTGGTGATGTTGGAGCATCTACAAGAGTATGGACTTCTGAGAGTTCAGCAGGTCTTATAAAATGGAACAATCCAGCTCCAGTCGTAGCTGCTACAAGAGTTGTGAATAGTGTATACTTTAATATTTTTCTGACGAGCACCTTTGCTTCATTTAGGTTGCTCATGTTAGTTACAGTGGCGATGATAGAGAGGAATATAATAGGAGGCCCGAGAAGCTGTAGGAAGTTAATGAAAACATCCGTGATGTAATCCGCAGTTTCGAAGATAAACGGCAGAGGCAATAACGAGGCGAGCACTCCGAGCAGAAGAGCTGCAAAGTTAGTAAAAGATGAGGTGAGTTTAATCTTCATTTTCGGTGGATCCTATATAGAAAAGGAAGCAGTTTACATGATCAAAGAATAAACGGATAGCCAGAACTCATAAAGCAAATGAATTAAAATTCAAAATCTATGCTTCTTTTTCGAAGTTTTTCTTATAGGACACTAATAGTTCGATCAATACAAGAAGTCCAAAGGCTGCAAAAGCCCAGTATAAAAGATTTGGTAGCTGTACTTTAAGTGTAAGGCAGATAATAACGCTGAACTGCATTGCCGTTGTGATTTTCCCCCAGCGGACAGCTCTACATCTATAAGCTTTCCAGTCATTGCGTACTACAAGGAAAAGAGCAAATATGCAAAGAGCGAGATCTCTTGAGATCATGAGTATCGCTTGGCTTGGCAATAAAGTATTTTCATAAATGAAAATGCTAAATACAAAAAATACGAAGAATTTATCCATGATAGGGTCGAGTACAGCACCTATGCGGGAAGTGTATTGAAAACGTCTTGCTAAATAACCGTCTACACAGTCTGTAACCATAGCCAGAACAACTGCAATAGCTCTGATAAGAACGCTTTCAGAAAGAAACAAAAGAGCTAGTGGCGCTCTAAGGAGCGATAGACTATTTGCAGGATTCAGCATCTATACAGTGATTTTTGTCTAATATCTTAGTTTATGATTTTGGCGTGTCGACAGGTTGACTTTCAACTGTCTTCTTGTATTTTCTCCTTTTATACCAAATGATACTAATTACCGTCACACCGAAAGCAAAAAATATTATAAGATTTGCAAACTTGGCATATCTTACCAGTGTGTCGTAATTAGAACCTAGTTGGTAAAAGCAGGTGAAAAAGACGCTTGTCCAAAGAAGGCAAGTGAAAAAATCTATGGCAGCAAACTTAAAAAAACTAGATTTTGTCATGCCAGAAGACATGAAAAGAGCGTTTCTTACGCCAAAGGGAATAAAGCGTCCCACAAGAAGTGTGACAATTCGGTGTTTTTTGTAGAAGTTGTGTATTTTATCTAGCCGCTTTTCGGGGAAAAGTTTTTGCCCAAGTTTGTACTGCAGAAGTTTTCTGCCAGCAACTCTTCCAAGAAGGTAAGAGAGTTGAGCAGAAAAATAGCAGCCGAAAAAACAGCAAGAAAATAGTAGAATAGTTTTCTCAGGAAGAAGTGTAGCGCTTATAAGAGCTGCGATAATAACAAGCACATCTATCGATACCGGTACATTGAGTCCTGCAACAAGGAAGAGTGTGAATAAGATAAAGGGTGCGCTACCAGCGTGAGCAACGATCCATTCGTACAAAGCTTCCATACGTTTAGCTCATTACTGTTTCTTCAGTAGTTTTAGTTGTTGCTAGAGGGTCTTCGAGATCAATAGCATCCTGTTTGTCAGAAAGAGCGTTAAACTGCTTTCCAAGTGAGAATGTAGCAGAGATCCATCCGAAGATGACTATTATCATGATGCCTGCGACAAATGGTGTCGATGCAGATACTGTTCCAAAGATCATAAGAAGGAATTGGTGAATCACAGATCCTCCAGACTTTCCTAATCTTGATCCAACTCCATCAATAGCAGCTTTTCCTTTAAGCTTGCATTCAGCGCTTAAAGGGATAAACGACATCTCTTTTGTCGTATCAAATACGGTGTATTTACACGCCCGAGATAAGCAGTTTTGTGCACCTCCAAAGAAGACGCTCAGCGCAAGTGGCGCTGTTGTCATTATAGCTGCAACTGAAGCTAGGCCTGAGTCTTTAAAGAGTGTAAATGAAAAGAAGAATGAACCCGTAATAAGTACAATTGCAGGAGTGATCAGCGCTGTAAAGGTCCATCCAGACTTACGTATAAAGTTTCCGCAGAGGAATAGAGCAACGAGTGTTGAAAGAACTCCCATCCAAGTGAGAATTTCTCCCATATAGATGTTATAATCTGTAGGATTCGGATAGAGCTGCTTGATTTGGTCTTTCCAGACAATTTCAATCATGTTCATTGAAATGTTGTAGGCTAGAACGATAACAGCGATGCAGATCAAATACTTAGATTTTGCAAGGTAAAGGAAGTTTTTCCTCATGCTCATCTTGATTTTTGGCTTCTTTGATTTCAAAGCGCCAGACGAAGTTTTAGAGAAAAAGTTGTTAAGTACTTTTTTATTGTACCACCTGAAGGTAATAACGTTCAGAATTCCAACGATGACTACAGCAGTAATAATTAATTTTAAGCATCCGCCCCAGGCGTCATCTGTGCTAGTGGTCATAAAGGAAAGCGCTCCTTTTGACAGCATGATAGAGATTTGTCCGGAGAAGATGGAGGCGACGTTTGCTCCAACCCCAAGAATGGCGTAGTATCTCTTAGCGTCTTTTACAGACGTGATTTCGTTAGCGAAACCCCAGAAAAGTACCGTCATAATCATGGTACCCCAGAGCTCGGACATCACATAGAAGAGGGTAAAGGTCCAGTTCCGGAAAATAGTAATAAGTCCTTTAAAACCAGCGGGGAGCGATCCCTGTAGTTTGTCTGCTAGGGCGTGCGGGTGCAGCACGTCCTGAAATGGGTACAGTACAAAGGCAAATATAAAGAAAAAGCTGAGGAATATCCCCATCATTATATAGAAGACTTTTTCAATATTGAACCTGTTCGACAGCTTGGTGAAGATAAAGGTGATAAAAATTGCCATGGGTAGGATTGCCCATACCTTAATAAAGGGGAGGGCTTCAGCTCCAGAAGATGGGGCTGTGATGACAAGGGAGTCTTTTGCAGCTCTTAATATGCTATAATTAAAGCATATGAGCGAGTACATGATAAGTAGTGGTAAGAACCTTTTGAGTTCTCGTCGTCCAATAGGCCAGATTAGGGTGCGCCACTTAGAAAAGTTCGGCGTCACTGGAGACATACGTATTCCCTTGTTGTAGGTTTGATTTCTGTGACCTTGGTGAACATTCTAGCGTTTTTTTTGTGTAGAAGGGATGTGCACAAGAGAACTTGCTGGTGTTGAAAGAGAAGGAGATAAAACCTAGCCGAGGAAGTTGAGCCTCCTCCACTTGCAACGGTGTTGCCATTTGTGTAGAAATAAAAAAACTGCTTTATTGGTTCAAAATTTCAACCGCAATTATACTGATTTTCACATATTTGACAATAGTGCTCTTTGTCAAATTTGTGTATTAAAATCATCGTTAGGTTAATTTTAGTAATTATTTGTCACTTAGCGCGTCATACCCAGGCAGGCTGCCGTTTTCGATGAGCTCAAGAGAGGCTCCTCCCCCTGTAGATACATGGGAAAAAGACTCTTCAAGATTCAAAGTATTTATTGCAGATACAGAGTCTCCGCCGCCCACGATGGTTGTGGCGCTTAGGCTTGCAAGGGTTTTTGCAATCGCAAAAGTTCCTTTAGCGAAAACATCCATCTCAAAAACTCCCATTGGGCCATTCCAGAAAATTGTTTTGCCATTCTCTAGCTTGCCTTTCCAGAGCTTAATGGTTCCTTCTCCAATGTCCATTCCTTGCCAGCCATCTTCAATTCCATTTTCAGAGAGTATGGTTCTGTAATTAGCGTCGCTCTTAAAATCGTTTGCCACGACGTTGTCTATTGGAAGGTAAACGGGAACTTGTTTTTGCTTGGCTTCTTCTAGGAAGTCTGAGGCAACCTTAACCATTTCGTTGTCGCAAATAGAATCTCCAATTTGCTTTCCCATGGCTTTGTAAAAGGTGTAGGCCATGCCGCCGCCGATAAAAAAAGCATCTACTTTTTCAATCAAAGTCGTAAAGATTTTAATTTTAGATCCAATTTTTGCGCCGCCAATGATGGCGTAAAAGGGTTTTTCAGGATTAGAGATGGCATCTAGTAAAAACTTCAGCTCTTTTTCCATTAAGAAGCCTGTCGCTGCAACCTTCGGAAAATACTCAGCAATAGAATAAGTTGAAGAGTGCTTTCTGTGCGCAGTCCCAAAAGCGTCGTTTATGTAGATATCAGCAAGGCTTGCTAGTGATTTTGCAAATTCCGGATTTAGCTCAGGTTTTTCCTCTTCTGGATGAAAGCGTAAATTTTCAAGAAGTAGAACATTACCTGGAGTGAGTGAGCTAGCAAGCTCTTCAACATCTTTCCCTATGCAGTCATCTGCCATTTTAACTTCTTTCCCGAGCAAAGAGCTAAGGTGAATGGCAACGGGCTTAAGTGAAAACTTTTCGTCTTTCTTTCCTTTAGGTCTTCCGAGATGACTCATAAGGATGAGAGAAGCTCCGTGTTTCAAAATGTATTCAATTGTTGGAATAGCGAGTCTGATTCTTGTGTTGTCGGTGATTTTGCCACTACTGTCTATGGGAGTGTTAAAATCAACTCTCATGATCACGCGTTTATCTTTCAAGGAAAGGTCTTTAACGGATAGCTTTGACATCTAGATACACCTCAAATTAAAAGCTTAATATAAGAATACGGTGATTTATAGGGAAGAAAATGGGTTCGATGCTTGTGTAAAGCTTGGTCCTCTTTTCCTTTTCTTTATCTCAGATTTTATAGAGAAAAGAAGGTCTTGGTCAAAATTCTGATGAGAAGCCCAAGTGAGGTATTCAACAGGCACTTCTGAAAAGGATCTTCCTCTGTATTTTCCAAGAGGCATTGTTTTCATTGGAATAGGTTTTTTGAGTCTGTCTAGAAGAGCTTTTGTTGTGTTGAAGCTTGTAGAGAGGTTTTTGAAAACTTCAATATTCACAACAACGTCATTCATAGCTCTATGAGCGCCATCGGTTAATATATTGAAGTGCTTTCGCAAAACCTCAAGTGAGTTCACTGAAGTTTGTCCGTAAAGTCTAGCAAGTCTTAGTGTGTCAATTGTCGTTTGTGATTCAATTTGGCATGGAATGCTTCTTTTTCTTGCCGCAGCAGCGATGATATCGATATCAAAACTAATCCCATGTCCGACGATGATATGGCCTTTGATAAACTTTAGAAAGTTTGGAAGGATCTCGTCTATTGTCGGTTTTCCTTTTACCATGTCATCTGTGATGTGATGGATTTTGATGCTCTCATCAGGGATCAAGCGCTTTGGATCGATGAGTGTTTCGTAGCGATCTAAGTGCTCACCCATTTTGAATTTGACTGCTGCAACTTCAATGATTTCATCGTTAGAAATGTCAAGGCCCGTAGCTTCGCAGTCTAAACATATAAAGGTATCTTCTTTAATGGAGGTCATAAGTTTTAAATATAGGGGTGTAAATGCTTCTCAATTTCGTTAATTAATACTTGTCTCGTGTGAGAGTTTTTTATCGAGTAAGTTAAAGAAGTAATATTTTCTAAACCAGTACTTTCATGTAAAAACTTCAAGATTTTAACTTTTTGGGGTTTTCTTTCCTTGGGCCTTAGTTTGTCAAACTTAGTAAGAATGACTATGAGGGGCTTTTCGTAAGCGTCAGCCCAAAGAAGAAATTCTAGATCTTCTTGCGACGGAAGTCTTCTGCAATCAAGAAGTAACAAGACTAGCTTGATTTCGTTTCTTGTTTGCATATAAATATCAAGAGACTTTGCCCAAGCTTCTTTTACAGCTTTGGGAACTTTTGCAAAGCCATATCCAGGAAGGTCCACAAGGCAGAGCTTATTTTCGATATTAAAGAAATTAAGCGTTTGTGTTTTTCCTGGTCTTCCAGAAACTTTCGCAAGTTTCTTTTGACGAAGCAGATGGTTGATCAAAGAAGATTTTCCAACATTTGATTTTCCTACGAACACAATTTCCGGAAGTATGGATCCTTGTGGATTTTTTAAAGTAGGAAGGTCCTTGGATAGTAAGCAAGATGTGATGAAAGAAGCTTTTGTGAACTTGAGTGTCATTGAGCACCCCACGTGCTAAAAGTGATTTCTCTTTCAGTTTCTCCGGTATATGCAATGGTAATTAAGAGTGTATCTTTCGTAAATAGAGATGGGATCTTGTCTGGCCATTCAAAAAGACAGAGGTATTTGCTATCTAGATAATCGTGAAAGCCAAGTGCTTCAAATTCACTTTCGCTGCTTAATCTATATAAATCGAAATGACAAATAGGAAGACCGTCTTTTTGAGTAGTTTCTTCGTATGGTGTCATATATACAAACGTAGGGCTTTGTATTTCGTTTATGTTAGTCTTGTTTAGGGCGTGAATGATCCCTTTAATCAACGTGGTCTTGCCAGCACCGAGGTCTCCGCTAAAGCAAATGGCACAAGGGTTTGTGATTTTGCTTGCGATCTCTTCTCCGATCCTCAGAGTCTGCTTTGCAGAAGTCGTTCTACGACTTGTGAAGTGTTGGAGAAGAGAGGACATGTTTACTTAAGCCACTGATCTACATGAGGAGTGAAAGAATTTTCTTTGCTCATAGCTTCTACGAACGCCGTAATCCTTGTCTCATCCATGTGTTCTTGAATAAAGTTTAATAAGTGATCTTCCAAGTTGAAGCGGTTTTGGTTTGCTACTTCAACTAGAGTAAGAGGCTTAAGGTGGTTTTTCTTGAAGTCATCAATTACAGCTTTTTTCGTGTTGAAAAGCTTTCCTGTGATGGCAGATGAGTAAACGATTTTAGAGACAGGCTCTTTGCGTTTTTCAATATAGTTTTTGATTACTTCAGGATCTTCTGAAACAAAAAATCTTTTTACCTTTAGTCCATTAACGCGCTCGGTATTTTCAGGGCACTTGGACACCCAGTCGTAAATAGCGTCTTGTGGATTTGGGTGTGTGTTGTCGCCAAATACTTTGCCAGTAAACGGGCATATGTAGATTTTTGCAGTTCTTTCATTTACGCTCGGCTGGCCGACTTGAATTTTTATTTCAGTTTCTCTCCAAAGCTTTCCGTCGATTTCGAGCTGCTTAATGAGCTCGTCGAGGCTTTGGTAGATAATTTTTTCTTTAACGAAAAGAACTGGTTTTAATTGAAATTTCTTCTCTAGATAAAAAAGGTAAGTTGTTACTAGATCAGCTTTACTATTTTGATCAAGAAACGTTACTAATTGTTCCTTTAATGACTCTGTAATGACAGTCTTTGTCATTGGTACCTCGAAAGTGAAAAATTTGCATGCGTAGTCTATTGAGTGAGAGCGAGATTATCTGATTGTATCATTAATATTCAAGTTGAAACTGCTAGGGAGACTGGGAGGAGTAATATGAAATTTTAAAAGAGAGAGCTCGCGTGTGATTTTGTTCTAAAGAGTTTTTGAATCAAATTATTAGTAGCAGGCAAGATTAAAATGCTTAGTTGATTATTGATGCTCTAAATGTTATAGTGTCAGGGAAATTCTTTCGAATTGATTCACAAATAAAGGAGTCATTTTATGGGCTTAGAGGTCAAAGATCTTCAAATAGATGGTTATGAACGAGTAGTAGAAGCTACAGATGAAACTTGTGGTTTTCATGCTTTTATTGCGATCCATAATACAACGATGGGTCCTTCCCTTGGTGGTACTAGGTTTTATCCTTATGAAAACCGTGAAGCTGCGCTGAATGACGTTCTAAGACTTGCAAAAGGCATGACGTATAAATCTGCTATAGCAGGTGTTGGTCTTGGTGGTGGCAAGAGTGTGGTCATTACTGACCCTAAGAAGCCTAAGTCTAAAGAGCTTTTAAAAGCTTATGCTCAAACAGTGAATCGATTAGAAGGCGACTATATTTCTGCTCCTGATTATGGCTGTAAGCCTGAAGATATCGTAGAGATTCGCAAGACGACAAAGTATGTAACAGCTGTACCTCACGAAAAAGGCAGTGGTGATCCAAGTTTTTATACGGCTTGGGGAACGATTGTTGGAGTCAGGGCAACACTTAAGCAAATTTTTGGAACAGAGTCTTTCAAAGGTAAAACTTTTGCTGTACAGGGACTCGGTAGTGTTGGTTATAAAATTGCTGAAGCGATTTTCTGGGAAGGAGGAGAGCTTATCGTAGCTGACCCTCACGAAGAGGTGACGAAGAAAGCTGCTCTTAGGCTTGGTGCGAAAGTTGTCCCGCTTGATGAAATTCTGTCTACTCCCTGTGATATTTTTGTTCCTTGCGCTCTTGGTGGTGTTTTAACACCTGAATCTATTCCTGAGCTAAAGTGTAAAGGAGTTGCTGGTTGTTCAAATAACCAACTACTTCATGATAGTGACGCAAAGCTTCTTGCCGATAGAAACATTCTATATGCTCCGGACTTTGTGATTAATGGTGGCGGTCTTATAAACGTAACTTATGAACTTGATCCAAATGGTTATGATTGTAGACCGGCTCGTGATAGAACAACTCAAATCTATGATACACTTATAACAATCTATGATATCGCTGAGAAGAACAATACGACAACTCATGAAGCCGCACTATCTCTTTGTGACTACAGACTGAAAAATGAAATAGGCAAGCGTGAGAAAGAGCCTTGCTTTCCTGAAATGGCAGGAATCTGCTAGACTCGAATCATGGACAGTTTGATAGGAATTCTACAGCGTATTGCATCAGAGGCAATCAGAGATGCCTTTGAATCGAATATAGAAGATATCGCACAATTTCTCCCTGCAGAAGTTACGCAAAGTACTCAAGATAAATTCGGACATTATCAATGTAATTCTGCTCTAAAGCTTGCAAAGGCTTTAAGGCAGAATCCAAGAAACGTCGCATCAGAACTTATAGAGAAGCTAAAGTCAATTTCTGAAAAAGATTCATTCATTGAAGCTATGGAGATTGCGGGTCCTGGGTTTATCAACATCACTCTTAAAAAGAACTATATAGCAGATCAGCTCAACAAGCAGTTGAATGATCCTCATCTTGGTGTAGCAAAGCCAAAGATCAAGCAAAAGATTATCGTAGAGTTTTCATCTCCAAATATTGCAAAAGAGCTTCATGTAGGACACCTTCGTTCTACAATTATAGGGGAGTCTTTAGCAAGATTGTTTGAGTTTCTTGGTCACGATGTTGTCAGGCTCAATCACGTAGGGGATTGGGGAACGCAATTTGGAATGCTTATAGCTTTCCTAAAAACGTATCAAAAAGATGTGCTTTCTGGGAAAAAAACGCCAGAACTTAGCGACCTTATGAGTTGGTACAAAGAGTCTAAAAAGCTTTTTGATGCTGATGCGGATTTTAAAAAGACAGCCCAGCTTGAGGTGATTGATCTGCAAGCAAAGAGTGAAGAAAGTATCAATGCATGGAATCGCATATGCGATATTTCAAGAGCGGCATTTAAGGAAATTTATAATTTACTCGATGTCACAATCACAGAAAGAGGTGAGTCTTTTTATAGTGCGAAGCTAAAGGGTGTTGTAGAAGATTTAGAAAAGAAAGAACTTATTGTTGAAGATCAAGGAGCCAAGTGCATATTTCTTGATGGCTTTGTTAGCAAAGACAAGAAACCCCTTCCGATGATTATTCAGAAATCGGATGGAGGCTTTAATTATTCAACAACTGATATGGCAGCTCTTATCCACAGAGTAGAAGAAGAGAAGGCTGATAGGGTCATTTACGTTGTGGATGCAGGGCAGTCTCTTCACTTTCAAATGGTTTTTAAAGCTGCTGAAAAAGCTGGCTATTTCAACCCACAAAAGAAACAGTTTAATCATGTAGAGTTTGGTGTAGTCCTTGGCTCTGATGGTAAAAAATTCAAAACAAGATCAGGTGAGACAGAAAAACTAATCGATCTTTTATCTACTGCGGTTTCAAAAGCAAAAGAGCTTCTTAAGGACAAACTTTCAGATGTTTCTGAAGAAGAGCTTGATAAGAGCGCTGAAATACTTGGCATTGATGCTGTTAAATATGCAGACCTTTCTTGTCATAGATTAAAGGATTATGTCTTCAGTTATGATCGTATGTTAAAGTTTGAAGGCAATACAGCAGCCTTTCTTTTATATGCATATGTACGTATCCAAAGTATTAAGAAGAAGACTGGTAAAGATGTAAATGCCTTGATGAAGTCTGCCAAAATCTCTCTTTCTCACCAGACAGAGCTTTCTTTAGGGTTACATCTATGTAGGTTTGAAGAATCTCTTATGCAGATAGATAAAGAGCTTCTTCCAAACAGGCTTTCGGATTATCTATTTCAACTTGCTGAAAAGTTCCATGCATTCTTTAGAGACTGTAGAGTTGAGGGAGTAGATGAAGAAGATTCTAGACTACTTCTCTGCGAGCTTACGGCAAGGGTTTTAAAGACCGGCCTTCATATTCTTGGTCTTAAAACACTAGACCGTATGTAACGGTGTTTTAGACTTTTCGTTTGGGATTTCTTGGATATATGTGGGTACAGCATATCCTGGTAATTCTTCTCTTAGTCTTTTTACAAGCTTAATTCCTTTCTTAACTTCGACATCAAAATGTGAAGCGCCGCTAACAGGATCAAGTTGATTTAGATAGTAAGGAGTTATTCCAGTCACGATGAGCTTTTTGCAAAGCTCGTGCAAGGTATCAAAATCATCATTTACTCCTTTAAGGAGAACAGAGTGATTCAGCATGGTAACTCCAAGCTTTTGTATACTTTTTAATGCACTAGATACATCTTCATCAATTTCTTTTGGATGATTGATGTGAGTTACAAAAACAACCTGAAGTGAAGTTTTTTCTAGCATGCTTAAAAAAGAAGAGCATATGCGTTCCGGGATCCCAATTGGAAATCTTGTGTGAAATCTCAGAAGCTTCACATGGGGGATTTTTTCTAGCTGCTGGACGATGTACTGCAGGTTTTCATCTGATAAAGACAGTGGATCCCCACCGCTTAAAATTACCTCAATAATAGATGAGTCTTTTTTTATGGTGTCAAGCTCATTATCAAATCTCTTGTTAGAAGAGGTGTCATAGGGGTAATTCTGTCTGAAACAAAATCTGCAGTTCATAGCGCAGGCAGATGTAGTGACGAATAAAACGCGAGAGTTGTACTTTTGCAAGAGCTTGGGCGTTTTTTGAAAGCTTTCATCACAAACGGGGCTTTTAACAAAGCCTTCGGCAACTTCATTCTCTTGATCAAGCGGGACAAACTGTTTAAAAATAGGGTCAGACAAGGAATTTTTTTGGATCTTTGCTGCAAGTCTTCTTGGAAGGTTTAATGGAAAATCCTTCCTTTGGGTCAAAAACTGTCTTTTCTTGGGAGAGAGATTTAAAAAGTTGGAAAGCTCTTCAAGGTCGGTAAAGTTTGTTTTTAACACCTTCTTCCAAAGGGCAGATATGTTTTTTTTAAGTACTATTTTCATAAGTAATTAAGTGTCTAGAATAAAACAGGGTATTTTAGAGAGAGGAGATTACTCTTTCAAGGTAATTATAAATAGGTTTTTGCGGTAAAAAGAAGGTTTTATTATTTTCAGCTCAAAGTTTTAGTTGTAATGTGGCCACTTGATCATAATAAATGGCCCCTTACGCCCTCTTTTCATAGCATCGTAAAAATATGTATCCTTGTTTCGAAAAGGAAGAGGCTCCCATACGGGTTGGATTTTAGTAAAATAAAGAGCGCAAATTCCTTGATCATTAGTGTTACAGGATGGATAAGTCATAGCTAGCTGAGCTAGTTTGTTAAATGTATCACTACTAATAATGTTTGTGTCGTATAACATTGTTCCTGTTTGGAAGTAGTCTGTTTCCATATCAAATTTCTTAGAAAGAGCCTTTGTATATATGGGAAACTTATCACTAAACTGACTGGATAGTTTCCAAACATAGCTTGGATAAGCATCGCTCTGGGCTAATAGTTTACCAGCCTTTTTGCTATCTAGAATAGGTGTTATGTCAGAGTATATTTCCATACCGGAATCAATATAAAACACATAATTCCACTTTTTAAAAAAAGTGTTGAATAGGTGAAGCTTATGATATTGAAATAGTAGATTGAACCTTGGTAGTTTCCGAGCAGCCCTAAAAAACCTTTTGTTAAATCTAATATCAGGGAAGTGTTTTACAATCACATTATTTTGAATTATTTTCGGATGCTGCAAAAGTTGGTCATTTTCAAGATCATCCCCAATGATCAGGCAAATGTCGCCATTATATTTGCCTTTTGTAGTAAGCTGTTCTAGCGTTTTCAAGAATTTGTAGAAGTAGTTTTTGTTTGATACAAAAGCTACGCATTCAGAATCATCCACAGTTGATCCATGTAGAAAAAAACTAAGCCCTAAAAAAAATATAAAAGAAAGTAATCTATGCATTATTTACCTTGGCTTCTTGATACTTAACTAGTATCAAGAAGCTTATATAAAAAGTTAAATTAAAGGAAAAGGTTAAAAAGAGATATTAAGAGTAAATATACTTATCATTAGCATCAAAAAGATGTGGAGGGAGGTAGTCGGACTCGACTTCCAAAAACTCATAGAGTTTTTGATAATAGGCTTCTTTTAAGAGTAATTGAGTTTCATAGCTCCAAATAAAAGCTTCTTCTTTATTTAGAATTTCTGAAAGAATCTCTTTTGCTTTTAAATGATGAGATTGCACCTCAGAAGCTGAGCGTTTGAACCGACGTTTTGCGGATAAACATGAAATTTTCATATCACGAGTGCAAACGATGAAATAAAATTTGTAGTCTTCAAGAAGCTTCTTGTAGTCGTTTAAAGCCATGAAACTTCCGGAGTCATATGGAATAGATCTATGAACTACCACCGTTTGATCTCCAGGTTTTCCTAGCATACCATAACCTTCCCAGCTTTCTGATAATCCCAGTACATAAGCGATCACTCTGCTTATAAACATGCTACCAGAACTTTCTGTACCAGTGATGATGTATGCTTTTTTTTCGGATGAGCAAAATGAATTAGGTAAATAGACGATCGAAGTTAACAAAAAGAAAATAACGATTGTTTTTTTCATATAGCTGTCTCTTGTGCTTTATTCTAAAAAATTTAAAGAGTGTTTTTTGTAAGGATTAACTCTGCGAGAGTTTCTTGTGCCTTCTTGATTTTAGCTGTCTTTCTTTGGATATCTGCCCCGAGTGAAGCAAGCTTGACATCGATTTGTTCATAGCCTCTATCTAAATAGTAAAGGTTGTGGATTTCGCTAGTGTCTTCTGCTATTAATGCTGCAAGAACATAAGCATATCCTGCTCTGAGATCTGGGATTTTGATCTTTTTCCCAGTTAGTTTTGTAGGGCCTTTGATCACTGCGCTGTGGTAGTGGTTCTGTGCTTTGAATCTACATGACCTGCCGCCAAGGCACTCTTTAAAAAGTTCCGCATCGGCTCCCATTTCTTTGAGGTTTTCTAAGTAGCCAAAGCGGTTTTCGTAGACCGTTTCGTGGATTACAGAAGCTCCCTCTGCCTGGGTTAAAAGAGTTACAAAGGGTTGCTGCCAGTCAGTTAGAAATCCAGGATGTACATCGGTTTCAAAATGCACTCCGGCTTTTAAAGGACCTTTGTAATAAAAATCGATTCCATCTTTCTTTACATCAAAGCCACCACCAATCTCACGAAGCTTGTTGAGAAAAATGATCATGTGATCCTGTCTAGCGCCTTCAACAAAAACTTTTCCCTTCGTTCCTATTCCAGCCATAGCAAGCGAAGCAACCTCAATGCGATCTGTTAACACATGATGTTCTACTTCATAAAAGGTTTTTGTTTCTTCAATCACAATCGTTCTATTGCTGTCTACATGGATATTTACGCCAAGCTTCTGTAAAAACAAGATAAGATCAATAATTTCAGGCTCTATCGCAGCGTTCTGGATGACAGTTTTACCCTTAGCTCTGCAAGCTGCAAGCATGGTATTTTCAGTAGCTCCAACAGATGGGTAGTCAAGTCTTATATGAGCTCCTGTAAGTCCGTTGTGAGCAGAGGCTATGTAAGCTCCTTCTTTTTTCATTTTTCGGAACTCAACTGTAGCTCCAAGTTTTTCAAGTGCTGCTATGTGAAAATTAACGGGTCTTTTCCCGATGTTACAACCACCTTGCGCAGGTACAATAATGTCTTCACTCGTTCTACCAAGAAGAGCGCCGATCATGAGAATAGGGATTCTATTTCTTCCAGAGAGTCTTTGGGGAACATAGCAGGACTTTAACTCTTTTGTTTGGACTTCCATGGTGGCAAGTGATTTGTCCCAGAAAACTTCCATGCCAATTTCTTGGCAAAGTTCAACGGTAACTTCAACTTCAATGATGTTCGGAACGTTATGAAAAATGCATTTTTTATCAGATAGTAAAGAGGCTACAAGCATCTTTGTAACAGCATTTTTTGCGCCTGATGCTTTGACTGATCCTTCTAGAGGATGACCACCTTTGATTTGTAGAAATTCCACGAACTTGCCCTTGCTTTGCAGCCCAGATATTACTTAAATAAGTATTAAATGTGGAAAAGAACTTCAAATGAAAATATAGTATTTTTCCTATGCAATTCACTATTTGCACGTTATGAATTACTAGGTTTTACAAAAAAATCATGGGGACTGTATGAGGCGTTATAAAACGGGAATAGGACAAGACTCGCATCGCTTTTTAGAGGAGGAATCAAATAAGAAGTGCACGATAGCAGGATTAATATTTGATGATGCGCCAGGGCTTTCTGCAGACTCGGATGGAGATGTAGCTCTTCATGCAATTTGTAATGCAATATCAAGCATCACTCATGTGCCGATTCTTGGAAGGGTCGCAATAGAGCTTTGTAAAGTTCAAGGGATTACAGACAGTGCAGTATACCTCGAAAAAGCCTTAGAGACTTTAGGCTCTCATAAAGTAGAGCATGTTGCTCTTACGATTGAAGCAAAAAGACCAAAGCTGCAAAAAAAAGCGGATGAAATGCGCGAGAAAATTGCATCACTCATGGGGCTTCATGTAGATCAGGTAGGTATGACGTTTACATCAGGAGATGGGCTTTCTGATTTTGGAAGAGGTGAAGGCTTGATGTGCTTTTGTGTGATTACCGTTTATCAAGAAGATTAATAGACATCAGTCTGGTAGCGCTTTTCTTTACGTAGGGCAAGAAGCTTCTTTTTGGCCTCTTCTTCATTGAGGTTGCCTTCAGTCTGCAAGATCTGTAAAAGGGCTAGGTTGACATCTTTTGCCATGTGCCTTGCATCTCCGCAAACATATAAGCAAGCGCCATCTGTTATCCATTGCATGATCTCTTTGGAATGCTTAAGCATAAGATGCTGAACGTAAATTTTTTCTTTTTGGTCTCTTGAAAAAGCAGCGTCGATTCGTAGGAGCCCTTTTTCTACATATGAGTTGAACTCTTCTTCGTAGTAGTAATCTAAATCTTTGTTTCGTTCTCCGAAAAATAACCAGTTGCTTGTCTTCTCTTTGCACGAGACTCTTTCTTGGATAAAGGATCTAAAGGCAGCAACGCCTGTTCCAGGTCCTATCATAATAACAGGAGTGCTTCGGTCTTCTGGCAGGAAAAAATTATGATTGGATTGGAAGTATAGAGGGACTTCACATTCACTTTCTTTTGTTTGATAGCATAAAAAATCTGAGCCGATTCCTTCTCTTAACTCGCTTTGTTTTTCATAGGAGAACGTAGCCACAAGAATATGTACGACATCGGGGTGCAGCTTTTGTGATGAAGCCACTGAGTAAAATCTTGGAAGTTGTGGAGATAGAGTATTGCAGAAAAGTTCGGGATCAATATTGCTTATCTTGAAGTGTTTAAGGCATGTAGTGATGTCATGTGCATTTACAAACTCTTTTCTAAGTGTTTTATTTTCATCTTTGATGAGCTCTTTGAGCTCTTGGTTGCTGCTCTCCTTATCAAGAAGCTTTAATAGCTTGGGAGTGACCTTTAAAAGATTTGCATGCTTTGTAACGAACTCTTCTAGGGGGTAGCTAGCGTCGGATCTTTCGTGGCGGATCTCAGTATCATTTTCTCCCGCAAGGTATGCTAGAGTTTCATCTACAAATTTTTTTGGGTTTTTTGGTAAAATAGCTACAGCGTCTCCTTCTTTGAAGGAGATTTGAGAACCTTTTAAGTCGAGTTCAATATGAAACGTCTTCTTTGTAGAAGAAGATTTGTTTAATAGAACTCTCTTTTTTACACGAGCAATGAAGGGGAAGCTGTGGTTGTATACCGGCTTCTCTTTACTTTTTGCCGTTTTGTTGTAAATAATCGTGGACATGATGCACTATATTTTATTACAAAAGTAAGTAGGTTAACTATAAAACGTTAAGGAGGAATCCATGAGGATCAGCCTTTTATTGGCTGTTGTTGTTCTCTTTTGCACAGCTTGTGTGGAAAGAGGTCATGTGCCTCATTATATTCTTACGGATTCTCCTGAATCCAAGGAAGAAATTCAAAAACACCAAGATAGGAATCATCCTAAGAGACGTTCTTTTTAACTTCCTAAGTAGTTAGAGCAGCTTCTTCTTTTTTTACCATTTCGCTGCAGTCTTTTTTATCCCACATCTTTTTAAGTGAGGACATTTTCTTGTTTGAAATCCCTCCTAGGAATGTGATTGCATCAAGCAGTCTTGCCCTTGTGCGATCTTTTCCAAGGATTTCAACTGAATCAAATAGAGGGGGGCCTTGGTGTTTGCCAGTTATTGCAGCAAAAAGAATCTTCATCACGATGTTTTTGTGATTCACCCCAAAAACTTCAGCACAAACTCTTGATGCTTCTTCAACACCTTCTTTTCCCCAGTTATCATCAACTTCCATATGCCAAATAAGGCCTTGAAGAATCATAGCAGAAGACTCTGGAGTCACTTTTTTTGGACAAAGAAGCTTAGTTACATGGGGAATATTGTTAATAAAGAAGAATTGGCAAAGATCCATAAAGTCGCCAAAATTCTTGATCCTTGTATGGCAAAGTGGCATCAGCTTTTGCATGTAGGCGTCGTTCATGCCCCAAGCTTTAATGCGGTCCCATAAGTTCTCTTCAGGAATTGTGTTAATTAGATACTGTTGATTTATCCAATCTAGCTTTTTAACGTCAAAGAAAGCGCCAGATAGTCCAGTCCTTTTTGGGTCAAATTCTTTTATGATCTCATCGAGGCTGTAAATTTCTTTATCTTCGGCCATGCTGTATCCCATAAGTGTCATGAAATTCACAAAAGCTTCTTTTAGGTAGCCACAATCTCTGTAGTAGAAAATAGATGTAGGGTTCTTTCTCTTAGATAATTTTTTCCCATCTGCACCAAGCAGTAATGGTAAATGCATGAAGGTAGGTTTTTTGAACCCAAAAGCTTCATATAGGTAAATGTGCTTAGGTGTTGAGCTAATCCATTCATCTCCACGTATCACATGAGAAATTTGCATAAGATGATCATCAACTACGTTTGCAAGGTGATAGGTTGGGAATCCATCGGACTTCAGAAGGATCTGATCATCGATATCTGCCCAAGGGCAGGAGATAAGACCTTTTGTAGCATCTTCATATTCACATGTTCCAGTAAGAGGCACTTTTAGTCTTACTACATAAGGAAGGCCTTCCTTTTCTTTCTTCTTAATTTCATCAGCGCTAAGATTGCGATATCTTCTATCATAACCGATTCTTGTACCGAGTTTTCTGCTGACTTCTCGCATTTCCTGTAATTCTTCAGGGGTCGCAAAACATTTATAAGCTTTGTCGCTATCTAGAAGCTTTTGGCAATACTCTCTGTAGATCTCGGTTCTTTCAGATTGTCTATATGGACCGAACTCTCCACCAATATCAGGGCCTTCATCCCACTGGATGTCGCACCACTTAAGAGCATCAAAAATATTCTTTTCATACTCGGGCTTTGATCTCGTTCTGTCAGTGTCTTCAATGCGAAGGATAAAAGATCCTTTAAAGTGCCTTGCAAAAATTAAGTTGAAAAGAGCCATGTAAGCTGTTCCAACATGGGGATCTCCTGTAGGAGAGGGGGCTATTCTAACGCGCACCTTACTCATGATTTAGTCCTTTCTCAATTGAAAACTACATAATTAATGAAACTATTGTTTCTCAAAAATCGTTAGATTTCAAGGGAGAAATGAACAAAAGGGGCTTTTTTGCCTATCTAGCAGAAACCGCTTCGGTCTCCTGGTAGGCTTCGCTTTCGTTTGTAAGGAAAATCATGTCCTTCATGATAGCATAGGCCTCTTCGAGCTGAATATCATTCTGCCCAAAAGATTCCATGGTCTCTATAGAAGGTTCAGACTTCTTGATCTCTGTAAGGAAATTCTGGAAGTTGCTGTTGGCAGCGAGCCTCTTCTCAGAGTTTTCCATGAGATTAGGAAGGTATGCGTCGTAGAATGCGAGTTTTGGCTGTAGGTTGTTTTTATATAGCCGTTTCATTTTTCCTCTATGAAGAGGATGAACGTCTGTAAGATCGTCGTCAAAATTCTCAGAAATTTGATCGGGATCTAGAGGGAATTTAGCAAACGACTCTCCGATATCTAGTTCTGATAAGATGCCAGGTACAACGATGTCAGCTTTAGCTCCATGGAGTTGAGGGCTTTTACCAGACACTGTGTAGTAGATACCTCTTGTCACCTTATACTCACCCTGAGGATTGATCTTGTTCAAGTTCGTAGATTCTAGAGTAAAAGATTGATAAGACCCCTTACCATAGGTGTGAGTGTCTCCTATGATAATAGCTCTACCGTAGTCTTGTAGTGCTTGGGCAACAATTTCAGCAGCTGATGCACTAGCTCTGTTTGTTAGAACAAAAAGAGGGCCGTTATAAGTAATGCTTCCGTCAAAATTTCTTAAATGCTGAACTTTTCCAGCACTGTCCTTGATTGAAGCCACGATACCTTTAGAGATAAAGAGGCCAGTTACGGAAACAGCCTGAGGAAGGATGCCGCCAGCGTTGTTTCGAAGATCTAGGATAACGCCCAGTAGCTTGTTCTCCTTTTGAATCTTCTCTATAGCTTCTTTGATATCTTTAGTAGAGGAGCTGTTAGGGTCCTGATAGAAGGAGAAAAGGTGGATATGAGCGATAACACCTTCTCCATAGGGCTCAAGGTTTGTCTCGAACCTTGTCTCTTTAAGGACGATTTCATCTCTTACAATATCTACACTTACTTTTTCCTGGTGCTTCTCCCCGTCTTCCTCTTGGTGCTCTCTTAAGAGGGTAAGGTGGATCTTGCTTCCGCGTGGTCCTCTAATAAGATCGACAGCCTCTATAATGTCTAGACCTACGACAGCTTCATCATTTACAGCTATGATTCTATCGCCTGTCTTAATTTTATTGCTTAGTAGAGCTGGGCCGCCGTCTAGTAGTCTTACTATAGTGAATCCATTGAGGTCGTCTCTAAGCTGGGCTCCTATTCCAAAGAGCCTTTGCTGGACTTGGATCATAAATTGGTTAGCTTCAGCTGGGGTGAAATAAGAGGTGTGCGCATCGAGAGAAGCTGTAAGCGACTTAAGAACAAAGCTTAACATCTGTTTGTGGCGGTCTTTCTTGTTGCCAGCATTAATCTCAGACTCTCGATTCGTTCTTCTTTTCGCTATTTTCTGAAGAAACTGCTCTTGAATTTCTTCATCATTAAGGGTTTCAGCAGCTTCTAACTGGAGGGATCTAAGCTGAATTATGCGGTCTTTGAGCTCATTTGGGCTTTTTGCCCAGGTCAGATCTTTAAATTCAGTGACGGAGACCTTCTCAGCGAGGGGGGAGTGAGCTGTCTTTTTCTCGAGGTCAGACCGTCTTTTTATCGCTGAAATCATGATATCGTAGATTTTTTCATACTGAGAGAAGGATTCGTTCTGGAAATCCTGTTGCATTTGATTCAGGGTCTGCTCAGAGGGGTCTATCCACTTAACTATCTCATTTTCAATAAAATAGGTTTTTGTAGAGTCTAACTCATCGAAGAAATTAACTAGGGATCTTTTCAAGATTTCGTGGTTTAGGGTCTTATAGGATACGTGAGCTTTTAGGATCTCCTCGATCTTTCTTTTCGTTTCCTTATTTGTAAGCTCGGGGGGTTTAGCTTCTAGAACGCAAGTAGCTATTATTAAGAGATTTATAAATAGAACCCGAAGTATCATTATAGCCTCACCGCTTGTCATGCTTTCGTATCTTAAGGCATATCAAATGTTTAAATCTATTGAAATCAAAATTTACGAATTATGGAAAAAATCTGGTAAAAAGTGGGTATTTTGATGTATTCTATGGAATTCTGCATATATCTGAGAAAAAAATAGATATTTTCTCCCTTTTCGTTGATTTCAATTCAAATTTATGTAATAATTACTTATTCAAAACGAATTAATGTTTAAGAATTTACGCAATATGCGGAAGTTTTAATTAGTTCTGAGAGAGTTACTATTATTAAAACCCAATAAAGACCCCTATAATTTAGGGAGTTAGGAGGACAAACACAATGTCATTCGACGGTCATAGAGCAGATGAATGTGAAGTAACAGTCATCGACGACGCACCTAAGAAGAAGGTTGTCTCGATCACTGAAGCTGCTAAGATCAACAACGTGACTCGTCAAGCGATCTATGTTGCTATTAAGCAGAAGAAGCTGAAAGCATACAAAGATACTACTCGCTGGACGATCAGGCTGGAAGATCTTGAAGAATACAGAAGGCAGAAATACTCTAGAGCGAAGTCTACGTTTGACGGTGAGCTTCTATTTGATAACGAGAGAGGATACTACTCAGTTAATCAGGTAGCGAAAATGCTCGGCGTTCCAGCGCAGAAAATATACTACGCGACTAGAATTGGGCTTCTGAAAGCTACAAGAAAAGGCGCAGCTTGGGTTATTCACATTGATGATGTTAAAGAGTATAAAGAGAATTACCTGAATAGAGGTCATTCTAATTCTGAAGTTATGTAATAGCTGAAGAGAGGGAGGCAACTCTTTTTAGTCGTTAAAAAAAAATACCGGCAGACCGGTTCCGGCTTGCTATGATTTCTACTTTCTATAAATTAAAATAATTTCTTTACAAAATGCTAAACTTCTTTAAAGTCTTTGATCAATAGTTGGATGCTTGATTTGTTTAAGAAGGTATTCACATAAGGCGTAAACGCTATTCTTAATTTGATGTTTTTCTTCAGAATCTCATGGCGGCGGTCAGCAAGTCCAAACGCAATTCCTTCTAGAACTCTGTCGTTTTGTTCCAAATAGAGCTTTAAATGGTTCTTGCCAACGACTTTTGGTGGCCAGGTTTGTCTTGCGTCGCAGTAGAATATAGGAGCTGGATTTCCAGTCCCGTAGGGTTCGAGGAGTTTGAGTGACTCTAGGAAGTCAAAGGTAAGCTCGTCAAATGAGACTTTGCTGTCTAGGTTCAGCTTCGGGATAAGGTCTTCAGTCTCAAGGTTGCTGTTGATGGTTTCTATAAAGTTCTTCTTAAAAGCTTCAATTTTACCCTCGTCAATCGTAAGGCCAGCAGCAAAATCATGTCCTCCGTAATTAATGAGTAGATCGCTATTATGACGTAAAACTGGTAAAAGAGGGTACTCTGGTATAGTTCTAAGAGATCCTTTGCCAATGCCATTATCTATGCTGATAATCGCTGTAGGTCTATTATAAAGCTTAGAAATTCTTGCTGAGATGATTGGAATAATTCCAGGATGCCATTTATGCGAGTGGAGTACGATAGCTTTGTGGTCTAATACAGTTGGATTTTTAGCAATAAAATCTTCGATATCTTCTGTGTCGCGTCTTTCAATTTTCTGTCTTTCAATGTTGTTTAAGTCTAGCTCATTTGCGAGTTGTTCAGCAGAAGCTTCATCGCGTAAAAGTAATAGCTCAACACCTTTCATAGGATCTGCGATCCTTCCTAGGCTGTTGAGTCTTGGGGCAACTTTTGAGGCTATATCTGTTGTTGTTGTTTCAGTATCACTAACGTCACATACATTAAGGAGTTTGTGAAGACCTATTCTTGTCGTATTATCAAGCTGTTTTAAGCCATATCTTACAAGGACTCTGTTTTCACCAACTAGTGCTCCCATATCAGCGATAGTTCCTAGAGCAACAAGATCTAAGTATCTCTTAAGATCTATTTTAGAAGACTTAATTTTTTTCTTCTTAATCAGAGTATTAGCAATTGCGTGGATGAGTTTAAATGCAACTCCTACACCTGTCAAATCTCTGTTAGGGTAGGTGTTGTGTACTAGTTTAGGGTTCAGTGTGGCAACGCAGTGAGGAATGCTTTCCGTAGGCTCGTGGTGGTCAGTAATAATGACATCAATATTGTCTTTGAAAAGTTTTTCGACCTCTTTGCCAGCTGTAATCCCACAATCAACAGTAACAAGTAAAGTGCAGTTGTTTTCTAGGGCATATCCTTTTGCATCAGAAAGAATCGCTTGATTTGTGCCGTTTCGATTTGGGATAAAGAAATGTGTATCAATACCGATATATCGACAAAAGTCGGTGAGTAGGGTGGCTCCTGTAATGCCATCGACATCATTGTCACCGTATATGAGAACGCTTTCACCACTCTCTTTTGCTTTTAAAATGCGAGCTACAGCGTCATCCATTTCCGCAAATAGGCTAGGATCTATAAGGTTCGGAAGCTTTCCATAGAGATAGGCATTGATTCTATCAATGCTTTCAAACTCTCGAGATACCAGCACTTGAGCAACAACAGGGTGGATATTAAATTCTTGAATGATAGCCTGTTGCCACTTGATGTTGACCTTAGGCTCGATCCATTTTGGTTTAAGCGTCTTTGTTGTGCTGATCATGAGTAACATGTTGTTATAAAGAGGAATTTTAGCGCCGCGATAAACGTATATTCGGGAACTAATTACCGCAAAAGGACACTTTACTACACTTGGTGATTAGATCAAAAGGAAACAAATAAAAAAGAACCTTACGCTCTGTGATAGAGGCGTAAGGTTCTTTTTGTAAAACTATTTGTTGTTTGGAAGGAGCTTTTCTTCTTTTTGATCTGCTCTTTTCTGTATGTAATACAGAATAGGCGTTGCGACGAAAAGAGAGGAAAGTGTCCCGTACACGACTCCGATTGTCATGACTAGGGCAAATCCAAATACTGTGCTTCCACCTAGGCATACAAGAGCGACTAGAACAAGCACTGTTGTGATAGATGTCATGAGTGTTCTTGACAGTGTCACGTTAAGTGCATGGTTAATGACTTCTTTGAAAGACATCTTCTTAAGCGACTTCACATCTTCGCGGACTCTGTCAAAGATGATGATGGTGTCGTTTAAGGAGTATCCTACAATCGTCATAAGTGCTGCTATTGTATTCAGGTCAATTTGAACTGGAACTCTAAATGCATGAAGTAGGCAAACTGTTCCAATGGTAATAATAACATCATGTGCAAGGCCGAGTGTTGCGGCAAGCGCATATTTAAACTCAAATCTTAGCGTGATGTAAACTAGGATGCAAAGAAGCGCTAGTGAAAGCCCGATTAGAGCGTTGTTTCTCATTGCTCCAGATATCTGGCCACTGATGCTTGTCCAATTGCTTCCTAGTTGATCTTGAATTTTAGGGGATAGAGAAACTCCAGCGTCTTTCAAGGCATCAACTACCCAGACAATTCTTGGGTTGTTCTGATAAGAGTATGTAGTTTCCTCAGTCAATTCTAAGGGTAGCCCATAGAAAGGTTTGCCACTTTTATCAAGTGCTTTACTTAAGAAAATACGTACATGGTTGCTTGGGCTAAGCTCTCTAACTTGGAAGTCTTGTGAGGAAAGGCCTTTTGTAACAAGCGCATTCTCTACGACATTTCTATAGTTCATTCCTTCTTCAGTTGGAAGTTCAACGGAAAGGGCAAATCCACCAGTGAAGTCCATGCCGAGAATAGAGTTTTTCTCTTTGTATATCACTCCGCCGCCAACAAGTGCTATCGCAAGAGATATGATCATAGCAAGTTTTCCAAACTTTAAAAAGTTGAACTTGGAAGCTTTAATGATCGTGGACATCTTGAGAGTCTTGTTTTTAGGGTTTTGTACCCAACCGGAAAAGAAGAATCTTGTCATAAAGAGTGCTGTAAACATCGAAGAAATAATTCCGATGATTATAGTGATTGCAAAGCCTTTGATAGGGCCTGAATCAAAGTTAAGTAGAATTACAGCTGCTATGATTGTTGTAATGTTCGAGTCTACAATCGCTGAGAACGCTTTCTTGTAACCCGCGTGAACAGCAGATGCTATCCTTCCTGTAAGTGCAAACTCTTCTCTAATTCTTTCGAAGACAAGTACGTTTGCATCAACGGCCATACCAAGGGTTAGAATGATGCCGGCAATACCAGCGAGTGTCATTGTTGCTTGGATGTTTTGCAGCGTTGCCCACATGATTAGTAAGTTAAATACAACGGCAACAGATGCGATAACTCCTGCAAATCTGTAGTAGCTAACCATTGTAATGATTACAAGAACAAGAGCTATAACCGTTGCAAGGATACCTTGATAACGTTCCTTGATACCAAGCTCAGGGCTTACATTCTTTTCTGAAAGAATATGTGGTGTGAATGTTAACGATCCCGCCTTTAGATCAGCTTCAAGTTTGTTGATTTCTCTATGTGTAAAGCTACCTGTGATCATTGCGCTGTCTTTAAGAGCTGAGTCAAGCGCAGGAGCGCTGATAACAGTGCCGTTTAAGATTACAGCCATTCTCCAGCCTTTACCGCGAGATACTTGTTCGTATGGCGTTCCGTTGATTTGATCTTTAGAGAATGTGGAAGTCCAGGAGTATAAATCTGCTCTAGGGCTTAGTTTCTGGCCATCTCTTAGAGTCTGAGAACTTTTCACTTGAAATGAAAGGAAATTCCCTTTTGTAGGGTCGTAGGAAGCGTGAACGTTGTCAAGGTTAGATCCCTCTAAAGCGTAGTTGTTGAAAACAACAAGAAGAGGGTGAGTTTGGTTAAACCAATCCGTGTAGTTATTTCCTCTGATTACTGTGATTTTGGAAATGCTGTTATTGAACTGGCTTGTGACCTTGCTCTCATCTGGGATAGCAAGTCTTAGTCCGCTCTCATAAAGAGTGTTTGCTGCATCGCTTCTTGGCTGTACATTTTCTGGATCTAATGAATCGCCGTAAAGGTGCTTGTAAGCAATGTGGTTGATGCTATCAACATCTTTTCTGTTTGTAACAACAGCCTCATTCCAAACGTCTTGTAGGAATCTGTTCACTGAGTCAGCAAGTTCTGGGCTTTGTGGAGTGTACTTTTCGTTCACTACATGAAATAACATTGAAGATGCTTTTACGAGTTCAGCGGCAGACAATCCTTGAGCTCCAGGGAAGTCAAGTGTGATGTTGGATCCTTCTTTTCTGATGCTAACTTCAGAAACGCCCATTTTATTCACTCTATTAAACAGCTCATCTACACCTTGTGATAAGTCTGCTTCATTAGTTACTCTTTGGTTGTTTTGATCTCTTAGCTCGATCTGAACTGTTTTACCACCAGAAAGGTCTAAACCCCATTGAAGGATCTTTCTTTCATCGCCTCTGAAGTACTTTTTAGCACTTAGAAGAAGATTGCTTGTTAAAGTGTTTTGAGTAGGCTTTGGAAGGTCGTACTTATACCTCTCTGAAGGATCAACCTGTGCAGATTGATACTCATCTTTCCACTTTAGAAGATCTTCGTGGATCTTGTTGTCTATTTGATTTTCAGCGTAAATTCTTTGTTTAACGTTTGTGAACTCAAGAGTTGCGTACTTTCTTGTTCCATTAACTTTAAAATCTTCTCTTGTTGCCATCAAAATGTTGCTGTAGAAATCTTCAGATTCAAAGATGAAGTCTTTCGCAAAGGCAGAGCTTAAAGGGTAGGTGCTTCCTGGATAGCCGTAGTAGCCTTTGTTTGTGAGGATTTTTCTAAGTTGGTCAAAATCCTGCATGAACTGTTCTGCTTCAGGGCTTCTAGAGGAGTTGCCCATCTTCTTCATGATCTGATCCACACCTTTTGCTATCACGTAGATAGAGTTTGTGCGGAAGCCTTGCATTGGATTTTCTTCTCTTGTGGAAGGAGCGTAGATAACAAGGCCTAGCTTCTTTTCACTAGCTGGTAGCTTGTTATATGTTTCGTAATCCCAAATAGGAAAAACGTCTCTAGCAAGGTCTTGATGTTTTGGTTGCCAGTATTGAGACACAAGCTCTTTGATTTGCACTGCTTCTTTTGATGCTATTGAACCTAGGTCAAGAGCTAGGAAGCTTTGTGCGTTTGAAAGCGTGCTAAGCTCGATTTTAAAGCCGTTTCTAAACGGTTCAATATCTTCTCTAGAATCTCTTGAAATACGTGCAATTTCATTGAAAATCAGCTGCTCTAGCTGGTTTTTCTCATATCCTTTTGCAAGAGTGTCTTTAAAGCTAACGATGTCGTTATGTAGCCTCAGATGCATTTTTTGATTGGATAGGTCCACAGTAATATTTTGAATCAGCGGGTTTTGAGAACCAAACTGTAAAACTTGTGTTTCGCTTTCAGCTTTGCTGTCATCGTGTATATGTCTTTTCAGTTGCTGGTATGACCAAGGAGCTTTTCCAGAAGAGACTTTATTGATGCTGTTTTTCAGAAGAGCTGTTGTAGAGGATAGGAGATCTTCTCTTTTTTGAAGGAAATCAAGTCTTTGCTGATCTGTCTGCTCAAGGAAGCCGCCTGTTGTTTTAAGCTCTTTTTCCTTGTCTTTAAGTTGGATTTTTTCAAGGCGGACCTTGTTTTTGATGCCGTCAACATTTGAAACAAACTGCTCGATAGCGTCTCTCTTGTTTGCAAAATTGCCTTGAGTAAGGCTTGCTAAATAGCGATTCAGGATGGATGGCTTCTTTGCAAAAATTTTAGAGTAAGACTGTAGGGAATTTGCAAGGGCTAGAGTGAACTCTTCCTTCCTCACTGGATCGTGTGTGTTGATTGCAGCGTCAAGGAGTTGGGCGTTTTCACTTGTTCCACCAATGCTATAACCAAGCTGTAGAAGGCGGTCGTCAATGATCGTTTGATATAGCTTTGTCGCTTGGCCTTCATCTTGAAACATGTCAGAAAAAGTAAAGTAGCTGTTTGCTTTGTCCTTTTCAAACTGTATAGGAATTTGTCTAACGACAGTTACTTTTTTAGCGCCTTCGCTATCCTTCATCTGAGAAAGGTTTAGTTGTGCAGGTGCAAAGGTAATCAGAGAACCTGCTGTAGGCAGGTGAGACTTAAATAAATCGGCATCAGTTGAATTTTTAAAACCCACGTGAATCAGTTGAGGATTGTCCTTGTCTAAGTCAATGGAGGTGGGTTTTATTTTAAGCAGTTTCGTGAATGATCCAAGCCATTCCATAGATTGCTTCTCGAGGCTATTGACTCGCATAAGCGAATCTTTTGCGATCGATTCCGCTCTTGATTGCCCGATAGGCTTATTTAACGGTTTCGTATAATAAAATACTGTTGGGAGTATGTTATAGACTGTGAGAAAAATTACGGCTATGATCACAAAGAGTTGCCAGCGCTTTTGCTTTTCCATTGCTAAATGTGCCTTTGATTTTGAGTTTATAAGAGTTAGGTATCCTAATCCATAAAAGAATAACGATCTCAGGGGATTCTGTCTAGGAAATCCCACTTATTATTTGAGGAAGTATAAGAAATAGCATATTTAGAATCTAGGAGCTTTTCTTTGAAAAGAGATTACGTAAACGTTGTAAAATCTTTTAAATCAAGAAGTGTGACTTCAGTTCTCTTTTTGTAAGAGAAAGGGTTTTTTCTCCATGTTGAAAGAAAAGAGTTCCCTTTCTATCCTTCCAAAATGCGGTTATTTCAGAAAACTTAGGGATCCACAGATCTTCTTTTTTGGTGATTAAGGGGTTTCCGTGGATTTTGTTATATGTTTGGGTAAGGTGATTTGTGATTATTGCCAAAACAACGTCATGAGTGCAGTAGAAGTTGACAGAGCCGGTCCGTTGTTTTCTGCGAAAAAAGGCGGAGAGTAACTGCTTTACTCCAATAGCCGTTTCCTTCATGCCTTCATAAGGTTTTGTTGGGTTAGTGATAACATTTGTCACAAACGGGCCAAACTGCTGCTGGTTGTATACTCGAATCGCGGCTTCTCCCATTTCTTTTTTGACTAGGGCTCCCCCAGCGGTGTCCAGTTCTTGTAGTTTTGTTACAGCAAGTTCTGTTTTGTGTGCTCCGGAAAGCATATAGCTAAGAGTTTCTTTGCACCTGCCCACTGGGCTAGACCCGATAAATGAAAGTTCTCTATCAAACTTGATAACAGATTTCCTAATGGCTTTTCCGTACGATCTTGCATGTACGACTCCAGCGGTATTCAAGGTTGTTTTAGAGTAGTGGCCTGTTATAGCATCTCGGTCAGAATGTCTCATACATATATGAACGGCAGGCTTGCTCCCGTGTGCCTCAGAGGCGTTGAAAATACGGTTGAGATTAACTTCTGTAGGTACATAGGGGGAAATTGATGTTTTAGTCATTTGTGACTTCCATATCTATAGGTGATTTAGAGCGTTTTGAACTTTACTGCTTTTAGCGTAGCTGAGCCCGTCTTTGGTAAGACGAAGGGCTATTTCTATAAGGGGGATGCCCTCTGGGGCTCCATTATGCTTTGAGATGTTGGACATAATCTCAGAAAACTTTAAAGGGTTTAGTTGATTTAGCTGGCTTGAGCTCAGAGAGCTCAGTGATTCAGAACCTATTACCTTTAGAAATACGCTAGCCTCATAAAAATAGGAAAATACTTTAGCCAGGTAGAATAGATCGAGCTCTTCTTGAGAAGGTGCTCTCCCGTAATATGAGTGCAAAAAAAGCTGGTCATCCTTGTCTGACCACTGCATATAAACAGAGGCCATGGCGAGGTCATAGCAGGGAAGCGATAGCCCTGCAGTTTCCCAGTCGATCATTTGTAAGCCAGAGTCTGTTTGAAACAGGTTGTGATAAAATACATCTAGATGAGTCAAGCAGAGGTTAGGGTAGTGTTTCTCCAAAATCATACTTGCATTTTGAGTAAAAGATCTGATTTCGTTGATGCTGCTCAGAATCGGGGAGCGGTCGTCGATTTTCAGCGTATTTAAATTGTTTAAAATAAGTTCATGGTGACCAAGAGTGTGAGGAACATTGCTTGTTTCAGTAGAGTGTAGTTTTTTAAAGTATATACCAAGTTTTGTAATGGCTTTTGGGTTTTTAAAATCGCTATACTCTGACCTAGGAGCTGTAATAAACTCTGTAATATATCCTTTGTAATCGGTGTCTATATACACAATTTTAGGAGCAAGGTAATGTTCTCCAGCCTTTTTATATGATAAAATTTCTCTCTTTCTAGACTCTATGGATAGCTTGGGGTTGAACGTACGCACGATATAAGGCGTTTCTTGAATTTGAATCATGCCTATTGGGAATTTGCGGTTTTTTTTAAGAGGTTTAAAAGCCTGTGAGGCGTCAGTAGTAGAAAGTTTTCTACCTAAAGAGTTGGCAAACCCCTGAATGACGCTGACTGTTTTTTCTTTCACTTCAATATTTTTCGGCATGGAAGAATGTTCTAAGGGGGCCTTCTTTATAGCTTGTAAAGGCTCAGAGGAGTTGAGTCCAAAAGATGTGATAATCCCTAAAGAAGCAAGGGTCATCCAGACTTTGTTAAAGCGTAATTTTTTTTTCATGTTTTCGAAACATTTTGAATATTATTGCACGTATTATACCACATTTTCAATTTGAGTCGAATCCAAGGAAATTCTATAGAGTTTTTTAGGTGGTTCTCTATAAAGCAGAAGGTAATTGTTTTTTTTACATCTATCTATCTTGTTTAGTTTATATTTCAGCATATGCTATAAGATGTGAGCGATTTAGTTAGAAAAAATTTAGGATTTATACATGGCAAGCGCAATTGTTGGACTCCAGTTTGGTGATGAAGGGAAAGGAAAGGTGATAGATCTGCTCTCTCCTGATTTTACTCACATAGTAAGAGCTCAAGGAGGGAACAACGCAGGTCACAGTGTAATTGCAAATGACAAGGAATATCATTTTCACCTGATCCCATCAGGAGTTCTATATAAGCATACTAAATGCTATTTAGGAGCGGGAGTTGTTATAGATCCAGAAGGCCTTGAAAATGAGCTTCTTCAGCTTAAGGAAGATCAGGTAAACATTGAAGGTCGTTTTTTTATCTCGAAATATGCGCACGTTGTTTTTCCCTTTCATAAGTTGCTGGATAAGGCTAGCGAAAGGAAGAAAAGCTCTTCTGCGATAGGGACAACAGGCAAGGGAATTGGCCCCTGTTATACTGATAGAGCGGCAAGAGTAGGGATGAGGGTCGCAGATCTTTTAGATGAAGTGGTTTTTGAATCGATGTCTAAGACTTTACTTGAAAGCAAAAACAAGCAACTATCCTTGCTTGGATGTGACCCAGTTGACGCTAGTTCCTTCTATGAGGCCTGTGCGCATTATAAAAAACTACTGAAACCTTTTGCGAGCGATGTAGAGCAGGACATTTTTTATGATATTGATCCGTCAAAGGTTCTTCTTGAGGGCGCTCAAGGAACGTTTTTGGATGGCCTTTTTGGAACATATCCGTTTGTTACCTCATCAAACACCTGTATGGCGGGTGTTTGCCTAGGGAGTGGTTTCCCTCCCACAGCAATCAGGAGTGTGATAGGGGTTGTAAAAGCTTATACTACAAGAGTTGGTAATGGCTTCTTGGTTACAGAGTTTGAAGAGGAAGAAAAAGGTGTTCTAGGAGATAATGTTTCGGTCAGAGAAACGGGCACAACTACGGGAAGAGATCGAAGAATGGGCTGGCTGGACCTTGTCATGTTACGTTATGCCATTCGTTTGAATGGAGTCACTTCACTTGCTCTTACCAAGCTCGATATATTGGATCATGTTGAAGAAATCAAGATATGTACAGCCTACGAAATAGGGGGAACACACAGTGAAATTTTCCCCGCGTCGACAACTGAGCTTAAGTCTGCAAAGCCTGTCTATGAAAAGTTTGATGGCTGGGTGAGCAGTACAAAAGAATGCAAAAAACAAGATGACCTTCCTGAAAAGGCCCTAAACTTTCTAGCTAGAATAGAAGAGTTTTGCGAAGTACCTATCAAGATAGTTTCAGTAGGGCCAGAAAGAGAAAAGGTAATCCAGTCCTGTGATCTATCAAAGCGCAAAATAAGTGTATGAGCTCTGCTATATTAGAAGATGAAAAGAAAGGCGTACAACTCTCTGGGGAGCTCGATCTTTCAAAGGTTCCAAAGCATATCGCATTTATTATGGATGGGAATAGAAGGTGGGCTAAAAACAAAAGGCTTCCTATTCACTTTGGACACTATAAGGGTGCAGAGGTTATAGATAAAATTGTGTCATATGCTGCGGATCTTGGGGTAAAGGTAATTACGGTATATGCATTTTCTACGGAGAACTGGAATAGGTCTCAAGAAGAAGTGAATGGTTTAATGCAACTTTTCAAGACCTATTTACGCAGAAAGAAAAAGTCTATGCTTAAGCAAGGTGTAAAACTAACGACAATCGGAAATTTAGAAAGATTTTCGTTACCTCTTCAAAAAGAGCTAAGTGAAGTTGTTAGCGTTACTGAAGGGTGTGAGCGGATTCAGCTGGTTCTAGCTCTCAATTATGGATCTAGAAATGAGATCACAAGAGCAGTAAGAAAAATTGTAGAAGATGTAGAAAATAAAAAAATAAGCAAACAAGAAGTTACAGAAAATCTAATTTCAGGTTATCTTGATACTGCTGATGTGATGGATCCGGACCTTTTGATCCGGACTAGTGGAGAAAGTCGGTTAAGTAATTTTTTACTTTGGCAACTTTCTTACACTGAAGTAATGACTGTTCCCACACTTTGGCCAGATTTTGGCAAGAAAGACCTACTCTGTGCTATACTAGAATATCAAAAAAGAAAGCGGCGCTTCGGAGAATGAACGAAGAAAAAAAATTTAACGATCTTAAGAAGAGAACAATTGTTTCTATTACAACGGTATTGATAGCAGCAGCTCTTATTATTTTTTCCTATTATATAGTAGTAGAGTTATTCATTACTCTCCTTGTGGTAGCTCTTTCTATGATTGGGGTCTGGGAGTTTGCTCAATTCTGCAAAGCTAAGCAAACTGAAGTCTGCACAATTCTTATGATGATATTTGGTGGGTTAGAGATTGTAGCCATTTACCTAAATATGAGGTTTGGTTGGGCAGTGGAATTTCCCATAGGGATTATGATTGTTGCGATGCTTTCCCTGTTTTTTACAAGACTTCATAAGATTGAAAACTCGATAGCGACAATTGCGATGCAGTTTCTAGGGATTTGTTATGTCGCGATTCCTCTAGGACTTATTTTAAAAATTCTTTACCCAGATCTCTCTTCTCACTTTGACGTAAGAGATGGAAGGATTTGGTTTATTTACCTGATTTGTATCAGTAAAATCACTGATATAGGGGCTTATTTTGGAGGGAGACTTCTTGGCAAAAGAAAGCTTGCTAAGGAACTAAGTCCAAATAAAACTGTTGAAGGAGCTGTAATCGGCTTTATTTGTGCCGTTGTTCTTTCTGTTGTCTTTAGCCTCGTGGGTTACTATGTATTTGATGGCTACTTTGAGCTGCCTATATTAAACTCGATCCTTCTTGGAGCCTTCCTCAGTATCGGCGGCCAACTTGGTGATTTGGCTGAGTCTCTTTTAAAGCGTGATGCTGCAATAAAGGATAGCAATAACTTGCCAGGTCTTGGCGGGGTACTTGATATGTTTGACTCGCTTCTCTTCACTATCCCAATACTCTTTTTTTACCTTCACACGGTTTAGGAGCCTAGATGATAATTGCAATAGATGGTCCATCTGGTACTGGAAAGTCGACCATTGCAAAGAAAGTTGCGAGTAAGCTGAACTACCTATATTTCGATACGGGAGCAATGTATAGGAGCTTCGCTTACCTTTTATCAAAAAAGCACATCTCATTTGAAGATGACGATAAGATAAAAGAGGCTCTTTCTGACTTTGACTTTGATATCCAAAAAGACCAAAGCGGATATGTGTTTCTTTTAGATTCTGAAGATGTCAGTGCTACTATCAGGCAGGAAAAAATTTCTAAACTTGCTTCAGAAATTGCAAAAAAGCCTTACGTACGGAAGTGGCTTCTTCCTGTTCAAAAATCGTTTGCTAGAAAGGGTAATATCGTTTGCGAGGGAAGAGACATGGGTAGTGTGGTTTTCCCAGAAGCAGAGGTGAAGATCTTTTTGACAGCAACCCCTGAGATCAGAGCTGAACGAAGACTCAAGCAACTAATAGAAAAATTCCCTGAAAAAGCTAGTGCTTATAGCTTTGAAAAAGTACTTGAAGAGATTAATGCGAGAGATCATCAAGATACAACTAGGAAAGTAGCTCCATTGAAAAAGGTAGATGATGCTTACTTGCTAGATACATCGAATCTTACAATAGATGAAATAGTAGATGAAGTGATCTCCTACAAGAAGACAAAGGAAGAATCTTGAAAGCCGCCTATAAGACAAAAAGAAAAATGAGCTGTATATACCGTTTTGTTCTATGGTTTTCCTGGTGCTTTTTGCGCCTGTTCTTTCGCTTTAGGGTGTATGGACAAGAGCACTATTATGATGGTGCAGGTATAATCGCAGCAAACCATGCTTCATATCTAGATCCAGTTGTTCTTTCTTCTGCGTGGCCAGAAGAAGTTCATTTTTTAGCTAAGGAACCACTTTTTAAGATATTTGGGTTAGGGTGGTTTATACGGAAGCTGAATTCTCACCCTTTGAAGGGGACGGCTAATGACCTAGGTGTAATTAAACAAATTTGCGGTCTTTTAAAAACGGGCAAAAAAGTCATTCTTTTCCCTGAAGGACAAAGATCATATGACGACAAACTGTTACCGATTAAACCTGGAGTAGCATTGCTTGTTTCTAAGTCGAACTCTGCGATTATCCCAGCATATATATTTGGAACGTTTGAGGCGTGGTCACGTAATAGAAGTTTTCCTTCTTTTGGTAAAAAGGTAGGCTGTGTATTTGGGACTCCTATCAAGTGGGCTGCTTTTTCTCATCTAGATAAAAGAGAAGCTCAAGAAGCTCTTGCTAAAACCTTAACAGATGCGATCCATGCACTAAAGACTTGGTATGAGTCAGGCGCCAAGGGTTCTCCTCCTTAAACGTGCTGCACAACCATAAGCAAATTACCAGAGCTAAAAGTCAGCTCGATTTTTTCCTCGATGCAAACATTTGAAATACTGACAAAATTTTCAGACAGTGTTTTGTTTTCGATATTCCATTTAAGCCCTTTTGAACACATGTTTTTAATCTGAGAGAGGAATGGGAAAAATGAAACGATTTGCCCTTTTTTTGCTGAAAAAGAAAAAGATTTATTTTTGACGTATACCGACTCTCGTTCACTCTCGAAATTCAAGGTGTCAGCGTACTTTAGTAGTAGGATGAGATTTGCCATTTCATGGTCGACTCTTTTTCCAAGGCAACAAAATCCAGTAATTTTTGTAGCACCTCTTTTAAGAGCTTCTAGAATAGCAAGCTCTAGGTCAGTTTCGTTTTTTTCGACAGGGAAACGAAGGGTATCTATATGGGAATACATTTCCAATAGAGATGTGTCTACAGAATCAAAATCTCCGACAATCAGAGATGGTGTAAGTTTCATTTTGTCTAGATGAGTTAAGCCATTGTCTACAGCTATTAGGGAGTCATATTCTAGAAGTTTACTGTGAATAATTTCATGATTTTCTATAATTGCATTTGCAACAAGGGCTGTTTTCATGGGTCCTCTATTAGGTATTTATGTCTGAGCTTCACATAGAGAAAGTTACTACCAAAGAAGATTTTAATAAAGCGATTGAAATCAGAAGGCTCGTTTTTATAGAAGAGCAAGGAGTTCCGGTTCATGAAGAAGTGGATGCTTATGATGAGACGGCAGTGCACTTTATTGCTTTTGAAAAAAATACACCCATTGCTACTTTGCGTATTCGGCCTTGGAAGAGCTATTTAAAAATAGAAAGAGCAGCAACTCTTAAAGATCATAGAGGGAAAGGCGTCATGTCTAAACTTCTGAAGTATGCTCAAGAAGAAGGCCTTATGCTATACCCAAATCACTTGTTGTTCATGCATGCTCAGTGTACGGCTTTGAATTTCTATAAAAAACATGGCTGGGTTGCTGTTGGTCCGCTTTTTGATGAATCAGGAATTGAGCATCAAGTAATGATTTTTTTACCAGGATCTAAAGAAAAAATTAAAAAACTAGATTGTTTGCAAGATCACGAAGTACCTTCCTATATACTACAAGTACTTTGGGATGAGCTAAAGGAGTAATATGAAAAAGATTGCCATATGTTTTATTGCTGTTTGTTTGCTGAATTCTTTGCAAGCAGAAGAAAAAGTACTTGTTTGTTTGCATGGTTTCATGAGGGCAAAGTCTAATATGAGCTTGTTCCGCTATAAGTTTAAGAAAGAGGGTTGGAATGTCCATGTTTGGCAATATCCAAGTAAAACAAAAACGATTGAAGAGCATTCGGAAGAGTTTGTGGCATATCTAGACAGGCTCAAGGATGAATACCCGGGAAGCTCTTTTTGTTATGCTACCCACTCTATGGGAGCGTTGATACTAAGAGCTGCTCTTGGCTCCGATAACTGTCCAGAAGAGGCCAGAACAGGAAAAGCAGTGCTAATAGCACCCCCAAATAGAGGAAGCTCTTATGGAAGGTTTTTGAGTAAGTTTAAGAAGATTAATGAGCTCGCAGGACCGAATGCTGGTAAGCAACTTCTATTAACAGAAAAGGATGGCTTTGACTACCTAGGTGTGTTCCCAGAAAGTGTGAAAGTTCTTGTTATTGCAGGGACCTGCGGCTGTAACCCGACGATTAAAGGGGTGAATGATGGTAAAGTAGGGATCAATGAAACAAGGCTGCCGACACCTCATTTATATAAAGAAGTGTTTGCTAGTCACAGTTGGATTTGTCATACACCTAAGACAGTAGAGATAGCGATGGATTTTCTTGAGGAAGATAAAGACGGCGTTTTTCAAAAGTAATAAAAAATAGTGCAAGGCCTCTTGTAGAAGAGGTGGGTGGCGAGCTTCACTTTACTAGTGCTTTTTCGGGGGCTCGTTTCTATCTTTTCTTACTAAAGCAGCTTTACTTTTGCGGTTTTTATTTATCCAAGAAATCACAAAGAACAGGTTGATACCTATAATTATTGCTACCGTCACCGGTAGGAAAAGTCCTAAAGAGGAAAGATCAGCATTAAACATACATCCTAACAATTGCATTTTATACCCTTTATTTAACCTATAGAAACTTTACGACTTTTTCTTTAAGAAAAAAAAGAAAAAACATTTTTAATCAAAAAAAATTCTCAGATGAAGATATAGAAATATATATTCCGATAACTTAGACTTTAGCTTGTAATACAATTTATGAGGAACACATGACAGACACACAACAAATCGTTAACCTAAATCAAGATAATTTTGACTCATCTATTTCTGAAGGGGTGACTCTAGTTGACTTTTACGCAGACTGGTGCGGTCCTTGCCGCATGCTAACACCGATACTTGAAGAAATCGCTAAAACAATGGCTGGTCAGCTTCGTGTGGCCAAGGTTGATATCGACGCGTGTCAGAAGATAGCAGGTACATACACAGTGACTTCTGTTCCTACTATGATCCTTTTCAAGGATGGTAAGGAAGTGAACAGGCTTGTTGGACTAAGAGATCTGGACGGCCTCAAGCAGTTTGTATCCACAGTGATTTAATATGGCTAAGGCCTTTATTGTCTTCGGGGTATTTCTGACTCTTATAGGGGTCCTTATGCTATTTAAGGTGAACTTCTCATGGATCGGAAAGCTCCCGGGGGATTTTTCAGGCTCTTTTGGCAAGACCAAGATCTATTTCCCGTTCATAACCTGCTTACTAGCAAGCATTATCCTCTCTATTCTGTCATATCTATTCACTTTTTTTCAAAAGAAGTAATAGTCACGAATTCAGTAGCTTACATAATATCTTAATGTCTTAAATGATTAATGTTTAAAATAAAGATTATAACTATATAATTGAATATATAAGCTGAGTTGAAGTAGGAGGAATAATGAAGTTAGGCATTAGTGATGGTTATATTCGTTTTCAGAATTCTTCTGATTCTGCTGATTCTACGGGAATTAAAGTAATTGATGAAAAGAAGTTAAATTTTTTTGAAAAGTTGATAGGTAGAATCACGGGTCGTTTTACTAAGCTTAAACTGGATGTTAATGAAAATCTTACATTTTGTGGGAAGTCAACTACGACTAAAACTGTTTTAGTAGATCGAGTTTCACTAAATAGATTTGAAGATGCTATGACAAAAGAGCAGAAGCGTACTGGTGAAGTGTTCAAAAAGGCAAAAGAGACTTTTAAGATAGATCTTGAGCATACAGATAAGTCTACACTTTTCTCTCACCATTTAACTCTAGAAGCTAAACAAACGGTAGGGCAACCATATGTGTAACCTTTTATTAACTAATAGGTAAAAAGCGCTGCTGTCTGAGTGATTCGTATATGACAATGGAAACGCTATTAGAGAGGTTCAGGCATCTTGAGTTTTGGGCCATAGGTATTGTGATAAATCGATCTTCATACATATCTAAAAACTTAGGATCTAGGCCAGACGTTTCAGAACCAAATATCAAAACATCACTTTCAGTATACTCTACATCTGTATAGGATTTTTTTGCGTGACTAGACAGAAAGTAAAAGTTTCTACTGCAACCTTTAAGGTAAAGTTCTAAATCATCAATGGTTTGTATTTCAACGCCGTGGTGATAGTCAAGGCCAGCTCTTCTTAGATTTTTTGCGTTTAGGCTAAAGCCAAGTGGTTTGACAAGAGTAAGACTTGTGTTAGTAACAGAGCAAGTTCTTATGATATTGCCTGTATTTTGAGGGATCTGAGGTTCGTAGAGAATGACTTCCATAAAAGAATAAGCCCCGTAAACGAGAGTCTAGGGGGCTCTAAATTGATTGTTACTGCATTGATTCTGCGATGTCTTCTTCATCGACAAGCTCTGCATCTTCCATATCATCTGGAAGAGAAGAGATAGTCTCAGAATCATCAGCTTCTGTGAAATTGTTAGCTTTTACTAGCTCAATTTCAAATGTCAGAAGAGAGTTTGGTGGAAGGTAACCATTTGTTCCATAACCAAAGTCTGGGTGGATATATAGGGTTCTTTTCTCACCTTCTTTCATTCCAACAATACCTCTGCTGAAACCAGGAATTGTTTCGTCTAGAGAAATTGTCTCAGTGTCTTTTGAAGCACCAAACACTTTTCCATCAACGTACTTTCCTGTGTACTTGATCACTGGAGTATAGTGAGCTTCTACAACCTCACCTTCACCAGCTTGTTCAATTTTGTACTGGAGCTTGTTTTCTTCTAAAGAAACAATGCCATCTACTTCAGCATTTTCTTCAAGAAACACTTCAGCAACTTTTAAATTATCTTCTGCAAGTTTCTTGAACTTCTTTTCTTGTTCCTGGGAAATTGCATGTACGCACTCTGATTCTCCCATAGGTGAATCTTTTCCAGCCGCGGAATCTTGGATTCCCTTGATGATACTTTCCATATCAAACTCGAAACCAAGTGATTCAAGGTTTTTTCCGATTACGTGACCAAAAGCTTCTGAAATCATTGGAAGATCAAGTGCTTTTTCTTCGTTTGTAGCTTCTTCTGCTGAAGCAACTTCTTCGCTCTGTTCTTGTGCTTCTTCGTTTGCAAGCAATGCGTTTGGTTGCATTAGAAAAAAGCTGGCAAGAAAGCAAGATGCGAACAATTTATATAGAGTCTTTTTTGACATTTGAGTTCTCCTACGTTCGAAACTCCTTACTGTAATTTCTCTTATGATTATATCAAAGAGATTTCTTCTGCTAAAGTCTTAATTTTAAGTTCATCAAGTTGCACCTTTTCAACCATAGATGGAGACTGCATCATTAGGTCTGTAGCGTTCAAACTTTTCGGGAATGCAATTACATCTTTGATGTTATCAGTATTGCATAAAATCATAGCAATACGGTCGAGGCCGAAGGCTACGCCCAAGTGAGGGGGTGTCCCATATTGCAATGCTTCGATGAAGAAGCCCATTCGTGATTTGATGTCTTCTTCGCTTAAGTTAAGAGCTTTGAAGATTTTCTTTTGTAGTTCTTGGTTGTGAATTCTTTGTGAACCGCCACCGATTTCAAATCCATTTAATACGCAGTCGTAAGCGTAAGAGCGAACATTAAGAGGATCTTTATCGATCAATTCAATGTCATCAAAATGTGGAGAAGTAAAAGGGTGGTGTATGCTAGTTAAACGATTTTCTTCTTCATCAAATTCGAAGAGAGGGAAATCATTCACCCATAAAAATTTGTATGTATTTTCAGGGATGAGGTTTCTTTCTTTGGCAATGTGTCTTCTTAAGTGATCAAGAGCCTGGTTCACAACACTTTCTTTTGCAGCTGCAAAAAGAAGTAAATCACCATCTTCTGCTTGGAGAGCGCTTGATAGCTTGTCTAGAAGTTCATTTGTAAAAAACTTTACTATGCTAGAAGAAAACTCACCATTTTGTTTTTTCATCCATGCAAGGCCTTTAAGACCAAGTCTTGAAACAAACTCTGTATATCCATCAATGCCTTTACGAGAAATCTCAGCGCCGCCTTTAATACAAATACCTTTTACGCATCCTTCGTTCTTAAGCTGATCAGTGAATACTGAGAAGGTGGAGTCTTTTACGACTTCATCGACTCTCACAAGAGGCATATCAAAGCGTACGTCAGGCTTGTCAGTTCCATAATTTTCGAGGCAGTCATGGTAAGACATAACAGGAATAGGAGTTTGTATTTCAACATCTAGGCATTCTTTGAAAATCTCTTTAAGTAAACCTTCAGTTAGCTTTTTGATATCTTCAGGCTTTCCAAAACTCATCTCAATGTCGATTTGTGTAAACTCTGGTTGTCTTTCGGCTCTAAGGTCTTCATCTCTAAAGCATGGAGCGATTTGAAAATATCGGTCTAGGCCAGAGATCATCAGAAGTTGTTTGTAGATCTGAGGTGATTGCGGAAGTGCATAAAAATGTGCAGGGTGTATTCTAGAAGGTACAAGGTATTCTCTAGCTCCTTCAGGAGTAGACTTGGACATGATCGGTGTCTGTACTTCAGTGAATTTCTCGCTATCCAAAAATCTACGGGTAGCAAGCATTGCTTTATGCCTAATAGTTAGGTTGTTTAAAAGGTTGCCTTTCCTAATGTCGAGATAGCGGTATTTTAGGCGCAACTCTTCATTGACTTCGTATGTGTCATCATTGAGTGTAAAAGGGGGAACAAGCGATTCTGACAGGAGTTCAAGGTGCAGGACTTCAATCTCGATTTCACCTGTAGCCATGTTCTTGTTGGTCATCCCTTCAGCGCGTGGATGTACAATACCATTTATTGAGATCACTGCTTCGTGTTTGAGATTGCTAGCAAGCTTATGTAGGTCTGCATTTTTGTTAGGGTCGAAGATTAACTGCGTTAGCCCATAGCGATCTCTTATATCGACAAAAGTGAGGCCACCAAGATCCCTTCGTCTGTGGACCCATCCGGATAGTGTTACTGTTTCGCCTGCATGAGTTTTGTTTAGATCTCCGCAACTATGTGTTCTTCTGTAGTCGTGCATTTTGTTTCCATTCTCCCAAACTAGCTTAGCGCGTTTGATTTGTTTTCTGTGTGTGCATTTTCCCATAAACTATAAAGATGTTTTACAATAGATGAAAGGGGAAGTTCTTCAGAGTCCCTTGTCTCTAAATTCTTTATTTGGAAAACTTCTTTTTCGAGTTCATGCTCTCCTATGATGACGGCATATGTAGCATTTTGTTCGTTTGCTTCTTGAAGTGCTTTTTGCATTTTCTGAGACTTAACATACATTTCCGATGGAACTTGTTTATGTCTAAGCTCAGTCAAAGACTCAAAAGTGATTTTTTTCGCTGAATCTCCAAGAGGGATGAAGAAAATGAAAGGGGCTTTTTCTTTTCCAAATGTGCAGTCTTGACCTTGCATAGTAGACAAAATCCTTTCCATTCCAGTTGCAAAACCAATTGAAGGAAGATCTTGACCTCCTATATCTTTCATGAGTCCATCATAACGTCCTCCGGCACCGATAGAGTTTTGAGCTCCGAGTACGTTTGAGGTAACCTCGAATACAGTCATGTTGTAGTAATCCAGGCCTCTCACAAGTTGTGGGGCGATTGTATATGGAATGTGAAGTCCTTTCAAAATCTCTAGAACTTCATCAAAATGCTGTTTGCACTTTGGGGTCAAGTAGTCGGAAAGAAGTGGAGCTTTTTTTAAAAGCTCGATCTCTTTCTCGTCTTTCGTGTCTAAAATCCTTAAAGGGTTTTTCTCAAACCTTTCTTTTGAATCTTTTGATAAAGAGTCAAAGTGAGGAGTTAAAAACTTAATGAGGGCATTTTTATAGCTTGCTCGCGATTCTTTATCACCAACGGAGTTAACCAGAACGTTTAGATTTTGAATACCGAGTCTCTTATAAATTTCACAAACAAAATCGATGATTTCGGCGTCTTGATAAGGATCGCTTCTTCCTATAGCTTCTACCCCAAACTGATGAAACTGACGGAATCTGCCTGCCTGTGGCCTGTCGTATCTGAAATAAGGCCCAAGATAGTACAGCTTATGGTGGCTTCCATGCTGTTGCATGTGATTTTCAATAAATGCACGCACAACAGGAGCCGTACCTTCAGGTCTAAGAGACATAGACCTGCCTGCCTTGTCTTCGAAGGTGTACATTTCTTTTGAAACAATATCAGAGCTTCCGCCAACAGATCTTATAAAAAGGTCTGTTTTTTCAAACACAGGTGTTCGGATTTCAGAAAAGCCGTAGTCAGAAGCGGTTTGTGTTATGATTTCTTCAATGTACTGCCATCTGGAAGAGCCCTTCCAAGCTTCTTCTTCCTTGATGGGTTTTGGAACGATGTCAAAAGTTCCTTTCGGCTGTGTGTACTTCATTTGAGATTCCTTATTCGTTTCCCAGTCAGTATAATAGGAAAATATAAAATGGTAAACTTAAGATCTTGCAGCAGTATCAAGCATCTCGGAGATAGCACAAATCCAGAGATCTAATGCGCTGTTTTTCCCAACAGTAAAGTACTCGTCATGTAGTTGTTTTAAGATCTTGAAAAAAGGAACGGGGTACCAGTCTTCATCGCCGTATTTTTTAAGATAGAAACCAAGAGAGTGAAGCTCTCCATCGGGATAATGGTTGATGGCCTGGATAAACTCTTTAGCTTTCTTAAGGTCAACCTTGCTAGCTTTCTTTTGGTTTCCTTGATGTAGGTAATGATCTAGAATTCTTCTCCATGCCTCTGAGAATTTTTCAGCAAATTTAGGATCGTCAGCAGGGTCTTCATCGCGAATTTTGATTAAAAGAGTTCTTATAGCCTTTAAGTCTTGCCAGATCGAGTCAACGCTCAAAACGCCAGAAGATCCTGCAGATTCAGGAATAAAGTTGTTAAAAAACTTTCTTACAATGCCAAGGCAGGCTATGAAAAATCTTTTTTTGTTTTTGTCATCTTCCTCGGGGAGGGGCTGGTAAGTTCTCTCTGCATACTGCTTATAGTTTTCAATTCTTTGCACCTTGAGCTTCTCGTCTTCATCGGCTTTGATAGGTCTAACAGGTTTATTTAAATCATCCATTGTAGTATCCTTCTCCTTATTTAGAAGGTTATATTTAACAATAACATTAGTTAATTCAAAATTTTAGTCTAGAGTCTTTTCGAAATGATTTTTGACTTTTACTGTTGACATAGAGCTAATAATATCAAAAAATACAAGATATTGTGTTCGGATGAATTGACTTAAAGAGAGACTATTTAGTGGGTATCCCAAATTTCATGAAACCAGCTCCTCGTAAGGAGCCGATTGAAGATCAGCAGAAAGTAGATAAAAGTTATAAATACTGGCGCTTTCGCATATTCTACTCGATGTATATTGGGTATGCGTTTTTCTATTTCACTAGGAAAAGTTTTACATTTGCGATGCCATCTCTGATTACAGAGCTTGGTATGACAAAAACTGAGCTTGGAGTTCTAGGAAGTCTTCTCTATATTTCTTATGGTGTTAGTAAATTTGTCAGTGGAGTTCTCTCTGATAAGTCTAATCCAAGATTTGTCATGGCTATTGGCCTTTTACTTACTGGTATATTTAACATATGCTTTGGTCTGTCAAACTCAGTATGGCTTTTTGGGCTCTTCTGGTGCTTGAATGGGTGGTTCCAAGGATGGGGTTGGCCCCCATGCGCAAGGCTTCTCACTCACTGGTACTCTCAAAAAGAAAGGGGTACTTGGTGGGGTTTCTGGAATAGTTCACACAACATAGGTGGAGCTTTGATTCCAATCATCGTGGCTTACGCGATTTCGATGTTCGGTTCGTGGCGCTTTGGTATGTGGTTGCCTGGAATTATGAGTATTGTAGCTGCTCTATTTTTATTTAACCGCTTAAGAGACACTCCTCAATCTCTAGGTCTGCCCTCGATTGAAAAGTTTAAAAATGACTATCCTTCTAATGATAAGGCAGAGTCTGAAGAAGAGCTTTCCGTAAAGGAACTTCTTGTAAAATATATTCTTAAAAACAAATTTATGTGGCTTCTTGCCATTTCCTACTTCTTCATCTACATCATCAGAACTGCAATCAACGATTGGGGCCTGATGTACCTGAAAGAAGTAAAACAACTCTCGATTATCCAGGCTGGGTATTGTATTGGAGCCTTTGAAATAGGGGGCATTTTAGGAAGTCTTGCTGCTGGTTGGGTGTCAGATAAGATATTTGCCGGTAGAAGGGGGCCTATTAACTTGTTATTTACCTTTGGGTCTTTACTTTCACTTGGTGTTATGTGGATGTCTGAAGTGAATATGTTTGCGATACAGCTTATTTCTATGAGCTTTATTGGCTTCTTTATTTTTGGGCCACAGATGCTAATTGGCATGGCTGCCGCTGAACTCTCGCATAAAAAGGCTGCTGGAACAGCAACAGGATTTGTTGGCTGGATTGCATACTTTGGGGCGACAATTACCCTAACGGGTGGTGGTAAAATTATTGATAACTACGGTTGGTCTGCTCTTCTTACCACTCTTATGGTTGGAGGCGCTGTAGCGATGATTATTTTAGCACCTCTTTGGAATGCAAGATCTAGAAAGGAAGAACCTGCATAAAATACCTTCTGCTTTTTCTTGCAGAAGGTGTGATCACGTGCTATTTTAAGCTTTTGAAAATAGCTCCAAGATACGTCAATGCCCTGGACTCCACTACATGTTCATTCCCAGTTTTCGATACTAGACTCTACAGCTTCTGTAAAAGCTTTAGCAAAAAAGGCTAAAGAGCATTCTTTAAATGCGCTTGCTCTTACAGATTTTTGTAATATGTATGGAGCTGTAGATTTCTATAAGGCCTGTAAAGCAGAGGATGTCAAACCTCTTATTGGTCTCGAAATTATTGTGGCTCCTACTTCACGTTTTGAGAAAAAACGTATAGGAGGTAGGACTGCAGGCTATTCCACCATTTTAATTGCAAAAGATGCTGCGGGTTATCGAAACCTAAATAAACTATCCTCTAAAGCTTTCACCGAAGGTTTCTACTATACTCCACGTATCGATAAGGAACTTCTTCAAGAACACAAGGAAGGATTAATTTGTATTTGTGGAAGTGCGCAGAGTGAGCTGTTTAGATCTCTTTTATATGGAGAAGAGCAAAACTACAATGATGCGCTGTCTTGGTATCTAGATGTATTCAAAGATGATTTTTACCTTGAGCTTGAACGTTATTTCATGAGTGATCATGACATGCAGAAAGATAAAATGGATCAAGAAAGCTGGTATCATCAAAAAGCTCTTGATTACATAGAGAATCAAAAGAAGATTGGGAAAGTCTATCTAGAGTCTGCAAGAAAGCTATCAATTCCTGTTGTAGCAACAAATGCAGTTCACTACATAGAAAGAGAAGACTTCAGAGCTCACGAAGTTCTTATGAACGTCCAGTCTGGCGAACCTTGTGAAATCGTAGAGAATGATGCCTTTGGCAATCCCAAAGCAAAAGTACTAAATCCAAAGAGATCAGTTAAGCTTTCTCATGAGCATTACTTCAAATCAAGCGAAGCGATCAGCGAGCTTTTTGCAGATATCCCTGAAGCTGTAGAAAACACCCAGAAAGTAGCAGATAAATGCAACTTCGAAATAGATTTTACAAAACGCTTTTATCCAGTATTTGTACCTCCATCTATTGAAGACAAAGAAGTTTCTGATGAGGTACGGCAAGAAGAAGCTGCTAAATATTTGAAGCAACTCTGTTTTGATGGGATCGAGACACGTTATGATCAAGACAAACTTAATAAGGTTAAAGAGAAGTATCCAGACAAAGATCCGATGCAGGTGGTTCATGACCGTTTGAATCATGAGCTTGAAATTATTATTTCTAAGGGAATGTGTGACTACCTACTCATTGTTCACGATTTTATCGCTTGGGCAAAAGAGGAGGGGATCCCTGTTGGACCTGGTAGAGGTTCTGGAGCGGGCTCAATTATACTTTACCTCATTGGGATAACAGATATTGAACCGCTAAGGTTTAATCTGTTCTTTGAGAGATTTATCAACCCGGAACGTATTTCCTATCCCGATATTGATGTTGATATTTGCATGGATAGACGTTCTGAAGTAATTGAGTATACACTCAATAAGTATGGAAAGGAAAAGATCGCTCAGATCATTACTTTTGGTACGATGAAAGCAAAGATGGCAATAAAAGATGTAGGCCGTGTTCTAAGTATCCCGCTTGCTAAAGTCAATGCTATTGCAAAATTAATTCCTGAAGATCCAAATATGACCCTTGAAAAAGCTCTGGATACGGATCCAGACCTTGTCAGAATGTATGAAGAAGATGAAGATGCAAAACGAATTATAGATCTTGGAAAAAGGGTAGAAGGTTCGATACGTAACACTGGAATTCACGCCGCAGGTTTGATTATTTGCGGAGACCCTTTAACGGATCATATTCCAGTGTGTAACGTAAAAGATTCAGAGATGCTTGCAACGCAGTATTCCATGAAGCCGGTAGAAGCCGTTGGTATGCTAAAAGTAGACTTCCTGGGACTTAAAACTCTTACATCGATTCAGAAGACAGTAGATAGCATCAAAGATGCGACAGGGAAAGAAATTGATTGGGTGAACTTACCTCTCAATGATGAAATGGCCTTTAATTTGTTAAACCATGGAAAGACCCTTGGTGTATTTCAACTTGAATCTGCTGGGATGCAAGAGCTCGCCAAGAATCTTCATATTGATAAATTTGAAGAGATAATAGCGGTAGGTGCTTTATACCGACCCGGACCTATGGAGATGATACCTTCATTCATAAGTAGAAAGCATGGAAAAGAGAAAATCGAATACGATCATCCTCTTTTAAAAGACATCTTATCTGAAACCTATGGGATTATGGTTTATCAAGAGCAGGTCATGCAGATTTCTCAAACGCTTGCTAATTACTCACTCGGGGAAGGTGACCTTCTAAGAAAAGCGATGGGTAAGAAAGATAAAGATGAAATGGCAAGGCAAAGAATCAAATTCCAGGCAGGGGCGAAAGAAAAAGGAATTGATGAAAAGGTCGCTCTTTCAATTTTTAATAAGATCGAAAAATTTGCGTCATACGGTTTTAACAAGTCTCATGCTACTGCATATGGATTTTTAAGTTACGTCACAGCCTATCTAAAATCGAACTTTACGAAAGAATGGCTTGCAGCTCTTATGACATGTGACATTGACGATCTTACAAAGGTTGCCAAGCATATACGCGAGTCTCAAGCGATGGACATCGCGATACTCCCTCCAGATGTGAACGAATCAAAATCAGAGTTTGTTGCGACAGATAGTGGTATACGCTTTGCACTATCGGCGATCAAAGGAGTTGGAAAGGGAGTTGTAGAGTCGATTGTTCTTCAGAGGGAGCAAGCTGGTAGCTATACAGATCTTTACAGCTTTGTTAAACGTATAGATACAAAAAAAGTTGGGAAAAAAGTTATTGAGGTTTTGATCTCTGCAGGTGCTTTTGATTTCACGGGATGGGAAAGACAGCAGCTACTTCTAGCTCTTGAGCCAATCTATGATACTGCAATGCGAGAGCAGAAGGAGAAGTCAAAGGGCTTTATAGACATGTTTTCTCTTGTAGAAGATGAGAACTCCCATGGGTTCCAAACTCCTCCCAAAGTGAGCAGGGAACAGCCGCAGCTGGAAATTTTGAGTAAAGAGAAGGAGCTTCTTGGTTTTTTTGTTACGGGTCATCCTATGGATAACTTTAAAGAAGAGATCAATGACTTAGATTGTATTCCCTTTCATGATCTAAAGGATGAAAAAGACAAAGCTGTTTGCAAAGTGGCTTTTATTTTGGAAAGTTTGGTGGTAAGGATTTCCAAAACCCAAAGAAAGTTTGCAATAATGACTGTTAGTGACGGGATGGAACGCTTTGAATTTCCTCTATGGCCCGATCTTTTTGAAAAGCATGCGGAGCTTCTTTTAGAGAATCAGCTGCTTTTTGCAGTAGTACAGGTGGTGAAAGAGCAGGAAGAAATTTCTTTAAAACCAAAATGGCTTGGAGATCTTTCCTCCGTAGATGAGGAGAATAAGCTACAATTTGAAGAAGCTTTTAAGAATGCTCTTGACTTTGCAAAACGAGATAAAAGAAAATCATCGTCAAAAGACGGTACAAAGCTAACTCCGGAAAAGAAGAAAGAAATGGCCGAGAAAAATTTAAAGTTACTGATACAGCTAAATATTGATTCAATGAAGCAAAGTCATGTATTGCAACTTAAAAAATTATTTCTTGAATTTCCCGGGCACATCTCAATCGCTATGCAATTTGAAGACAGTCAGGAGAATCCTGTGGCTGACCTTCTTATCCATACGAGCTGGGGAGTGCGTTATGACGGTCAGCTAGAATCCTTGTTAAAAAAGCTTCCTTATATTAAAAATCTAAAGCTCTCAAGTATAACTTAGATTAGATGAGAAGGCCTCCATTGACAAATTCGTCTCATTTTATTAGTTTAATACCCCAAAATATGTTAAAGTAGACCCGTTATGAAAGCAATTACCCTCCTTATCACAACTATCCTTGTACTCTCGTCTAGCATGCTTCTTGGCAAGCAAGAAGTCGCAATAAAGACAAAAAGAGCTTCTGATTACTATCAGGGCATTTTGAGTGCAAATCAGAAGAAGCAATGGATTGCAGTACTGCAGGAATCAAAAAAGCTTGTATCTGGATTTCCAGACTCACCTTTTGTTTCCGAAGCTTTTTTCTATCAAGGTGTCGCTTTTTTTGAGATGGCTGACTATGACTTTGCGAACGATGCATTTTCAAAATACTTAAGAAATGAAACAACACCAAAGTTTTTTGAAGAAGCAATCGATTATAAGTTTAGAATTGCTGATAAGTATTTCGAAGGGGCAAAGAGGCATTTTCTTGGATTAAAGAAGCTTCCTCGTATTTTACCTGCCAAAGATGAAGCATTAGATATTTATGAAGAAATTATTACGACACTTCCAAGGCATGATTTAACGGCAAAGTCGTTATATAAAAAAGGCCTGCTTCTTTATGAGTTCAGTGATTTTAAGTTGAGTGTAGAAGCCTTCCAAACTCTGATTCGAAGATTCCCAAAGCATCACCTTTCTCCGGAAGGGTATATAGGAATTCAAAAAGTCTACCTAAAGCAGTCAAGACAGGAGTTTCCTGATCCAGATGTATTGGAGCTTGCTGAAATTAACATTGAAAGATTTAAAAGAAGTTTTCCTGGAGAGCCTCGAATCAACACTGTTGATAAGATGCTCACAGAAATGAAAGATCATTTTGCAAAAGAGCTTTATGATATGGGAAGCTTTTACGAAAGAACGAAGAAGGAAGATGCAGCAGCTATCTACTATTCCAAAATTCTTGCAAAATACCCAGGCTCTACTTATGCGGAGAAGTCTAAAAAACATCTTGTGAGATTGGATCATAAGAAGTTGAAGAAGTCCAAGAAAGTAAAGAAGCCTAAGAAGCAAAAAAAGTCGAAAAAATCAAAGAGCGCCAAAGTTAAGAAATGAGAAGAATTCTATTTCTAGGATTTTTTTTTCTAATATTTCTTTTTTCTTCTTGTGGATATCGGGTTTCAAATACCTCACTACACAAAGAGAAGCAAACGCTCGGAGTTCCTTTTATCCAAGGAGACTTGGATGGAAGGTTAACCTCTAGTCTTATTCGTTCCATAAGTGCCTCAACAGATCTTAAATATGTTCAGTCAGATCCTGATGTGATTTTAAAAGCTGAAGTGACAAGTAAGGTGTTTCATACAATCGGATATCAATATGATGTGAGAGAGTCAAATGAAGACCTTATTAACAGGCTTGTACCTAATGAAGGAAGGTGGGTTGTAAAAGTAAAGCTTAAGCTTATAGATGCCTATTCAAATGATGTATTGCATGGTCCTTTCGAGGTTGAGGCTTCAAGTGATTTCGACTTTGTAAACTTTGATACCTATCATGACCTAACCTTTGTAGATCAAGCAGGAGCAACACGTTCCGTGTTGCAATTTTCTCTTGGACAGCTTGATGCTAGAGAAGGAGCAACAGATGCTGCGCTTGTTGTTGCTTACAAAAACTTGGCTGTTAAAATCGCAAGAGGGTTAGAAAATCTCTAGCTTTTTTTGTGTCTTTGAAAAGAGTAAATGAAGTAAAACATACTCGTAAAATTTTAAAGATAGGCTGCATATTCATGAGTGAGCAAATTGTATTTGATGCAAAACTTGAAAATTTACCAGCAATGCTCGGCTGGGTTCGAGAAAGGTTATGTGCAGCTGTCGTATCCTCTTCAGAAAGAAACAAATTCGAAGTAGCCTCAGAAGAAATTCTTGTGAACATTATTAACTATGCCTACGAAGAAGGTCATGGTCAGCTGGAGATGATATGGGAGAGCAGTAAAAAAGATATTGCTCTTACTGTTGTTGATTTTGGAACCCCATTTAACCCGCTAGAAGGAGAGAAAAGAGTGATAGAGTCACTCTCTCTTGAGTTTAAAGAGGAAGGTGGTCTTGGAATTTTCCTCGTAAAGAAGCTTGTTGATAAAATCGAATACAAATACGTAGATGGTGCAAATCGTTTTACAATCAGTAAAAGGATCTAGGCGCCAGACTTATCAATAGAAGAAATGATTGCTTCTGTATCAATCACTTCAGATAAAAAATGCCTGAGTATTTTAAGAACAAATTTTGGAGTGTTGTAAACGCCAGATGTCGAGAAGACAAGCTCCAAATGAGGCTTAGATGAGTTCATGAGAGCTATGAGTGTCAGAGTGCAAGGTACATCATCAATAACCTGAGGTACGATCCAAACAACGAACTGGTGGTTAAAAAGCGTTACTTTGTCAGCAGTTTCTATTACATGAAAGTAGTGAGGAAAGTGATCTTGATCCTCTTCAACTTCAAAATCCTCTTGGTTCAAGAGACCCAGCTGATCAAGCAGTTTAAGATCAGCATCAATGATACCATCTGGAATCCAGATGTTTAAATCCTTAATAAACTCATTATACGCTTCTTCGAGCTGTATGGGATTTACCATTAAATGTCCTCCAAAAAACAAATAGGCAAGAGGTGAGATAGTTTCTTCATTCCCCTTATATTTGTAATTAGACGAGATAGAATTTATTTTAAAGCAGTCTTTTTATATTTTTTTTAGGAATTCATTCGCATTCCAAAGTGAAGGTTTGAAAATGTGCTTTTAAATGGTTTGTGGGATAAAAACCTGAATTTTGAAAGTAGGTTCCCTTTTGACGAGTTTCTTTTTTTTTTCTTTTCACGTATTATGAAACTTATGAAATGTATGTTCCTTCAAGTTTTTTCAATTCTTTGCGCTTTCCTAGTGCCACTATCTTTGTTCTCTAAGCCTTTCAAGATAAATGTGCATGGAAAGTCGGCAATTCTTATTAATGCAGATAACAATAAGATTTTATTCGAGAAAAACCCTAAAGACAAAAGATCACCAGCAAGTCTTACTAAGATAGCAACTCTTTTAACGGCTCTTGAGATAGAAAAGGATTTTGACAGAGTTGTTGTATCTCCCGCTGAATTGCTCAAAAAAATGTCTCGTAAAAAGAAGACAGAAGCTGGCTACGTTGATCCACCGTATCTATTAGAGCCAGATGCTATGTCTGACGGTGTCTACTCTAACGAAAAATTGAGTATTAGAGACTTAGTCTATGGAATGATGCTTCCTTCTGGTGATGATTCTTCAAATGTGCTTGCGCATCATCTTGATGAGAATGGTATTGAAGGCTTCATGAAGAAGGTGAATGCAAAATTAAGAAAAATAGGCTGCCTAGACTCGCATTTAGATAATCCACATGGTCTTTATTATCCTGGGCATGCTGTAACAGCTTATGATTTAGCTCTTCTAGCTTCTCAAGCGATTAAAAATGAAGAATTTACGAAAATTATTTCTACAATAAACTATCAAAGACCGAAAACGAACAAGCAGCCGGGCAGAACCATTTGGAATTCAAATAAGCTCCTTAGAAGAGGGAGGTTCTTTTATCCCAAGGCCTTTGGAATAAAGACAGGATATCATGAGACTGCTGGTTATAGTTTTGTAGGTGCTGCAAAAGATATGAATAGAACACTTATTTGTGTGACTCTTGGATGCGAAAGCTATGAAGAGGTGTTTACAGATTCAATACGCATGTTCGATACGGCCTTTATAGAAAAGAAACTGGCTAGAAAGCTTTTGAACGCACAGGATTCTTTGTACACTCTTCCTGTTAAGGGTGCAAAAGAGCCTCTTAAAGCAGTGCTTAAAGATGATCTAATCTATGAGTATTTCCCTTCTGAAGAAGAGGAGCTTTCTCCTAGTATTGTATGGAATCCGGTTAAGATGCCGTTTTCAGTAGGTGAAATAGTTGGTGCTGTTCAAGTTAAAAATGAAAGAGGTGACATATTGCTTGACGAACCGCTTTATGTAAAAGAGAACGCCATACCTTCTTTTGGGCACAGATTTAAGGCGGTATGGGGAACGATCATTAACGTTCTTATTGTTTCGTTTGTTGTGTTTTCTATTGGGTTTGTAGGCCTTTGGATGTTTCGTTTCTTTAGAAAGCTTACAGAAAAAATCTTTCGTTCTTGAATTGATAGTAATTAGATCACTGTTTAGTAAAAGCTCTTGTAGATATGGACAAAATCCTCAATAGAAACATCTTCAGGTCTACATTTTTCAGAGTGCCCCAGTTTTTGTAGTTCACATATTAATGCTTCTTTATCGACTTCCTCTTTTAGGATCGTAAGAAGCATTTTTCTTCTTTTGGAAAATACTCTTTTAATAAAGGTAAAGAAAGCCTCTTTGTCAAAGGAAGAAGTTGTCTTCTTGGGAATACAGCGAATAACACCTGATGTAACTTTTGGTCTTGGAAAAAAACAGTTAGGAGATACTGAAAATAAATATTCCGTATCACTATAAAACTGAGTGAAAATAGAAAAGGAGCCGTAGTTTTTCGATCCTGGAGAAGAACTCATACGAACAGCTACTTCTTTCTGCAGCATCACAACGATAGTTTCTATTTTGTCGTAAAGAGGTAAAATCTTACCCATAATAGGAGATGTTAAATGATAGGGTAGGTTAGAAATGATTTTGGCTTTTCTACCTTCAAGTAGGGGAACAAGGTCAACTTCTAGAACATCTTCTTGAATAACTCTTAAAAGGTTCCCTTTATCAAGCCTTTTGAGTTGCTCTGCATAGAGTCGGTCTTTCTCAATAGCAATAACATGGATCCCTTTTGCGATAAGGGCTTCTGTGAGAACACCAGGACCAGGACCAATTTCAATGACTAGATCCCCAGAAGAGAGTGATGCAGCATCAACGATCTTATTTAGGATATTGCCATCTATCAAAAAGTTCTGAGAAAGGCGTTTGTTTGGCTTCCTACCGATACTATCCAAAAAAGCAAAGAGCTCACTTTGTTTGTATAGACTCATCGCATGGAGAAAGGTTTATAATCACTCGGCATTCCTTCATCTAAGTAATTCTTCTTTATCCCAAACTTTGCAAAGAGTATTTCTTTGTAAGCTTCTCTCTCTTTTTGCACTGCTTCACCGACGAGTCGATTTTCAATTTCATCATATTGATCATCAAAAGTCGGAGGCTCTTTAATGGTGTGATCCTTTAGATAGAAAATACGATAGACATTAGAATTGGTAGTCCTTGAAAACTGAGCGATAGGCTCGCTATAAGAGTTAGTCTTAAGGTTTTTCAAGATTTCTTTGTGCTGCTTCGATAGGTTCCTGTTATTCACAAGGTATTCATTTGAAAGCTTCATTTCGACAGAGTTGCTTACAACTTGAGGGCTTTCCTTAAATTTATCAGGAAGCTCTGAAAGTTTTGTGGACTCAAGAGTGAGCTCTGATGAAATGTTTTCTATAAGAGTTTTACACATGCTTTCGTCTTTTCCACGAACGGATAAAACTTGATACTCCCACTTCTCTTCAGGAGGATTTTTCTCAAGATAGGCTATATACTCATTTTTTATAACAACGGGTGTTACGCACATCTGAGCTTTAGAATATATCTTCATACCTTGCAATTGTCTTACAAGAAGCTCGTCATGAATCATTCTTTGAGCTTCTTCATATTCTAAGTTTATATTGTTAAGAGTGGAAATAATGTTCGGGCCAAAGCGTTTTTCCATCTCTTCTCTTACATCACCGTCGCTAATTTTGATTTCCTTCGCTTCAGCATCTGCTATTGTCAGTTCATTGAAAATCATATCATCCAATGTTGGCTTCCACTGTGAATTATAGAACTTAAATAATTCTATTTGGGAGTTGCGGATATGTGGAATATGCTGGTGAATAATCACGTTCATTTTCTTAATCACATCCATAAGGGAAATAGTCTTTCCGTTGATGCGGATAAGAGGGCTGTTATTCATAGCATAAGTAGGAGCCGATGGAGCCATTGGATTGGGTCCTTCGAAATCACTAAATCCATAAGCGGTGATGGAGAGAATACAGATAATCAGGGCATTTTGTAGTCGTTTCATAATCCACAAGGTGTTGTTTTTTGTAGATAGAATAGCAGAAGGCATGATTATGGAAAAGAGCTTGGAAAGTATTATGCTTTTTTTAATACAGCTGCAAAAAATCCATCCATCCCATCCTTTTCAGGGAAGGTAAAGAAAGGAAGCGAAGCTAGTTTTAGATTGTATTTCTTCATGAAATAGGAAATCTGTTTTTGGTTTTCATCAGGAAGGATACTGCACGTAGCGTATACGATATGTCCACCTGGTGCGAGAAATTTAACAGTATTATCGAAAATTTCTCTTTGCTCTTTTACGAGATTGTCAATCATTTCTGTGTAAAAGCGCCACTTCATATCAGGGTTTCTTCGAAGTGTGCCAGTTCCGCTACATGGGACATCTAATAGGATCCAGTCCATTCGATTCAAAAGTCCCTTTTTCTTTAATCGGTCTTTTGTCAGGACTTGTGCATTTTGGATTCCGGCTCTCTTGAGTCTCTTTTTTGCCTGAGTTAGAGCATGAGGTCTAATGTCATAAAGGTATATTTGCCCTTTTTCTTGCATTAGGTGTGCAAAGGCTAAGGTCTTTCCTCCCGATCCTGCACAATAGTCAAGTACGTGATCACCAGGTTTAACTTTCACATGGTTTGCAACAAGTTGGCTTCCTTCGTCTTGAACTTCAAAAAAGCCACTCTTGAACTCTTCAAGTTCAAAAAAATTAATTCTTTTTTTGAACGTTATTCCGAATTTTGAATGTTTACACGCTTCGATAGAGTATTTGTTTTCCCAGGTGTCAAGTAGGTGAGACCTTGAAACTTTAAGAGGGTTCACTCGAATAGTAGTAGGTGCGGCTTCGTTGGAAGTGATGCAGAAATCCAATGCCTTTTGTTCTCCAAATGGCTGAAGGATCTTGTCGTAGAATTGCTTTGGGAAGCTGACTCGAACATGAGGAGGAATACTCTCGTCTTCCATAAGAGCGGAAAGATCTAGCTTAAAAAGAAGGTCGACTCGCTCTTCCCATTTAATAGGTCTTTCCTTGCAAAAATAATCAATTAACCCCTTCCATCTAATAAGTTTATAGATGGTCTCGCAGATATAGCGTCTGTCTTTTGAGCCAACGGCTTTGTGAGATCTAAAGTACTTGCTCAGAAAAACATCCAGCGGAAGTTTAACCTGGTCGAACTCCTCAAGGATCTTGATGAGGTGAAAATGTCTAAAGCGTGCCATTGAAGAAATCGGTTTGTTCACGAAGGGCTACAGTATAGGTTAATTGTTATTAATTTATCAACTAAATTTAACAATTACTAGATAATGTCATTAATTACTAAATAAAAAAGAATAATTAATACTTTGTTTATGTTGTGTTTGTATTTTGCACGGGGAGTTTGTTTATCTAAGGCTTTACAAAAATACAGTAAATTTTCATGATCCAATTTAGGGGCGAACGCAAGCCAAGAGGGAGACATGCATTCATTCAAACTTACTTTTTCGATCATAGGAAGGATCCTTCTTTGTGTACTATTCATATTAGCAGGTATTCATAGAATTATGAACTGGGAGAGTGGCTTGCAAGCTTTTCAAGTAATACTTGATAACTGGAAGATGTATGCTGGCCCGAACCCTCTTTTTGGCGTGGTGAATCTCATGCAAGCCAATCTGCCTTTCACACTAGCTATAGCAACAGCTTTTGAAATTTTGGGAGGGCTTCTTGTTCTTATAGGAGTACTGCCTCGATTCGGGGCAATTCTTTTGATTATTTTCCTTGGCACTGCTACAATTTTGCTATATCCATTTTGGTATATGGAGTCTCCTGAGCGTAATACATTGCTAGTCGATTTTCTGAAAAACCTCGCAATACTTGGTGGTCTTTTTATAGTTTTTGGATTTGGTTCTGGATTTCGCTCAAAATCTAACCTGTAAAGGATTGCCTCATGTTCAAGGAAGAATTACTTTCTTCTGGGAAAAAGAGAGTCGCAGTTTTTGCGATCTTATGGTTGCTGAGTTTTTTCATTGTAGCTTTTGGTCAGCCGGCTTGGTCTCTTAAAATTTCTGTTGTCAGCGCGTTTATTGGTCATAGTATTTTTTGGGCTGCTCTTTATTCTATCAAAGGTAGAAAGCAAAAGTTTTTACATGGCTTTGTTTGGTTTGCATGCGTTGAGGCTGTACACTTGTCCTGGATGACTGCAACAAGATTCCATGGAGCTTATATTCTTTGTGTCTACTTTGGAGTTCTTATATGGCTTGGTGCTCAATACGGACTTTTTTGTGTTCTGCTAAGAAAAAAATCCTCTATTTCGCACTGTTTGTTTCTTGCGGGGATGTGGACTTTATTTGAGTATAGTAGGCTGTTTTTCTTCTGTGGATTTGCTTTTAATCCGGTAGGTCTTGCTCTTTCAAGTTATTCGGAGCTGTCAACATTTGCGAGTGTATTTGGAGTGTATGGACTCTCCTTTCTTGTGATTTTATTGAATGCTTTTGCCTACAGAGCTTTTACTGAAGCAAGCAAAGGTAATTTTGCAGTTTATTTTGGGAGTATACTACTTCTTTTTACCCTCGGGGTCGCACATAATAGTTTTCATAAAGCAAAAGCGCAATCAGGGGATAAAAAGCAAATCAATGTTGCATTAGTGCAAACAGGATTAAGGCCTGACCAGAAAATCATGCTCTCAAGTAGAGAGCATCATTTTATTTCTCCTTACGATCAATGGCTTGGGGTTCTGACTTATATAAAGCAAAAGAAGTCAAAAGATAAAAACTTGGATTTGATTGTCTTTCCTGAAGCAGCAATACCTTTTGGGGCTAAGCAGTACCCTTATTCATATAGAGATGCATGCTATATTTTGGATATGGTGTGGGGGCAGGAATACAGAAACCATATTCCTGAATTAAAAGAGCCTTTCGCAAAGCAAAGAGATGGCGACTGGTATATATCGAATAGCTTTTTTGCTCAGTCTCTTTCCAATTTTTACAGTAGTGAAGTTCTTATAGGGCTTGACGATTTTGATAGAGAAAAACAGCATATATATAATGCAGCTTTTCACTTCGTGCCAAGAGCTACGGAAAAAATTAAGCGATATGAAAAAAGAAAGTTAGTACCTCTAGGTGAGTACCTCCCTGTTAAAAGTTTGGAAAACTTAGTCGCTAAATATGGAATAACAGGGTTTTCTGAACATGGGAAGTCTGCAAAAGTCTTTGGGGAGAAGGTTCGCATATCACCTTCTATTTGCTATGAAGAGTGCTTTTCACACTTAATGCGAGACGGAAAAAAACTAGGGGCAGAGGTGTTTGTTAACCTGACAAATGACGCTTGGTATTACCCGTCGAAACTCCCGGAGCAACATTTTTATCACGCAAGGCTTAGAGCTATTGAAAACGGAGTACCACTTTTAAGGTCCTGTAATACAGGAATTACAGCCGCAGTCGATAGTCTTGGAAAAACAAAAGCGATGTTAAGTTCAACTATCTATGATTATCAGAATTTACGAGGAGCTCTAGTTTTTTCATTAGATCTTTATCATTACTTCACTATATATACGCTTTTAGGGGACTATTTGATCCTAGCATTTTCGTTTGCTGCGGTAGGATTTTTTGCATTTCGCATGAAAAGAAACGCTTTTTTATCTTATATACCCTACAGATAGTAAATTAGAGCTTGTTTAAAAAAATTCGCTCGGGTAATTTTTTATCTTATTTTGATTACAACGAGCTGGTGACTGTCGTTTGCTTGTTGATCTTAAGCTGACGTATTACATAGACAGGAGTAGATTTTTTGTCTTTACCCACAACATTAGATTCCTCGCCTAAACCGAAAAAAGTTACGACTTTAGGAAATAACCAAAAAACTTTAGCAAAAGCAGCTACGATTTCTGGACTGGGTTTATTCACTGGAAAAAAAGTCCAAATGACTCTTCGGCCTGCAGAAGAGAATACAGGAATTCGTTTTCAACGTGTAGACCTTGAAGGTAAACCTATTCTTCCAGCTCAAGTGCAGTTCGTTCGAGGAACTCCAAGGTGTACGGTGCTTGGAAAAGACGAGGTGTTTGTTCAGACAGTTGAACATGTTCTTGCCGCTTTAAGTGCTTATGAAATAGATAATTTATTGATTGAGATTGATGGGCCTGAAATCCCTATATGTGATGGAAGTGCTCAGCCTTTTGTTGACCTTATCGAAGAGGTAGGTTTTGGTTATCAAAAAGGATCGAAAAAGGTCTATCATTTAACATCTCCCGTTTTTTGGTCACAAGGTGATGTACATATCGTAGCCCTACCTTCTGATGAGTTTAGAATTAGCTATACACTTAACTATCCCAATTCAGCTCTGTTAAGAGCGCAGTTTCATACAATTAGTATGAGCGAAGAGAATTTCAAAATGGAGATAGCTCCTTGCCGAACATTTTCTTTGTACGAAGAAACGGTGCCATTGATTGAACAAGGTTTAATCAAAGGTGGTTCTTTAGAAAACGCTGTAATTATTAAGGGTGATGCAATACTAAATCCAGAAGGGCTTAGATTTCCTGATGAGATGGTTAGGCATAAAATTTTAGATTTGATTGGAGATTTGTCGCTGGTGGGCTATTCGTTTTTTGGTCACGTAATTGCAATCCGCTCAGGTCACTTTTCTAATACAGCATTCTCAAAAGAATTACTGAATCACATTATGATGGAGTCCTCTTAATGTCCACTGCTTCTAACGACACTGTAGTATTTGATGTTAGAAAAATCCTTGAGATTCTTCCGCATCGTTATCCTTTTCTTCTTGTTGATCGAATTGTTCACCTTGATTTAGAAAATAGCGAAATCATAGGAAAAAAATGCGTAACAATGAATGAGCATTTTTTCCAAGGTCATTTCCCTCCTGCTCCTATTATGCCAGGGGTTCTTATTTTGGAAGCTCTAGCGCAAGCTGGGGGAGTTTTGATTCATCAAAAAGGATATCACATGAAGATTGCTCTGCTTCTAAATGTGAACAATGCAAAATTCCGCAAGCCCGTTCTCCCAGGAGATGAGTTATATCTTCATGCAAAAGCTTTGCATCTCGGCTCAAAAGGTGGCAGGGTATCTGCAAAAGCACTTGTAAATGACCAAGTAGCTGCTCAAGCAGAAATAGGCTTTGCGCTAATGGACAAAGAGAAATTATAAATAAGTCTTCATAAACAAGTTAAGAATAAGAGATATCTGCATGTCGAAAATTGACCCAAGGGCTGTTGTTGAAGAGGGTGCGCGAATTGGTAACAATGTAACTATTGAACCTTACGCAATTATTAAGAAGACAGTCACAATTGGTGATGACTGTGTTATTAAATCGCATGCTTATATAGATGGGAACACGACGATTGGAAAGGGTACAGTTATTTGGCCCAGCGCAAGCATTGGAACGCAGACGCAAGATTTGAAGTTTGAAGGGGAGACGACTTATGTAACTATCGGCGAGAATTGTCATATTAGGGAATTTGTAACGATCAACTCTTCTTGTAAAGAAGGGTCGGTTGTGAAAGTCGGTGATAACTGCTTGATAATGGCTTATTGCCATGTAGCTCATAATTGCGAAGTAGGAAATCATGTAGTAATGTCTAATAATTCAATGTTAGCAGGACATGTGGTTGTGGAAGATCATGTGGTGATAGGTGGTATGACTCCGATTCATCAGTTTGTAAGAGTTGGCTCTCATTCTATGGTGGGCGGATTTAGCAGAGTAACTCATGACGTTCCTCCTTATACTATAGGTGCAGGAGTCCCTTATAAACTCGGTGGTCTGAATTTGATAGGTCTTAGAAGAAGAGGTTTTGGCCTTGAAAAGAGGTTGAGGCTTTCAAAGGCCTTCAAGTTAACATTCCGCTCTGATCTACAAATGGATGATGCTTTAGCTCAGCTAGCGGATGATGCTGAATTTCCCGAGATTGAGCACTGGATTGATTTTTGTAAAAAGTCAAAAAGAGGTTTCCCGGGCCCTCAGGATACTGTAAACTGTGAAGAAGATGAGTTAGTCAGTTGTCCTGATGAATAACATGTGAATTAGTAAATTTTATTTCATGAAAGTAGTTTTTTTTGGCACGCCTCAGATTGCGGCCAATATTCTAAAGGGTCTTTTAGACCGTCGTATTGAAGTCGTTTGTGTTGTAACAAAACCAGATAAAAAGAAAGGTCGGTCGCAGAAAATGCTGCCTCCTCCTGTAAAGTCTTTTGTTCAAGAGAGTTTTCCTGAAATCGAAATTCTTCAGCCTCACAAAGTCTCTACAGATGAATATGCTGAAAAGCTCAAAGCTTATGAAGCTGATTTATTCATCGTTGTTGCTTATGGCGAAATAGTCAAACAAAATATTTTAGACATCCCTAAAGTTGCCTGCGTTAATGTGCATGCAAGTCTTCTGCCAAGGCACAGAGGGGCAGCTCCAATGCATAGAGCTATTATTAATGGTGATCTTGAGTCAGGTGTGTCTATTATGGAAATGGTCTTAGCTCTTGATGCTGGAGATGTCTATAATGTGTTGAAGACCCCTATTACTATAGATATGAATGTTGGCGATTTAGAGAAAAAAATTGAAAAGTTAGGGATAGATGGTCTCATAAAGACTATAGGTGATTTCAAAGAAGGTGTTGTCAAAAAGGTGCCTCAAGATGAGTCAAAAGTTACTTATGCATCTAAAATATCTGTAGAAGAGTGTGAGGTTAACTGGGATAAAGAAGCTCTTAGCATTCACAACCTTATAAGAGGGGTAAGTCCCTATCCTGGAGCTTACTGTTTTTTAATTATGAATGATCAAAAAAAACGTTTAAAAATTAAGAAGGCAAGACTGTTCGAAGATGCTTCAGATGCTCCCTCAGGTACAGTTTTGCATTTTGATCAAAATGGTTTTATCATAAAGGCAAAGGATAGTGCTGTAGAGCTTCTTGAAGTTCAGCTTGAAGGGAAGAAGGCTGTAGGCGCACTTGAGTTTGTAAGAGGTTATTCTAAACCTTCTCTCGCCTAGCTGTAGGCACTTGCAGAAAACACTTATTTAAATATTTACTTTTTCTTAATCTAAAATTATACCTTTATTTACTTAATACACGTACTACACTATACTCTCTGGTGATTTTAATGAAATTTCGAAATAGGAGTAGTACATGGCAGTTTCAACGGTTGAGCAGGCCGCTCTAGATAGCGCAGAGAATTATGGTTTTGTAGATTATTTTAAAGAAGTAGCAAGTAACAGACAGGCATTTGTAGTAGGTGTTCCGAAAGCAATGCTTGAACTATCAGATACAATTGCAGGGGTAACTACTGCGTCTCTCGGAGCTTTAACAACAGGTTTGTCTAAGCTTACTGATGCAGAAGATCTAGTATTCTTCATGCAAGATTTAATAGAGCTTCCAGAAGCTACTGGTAAAGTTTGTAAGAAAGTCTCTGGTTGGATGAATGGCTCTGTTGCCTTGATTGAAGTTGCGAATCAAGTACGTAAGCTTGTTGCTCATATCGGTTCTACAGTAGGTGATTTTGCAGGATCAATTAGAGCTCTAAGAGCTTTGAATGTTAATGTAGGTCCAGCTGAATTGGAATCTCTAAATAAAATTGGATCATGCGGATCACTTATCGGTTCAAGCTCTAAGCTTTATGATATTGTATATGATACAGCTCCTTCACAATCAGATGGTTTAAATCCTGATCTTCAAAATGTTAAAAGACCTTATGAAGAATCAAGAAATTTCTGGAATGCGGGGATGCATGTTTCAATTATTGCTCTTAGCGCACTAGGAGTTTCTGTTGGTATGGGAGCTTATCCTGCTGTTGTAGCTGTGGCATCTGCATCATTACTCGGATCTAGAATGGTTTCTTTCTATAGAACTTGCCAGCTCAATGCTATGAACGCGTCCCATCCACAAATGAAACAAGCAAAAATTTAAAGGAGATTACTATGACAACAGCAATATCAGGACAAGAAATCGATCAAACTCCTTTGGATTTTACAAATGAGCTTAACAACTGGTTTGGAGATAAATTTAAATACTCTATGGAAGCTTTGAAGAATGCTACATTTATAAGTGCGCATCTTCCTAGGCTTTGGGGTTCGGAAAAAGTAGACGTTCTTGACAATGCTTCTACTCAATTAAATAATGCTAAGAAGTTTCTTGCTTTTCCAGGTGCTCTCAAGGGTTCTGTTAAGCTTGCAGAAACTTTGTATAACGGCGGTAAGGACATAAGAAATCTTGCTGGCGATATTTGTTACGTATTTGGTGACTGGGTGGATGCCTTTGTTGGAGCTAGGTCATTTGGTGCTGTTGAGGTTGCAGATGCAACGTATAACAGCGCAATGAAGTATATTGGCCCCCTTAAAGACGCTGCTGGATTCTATGGACTATCTAATTCTGCATACAACTTAACAGTTGATATAGCAAAGCTTAGAGAGAAAGACCTTACTGTTGTAGATTCGAGGGTATTGGATAAGGCGACTGCTGTTGAGTTCCAAAAGAAGCACGTTGAAGCCAGAATTGACAACAAGTGGTGGGATTGCATGAGAGATGTTTGTGCTATTGCGATGTGTTCACTTGGTCTCTTTAAGGCTGGAATGATTGCTTCAGGTTGGACTGCAGCACAAGCAGGAGCTGCTATTGGAGGCCCGTGGGCATTCCTTGCTCTTTCTACTGCAGGTGTATGTGGTAAGTTTATGATGCATGCTAAGGATCAGGAAGCGAATTTCTGGCAGCGTCATACAGCTCAAAAAATGCCAGCTGCTTAAGCAGGTATATTGTGAGCACGATACAACTCTCAAGTCAACAAAGTCTACTTAGCCCTACTTTTTCAAGTAGGGCTATTCAATATGCAAGAAATGTGGTTTCAGAACCTTTTGATTTGTGTCTAGGAGCTATGTGGACGGGGTATGTTGTAATGAGTGTGAAAGAAATTGCGGAATATGTCTTTTCTAGTGATGAAAATAAAGATTTTACTTTTAGCTTTGCAGACCGTGAAGTGACTAATCATGACTTTTTATGCTGCGTATCATTTGCTACAGCCAATATCTTCAAATTTATTGATTGGCTTGGAAGTAGTAAAATCACTGGTGCTGCGATAATGCCCTTCCCTTATCTGTCTGCTACAGCAGATCTATTGTATGTATTGAGTTACGGGTTTTGGCTTTGTAAAAGTGTAAAAAGTATTTCGGAAAGCCATCAAGATTCTCTGTTAAAGGATTTAGATTACAGCTCCCGGATGTTTCAAGGCGGAAAAGAGCTTACATCTATTGCAGATTTCACAGTCAATTTATCCTATATGACATTTTCAGCGCTCTCTCTAACAGCTTTTGCTACTGGATCGACTTGTATGTCGGGGGCGATTGCAGCAAGCTTAATTTGCTACTTTATCTTTCTTGGAGTACGCACATTTGGGGATGAGGCGGTGTCTGTGTTTAGGGCAAGTGCAAGAAAGATATCTTGGATAAGGACGAGTTTAAACTCTAACCAGAGTCAGTTTGTATGAAAAAACGTATATTTTTAAGAGAATATTTTATTATTGTTTTTCTTTTTGTGATGATGGTTGCGTTATTTTTCATCTCACAACTGTCGACGCATTCAAATGCAAAGCAGTTTAAGAAGATCAAAGAACAGTTAGCTAAGTTTTGAGCTATTTTTCAAATATCTCTATAGATAAAGCTTGCATAAATGGGAGTGCGGGGTTTATCATCGTTAGCCTACTTTAAGTAGCTGATTCCCAATTAATATATTTTGATTGTAGGAAAACCGAAGATTTGATAGCCTGTTCGCTTTAGCCTAATGGCTAAAAGGTTTAATTAGCGATTACTCTCAGTTTAAAGCTTAATATTGAACTGCAAGAGTTGTGCAAGTCAAATCTTCAGTTAAGAACCCATAAAGAATAGTTCGATAGAACCAAGTGTAAAGGAAGAAGAGATGTCTCTTAAATTCGCCGGTCGAAAAAAAGGAATGACAAAAATCTTTGATGAAAGCGGACAAGCAGTCGTATGTACTGTTTTAGAGCTTGAACCAAACGTCATCACTCAAGTTAAAACGAAAGAAAAAGAAGGCTATAACGCACTTCAAATGGGTGGCATCACACTGCCAGCTTCGAGAAAGAAAAATTTATCAAAACCTTTGCAAGGTCATTTTGCATCTAAGAAGGTTGAGCCTACAAAGGTTGTTTTTGAGTCGCGTGTTGAAGATGTTTCTTCATATGAAGTGGGTCAATCTCTCAATGTAGACTACTTTCAAGACGCAAAGTTTGTTGATGTGTCAGGAACAAGTAAGGGTAAGGGATACCAAGGGGTTATGAAACGTCATGGCTTTAAAGGTGGTCCTGCAGCTCACGGATCTGGCTTCCATAGACACGCTGGTTCAACGGGGATGAGATCTACACCAGGTAGAACATTTAAAAATCTGAAAATGCCTGGACATATGGGTGACGATAAAGTTACAGCAGAGTGCTTACATATTGTAAGAGTTGATACTGAGAAGCATTTGCTATTAGTTAAGGGTGCTGTTCCTGGACCAAGGAATGGCATTATTTTTGTCCGCAAATCAGTGAAAAAAGCACATAAACAAGCGTAATTGCTAAAGGGAGAAAGAGAAAGTGGTTCAGCTTAAAAAATATGACCTTTCTGGTAATGAAGTGGAGCAAGTAGAACTTAAAGATGATTTACTTGATTGCGAAGCAAACCCTCAAATGGTGAAAGATTACGTTGTTGCTTTGCGTGCAAATTTAAGACAATGGAGCGCAAACACTAAGGATAAGTCAGAAGTAAATCATGGTGGCGCTAAGCCACACCCTCAAAAAGGAACAGGTAAAGCTAGGCAAGGTACGCTAGCTTCTCCTCAGTATAAAGGGGGAGGGGTTGTTTTTGGTCCAAAGCCAAAATTCAATCAACACGTTAGAATTAATCAAAAAGAAAGAAACAAAGCTGTAAGATCTCTTTTGACAACTCTTATCAAAGATGAAAAGATGCACATTTTAAAATATGATGCGCTAAAAGAGCCTAAGACAAAGACTTTTGCAGAGTTTCTTAAGAAAGTTGGTCTAGATAATAAGAAAGTACTCTTTTTAACAGAGTATGAATATCCTGAAAGTTATCTTCCAATGGCAAAAAGCTTAAGAAATATCAAAAAAGCTAAGTTTCTAAATCTTAAAAATATCAATGGCTACGAGATGCTTAAATCACAACATGTGATTTTACTCGAACCAGCTCTTGAGCAATTAACGACACTACTTGGGAGATCCGCATAATTATGAATAAGAGCCCTTATAAAGTTATTAAATCGCGCTACATAACAGAGAAATCTGGAATGCTACAAGGTCTTAAGAATTCGGAATCAAATCCATGCGTTAAGAAGTGTAATAAGCCTAAGTATGTGTTTTTGGTAGATAACTTAGCGAATAAAGTTGAGATTGCTAAAGCGATTGAGCAAATATACCAAGAGAAAAAAGTTAAAGTGAAGTCTGTGAACACTGTTAGAATAAAGCCTAAGAAAAAACGTGTTCGTGGAAGAGTAGGTTTTAAATCTGGATTCAAGAAAGCAATTGTGACTCTTGAGCCAGGCGATGAACTCGACGACCAAGTATAAATTGAGGAGCTAGAATAGGAAATGGTAAAGAAATTCCGACCCGTTACACCCGGACTAAGAAAACTTGTACTGCCAAGTAACAAGCAGTTGACAAAGGTCGACGGAAAAAGAGCTACAGTTAAACCTGAAAAATCACTTTTGAAGCCAAAGAGACGTACAAATGGTAGAAACCACCATGGGCATATTACTTGCCGTCATAGAGGTGGTGGTGCGAAAAGGTTTTACAGAGTTATTGACTTTAAGCGAGATAAAGATGGCATTGAAGCAAACGTAGCTTCAGTAGAGTATGATCCAAACAGATCATCTCATATTGCCCTTTTACATTATGTAGATGGTGAAAAGAGATACATTCTTGCACCTGAAGGAATTAAAAAAGGCGATGTCTTGGTTTCTGGAGATAAATCTCCGTTCAAACCAGGATGCTGTATGAGCTTAAAGGCTATGCCACTAGGTTCAGTTATACATAACATTGAAATGTATCCAGGTAGAGGTGGAGTTCTTGTAAGATCAGCAGGTCTATCAGCTCAACTTCTAGCAAGAAGTAATGGTTATGCGACAATTAAGATGCCTTCTGGTGAAGTAAGATTGGTTAAAGAGACTTGCAAAGCAACTTTCGGCGTACTTTCTAACTCAGAGAATTTTCTAAGAGTTGAAGGTAAAGCTGGAAGAAACCGCTGGAAGGGATTTAGACCAACAGTTAGAGGTACTGCTATGAACCCTGTTGATCACCCACACGGTGGTGGTGAAGGGAGACATAATGGATATATACCACAAACTCCATGGGCAAAGCAGACCAAAGGTATGCGTACACGTTCTAAGAAGAAAAGTAATAAATTGATCGTAAAGGATCGTAGGAAGAAATAAAGGATAAAGCAGTATGGGTAGATCGTTAAGAAAGGGTCCTTTTGTTGATCACCATCTTCATGCAAAAGTTAAAAAGCAAAATGAAGAAGGCAAAAAGACAACAATTAAAACTTGGTCAAGAAGGTCAATGATACTTCCAGAGATGGTGGGACATACTTTCGATGTTCACAATGGAAAGAAATTTATTTCCGTGTTCGTATCAGAAAATATGGTAGGCCATAGACTAGGAGAATTTTCGCCAACACGCACTTTTAAAGGACATCCTAAAAAGTAAGGAATAAATGAAATGAAAGAAGCAAAAGCGATTAGTAAATATGTGAGAATCAGTCCGAGAAAAGCTAGGCTAGCTGCAGGGATCATACGTGGACTCAATGTAGAAAATGCAAAACTTCAGCTTTTATACTCCCATTTAAGAGGCGGAAGGCTGATTAAAAAGACTTTAGATAGTGCTGTAGCAAATGCAGAGACACAGCTCAACCTTCAGAGAGATAAACTTTTTGTAAAAGAAGTTAAAGTTGATGAAGGTCCAACTCATAAGAGAGCAAAGTCTAAAAATAGAGGTGGTAGAGTTCCTGTTTTAAAGAGAACAAGTCACTTCACAGTTGTTGTAGCAGAAAGGTAGTAAAAGGAAATTAGATGGGTCAAAAAATATCACCAATTGGTTTTAGGTTAGTTTTAAGTAAAAAGTGGAAATCTAAGTGGTTTGCTAATAAGAAGCAGTTCGGAGTTCTACTGAAAGAAGACTTAGAAATACGTAAGTTTTTAATGAAGAAATCTTCATGCATAGGAACTTCAAAGATCGAAATCAAAAGAATGAGCGACAAGATTGAAGTTGTCATTCATACTGCTCGTCCAGGTCTTGTTATTGGAAAGAAAGGCGCTGAGATCGATGTTCTTAAAAAAGAACTGAAAAAACTAACAGGAAAAGAGATTTGGATTGAGGTTGAAGAGATCAAAAGACCTGATCTAGACGCTCAACTTGTAGCTGATGGTATTGCTAAACAAATCGAAAGACGTGTTGCATTTAGAAGAGTTCTAAAGAAGTCTATACAAGCTGCAATGGATGCTGGAGCTGTCGGAATTAAAGTAGAGCTTTCTGGAAGAGTTGGTGGTGCTGAAATTGCCCGAACAGAGTGGTATAAGGAAGGAAGAATTCCTCTACACACACTAAAAGTTGATATTGACTATGCAACAGCAAGATCAGAGACAACTTATGGTACAATAGGTGTAAAGGTCTGGATTAATAACGGCAAAGAATTAAAACGATAGTAGGAGCTAAATAGAAATGGCATTGTTACCGAAAAGAACGAAGTATCGTAAGCAGCAGAAAGGAAGCTTAGCTGGCAAGACAAAGGGCGGACAGTTTGTTGAGTTTGGTGAGTATGGAATGCAAGCTCTAGACAGAGGCTGGATTACAAATAACCAAATTGAAGCTTGTCGTGTTGCTATCAACCGTTATTTCAGTAGAAAGGGAAAAGTTTGGATTAAGATTTTCCCAGATAAACCAGTATCAAAGAAGCCTGCAGAGGTAAGAATGGGTAAAGGTAAAGGGGCTCCAGACCATTGGGTAGCTCCGGTTAAACCAGGACGTATTCTTTTCGAAGTTGCGAATATTTCTAGAGAAGACGCACAGAACGCTTTAGTTAGAGCTGCTGCAAAACTTCCAATTAGAACAAGATTCGTTGAAAGAGTAGAGAAGGTTTAAGGAGAAGTTATGTCTACAATGAATGAATTAATTAACCAACCTGAAGAAGAACTTAGAATCAATCTAGAGCAACTCTCTAGGGAGATATATGAGCTTAAAAGTGAACTAAGCGTTTCAAGAAAGTTGGATAAGCCACATGAGCTTAAGGAAAAGAAGAAGTCTAGAGCACGTATCTTAACTGCTCTTAATAAGCAAAAAGCAAAAAAGTAGTAAGGATATGAACAGAAAAGAAGTTAAGTCAAATAGAATGAAAGAAGGCGTTGTTGTTTCTTGTAAGATGAACAATACAGTGACTGTCAGAGTAGATCGAAGACTTCCTCATGCTCGTTATGGAAAGATTATTACTCGTGGTAAAAAATATTATGCTCACACTGAAGAGCAACTTAAGGAAGGACAAAAAGTTAGAATTGTTGAATCTAGACCACTCTCTAAACTGAAGAGATGGAAAGTCGCTGCTATACTAGATTAATAATTAAAACATTACAAAAGAAGTGGGAATACTATGATTCAACAGGAAACTGATTTAGAGGTTGCAGACAATACAGGTGCAAAACGCGTAAGATGTTTCAAAGTATTGAAAGGAACAAGAAGACGTTACGCACGAATTGGTGATGTGATCGTTTGCTCTGTAAAAGAAGCAGATCCAAAATCATCAGTTAAAAAAGGTGAAGTTGTAAAAGCTGTTATTGTTCGCACTCGAAGCTATATCACAAGAAAAGATGGTTCATCTTTAAAATTCTATGATAATAGCTGTGTGATTATTGATGATAAATTAAATCCTAAGGGCACTCGTATTTTTGGACCAATCGCAAGAGAAGTAAGAGATAACGGTTTTGTTAAGATCAGCTCCTTAGCGCCAGAAGTTATATAGGGGAAATAAGTAATGAGTAAGTGGATAAAAAAAGACGATAAAGTTCTAGTACTTGCTGGTAACGATAAAGGCAAAGTTGGCACTGTGATCGCTAAAGGAAAAGATCGTTTGGTTGTTCAAGGCGTCAATATGAAGAAGAAGCACTTGAAGCAGAGAGATCAAAACTCAAAGTCTGAGATTATTGATATTGAGACTCCAATTCATATTTCAAATGTTGCACCATGTACTGCTACTGGAGTCCCTGTTAAACTAAAGGTTAAGAATACACCTGAGAATGAAAAGTACCTCTACTATGTTGAAGAAGGGAAAGAAGTAGTATTCAGAACATTAAGAAAAGCCAAAAAGAAGTAGAAGAATATGTCAGAATTGAAAAAAAATTACGAAAAAGACGTAAAAAGCGCTCTGATGAAAAAGTTCTCTTACGAGAACAGTATGCAGATACCTAGGCTTAAGAAGATAGTTATAAGTATGGGTGTAGCAGAAGCATTAAAAGATAAAAATGCAATGCAAGATGCAATGAAAGAGCTTACGCTACTGTCTGGTCAAAGGCCGATTATTACAAAGGCTAAGAATTCGATCTCTAACTTCAAGCTTAGAGAAGAACAAGGTATCGGACTAAAGGTTACACTACGAGGAAATCGTATGTACGACTTTATGTATCGCTTCACAAACATTGTAAGTCCGCGAATTCGTGACTTTAGAGGTTTTAGAACGAAGTGTGATGGAAGAGGAAGTTACTCACTTGGACTTGATGACCAACAAGTATTTCCTGAAATCAATTTAGACGAAGTGAAGAGAGCTCAAGGTATGAATGTTACGTTTGTAACATCAGCTCAGACAGACTCTGAGTGTTTTGAACTGCTAAAACTTATGGGCATGCCCTACGAACGTTAGAGAAATAGGAGTTTACTAATGTTATTAATGGATCCTGTATCAGATCTGCTTACAAGAATTCGTAATGCGAAATCAGCTAAACATCGTTATGTAGATGTAATCAATAGCAGACTGATAAAAGAGATTGTTGAAGTGTTGAAAGAGGCAGGATTTATTGAAAACTTCCTCACAAGTGACAATAAAAGAACGCTGAGAGTGTTCTTGAAATATGCTAAGAATAGACAACCAGTAATTCAAGGTCTTAAAAGACTTTCGAAACCTGGACTAAGAAAGTACGTGGGTTACAAAAGGATACCTACTGTTCTTGGTGGTCTTGGAATAACTATCCTTTCTACACCACGTGGTGTAGTTAGTGGGAGCACTGCTAAAAGAAATAAGGCTGGTGGAGAACTTCTCTGCTGCGTGTGGTAATTAAGAATAAAGGAATGAGATGTCGAGATTAGCAAAAAAACCAATTATTCTTCCTAAGGGAGTTGAATTTAAGGTCGCGCAGGGAAAAGTTGCAGTTAAAGGACCTAAGGGTGAAATGATAAATGAGGTTCCAGAAGGAATCGACATTAAACTTGAAAATGAAGAAGTGTTTTTTTCTATGGATGAAAAATCTTCTTTAGCTAAACCTATGCTAGGACTTTATCGAGCTTTAGTAAACAACGCGGTTCTAGGTGTATCTCAAGGTTTTGAGAAAAAGCTTCAGCTTATTGGTGTTGGTTATAGAGCGAATTTAAAAGGTACTAAGCTAGATCTACAGCTAGGTTTTTCACATCCTTGTGAGCTAGATATTCCAGAAGGATTACAAGTTAAAGTGGACAAAAGCACCTTGATTACAATCACAGGTGTGGATAAGAAGCTTGTGGGACATTTTGCTGCGACTGTAAGAAGCTTAAAACCACCTGAACCTTACAAAGGTAAGGGAATCCGTTATATTGATGAATTTGTAAGAAAGAAAGCCGGTAAGGCTGCAAAGGGTAAATAGGGATAAGCATGTATAACTATTTAAGTAAACGTAATCAAGTAAGAAAGAAAAGAGCGCTTAGAGTAAGAAAGCACCTTAGAGGTACTTCTGTAAAGCCAAGAATGTCTGTTGCGAAATCGAATAAGCATCTAACTGTGCAAGTGATTGATGATGAAACAGGCTTAACTCTAGCATCTTTTGGATCGAACTTTAAAGACTTCGACAAGAATGTTAAAGGTAGATCGAAAGAATCTGCTAGACTTATTGGAAGTAAAATTGCTGAACAAGCGAAATCAAAGAATATTGAGCAAATGGTATTCGATCGAGGCAGATTTAAGTACCACGGAATTATAGCTGAGCTAGTAACAGCTGTAAGAGACTCTGGTTTGAAAATTTAAATATAAAAGAAGGAAAGTAGCTTCATGGCTGGAAGAAGAAAGTCAAATAGGCAAGCAGAAGTAGATTCTGAGTTCGAAGAGAAAGTATTATATATCAACCGTTGCTCGAAAGTGGTAAAGGGCGGAAGGAAATTTAGTTTTTCAGCCCTAATATTAATTGGTGATGGAAAAGGTCGAATTGGTGTTGGGTTTGCAAAAGCAAATGAAGTTTCTGATGCCATTAAGAAAGGCAGTGAAGCTGCTAGAAAGAATGTTGTTTCTTTTGAAATGCAAGGTACAACGATACCTCATGAGATTACTGTTGGTTGGGATGGAGCAAAAGTTATGCTTAAACCAGCACCAGAAGGTACAGGAGTGATTGCAGGTTCTAAGGTACGAGCAGTACTTGAACTAGGTGGTATTAAGGATATCGTGACAAAGAGTGTTGGATCCAATAACCCACTGAACCAAGTGAAAGCGACGTTCAAAGCTTTAACACAACTTAAAAATCGTAAAGATTGCTTAGCACTTAGAGGCATAAAATGATTGCACTGAATGAATTAGAAGACACACACAGAGTTAGTACTAATGTCCAAAGAGTTGGTAGAGGACCTGGAAGTAAAAGAGGAAAGACTAGTTGCCGTGGACATAAGGGTGACAAGTCTAGGTCAGGTTATAAGAAAAGACCAGGCCAAGAAGGTGGTCAGCTAGCACTATTTAGAAAGCTTCCTTGTAGAGGTTTTTCTAATGCAAGATTTAGAACTCCTTGCTTTTCTATTAACTTAGGAAGGATTGAAGACTTATATGAGAGCGGCGAAAAGGTTAACGCTGAAACACTAGTTAAGAAAGGTTTTTCTCAAAAGAAGATAAAAGGCGGAATTAAGATCCTTGGTGTAGGTGAGCTTACGAAGAAGGTGATAATTGAAGCGACAAGCATTTCAAAAAATGCTATAAAAAAACTCGAAAATAATAAGATAGAGTTTAAACTAGTATAATTGAGAAAAATTTAACCTTTCATAAAGCGGCTCATGATTCAATCGATTAAAAGAATATTTGGCGTACAGGAACTTAGAGAAAAAATATTTTTTACTCTAATTTTGCTTGCTGTATGTCGTGTAGGTGCGTTTATCCCAGTACCTGGAATAAACAGTGATGAAGTAGTAAAGATTTTCCAACATGCGAGTGGTGGAGGCCAAAACCTACTTCAACTAGTTAGTATATTTACTGGTGGAGCCTTTTCACGAGTAACGGTGATTGCCCTTGGGGTAGTGCCTTATATTACCTCTTCGATTGTGATGCAAATGCTCATGGCTCTCGTTCCATCAATGCAAAGAGAGATGAGAGAGAATAGTGAGCTCGCAAGAAGAAAGATGGGTAAGAGAACAAGGTTGTTAACATTGTGTCTAGCTGTTGTTCAATCTTTGCTTTATGCAAAGTATGCAGTACACATGAACCTTTCACATCCTGGCATAATCCTACAAGAGGTAGCAGGTGTGCAGATGTTTGGAGTACCTTGGCTCTTTTATCTACTTGTAATTGCTACAATGACAACTGGTACTTTGTTCCTTATGTGGATAGGTGAACAAATTACTGAAAGAGGTATTGGTAACGGCGTAAGCTTAATTATTACAATTGGTATTTTGTCATCATTTCCTTCAACAATTGGATCGATGATAAAACAGTTGAATCTTGACTCACAAGAGCCTGGACAAATGACGATGACATCGTTTGCAGTCCTTCTTGGAGTATTTGTTATGATTATTATCGGAACAATACTTGTGATTCAAGGGCAGCGAAAGATACCACTACAGTATGCGAGAAGAGTAGTGGGAAGACATGAGGTTCAAGGCTCAAATGCTTATATACCTCTTAAGCTGAACTATGCTGGAGTTATTCCTGTAATTTTTGCATCAGCTCTGCTTATGTTTCCTGCAACAATAGCTCAGCTGCTTGGAAGAAACTCATGGCTTGGTAGTTTTGCTAGTATGCTGACTCCCGGCTCATGGCTTTATACAATGCTATATGTACTGTTAATTATATTTTTTACTTATTTCTGGACTGCGACCCAGTTTCATCCTGAGCAGATAGCTTCGGATATGAAAAAGAATGGAGCCTTCATTCCAGGAATTAGACAGGGAAGACCTACACAAGAATTTCTTGAAATGACAATGAATAGGATTACTCTTGCTGGAGCTCTCTTTTTAGCAGTTATTGCGATTTTGCCTACTATAATGGGCAAAGTGCTTGGAATAGATGCGACAATAAGTCACTTTTTTGGAGGAACCTCTCTGCTGATTCTGGTGGGAGTAGTGTTGGATACCACAAAGCAGATAGAGTCACATCTCATAATGAAGCGATATGATGGTTTTATGAAGAAAGGCAAGATTTCAGGAAGAATCTAAGCTATTGAATTCATAGGACGTATTTGATAAACTATTACGCATTATAAAAAAGGAATTTAACAGATGCCAAGAGTTATAGGAATAGACATACCGGATAGAAAGAAGCTTAAAATAAGCTTAACTTATATCTATGGCGTTGGTAACAAACTTGCTCTAGATATCACTGAGACTCTAGGTTTAGATCCTGAGATGCTCGCGAAAGACTTAGTTGAAGCTCAGATTTCTAAATTAAATGCTCTTCTACAAGGTGAATACGTTGTTGAGGGTGATCTAAGAAGGCAAGTACAGAATAACATTAAACGTTATATCAGTATCAATTGCTATAGAGGTATGAGACATCGTTTAGGCCTTCCTGTAAGAGGTCAGCGAACAAGATGTAATGCCAGAACGCGTAAGGGTAAAAAGAAAACCGTAGCGAACAAGAAAAAATAATCTTTAGGAGTTAACGTTGGCTAAGAAGAAGCAAGAAGCTAAAAAAATTATGAAGAATAAACCTCTCGTGAAAACTAAGAAGCGAGTGGCTAAGTCTGTCCCAAGTGGTATAGCTAATGTAAAAGCTACTTTCAACAATACGATCATTACGATTACAGATCCTGCTGGAAATGTTATTGCTTGGTCATCGGCTGGGAAGGCTAATTTTTCTGGATCACGTAAATCTTCTGCGTTTGCTGCGACAGTAGCTGCGCAAGATGCCGCAAAAGCTGCATCATCTTTTGGTCTTGAAGAAGTGGAAGTTAATCTGAAAGGACCTGGAGCAGGTAGAGAGTCTGCTGTTAGGGGACTACAGAGTGCTGGACTAGTCATCACAGTGATTAGAGATAAGACACCTGTTCCACATAACGGATGCAGACCAAGAAAGAGAAGAAGAGTATAAAGTAAAACCTTAAGACTTCTGAGAGGAGTGGATTATGACTGTAAAGTATGGCAAATTTGAGTTGCCTACGAAAATCAAACTAGACGAAAAAGACAAAACAGATACTTTCGCAAGGTTTATTGCTGAACCATTTGAGAGAGGATTTGGACATACGATTGGTAATGCATTAAGAAGAATTATGCTAACTTCTATGGAAGCTCCAGCGATTATCTCTGTCAAGTTTGAAGGTGTACCACATGAGTACATGGCGATTGAAGGTGTAATTGAAGATGTAACTCATATCGTTCTCAACCTCAAGAATGCACTCTTAAGAAAACTTCCTGTTGAAGGAGAAACTTCCATTAGAGGACCGATTACCATATCTAAAGACTTTGAAGTTACACAAGAAATGTTAACAGCTTCAAATGGTCAATATGCTGTTACTCTAAAAGAGATTTTGGGTGATATGACATTTGATATTGTAAATCCTGATCTACATATTTTCACTGTTACTCAGCCAATGAAGAAGAAAGTTTTCGTAAAAGTTGCTATTGGAAGAGGATATGTACCTTCTGAGCGTCATGATCTAGAGCATAAAGTTGTGGATGAGATTGTACTTGATTCAGCGTTTTCACCTGTAACACTTGTGAATTACTTTGTAGAGAATACAAGGGTTGGACAAGATACTGACTTTGATAGACTTGTTTTAGAAGTAACTACTGATGGACGTATTACTCCGCACGAAGCATTAACATTTGCAACTCAAATCGGAATCCATCACTTCCAAGTATTTGATGAGATCAAACTTCAAGATATTAGCTTTGACTTAGAAGAGCAGGAAAATGATTCTGATAAGGATGTAATTCTTTCAAAACTAGCTCTAAAAATTAATGAAATAGAGCTTTCAGTTAGATCTACAAACTGCTTATCACAAGCTAACATTGATACAATTGCAGAACTTGTTGTAATGCCTGAGTCTGATATGTTGCGTTTTAGAAACTTTGGTAAAAAGTCTTTAAATGAGATTAAAGCAAAACTTGAAGAAATGGGACTACATCTTGGAATGGATCTTTCTAGATACGGTATCAATAAAGATAACGTAAGAGATATCGTTCAAGAGTATTTAAATGACAAACTAGGAAAAGAATCATGAGACATGCAAAGCGTTCCTTTAAAGTAGGGCGTAATACATCCCATAGAAGAAGCTTAATGGCAAACTCTTTGAAGTCATTAATCGAGCATGGACGTATTGAGACTACTGTTACAAAAGCAAAAGAATTAAGAAGATATGCTGAGAAGATGGTAACTTTAGCAAAGAAAGATACTTTGGCATCTAAGAGATTAGCTATTGGAAGAATGATGGTTTCTTTCAATGCTTTGAATTCCAAGGATGCAAGAAGAGCTAAAGGTGGCGATCTTAGTGTATATAATGCAGACAGAAAAGTAGTGGGTAAGCTTTTTGGTGAACTAAAAGACCGTTATAAAGACAGAAACGGTGGATATACTAGAATCATCAGAGGTAAAACAAGAATTGGTGATAATGCATCTAAGTGCTTTATTGAATTTATTTAAGATTCCCTAACTTTTATCTTACTTTTTATACGCCTTTGGATTTTCTTCCAAAGGCGTTTTCATTTAAAATCGAACTTTACTTTCCCAAGTCTCTTTTGTATGATCTGCTTTTTTTTAATAGGTGTAAGTAGAACTTATTGAACCTTCAATCACAGATAAATGGGAGTGATTCATGGCAGGGAATATAAAAGTAGCGATTAATGGATTTGGAAGGATCGGTAGATCTGTATTTAGGCTTGCTCAAGAGCATAATGAGATCGATATTGTAGCGATTAATGATTTAGTACCTCCTGAGAACTTAGCATACTTGTTAAAGTATGATTCAGTTCATGGGAGAAGCAAGTTTGATGTAAAATTAGATGGTAGTTTCATCGAAGTCGGTGGTAAAAAAACAGAAGTCTTAGCAGAGAAGGATCCTACTAAGCTTCCTTGGAAAAGGGATGATGTAGACTTTGTAATAGAGTCTACGGGAAGATTTACAAAGTTAGAAGATGCAAGTATGCATTTGACTGCAGGTGCAAAAAAAGTTGTTGTTTCGGCTCCTGCTAAGGGTGAAGTGCCAACTTTTGTTATGGGTGTGAATCATGAGAAATACGATCCGTCGTCTCATCATGTAGTCTCTAATGCTTCTTGTACAACAAACTGTTTAGCTCCTATTACCAAAGTATTACTTGATAATTTTGGAATTGAAGAAGGGCTAATGACAACGGTGCATGCGATTACAGCAACACAGCCAACACATGATGGGCCTTCACACAAGGACCTACGTGGAGGTAGATCTGGGTGTATGAATATAATTCCTGCCTCTACTGGAGCTGCAAAAGCTGTGGCGCTCTGTATCCCAGAGGTTAAAGGTAAGTTAACTGGTATGGCTTTCAGGATCCCAACACCAGATGTTTCTGTAGTAGATCTCACTGTTAAGCTGACGAAATCAACAAGTTATGATAATATAGCTGATATGATGAAAAAGGCATCGGATGGCCCAATGAAGGGTATTTTAGGATATACTGAGGAGCCTGTTGTCTCAACAGATTTTGTGGGATGCCGTATGTCATCAATATTTGATAAGGGCGCGGGAATTGCGTTGAACGAGAACTTCTTTAAAGTTGTTTCTTGGTACGATAACGAAATCGGTTATTCTCAAAGATTATTAGATCTTATTTCGTATATGTCTTCAAAGGGCTAAACAAAAGCCGAGAAGCAGTACCTAGAAAAATTTAAACCAATAAAAAGGTCATAAAGTGAATTACACAAGAGAACCAATTATAGAAACGATCATAACACCTAAGGATGGCTTTAAGCTTGTCCTTAAAAACAGTAAAGGTGGATCGCAAGAGGAGTATACAGTTGATGCTGTAGAAGTGGTTTCTTTTGGACAATCCATGTTTTTTAGATCTCTTGAAAAACCCAAATCGTTTTTACTTCCAGTGGGTGACTATGAGATTGTTGAAGCAAAAGAAACAAGAGTTGTACTGAAGAATGCACCACTGGAGCGTCCGATTAAGATCGGAGGCGGAAGAGTGCAAAAAGCTAATAAAGATAAAGACTCAGAGGAAGAGAAGCCAAGAAGACGTAAATCTTCTAGAAGACGTAAACCGTCTGATGTAGAGCAAAAGGCCAAAGAAGAGCCAAAAGGTGCTGAAGAGTCGAAAACTACTGAAGAAACTAAGAAGACTGAATTAATCCCACCTCCAAGCGAAGGCGTTAAAGTAAATAAGCCTGAGCAAGAAGGAGGTGATAAGAAGGATGAAGCGAAAGTTTCATCTTCTATGTTCAAAAGTTTGTTCCCCCCACCTCCAGGACTTATATCCGAAAACATCCAGCGTGAAGAAGATGGCGAGAAAGCTGAAGGGAATCTTTTTTCAGAAGACGTGATGCCAAAGCCTTCTGAAACTAAAGAGGAAGATACTCCTGAAGTAAAAGAAGACGATGAGCCAAAAACGCAGGATAAAACTCCTTCTTTTCCAAGTTTTGAAAAGGACAAGAAAAAGAAGAAAGAAGATAACGATGATTCTGACGATGAAGGGGATAGCCCTAGATATCATGAAGCACCTAGAGATGAGAAGGATGATTCATCAGAAGGTGAGACCATGCAGAAGGTTACTGAAGAGATAGTAGTCCCATCATTAAATCCTGAGACGAATCTGGTATAGTTTTATTGCCCGTATAGCTTATCTGCTGTGCGGGCTCATTTATAGAGGTAGTATGTTTAAGTTATATAGTAGTCTTTTTGGTTTAGCTCTTTTAGCTATCACGCATCTTAGTGCATCTGACACAGAGATATCGCTGAAAAGAAAGAGAGGAACTTTTGTAAAAGGATACTACTCATATGTAGAGTCAGAGAAAAAGGCACCTCTTGTTGTTTTTATTGATGGTTCGAAACATTCAAGTGTTTATGAGAATCACCATAAGCTGGCAAAAAAGTTCATGGACAAAGGTTTTTCTTTTGTATCTTTAGAGAAAGAAGGGATTACTAAGGATTCTTATGACGAGTCTATTTTTATGAAATATGATTGTTTAGAAAACAGACTAGTGGACCATAACCTTCTCTTCAAAGAAATCCAAAAAGCAGACATCATTAAAGAGCCTTCACATGTGATTCTTGTAGGGGGATCTGAAGGTGGTAAGCTTGCTCCGATTCTTGCGACTACATATAAAGACAAGGTGAATGGTTTAATACTTATTGGCTCTGGAGGGGGACTTCCTTTTGCTGAAGAGTTAACTTATCAATTGAATGAAGCACTTCTGTCACAGAATGTTGTTAAGAAAGTTGGGTATAAGATTAGAAAATCTCTGAAGCCTGATGAGATTGAAAAGCAAATGAAGAAAATGCAAAAGAAGCCTGACTCTTTAAAACTATATGCTCACAAAACGTATAAGTGGTGGAATTCTTACTTAAGCTACAATCCTATGGAAGACCTTTTAAGTCTTGATGTTCCGATCTTTATGGTACATGGAGCAAAAGATAAGATGGTACCTGTAAAAAGTGCTGATCTGGTTGTAGATGCGTTTAAAAAGGCTGATAAAAAGAATCTTAAGTACGGAAGGTACTTAGATCTTAGTCATGCGCTCACAGGAAGAGAAGATGTATACGAGGACATTCTTTCTTTTGCAGAGAGTGTGGTAGCTTACAAAAAATCATAACTATAATGCCCAAGTCTCTGGAAAAGATAAAGACAGTTCAGGGGTTTAATAAGCATACTCGTAGGTTGAGGGTGCTTTTATTTGCACTCAAGTATCCAGGTAAGCTTAAGAGTGTTATTAAGAGTAATATTTCTGCTCTTTATGAGCATGGGCACTATCTTCAAGAGCTTGCTATACCTACCGTTTCGCAAGCTGAGATCATAGATACAAATCTTCCAGTTAAGCTTCAGAATTATGCAGTACGTAATGGTAACGTTTCTTATTTAGAACTTCTCACTATATCTTCAATCGTCGCTATATTATGCCCTAAAAACTTACTTGAGATAGGAACGTTTGATGGAAACACCACGTTGCAGCTTGCGCTTAACGCGCCTGATGGATCTTCTGTACACACTCTTGATTTACCCGATGGGGGAATGGCTATGGATGATGAGATGTTATCTGATGATGTGCAGTACGTTACTGATGCTCAGAAAAAATCAAGAAAGTACGTAAGTACTCAGGTAGAAGATAAGATCACTCAGCACTTTGGTGATTCTAGAAGCTATGACTTTGGGAAATTTATGGAAAGTGGTCCTGTTGACTTTTGCTTTATTGATGCGGGTCATTCATATAGCTGCGTAAAGAATGACACTGAAAAAGCTTTTAAGGTTTTGTCGCCAGGTGGAACGGTTCTTTGGCATGACTATAACCCGAACTGTCCTGGAGTCTATAACTACCTTAATGAACTCGCGGCTAGAAAGGAACTAAAGCGCATTGAAGATACGAGTCTTGTTATCTGTAGCGGTGATAAGAATTCTTGATTCATAAGAGCCTTCGGGTGTAAGATGGTTGATTTCCACAAAGTATTTATCCAATAAATGCTCGGATGGTGGAATGGTAGACACAAGGGACTTAAAATCCCTTGACCTTTGGGTCGTGAGGGTTCAAGTCCCTCTCCGAGCAATTCTTTAAGTGAAAATATATTCCGTTTAAAAGTTTAGATTTCGAAGAGGTTCATATGGACAATGCAGCTGTTATCAAAGAGTATTATGAGATTCTTGCGAGAAAAGATATAGAAAGTCTTGGAAAGTATTTGCATGAGGATGTTGAGTTTAGAGCGCCTCTTGCAAAACACAAAGGGAAAGCAGATGTGTTGGAAGCGACTAAGGGTTTTGCAGGATTCTTTAAAGAGCTTAATATTCGTACAAGTTTTGGATCTGGAGATCAGGCAGTGCTCTTATATGATTTAGTTTTCCCAGAGCCTGTTGGAAATATCCCTACTGCATCTGTCATGATCTTTCGTGATGGCCTTGTCTCTCATATAGAGCTTTTTTATGATGCTCGTCCATTTGAAAAGGTGAATAGTTAATCTGCATCTTTAACGGGAGGAAGAATTATGAGGCTTAAAGGAAAAAAAGCCATAGTGACAGGCGCAAACAGAAGCATTGGTAAGGCGATTGCGATAGCTTTTGCAAGAGAAGGAGCGGATGTAGTGATTTCCTATCGATCAGATAAAGAGGGAGCGGAGAAGACTCTTTCTGAGATCGAGAAGGTGGGAGGTAAAGCAAAAGCGATCTATGCAGATTTTTTAAATACAGAAGAGGTGGAGACGTTTTTTTCTAACGCAGAGTCTTTCCTTGGCGGTGTAGATATTCTTGTAAACAATGCTGGTGGCTATGATACACAAAGTATCCTTGAAGTGCCGATAGCAACATATGAAGGTGTTTTAAAGCTTGGAAGTGTTGTACCGCTTATATTGATTAGGCTTACTGCAAAAGGCCTCATTAAAAGGGGTGTAGAAGGGAGTGTTTTGAATATATCTTCAGTGACTGGAGAAAAACCTCATCCGAATCGCATAGCTCATGCTTCTGCAAAGTCTGCATTAAACATGATTACAAAGTGTAGTGCGCTTGAGCTTGCAGAATATGGAATCAGGGTAAATGCGATTTCTCCTGGGTCAACTCCATATGTTGAGGGTGAAGTCACGCTTGATGATACCATTCCATTAAAAAGAGCCGGCAGAGGGAAAGACCAAGCTGATGCTGCGGTCTTTTTATCATCAGAGGAAGCTTCTTGGATTACAGGTCAGGTGATCAAAGTAGATGGCGGTCAAACTTTATAAGCCGATATAGCTTCTTGATTTCTTGGGAGAATAAGGTTGTATTTTCGGAAGAGTTTCTAGCTCTCTTTGTTTTTTCTGAGCAATTAGAGTTGCAGCAAGACCTATCGCAATACCGACGATAATGACAGCACCACCGATAATTTGTCCTTTATCGGGTATTTCAGAAAGTATGAGGTAGGCAAAGAATATCCCAGTAACGGGTTGTACGGAGTTTGCAGTGGAGAGCTCAGATGCGTTTGTATTTTGCATAGCTTTGTACCAAAGGAATAGTCCAAGTGCGATGATACCTCCGCCGTACGCCACCATCCAGCCCCATAGGTAAGGGCTAAAGACATCTGCAAAGTGCACCCATCCGAATACAGACAGTACCACTAAGAAGAAGATCACAGCTCCTGCAATCATACGGAATACGCTAAAGATGCCAGTTGGAACTTCCTTTAAAACTTTTCTTCCAAATTCTACAGAGAAGATGGTGAAGAAGGTAGCAACCGCAATGCAAATCTCTCCGATTTTAGGAATTGAAGCAAAAAAGTGTCCAAGAGAGCCATCACCAAGGTTAGCCATTGTCATTCTCATTTCCATACTCATGATGTCTTCAGCATGAAGAAAGAAAGTGATTACGATACCGCATATGGTAATGAGTGCTGCAACAACTGTTCCGATGCTGGGTTTTTCTCTTAGAATCAGCCAAGCAAAAAGAAGAGTTAGAGGAACGTCGAGTGTTGAGATTAATACAACGTTAATAACTTTTGTGAGCATTAGACCGATAAAGAACAAAGAGGGGGAGATCACGCCTGAGATTATGGCAAGAAAAAGCATGAGCCACCATGACTTCACCGGTATGGTTGATAGAGTTTGCTTATTCCATGATTTTCTGTGGATAAGAAAGAGTACGATACCTGCAATGAGGTTTGCTGTAAAAAGCACATTACAAAAGGAGATAGGGTTACGTCCGTTTTGCAGGTGGTGTGCTCCAAGAATTCCGAGTTTTGCAATGATGGAGTTCGCAGCAGAGAACATCAAGATTGATATCCATAGTAGAATCAATGAGAGAGATTTAGCGGGCTTTTGAGTGTTTTCTTTCATATATCATACTGTATAAGAATTTTTAAAAAAACAGGAACACTTATTTATAGTTGTTATTGGTGCATGGGGATTTTGCAAGTAAAAGTGGTTCCTTTTCCTTCTTCACTGACAAATGTTATAGTTCCTCCCATCATATCGAGATATTTTTTACAAATTGATAAACCAAGTCCTAGGCCACTACCTACGTCACTTTTCTTTGTTTGAAAAAACTGTGTAAAAATTTTGCTTTGTTGATCTTTAGGAATGCCTCTTCCTGTGTCTGCAACAGAAATAACAAGAGTTGTATTATCTAAAACTGATAAAGAGCGTTTTATATAGCCTCCCCAGGCATATGCTTCTTCGTGTGTGGCTATATATCCTACAAAAGAAGCGATAGCCATGCAGAAAGTAAAGATTGCGAGGCAAGATGCGACCCACTTTCTAGATTTCATGCAGGTATTACAAAGAGTCAAGATAAACAGTAATGAAGGCATAAAGCAAATACGAGTACAAATACTGACAGACAAATAGAGACAATCGGTTTGTTTAGGAGGTATAGAATAAAAAAAAGAGAGGTAAAGAGTAAAAGCATGGCGGTGTTGAACTGCATAGGAGCCCACTCGGGAAGGATTTGAATCAGTGCTTTTGATCTAATTGCCCAGACGAGAATCACAAAAATGCTTACACATACTGTAATCCCTGCAAAAACAAAGCTTGTAATGGAGTACTTTTTATTATGATCTACTACGAATATGCTTATGCAAATTTTTGTAAGGCTTCTCTTAGAAGGGGCTCTCCTGCTGCAAGATCTTGGATTTCTTCCCAGGAGTAGGACTCTGCACCATCTGGTCTTTTAAACCTTGTGATTTTATCAAATGCCTTTGTGATTTCAGCTCGGATAGATGGGCTGTGGGTTTCTTTAGCTTTAACGCCTTCAATAACAGGGGATAAAGCTTCAGATACTTCTGAGATTTCCTTTTCTCTTGATGCTCTTGCTTTCTCGCGAATGAGAGCTACTCGTTCAGAGGTAAACAGAGGATCTGTTGGCTCTGCTGTTTTTGCAGCTTCTAGAACTTCCCTGAATATGTGAGCGGAAGCTTCTGGACCGCCTCTGATGATATGCTCTTCATCGAGGAATTCATGGGCTGCGGGTTCAAGGTGCATGTCTGTGCCGACGCACATGGAGTGCTCTTTGTCAGCAAATTCAAATCCAGCTCGGTCATTTCCTTTAGGTCTTTTATCATCCCCGAGATAGATGCAGTTAAACCTGTGTTCTTCTGATGTTGGAATAGAAAGAGCTGTTTCACGGAAGGCAGTAATTTCTGATTCATTTCCATCCTTATCGAATCCCCAGAGAGTATTTCCTCCTGAAGCTGCAACGAGAATGTTCCCTAGGAGCTCTTTGGGCACATGACCTTTTATTCGACTAATTACTCTTGAAATGTCATTTCCTGAATTTACAAGAAGGATGCCTCCAGCTTTTAGGTATGCAATGATATCTTTTCCTGCGGCTGAGTTACCGATGTTTTGGTTCCGAGGTGATTCTCCTTTTTTAGGGGGATCAACAAGAGTGCCATCAAAATCAGCTGCGATCATCGATCCTGAAGAGCCTGGTTGCAGTAGTCCTGATCCTGGATTATAGCCAATGGATCCTAGAGCAGTTGTAAGTCCTTGTTCTGTTGCTAAATATCTCATGGGAGAGGCTTTATCGATTCCTTTAATTCCAATTTCAAGAGTAGTGGAGCCAGCTTGGATCACGGCATATTTTTTACAAAGCTCTGGTGCCCTCTGATGAAGAAAGGCATTAAAGCGTGTTCTTTCTTCGCCATTATTAAGAGCAAGAGCAAGTTGAAAAACATCACCTTCTATACCACGGTCTTCAATGCGAGGCTTGATGTTTGCAGTCCTTCTTTCTTGAGAAAGGAATTTAAGAGAGAGTGTGTTTACACGATCGGATAGAGGAACTTGAGCTGAAGCTCTCGGTGCAGCATTTTCAGATTCAGAGCTTTCTGCAAAAAACTCTGAAAACAGCTTAATAAATTCATCTTTATCTTCTGTAGGGATACTTACTTGTGGACTTATGCATACATGACGCTCTTCTCCTACGGGACCTTTAGCAGCAGTAGCTCCAGATTGTGAAGCGGTTACAGATCGCTGGAATACTCCTGAAGGAATGGGATCTTCTTCTTTCTTGCTAACGCCTTTAGGATCTTCAGGCACTTCTGAAAAGGGAGGTGGTCCTTCTGGTGGCTTTGCTCTTCTAATCATGACAGCTCCTTTTTTTTAATTAATAAATAAAAATTAATATAATAACAACGTGTTACCTTTGTTTTTTGTAAAATATTATGTTTTTAATATTGAAGTTCGTAAGTTGTTGAATATTCAAACATTTGTTAGTCTGACGTTTTTTAAATAGGAGTATGCAAATGCTAAGAGTAGAGTCTTTTAAGGGGAAAGAAGTAGAAAAATACATTCCTGAGATAGCGAAGCTAAGGATAGAGGTATTTGCAGAGTGGCCGTATCTGTATGAAGGAGATGTTACTTACGAAGAGCAGTACTTGAAGAAGTTTTCTAATTGTAGTGAATCTGTGATGGTTGTGGCATTTGATGGGGATAAGGTTATAGGAGTGTCATCGGGATTGCCTCTTAAGGATGAGGATGCTGCTGTTATTAAACCGTTTAAAGAAAATGGAGAAAAGATAGATGACTATTTCTATTTTTCTGAATCTGTTCTTAAGAAAGAGTATAGAGGTAGGGGACTTGGTCATCAGTTTTTTGATAAAAGAGAAGAGCATGTTAAGAAACATGGTGGGTTCAAGAAGATTTGTTTTTGTGCCGTAGTAAGAGACCAAAGTGATCCAAGAAAGCCTGGAGGATATTCCCAGCTAGATAGTTTTTGGAAGAAGAGGGGATACGAGAAAAATCGAGGGTTGATTGCGTATTTTTCTTGGAAGGAGCATGGGGATGAGAAGGAGACTGAAAAGCCACTTTGTTGCTGGGTAAGAGAGTTATCATGAAAATTTGTGCACTTAGGTATCAGTTCGATCGTTTATCTACACTGGTTGAGTATAGAAATAAAATAGAAGTCATACTCAAGGATAAAAAATCTCAAGGTATAGATCTTGTGTTATTTCCAGAGTATGCTGGTTTAGAGTTGCTTGCGATATTTGACGATCCTCTTAAAGATTCTTATAAAAAGCTAAATACGATCTATCAAGATTATTGCGATCTTTTTACGACTCTTTCAAAAGAGGTTGGAATTCATGTGTGCGCAGGTACTACTGTCGTTTTAGAAGGTGGGAAAAGATATAACCGAGCACATCTTTTTACAAAGGATGGCAAACTTCACGTTCAAGACAAGTGTATGAGTACACGCTTTGAAATAGAGAAGGAAGTCTCGCAGGGCAGATCGTATGAGGTATTTGAAGTAGGTGGATTAAAGCTTGCTGTTGTGATTTGTTATGATATGGAGTTTCCGTCTATTGCGAGGAACCTTTGTGAGCAAGGAGCAGAACTGCTTCTCTGCCCGAGTTATACAGATGATTGGCAGGGTTATTATAGAGTGCATGTTGCCTCAAGGGCGAGGGCTCTTGAGAATCAGTGCTTTGTTGCAACAAGTGTACTGCATGGTAAATTCGATTGGGTAGATGAAGAGGCCTCTGGCTTTGCTGGGATTTATGCGGCACCTGATGGAGATTTTCCAGACAGTGGAATACTTTATCAGGATGAAAAAGATGCTCTCTACCAGATTGATAGAAGT
>JAJACS010000039.1 GCA_022601395.1 Chlamydiia bacterium | reverse complement strand
CCGATCTATTATTGAATAATCGATATTATGGTGAATATGTAGAGCGTACAGGAGTAGCCTCCTGAGCGGGATCTGCATAAAGGCCAAAACCTCTAGGCAAAAAAAAACGCACCCTGGGGAGAGTGCGTAACGTATGTTGGGTTAGAACATAGGTAGGTATAGAATCTATTATGAGCTTCTAAGATCGGTGTCGGTATACATTGTTTCGTTAACTCTTAGAATCTCGGTATCTCTGCGACCTTCATATTCTTGATGTTTTATCATCACGTAAGCAGGTCCTTAGGTATATTATAGCAATAAAATCATTGTTCGTAAAGTTTTTTATTTAAATTTACCCTTATCTCACTTACTGTGTGCTGTTTAAAAAATATTCCAATGTAAGTATATAACCGTAAGCATTTTACGAACACCCCTCTATGGAGATTAATTTCAGCAAGTGGTGTTGAGGGTAAAAAAAATCGCGCCCTTTGGGTAGAGCGCGATCATCTTGGTTAGAAACTTAGGTAGGTAGCTTTATAATGAGCTCTAAGACAGTTTTCGGTACTCAATGGGTCACTTATTTCTTATTCGCTCTTTTCAATTTTGGCACCTTTTTGCAGTAGATAAGTAGGCGCTTAGTACCATTATAGCCTGTTTTTAATTAATAATAAAGTATTTTTTTTAATTGTTTGGCAATCCATTAGATATCAATACTTTAGATGTGAATATTTTGTATCATTTTAGTATTTAAGAACTTAGAACCTAGCTCTTGAGATCTCTCTATAATAGTTTTTCTCTTCTGCTATAAATAAAACGGGCTCTTATAGCTAAGAGCCCATTCTTCTTGTTTTGGAGTATGTAAATTTTTTATAGGCCAAGTATGCCCATCTTATCTAGAAACTTGCTGACACCTTTTGTGCTTAACTGCTCACTTTTTCCGCGTAAAGTTTATCTACTAATAAAAGTTACCTATTAGAAGATAGGGCAGTTTTTTTTACGATTTATAATCGCTCTTAGATCCAGAATACATTAATTATTATTTTAATGCAACTTTTGTTTTTTTTGGCGATCGTAACCCATTAACTTTAAATTAATTACCTTTGATTTTTCCGTAAGAGTTTATTATTAAGCATGATACGGATAATTCCTCTTGTTTTCATAGAGAGTGGATGTTCCTGTATAAGAGCAGGCTGGTACAAAATAAGTACTTAATTACTTTTTCGATTTGTGTTCGTTAAAAAATTAGTTTCACGTAAAGTATTTTCTTTTCCGAAACCGCCAAAGAGTGTCCCGTAGGACACTTTCTGGCCTTCATCCAAAGGTAATAAATGAAGAAGCAAATTTTCACAGCTGGTGTGATCTGTACAAGCATCTTGGCTTGCGCAGGCGAATTTACACCGATACAAACTGATGCGGAAGTGAAAGAGCTTTTGGACTTTTTAGTAAGCTCCACAGATAGCGTGGGATTTACTTACCAAGGCACTGTAGGAGAGTTAAACAACTTAACCCTTCCCCTCAGCTACTACAGCACAGCTGATTACTGGGGTACTTACGTAGGAGGTCTTCCCGGGAACGATTTAACAGTAACCGACGTTTATAATCCTGGGGACTATACCCTCTCCCCTGATATGTCCACACCTGGTGCAAATCTGCAAGTGGAAAGAGTCAATACTTTCTACGGCACAGACATCTATGACGCTTCTTGCTGGCAAATCGCTCTTGCTCTTTGCGGGAAAAACAGCCTCACTGGACCATCAGGTCAAGACCTATTCCAACTAACAGCAAACCAAGACAAGTTGCTTTTTGTTGGCTATGATGGAAATGCTCCACAGCCGCAAGCTAACGCAAATAGGGCTACAACAAAGCCAAACGGTACTTTTGAATACAACGGTCAAAGTATCACAAACCCAAGTAAGGCATACTTCTTCCGCATGGTTACAAGGAACTGGCTCTCTCATGATCCGTTCATGGGAACAGAGTTCTTAAAACATGTAACAGCAGAAAATCTTCCAAGCAACCCTGTTTACCAGAAAGGTATGATCACTTGGCTTGATTGGAAACCAATCTCTGGAGAAAATGCTTGGGGGCTTTTCTTAGGTCCATTGCAAGCATCTTATCTTAAGCAGCAGAAAGAGGGCGCAAGCTATGTTCCTTTCTCATCAGATGCTGTTCAGAATGCTTTAGGTACTCTTTTTGGACTTCGATGCATGCAATCAGAGCTTGGCGGCATTTACTACGCCTGCAAAGGTTCGCTTGGCAACGTTGGCGACAAGCCGGTAAACCCATTTGAAGTTTCTGTAGAAAATAACGCCTCGGCGCTTGCGGGACTTCTTATCTTTCAAACAGTTCTAAAAGATGAGCTTGCTCATGAGACAGACCTTAGTGCTGCAGAAAAGCAGCAGGTGCAAACAGCACTTAGTGACATCGATGCGATGATAAATGGTGGCACAACACCACAGGGCACACAGACCAAAGGTATTTTAGCCTTCTTTAAGGAAAATGCATGGGATGCAACAAACGGTATCTTCTACCAAGGCGGAGATGCTAACAACCCGCAGAAGCCATCCACTTGGATCCCAACTGTTGAGCCAAAAGCAGTTGATGTAAACACCTGGGGTATTTCTGTTCTTGGACAGCCACTTGTAGATGCATGGCACGGTTTCGGCAGCTGCTACAAACTCTGGACAAACGTAAAATCTTGGGGCGGTTTCTACGGTCCTGACAAAACAATCTGGGGTGTAGGATATTCAGATGAAGATGACAACGGATCTTCTGGTGACTATAAGAAAGGAATCATTTCTGCAGAGTGGACCGCTGGTGCAATTAACATGGTACGCTGTTTAATCACCCAGTATGAAGAGGCTGCAAAAGATGCTAAATATACTCCTGCAGAACAAAAGCTTGCGCAAGGGTATGTTACAGATCTTAAAAAAGATCATGACAGCATGTTTAAAAACCTCATGTCTCTTAGATCTGATCATTACCCAACAAGTGCAGCTTACGACACAGTAAGACCTGCGGATTATACAACGCTTATTCCTATTCCAAGTGGAAAGCTTGCTTTTGTATACGCTAGCAAGCGTTACATGATCCCATTTGGCTGGTTTGCAAATCCCCTGCCAAGCACAACATCAACTTCTTGGAGTATGATGCTACACTATAACTTTAACCCATTCAGTCCAGCTGGTAGTTATGAAGCAACTTTCGCAGCTCCAACTGCCCCTGTTTTGGGGGAAACTCCTATAGTGGAGACTCCTGCTGCAGTAAAACCAACGGAAGAGCATCTGCTTTCTTCTGCAAAAGAAATCACCTCGCATTTTAACACGGGGTTTCATTGGGAAGATTTTTTCACAATGATTCACAGTTCTCAAAATGCGCTTAAGAGCTTTACTCTTACAAATGAGGAAATAGCAGCACATGTGAAAACAATCTTAAAGCATGTGATCGATCTAACGGACACTCCCTACCTACCAGACAGCCTCACAGATGCTGCATTTAAAAGTATGGTAGATCCGTTTGTTGATCTTGTTCTGCCAACGCATAGCCTAGCATTTACCATGGAAATGCGAGATGGCTTTCCAGATGATCTTGCTGCAAGATCTCTTGCAGATAAGTTCATCCTTAAGCTCAATAGTAACTTCCACTGGAAGAACCTTTCAGAGCTTGTTCTCTATAGCCTTCATGCAGCAAACAGCTTCACAGAAGGCTCTAAAGATGAGAGAAGAAGTTTTGCTAAAAAGGTGATTGAGATAACACTTGCAGAAACAGACACTGTGAACTACCCCGACTATTTTATGGACTGGGTGTTCCAAAAGCTTGCTTTTTGTGTCATAGACCACAGCTTCGATAGCTAAAATAGAAAAGCCCTCCTAAAGGAGGGCTTTTTTTATTTGTTTTTTGAAGCATAACTTATTGCCTTCTTGTTTGAGAATATCGTTCCCACCACATAACCTCCCGAAGCGATCACAAGACTCAGCACTTCTTTTGGCAGGATAAAGGAGTAATTAGCTTTAAACACAAAGTAACAAACTGCACCTGTAACCATCGAGATGCATGAACCAAGCCTGCTTGGACTTTTTATAAACACACCTGCTAACACCGGCACAAGTAGAATACAAACAGACATTTCATACGAAATCATTAATACAGTCACGACATTATCAAAAAGATAAGATACACAAAGAGTTGCAACCCCTATTGAAAAAGTGAAAACACGAGAAAACGCTACCTTGGTTTTTTCTGGGAGTTTTCTACTCTTTAGCAAGTCACAACTAAGATTCGAACTTATAGAACACAGGATCGAATCCGCTGTAGATAGTATCGCCATAAAAATCGCCACCATAAAACACGTTGCTATAAGAGGACTTGTAAAGGCTTTTACAGACTCAACAAGTACACTAGAAGATGAATCTATCTCTAGGCCATATCTCCTTGCCAATACTCCAAAATAAATCCCTACAGAAGAGCCTAGCATGAGAGTCACTCCAGATAGTATAGAAGCCATGGTAATCGCTCTGGTCTTTTTAGCAGCGAAACATCTTTGAGCTGTGTCCTGTTCTATAAACATAAACAAAAGAGGCATGAGCATCCAGCCCACCCAAGGAACTTCTTTTATCGTAGCGCTTGCCTGTTGCCCTGTGACTTGAAAACTACTTGTATCTATGGAAAACATGGCAATAACAAGAACTACTGCAATAAAGAGAACCTGCAGTACATCCGTATTGACAACAGCTTTAAACCCTCCCATAACAGTATAGGCAACAAGAACAAGCCAAGCGCAAACAAATATATAAGGTTGAGAAACCCCAATCCCAAGAAAAAACTTTTTCCCTGCAATAGCCATTGCAACAAGAATTAAGAACAGCGCTACAACAGAAAGAAGAGAAGCGATCCTTCTTTGGAGTTTAGATCCGTATACTTTTTCAAAAAGCTCAGCGATCGTTGAAATGTTCATATTCCTTAACCTCTTTCCAAACCCAAACCCAAGAAGTATGAGTCCAAGAGATGCGCCAAGTGGGTAGAAGAGAACGCTCCAGCCTCTTTGGTATGCTTCATCCGCAGCCCCAAGAAGAGTTCCCCCTCCAAGTTGAGTTGCAAGCAAGGTAAGAAAAAGAGGGAAAAACGATAACTTTCTTCCCATAAGATAATAATCTTCATTTGTATTCTGATTTTTGGATGCTCGATTTCCTATCCAAATATAAATAACTCCAAAAAAAACTAACAAACACAAAAATAATGAAATGCTCATGGCATACTCCTAAATAAAAAAATATAAAAATAAATATAAAAAGACATGCCTAAAATAGACACAAGTCCTCTGCAGCTGCTTTTCATCTAAAAAGATCTAGAAAAGAGCCTAGGTATTAACTATGAAAATGATGGTGATGATGAAAATGGAAAACGCCCATAGAAATAGATGGGTAGATATCAGCGAAAGAATCTGATGCTAGTGCGTTCATAATATTGACTCCATTTTCTAAAAGAACTCTCCGAAGAGAGCTAAAAAGTCATTATAGCTTTTTCAGATGAATTAGAAAAGAGAAATTGGAAAACTCTAAATATCAGCAGATTACAATAGTAATCGTATATTGTTTAATCAATCATAAGGGAGTTTAGGCAAGTCTTGGTAGACCGCAAACGTTACCAAGTTTGGAGAAAACACTACCAAGTGAAGAAGTAAGCGTTGCTCTTGATTTAACCGCTGCAAGCTCTGCTTTTTTCTCAGCAAGGTGTTTTATCATTTCAGATCTAAAGGCTCTCTTACTTTTTAAGTAGCTAATGCCTTTAATTTTATTTCTTCTCATATACCTTGTTGCTTCAAAGAAGGCTTTTGCCTTTTTCTTCTTAGCAAAGAGCTCATGAGAAATATGACCATTTCTTACAATCTTATATGCATCATCAAGTGCACTATTGTCTTTTAATACTTCACTAAGCGTTGCGATATATCTTTCAAGTTCTTCTTTCTTGTCTGATTGGGTGTAGCGCTTGTAAAGCTTGTAACCTGCATATACTGTTAATAGCGTAAGACCTATTGCAATAATAGGGTTGTCCTTCTGCTCAGTGACAACTCTTCTTACCTCGTTATTTGCTGGGTTTGCAGGAGGAGTTACTTGAGGAGCCGCAGGAGCTTGTGATGGGATCACTGGCACTTCAGGCTGACTTGGTACTGCAGGATTATTCTTTAAAAAGCTCATGAAAGTGTTTGGTGTTGTAGGCGCCTTCTGTGTTGAAACTGGCGGAACAACAGATGCTTCTTTTGTGCTTCGCACAACAGGATTATTCTCTAAAAAACTCATGAACGTGTTTGGTGTTGTTTTAGGAACTATCTTTGCAGCTTCTTGTTTTAATTCATTCACAGCAGAGGACTGCGCTGCACTCATTACAGGTATTGCGCCTCCTGTTGGGTGCATAATAGTTACAGATCCATTCAAACGAGTCTCGTCTGCTACCGTAGGGTTAATGATACCAGATCTTTTTAAGTAATTGAAAAAGGAAACCGGAGCCCTTGCATCTAAACTTTCTTTCATAGCTTCTAGCTCAGGGTTCTTTGGAACAACAGGTTTTGGAAAACCAACTGCTGTTGTTGTTACAGCCTGCTCTTGCAACTGCCTGATTTCTGCTTCTAGATCAGGAAAAACAGTCTGCTGATCTACTGTATCTTCAGCAGAAAACAGAGTCTCTAATTCTTCTGTTGTAATTGATGTTTCAACCTGCTCAGGAACTTTTACGCCTTTAAAGAAGTTTACCGCTTTGCGACCACCATCTGCTATGACTCTAGCTTCTAAGTCTTTTAGCTCGCTAAATGTTATAGGCTTTCCTGTATCTGCTTTTGGAGGAGCTAAAGTTCCTAGATCGGAACTAAATGTTTCTAATGCTGCTCTTGCAGCATCTGGCGTTTGCTCAGGCATTGTTACTTGAGATACTACTTGCTCTACTGCTTCCGCTTTTGGAGTTGGTATAGATTGGACAACTTCTACGTTTCCTGTAGATGCAGGGTTAGCAAATTCACCAGTAACTACTGGAGCTGCTACTTCCTCAGGAAGTTTTACATCTTTAAAGAACTTTACCGCTTTGCGACCACCACCTGCTATGACTCTAGCTTCTAAGTCTTTTAGCTCGCTAAAAGTTATAGGCTTTCCTGTACCTGCTTTTGGAGGAGCTA
>JAJACS010000038.1 GCA_022601395.1 Chlamydiia bacterium | reverse complement strand
CTCCAAAGATGGATAGTGACCGCTATCTTCTACTCATCCAACAAATTTTATTTCTCGAACATAAGCATCAAATTCTCAAGTAAAAAAAAAATATTTTGACGAGAGCATGACAATTACTTGTCACGCTCAAGCTTTAATTTGGCATCATCACTTCATTTACACTGTCAAATAGCTTTTACAAACTTTGGTGTTTGTTTTCTTCTTAGTTCTCGTTCGAAATAAGAAAGCTAAACCATATATAAAGTGCATATTTAACTGCAAGCCGTTTTCTAAAACTTTTCTAAGAAGGTGCTTTTGAGCACCTTTTAACCTTCGATATCGAAACCCTAAATTGAACTGTATTTACCCGGAAAAACTACGTGGACAAGAGAACTATAAGCGCTTTATTATAAATGACATAACCTTCGCTTTAACGTCTGTATATACGCATATCACTCAATATTAACAACTTAAATCAACTGTTAAATAACTATTTTAATTAAAGTAATTTTTATGATATAATGGAATTATCATTTAAAAATTAAAAAGAGATTAATAATGGCTACTAGTTCTTTAGGTACTACTACAGATCCTGCACTGGATACCACACTTCCTAAACCTCCAACAATTCCAGTGCCAGCCCCAGCACCCCCACCAGCCCCAGCGCCTCGTATTCCAGACAGTCTTCTACGATCACAGCCCATTTATCCAGCATCTTCGGGTGTTTTTAAGGCATCTAAGAAACTAGATAGAAGAAGAGTCGTAGAGCTCACTAGGCATTATGGAGACGCAGAAATTGAAAGAATAAAAGCCTTGAGACCTGTATTTACAAGCGCACAAGCTCTAGATATGAGTCACACAAAACCTTCTGATGTTGCTACTTACTCATCTGATGCCGAGTTACAAGCGCGAGTCAAAGCTTACGCACACGCTACTGAAGCTCTTGAAATGTCTATCTCTGATGCTGCTCAAGAATATATCGCAGAAGGCATACACGAACTGGACTCAATGACAGCTGCAGATGTAGAAACCTTTACACAAAGGCCTGCAGGACCTCTTCTTCAATTCTCTAGAACTCTAGCAAAACGTTATATGGACTTATATAAAGCCTATGTACTTTGGCAAATGGATCGTAATATTCCAATGCTCTCAAATGCTGCTGGGCAACTAAAAGGTATCGGCTTTGAAACAGAAGAGATTATCGAACTTCAGCCTTGTTCTGAGCAGATCCTTGCGAAAATTAACAACTTCAAACTTTACTTACTAAATGCTCCTGGCAAGCAATTTTCAGAAGATGGGAAAAGTCTTAATGATGCAGGCATTGCCAAAGTCGATAAGTTTATGAAAATACTGTTCTCAAAGGGTGATAGAAATAGCTTTGTGATTGATCCTGCAACTGCAAGTCAAGAAGAAAGGCTACTGTTTGATGCAATTGCGGAATTTAAAACTATAGGAGCAAGTGAACAGAAGCAGCTTGATCGCATGTATTTTATGCTCACAAACTTTGCTCTCTGCAAGCCACATGATGTAATTCCAAAACTTGATGATGTCGCTAACCTATCCACTACTCAATCAGCTACATTCGAAAAAAGGTTGCGGATGGAAATGCGCCATAGAATCGGCGGAGACGGAACGACTCACCAAATCTCTCCAGGAACACTCGGACAAAACCCTCTTAGTTATATACGTACTGTGGAAGAGGCAGAAGAGTTTGGCCCTAGAGTTGGAAGTACGCATCCAGGCGCTGAATTTAGAGCTGAGATGTACCTTGCATATATGAGCAATCACTTTGCTAACACGGTTATGCAGCACGAAGACTTTATTGAGTTTGCAAATACGTACTTAGCTGCTGAAGACAAAGGTTGGAGACTCGATAAGAAGTACATCACCGCTATGAATGCACGAGGTGATGGCAAACTAGACTACCTCCCTCCAGTCTTTCGCTATGGAGCGTATGCTGCACTTAATGGAGAGCTTAGAAAACCGGTTGCTGATCGGAAAAAGAAAGCAGAAAAGCACGGTCACCTAATACCAACTGTTGGTCAATTGAGAACTAAATCAGCTTCGAAACATGCCAATTTCCGTTACCGCTTTTCTAGAAGGGAATCTCTGAACCTATTTGCACATGATGATCCCCATAAGGATACTAAAGTACCTTTAGTTAGTGGCATATATTATTTTGATCTTTACAAACCATCAGAAGTACCTCACTATAAACCAGAAATGGGAGCCGCTGCGAAAACTTATGCACAAGTTGCAGAAGAAATTCACCAACCTGTGCTAGCTGGTATATCAGGAACATACGATCAGTCAATGTCAATGGCAATGCTGGTAGGACTTGGCGCAGACAGGCCTGACGATACGGATGAAAGAGCTAAAGATCTTGAAGACATCAAGCTCGCTTATCTTGCCTTTATGTTACCTAATAGAGATCACAGCGTACACGAAGTTATGACATCTTCTAAAACTTACGGCCTTACTTACCATCCTGGCCCTGGATACGAAGATCAGGTATATACAAATGATCCAGATTTTGTAGCTAAAGTGAAAAAACACCAAGCAACTAGAAAAGAGGCTGATGGCACTACAGCACTAAAAATGCCTATAGATTACCTAAGACCTACTGAAGTAGCGGAAGCTTCAACAGACGCTCCTTAGATTTGATATGTATGGTAACCTGCAAGCCTTTCTTTTACAAGAAGCTGAGCATCTTTAATAAACAGAGTCTCAGAACTATTCACTTGATTAGGAGTATCTACTAAAGAGTAATCTTGTGGAGTCTCGGGGTTGAAAACGTACATATCCTTGCCATAACAAACAACAAGTTTTCCTTCATTCATGTAGAGATTTGTTGGGACAGCTCCAGCAAAAGGACTTGGAAACTCACTTTCATGAAAAGGGGTTCTTATGACCACATTCTGATCCCTTGCAAACGCAAAATACACACCTTCTGCAGCTATCAAACAAGATTCACTTGAATCCATAGGATTCCAATCGCCGTTTTCAAAACTAAAAGAATAGAGAGAGTCTTTCCCTTCAGCGTCTTTAAAAACGCAGTAAAGGTTTTCTGAATTCATACAAAGCCTAACTAAAGGGCCTTGTACATCTTCAGGAAAATCTACCTGCTGCTGTAAGTCTTCTCTGAAATCCCAAAGAGTCACTTTTTTTTCTGACTCACTTTGGAACAGTACAATGTTTCTGTAGAGAGCAAACTTTCTATCTCTATAATCATCCGACACATATCCAAAATCACACCCACCTAATTCGTATCTACGATGACACTCTAAACTTTGATTAGATAGATAAACAGAGCCGCTTAAAAGGTATGCAACCAAATCATTACTTCTTCCTATATATTTAGCATCTTCTGGGATAGAAATAGGCTCAAGAACATCAAGGGGAGCATAGCGAACAGCAGGCCTGCTTAAACAATTAACAAACAGCATAATATTCCTCATAATTATTAAAAAAGTATAGCATAGATTTATGTATTTTTTAAAAAATTAAAAGTAATTTTACGTTAACCAATTGTGAATATCTTTAATTGAAAAAAATCTTACTTGATTTTTCTCTACATCGTGAGCTTCGAGTAGCCACTGTTTCTCTTTATGCCACTCATTGCTATCAAAAATTATTTTTTTTGGTACGATTCTGCGCTCAGACCTCTCACCTCTATAATTTGTGTAGTCTATTGTTAGCATTTTTTCCTGATCCATTGCTTTTCTCCTTGAGGATACTCGAAATATTTTTTGATTCATTTGAACAATCTTATTCAAACCATTTGAATTTTATAAATACACTTTTAACTAGTATTCAGAAATTCTTAAAAGGTTTAATCTTGTTCCACTGAAAATCTAGGTATAGGGTGTACTTGTTTGCACAAACTCAAATATATCGTATTGAATTATCATTTTTTGTGCGCTGATAATCCACTACCCATGCTATACAAAAATTAAGGGTATCTAGACCCACTTAACTAAAGCTAAGTATTACTTCGCCAAACCTCTTTTTTGAAACGAGTAAATAATGAAGACACAAGAAATTAAAAACGGCTCCTTCAAAGAGCTCTACAAGATCTCAATGCCCTTGATGATCTCTTTCTTATCACTTTTTGTGATGATCTTCGTAGATAGGATTTTCTTATCGAGATATTCTACAAATGCTCTTAATGCGGCAACAAGCGCAGGTACTTTCTGTTGGTCGCTCGCTCTTGGCTGGTCCACTCTCGCAAGTCTCGCTGAAGTTTTTGTAGCTCAGTATAACGGTGCAAAGCAGTATAAAATGCTTGGGATCCCTGTATGGCAGATGATATGGCTCAGTTTGATCTCTCTTGTATTCTTTATTCCTATGGCTATTTGGGGAGCTGACCTTCTATATGGCGCTGCAAGTGCTATAAACTTTGAACACCAATATTTTACTTGGACTATGCTCTATAGTCCAATCTCAGTTCTTCTTGCAGCCTTAACTGCATTTTTTGTAGGCCAGGGAAAAACTTCTATTATTAAATGGCTTGCTCTTGCGGGTAATATTGTAAATATTATCCTGGACCCTCTTTTTATCTTTGGCCTAGACGGATTTATTCCTTCTATGGGAGTTAAAGGAGCTTGTATCGCAACAGGCATTGGTATTGCTGTGCAAGCTATTGTTCTTTTCGCTTTGTTTCTTCGGAAGCAAAATAGAGAGAAGTATGGCACTGGTGACTTTGCATTTAAAAGAAAGCCCTTCAATCAATGTGTAAAAATTGGAATGCCCCCGGCGTTATTTGTTTTTGTTGAGCTTTTGGGATGGGCAATATTTTACTGGATGATGTCAAAAGTGAGCGAAAACCACTTACTGGTTTCATCTGTATGCCAAAGCATACTTCTTCTTTTTGTTTTCTTTGGTTTAGGCATAGAAAAAGGAGCTGCAGCAGTTGCAGGAAACCTTATTGGCGCAAAGAAACTAGATAAAGTAAAAAATGTACTTGCATCTGGCTTTAAGATGATTGCGATGTTTTCAGCCGTCATCTGTATATTTTTTGTTATTTTCCCCGATTTTCTAATGAATTGGTTTATTAAAACCCCTGGAGCTTTGGAAGGAAATGAAATCACCGCTCTTAGCATTATGGAAATTGACACCCTTAAGGCTACAATACGCACCTGCCTAATCTTTACAGGGATCTACATGGTCATTGAATACGTAAGATGGCTACTTAACGGAATACTAACAGCTGCTGGAGACACCATGTTCCTTATGGTCACAGGAGCACTTTGTGTTTGGTTCTTTCTTCTTGTGCCTACTTACTATTTCATTGTACATCAGTCTGGCACGATGGAACTTGCTATTATGATCTGGGTTGGTTATAGCTTGCTCGCAGCGGGGATCATGTACCTCAGATATTATCAAGGAAAGTGGAAGAAGAAATCTCTACTTATCGCTGATAGTGAGGAAGAGTCTAAGGAAATTCTTGAAGATAACACTGAAGAAGCTATGCAAGAAGGTACCCTCCCATCTCCAGAGTCTATTCCAGAGGAATAGGTTTGTTATAGCAAACAATTGCGACCTTCTTTAAAATATCATCACTTAAATTACAGTGGTTTATGTCTAGTATTGAAACCTTTTTTTCTGGGTTAAACAATTTTATATGGGGGCCTCCCCTACTCATTCTCCTGACATTTGTAGGCGTATATTACACCATACGCTTAAAGGGACTGCAGTTTCGCTACTTCTTTAAAGCTTTCAAACTCTCCTTTACAAGGCAGTGCAGTAAGCAAAAAGGAGATATTTCTCTTTTTCAAACTCTTATGACAATGCTTGCTGCTACGATCGGAATTGGTAGTATTGCTGGTGTTGCTACGGCTTTAACCATAGGCGGTGTTGGAGCCCTCTTTTGGATGTGGGTTGCAGCAGGCTTTGGAATGATCACAAAGTATGCAGAATCCGTTCTTGCGATCAAATATAGAACAGTAGATGCAAACGGTAATATGTCCGGTGGCCCTATGCGCTATATTGAAAAAGGTACCGGGAAAAAATGGCTCGCTAAAACGTTTGCTATTCTTGCAACGCTTACAACACTTCTTGGAATAGGCAATATGATCCAGTCAAACTCTGTTGCCTTGGCGCTCACAGAGCTCATTGACTTGAACCCCATTTATACAGGAATCTCTCTTACTGTAATTGTTGCAATTAGCCTTTTTGGTGGAATCAAATACCTTGGAAAGATTTCAGCGTACCTTGTTCCCGCTATGGCCTTGTTTTACATCCTCGGCGGACTTTTTATTATTTCAGTCCATATGAAACAAATTCCAATGGCATTTGTATGGATCTTCAAATCTGCATTTAGCGGCCAAGCTGCCGCGGGTGGTTTTTTAGGAGCCACTATTATGCAAGCTATCCAAATGGGTATTTCAAGAGGAGTATTCTCATCTGAAGCAGGCCTTGGTAGCTCTCCTGTAATAGCAGCTGCTGCGAAAACCAATAGCGGACCTAAGCAGGGATTAAGCGCTATGTATAGTGTCTTTATCACAACAGGAATCGTATGCAGTATTACAGGACTTGTGATCGTTTTAACAGGATCTCTTGGTGCTTTCGACTCAAATGGCATGCTGCTTGATGGTGCAGCGCTTGTGATTTATGCTTTTGATCAAACCCTTCCTTTTGGAGGACTTATCGTAACCATAGCCCTGATACCTTTCGCATTCTCTACGATGATGAGCTGGGCATATCTTGGTGAAAAATGCATGGAATATCTCTTTGGCATCCGCTCAATTCTATACTATAGACTTCTCTATATATCGCTTGTGATTCCTGGCGCTCTTCTTTCTTTAAATCTTATGTGGACAATTGCAAACGTTCTCAACGGACTTATGGCTTTTCCAAACCTTATCGTACTGTTTATGCTTTCCTCTGTTGTAATAGAAGAAACAAAACACATTCCGGCACTATTTCCGAAAAAACTAAAAGCTAAAAAACAGCCTACCTCTTAAAAAATCGTTCTCAGAAAAACAAAGAATCTGTAAAGATGTTTTGTTCATTATACGTAGACAAAGGTCGGATATTTTCTCCGCATAGATTTTAATTCCGCCTCTGTACATAATAGCAGCAACATTTACAGTGTAGAATCATCTATTAGGGATTTCCATGACTATCATAACAAGACTCTTTTTCATTCTATTTATTTGCCAAGCAAGTTTCTCTTTTACCAAGGAACAAGTCTTTGATTCTATCTTTGGAAAAATCAACATCAGCGAACCCCTTATTCTAGATATCATAGATTCACCCTATGTTCAAAGAATGAAAGACATTGATCAGCACGGCCTTGTTTACTTTACCAAAGATCATAGAACATTTAACCGCTATGACCACTCACTTGGTGTTTACTACATCTTGAAAAGGTTTAACCTTCCTCTAATTGAACAGGCTGCAGGACTTACTCACGATATTTCACATACAACGTTTTCTCATATTGGAGATCTTGTCTATGAACACTACGACGATATTCTTTCCTACCAAGACAGTATTCATTTCTGGTACCTCAAGAAGACAGACCTTCCCAAGATTTTAGAAAAATACGATTACAACGTAGAAGACTTCTTATTTAAAAATGACAGGTATCAAGGTCTTGAACAAAACCTACCAGATCTCTGCGCAGATCGTATCGAGTACAACCTGCATACAGGTTTTGTGTACAACTTCATTTCACAAGATGAAATAGAAGAGATTCTCACCGACCTTCATTATGAAAATGGACGTTGGTATTTCGAAACGCCCTCAATTGCTAAAAAATTTGCAGCACTCTCCTTGTACTTCACAGAGAATTTTTGGGGAGTTAACAAAGAAGCTATTATCTACAAGTTTGCGGCAAATGCATTTAAAAGAGCTATGAACCTAAAGGTCATTTCATTTGATCAACTTCATTTCTCAACAGACAGTGCTGTACTAGAGAGCATGAAAAAATCTGATGATCCATTGATTAAAGGATATCTCAAACGATGCAATAACCCAGAAAAATACTATTCAAAAGGTAACCGTTACCGCCATAACTATAGCGTCTACCAAAAGTTTAGAGGAGTGAATCCTTGGGTCAAGGTAGAAGATTCTTTTATTCGACTTACTTCGCTTGATATGGATTTTGCAGTTGAGTATCTTCGTGTAAAAGAGCTGATCCAGAACGGAAGTTTCTTTCAAATCGACCTTGGAATTTAGAAGAAAGCATCTAGAGGAAAAGACCATCTAATAAAGCAACTATCGCTCCTTTAAAAGATGATCCCTCCCTGTAGATGGAGAAGGTAGCAACCATCTCAAAATCTATGCGCAATATCTTACCATATCTTTATTAAAAATTTAAATAGTTTTAATCCTATTTTTAATCTTTTCTTTTTCCTCTTTGAAAAATAGCTCCTAGAGTTTATGGGTGAAAGAAAAGCAGATATCTCATGACAAGACTTATTACCCTGAAAAACACAACCGATAAAGGAGAGGAGCTTACAGCTACCTTTGCTCCAGATAAAGGCATGAACCTTGTAAGCTTTAAAAGAGGTTCGCTCGAAGCTATAGATCAAAGTACAAAAAACCTCTTCGAAGAAAGATGCGCAGGACTTGGAGCACTCATCGGACCACATTTCCACCACAGAAAAGACGAAGCTATTACAAAAGGGTTTGATTCTTCTCTTTTTCCACACATCAAAAAGATGGAAGAAAAAGGAGTAAAAGAGCCCTTCTCTCATGGTATCGCAAGATACGTTCCTTGGAAATATGATTACTCCGCAACACAGATCGAAGCCAAGCTTGATGCAAAGGACCTATATAAAGGCGTTCCTATTAAAGAGTTTGAAGGTCAAGAGTTTGAGATGATTATGCATGCAGCTCTTGTTCATGACGGCTTGCTTATGCAGCTTACTGTACACAGCGAAAAACCATCTCTTGTAGGATTTCATTACTATTACAATTCAGAGCCAGAGAGTCTCGTTCAAGGCTTTGTGAAAGAAAAGTATAGAGATGGTGAAAAATGGAAAGATTTAGAGGGTGATGTTTACGATTCTAAAAAGAAAAAACTTATGTTCCCCGTAAGCAAACCTTCTGACTTTGGCTTTCTACCCTTCTTAAATGATACGCATCCATACCACCTGATCTCTATGAAGAGTCCTTCTACAATTCTACATGTAGAATACACATCCTCTAATGAAGAAGAAACATCATGGCAACTCTATCATCCTGAAAATGCATCATTTACATGTATAGAACCACTCAGCGCCGTTAATCCTAGAGAACCTAAACTTACCACAAGCAATTTGCAAGCACTGAGCACTAGGCAGGCACTGACCGCTTCAGCTCCTCGAATCGATTCCATCCACTACAATCCAATCCAACAGACCACCCCCAAGCAAGAAAGCACTAGGCACTAGGCACTGACCGCTTCAGCTCCTCGTACTGGGCCCTGGT
>JAJACS010000037.1 GCA_022601395.1 Chlamydiia bacterium | reverse complement strand
CATCACGAGCCTATTATAAGTGATGTTATGTCAAAAGAAGAGATTCTTCAAATACCTCTTCCTTTTGATGAGCAGACCCTCCCTCTTGAGGAGAAGTTGCTCATCCAAACAACAGGAAAAATCCTATCCCATGCAAATCTTTCAGAGGAAGAATTTACCGCTCTTAAAGATCACTATGATGAAGAGCAGATTTTAGACATCATCGCTCTTGTATCCCAGTATATATTATTTAACTCTGTAAATAATATATTTGGCATTAAGCTCGAAAATGCATCGATGCCAAATCTTCCAGACATGTAATTTAGACTAAAAATAACTTTAGAAAGGCTTTTTAAGCCCTTTATTAAAATCATTTCTCTATTTGCTAGCTATATATGAGATCTTGCTCTATGCTTGATGCCAAGAATCACCTAATATTTCTAAATAAAGTGTTTTATTTTTGATATCTCTTTGATTAAGAGTCGCGAGCCCAGTTAACACTTATTTATAAATCAATTTTATTTGTTCATACTTCAGGAGTATATATGACTAGTTCCTTTAAGGAATTTAACTTTAGCGAGACCATTTCCAAAGCAATCGAAGATGTTGGATATGAAACAGCAACAGCAATTCAAGCAGACGTAATCCCTCATATCTTGCAAGGTTCTGATGTCATCGCAAAAGCACAAACAGGTTCCGGGAAAACTGCGGCATTTGGTTTACCAGCTCTTGAATTACTTGCAAATAACCCTAAAAAAACAATTCTTGTTTTAACGCCTACAAGAGAACTTGCTCTGCAGGTTTGCTCAGAAATGGTGCGTTATGCAAAGCATATGGGCATCCTTCCTACATCTGTATATGGTGGAGAAGCGCTCTTTAACCAGCTAAAAAGACTTAAAAGAGATAGTAGAGTGATTGTTGGAACACCTGGAAGACTTCTTGATCTTTTCCAGTCTGGCCACCTTACTCACTTCAAACCTGAGACTGTAGTTCTTGATGAAGCTGACGAAATGCTAAATATGGGCTTCTTGGAAGATATTCAAGAAATCTTCTCTTACCTACCGAATGAGCGTCAAACACTTCTTTTCTCTGCAACTCTATCAAAAGAAATCAGAGGCATCTCTAATAGATTCTTAACAGATCCTGTGTCTTGCGACCAGACAACTGAAGAGCGTCACGAAGATATCGAGCAGCTCCATTATTTGATCCCAGAAAGACAAAGAGAGTCTGCACTTCTGCAACTTCTGCAGTATCACAACCCTACAAAGGCGATTGTCTTCTGCAACACCAAAAGACAGGTAGAAGATCTATCCGAGCAGTTAAAGCAGTCTGGCTTTGGCACACTGCAGCTTCATGGTGATATGTCACAAGCAGACAGACAAAGATCCATTAACGGATTTAGAAAAGCCCCTAAAAAAATCCTTGTTGCAACAGATGTTGCAGGAAGAGGAATCAACGTAACAGATGTTACACACGTAGTGAACCTAGAGCTTCCGTTCTCACCAGAGTGCTACACACACCGCATTGGTAGAACAGGGCGCATGGGAAACAAAGGAACAGCAATTACTCTTGTTACACCAAAGCAGCAGTTCCTACTTAAAAGATTCCTAAAGACTAAAATGAAAAACATTCAACTTTCAAAGCTTCCTTCTCCTGAAGATGTAAAGCACATCATGAAGAGAAATTTCACTGATAAGCTTCAAGACGAGTATATCCACCAGGATGCGGAAGAAATTCTTACTCTTCTAAAGGAAGGAAACCAAATCGAAGAAATTACTCTCAAGCTGATTTCTCATGCTTGGAGAGGTAAAGCCCAGCCGACGAACAGATTCGTTGTCTCCCCTTCTGCTCAAGTAGAGTCTTCAGGCAAATCGTCTAGAGGCGGCAGATCAAGAGGCAGAAACTTTGATGATAACTCAAGATCTGGAAACAGAAAGTTCCGTAGATCTGGTAACGGATCTGGCTCACGCTCAAGATCTGGCAACTCAGGAAATTCTGGTTACTCTGGTAAGTCTGGTAAATCTGGATACTCAGGAAAATCTGGGAGTTCTGGAGACAGAAGACGCGGCCGTTAGAGCTATTCCTTTTATATCGCCTATTCTGTAGAATAGGCGTTCATTTTTGAAGGAGTGTTCCCAATGAACCTATGGATCGTTGATGCTTTTGCAAGCAAACCTTTTCATGGCAACCCCGCTGCTGTTGCTCTTGTGAATCAATTCCCTGAAGATCTCGTTTGTCAAAATATTGCTGCAGAGATGAATCTCTCTGAAACCGTTTTTGTAAAAAAACTAGCGGACAATCAATTTCATATAAGATGGTTCACCCCAACTGTTGAAATAGACCTTTGCGGTCACGGAACACTTGCCGCCTCTCATGTTCTACATGAGCAAGGGATGTTCACAGAAAAAGAAATTGTTTTTGAATCACTAAGTGGTCCTTTAAGAGTTACAAATAACCACCCTGACTACACTCTTGATTTCCCTGCAAAGTCCCATCACACAGAGTTTCACATTACACCTGATGTTTTAAACCATTTTGGGCCTATTAATGGAGCTGCACTATATGGTGATGATCTTGTTATCGAAGCTTCTTCAGATGACCTTGTGAAAAACCTTAAGCCTGACTTTACGCTTATCGAAAGCATGCCTTGCCATTCTGTAATATATACTGCTAAATCAGAAGGCTCTTCTTATGACTTTATCTCTCGGTTTTTTAATCCAAAGCAAGGGATTAAAGAAGACCCTGTAACTGGTTTTTCTCACTGCATCCTTGCGCCTTATTGGAGTGCAAAACTCAATAAAGAGGAGATGCTTGCGTATCAAGCATCAAAACGCGGCGGCACTATACACATAAACTTAAAAGGCAAAAGAGTATTTCTTACAGGAAAAGCCGTAACAACATTTGAAGGGAGATTTTTAGTACATGGATAGTTATATAAAGCCCCTTCTCTTCCGCGGGTCAGGAGTTAAGTTTACAGCCATAGCAATGCTTTCTGCAGCTTCCATGTTCTTCATGTCTTTTGCAAACAGAAAGCAGCCTGCTCACATAAAGGATTTTGCTAAATGCTTAAACAAATCCTATGAACTTGAAGATGCTACCGTCTCATTGATCATGAAGCGCTGCTCATCCCTGCTTGACAATGAAGAAGCTGATACTGCTGTAAAAGATTTCATAAGTAACTCAAAAGAACTTCTTTTAATTCATGCGCCAAACAAAGTAACATCTCTAAGTGAACATGATGCTTTAGTAGCGGCTCCCAAGACTCACGAGCTCTTATATGAAGATACAGAAAACCGGATCCTATTTATTAATATCGACCCTGGCGAAGAGGTAACGCCTCACTGCCACCAGTATAATGGTGTTATGCTTCTTATGAACGAGTCTAAATTCCTAACTATTGATGATGATGGAAACACCGAAGAAGAGTACTGGGATATTTCTTCTGAAATTCTCCCAGGAAGTAAAAAGCTACACTCCTATAAAAATATTGGCCATAATACTTTCTTTGCTATACTTTTTGAATTGAAGTAAGCCGGTACCTTAAATGGACTCAAAATTTTCAAAAAATCTCGTTTTCGCTGTTACTATCATTCTTGCCTGTCTCACGCAATTTGCAACTGAAGTATATGCACCTTCTCTCCCTTCTATGGCCAAAATGCTTAGCACCTCCATAAACTTTGCTCAGTGGAGCATTGCTGTATTTATGATAGGGGTTGCCATTACCCAGTTTATTTACGGACCTTTATCAGAAGTATATGGAAGAAAAGCACTACTCCTTACTGGCCTTTTGATTATGTTTATTGGGAGCATTGTCTGCATGCTTGCAGTAGACATTGAAATGCTTATCGCTGGAAGGTTCTTACAAGGTGTTGGAGCAGGCTCTTGCGCTTGTTTGTGGCGATCCATTATGCGGGACACTTTTTCAGGAAAGGAACTCGCAAAGTATGGCTCCTTTGCAGTCGTGTTTATTATGTTCATTATACCAGCAGCTCCAGTGGTTGGAGGCTACCTGCAAAGACATTATTCTTTTAGAGCATCCTTTGTTGCGATCGCCATCTACACTATAATTGGTATTTTGGCTGTTCTCTTTGGACTCAAAGAAACAAACCAACATGCCAGTAAGAGCCGGTTGAAATTTTCCTACATAAGAGACACTTTCCTCATCCTTCTTACATCTAGAGTCTTTATGGGTAATTCACTCTGCACCTTTTTGAGTTATGGAGCTCTTATAGCCTGGATTACAGCAGGACCTGTTCTTCTGATAAAACATGTTGGGATTACACCTGTGTATTTTGGCTGGGTGTCGTTTTTTATAGCTCTTGTAGCCTTTGGCCTTGGAGGACTATTAAACGGAGTGCTTGTTCCTAAATTTGGCATGAGGTTTATGCTAAGAGTTGGCTGGACTATCATGCTCCTTTCAGGAATCCTTCTCTACCTTGGCTACCGAATTTTTGGTGTTTCCCTTTGGCCGATTGCTATCCCATCAACAATCCTTCTTTTCGGCTCTCAGTTTATTTTTCCAAATGTTTTTGCAGGGGCTTTTACCCCATTTGGAAAGATAGCTGGTTATGCAGGAGCTTTGTACGGCTTTATGCAGGTTGCAGGAGGAGCTGCTCTCGGCTCTATTATATCATTCCTTCCAAGCACAACACCTGTTCCTCTCTCTATCATCTATGTAGCAACAACAGCTCTTACTTGGATCCTTTTTGAGAGCATTGTTCCAAAACCTACTTCTGATTCAACTGAAGAGAGCTAGAACTCTCTACTTCAAAAACTCTAGCATCGAGTTTGCTACTACTTCTGGAAGCTCAACATTGAGCGCATGTCCTGTTTCAAGAATTTGGAGCTCTGCATTTGGGATATTTTCAAGCATAAACTCAGACTCGAAAAGAAGTGTAATAATGTCTTCTCTTCCTGCAAAAATTAACGTTTCGGCTTTAATGGAAGATAGTTTCTTTCTTCCATCAAATGTTTCTAGAACACGAAACTGTCTCTTTTGGTTTTCAACAGATTGTGGATAAGGGTTTGAAGTTGCATTTTTCTTCCAGGTAGCCATTTTTTCTGGATCTTGCAGAAAGGACTCTCCAAAAGACCACGATGCTCTTGAGTTTAAAATATCATCAATATTTATGTTATTCTCTACCATCACAAGTGATGTCTTAAGACCAAAAAGCATTGCTTTGCGCCACTTTGGAGAAGAGGCTGAGATCACGAGTTTTTCTATAGAATCAGGATAGCTTGTTGCAATTTCTTGTACAATTGTGCCACCCATAGAATGCCCAAGAACATGGAACTTATCCATGCCAAGAGCTTTTGCAAGATCCACAGTATCTTTTGCCATAAGTTCTACCGATAACTTATCCGCACTATCAACAGTCCTTCCTACACCCCTGTTATCAAAGATAAGAACTTTAAAATGCTTACTTAGCAAATCTTTTAGCGAGCACCAGCTGCTTGAGTCCCTTGTGAAACCGCAAACTAAAACAAGAGGAAAACCTTCTCCGTGGATCTCGTAGTAAAATGTCGCATCGTTTACCTTCATCTCTGGCATATTAGCACTCCCCTCAAAATGGATTCTTTTTGTTACGAATATATGTCAAAAAGGTAAATATGCAAAGAGATGAAAGGCGCAACAGAAGCTGCGCCTTTTTATTACTACAGATTTTTCTCAGCAAAGACTTTAATAGCAGCCTTTAAAAAGCCTGCAAGCCTTGGATCAAAATCATCAAACATCTTCTTAAAGTCTGGGTGCTCTGTATAGACCTCAGCAAGACCTAGATACAACTCTTTTGTCGGATCATAAAACCGACTAACAAGCTGATAGTGTCTTTTCACTAAGATCTGTACCAAATCTGCATCCTCGGAAAGTCGATCCTTTATTGCCCGAGTTAGAGCAAGGTGAATATCCTCGAACTCTTGCTTGATCATGGCAAAATCTTCCTTTGTGAACTTTGAAGTGCGCTTTTTGCTCTCTTCTATCCACTTCTTTGCAGAGTCGCCATAATTATCAACGATATAGCCTTCATACTCTTTTTGTTTTTCTTCTGAAAAACCTTGGTAAATCTCTTGATCTTTCATATGAATTTCTCCTTTTATATGCATGATTGTCTTGTCTATTGTTTTCACAAGACTCTTGTATCTCCTAATGCTAGATAAAAGTGCGGTCTTATGCGCTGAGAGTGCTTTTAATTTATTAAAGCTTGTTGCGGAAACAATCTCTCTTATTTTCTTAAGCTCAAAACCAAGCTCTTTGAAAAACAAGATCTGCTGAAGAAGTAATAACTGCTCCTCCTCATACATACGGTATCCATTAACTGCATGATAAGCAGGCTTTAATAAATCCACTTCATCGTAATGATGAAGCGTGCGAACGCTAATATTTGCAAGGCTCGCAAGCTCTTTCACTGTGTAAGACATAAACTCTCCATCTTGCCTTAAAGAGATACCCAAAAGGATAAACTCTCACGTTACGTGAGGGTCAAGAATACATGAAAATTAACTTAAATGTCAGATATTTAGTGGATTAAAATAATTAAGCAAGAGATCTTATGAGGCTTTCTTACCAAGAAAGTCTAGGACGAGGATAAAAATGGCATAAGCAGAGAGGGAAACCAGCCCTATCGCAAGACCTGCTCCACCACCCATTGCCATGGTAATCCCTGAGGCAAGAGCAACAACAGAAAAAATGGGAGCGCTCACAAGAGACTCTTTGATTTTTCTGAAGGTATTACGGGCCATATTTAACTCAAATTTACTGATTAAAATAATAATTATACGAAAAAAGGGAATTAAATGCAAGGGTCTTTTATTCAAAAGACCCTTGTAAGTCGTTAACTACAGGACGTTTACTACAGAAGCTCTGCGGCTTTTGCTGAAAGCTGAGATCTTTCTGTTGTCTCGAAGGTCATATGACCAAAGATCTTTTGGTTCCTGAATTTGCTGATGATGTAGGTCAAGCCATTAGAGTCTTTATCAAGATAAGGGTTGTCTATCTGACTGGGATCCCCAGCAAGGATCACTTTTGTCCCCTTACCAGCTCTTGAAATAATCGTTTTTACTTCATGAGGTGTTAGGTTCTGCGCCTCATCAATAATGATATACATCTTAGGAAGGGTACGACCTCTAATATAGGTAACAGCTTCCATCTCGATCTTATTACTTTCCATGATGTAATTCTTTGTTTCTACACCATTCCCTTCACCACAAGTTGTTTCACAAAGAAACTCTAAGTTGTCATAGATCGGCTGCATCCAGTGATAGAGTTTTTCCTCTTTCGTTCCTGGTAGATATCCAATGTCTTTACCAAGTGGCATAATAGGTCTACTAATAAGTATGCGGCTATACACATCTTCATCAAAGACTTTCTTAAGTCCACAAGCTAAAGCAAGAAGTGTTTTACCCGTTCCCGCCTGACCAACAAAAGTAACAAGTTTGATCTCATCTCGAAGTAAAAGATCTACAGCACATTCTTGCTGTCTGTTTAATGGCTTGATACCCCATATATCTTTCTGAGTTTTGATAAGCGGTTCTAGAGATTTCTTTTTCTTATTAAACTTTCCTAAAACTTCACTATCGGAAGTTTTAAGGAGGCAGTATTCATTTGGATAAAAATCTTTTAGATCTATGTCTAGCTGTCCGCCAGTATAAAACTGGTCGATATGCTTTTTATCTGCAGGCACTCTGCGAAGGCCTGGATATAAGTTCTCAAAAGAGTCTTTGAGAAACTTGTAATCTTCAGCAGCAATCCCAATTGCTTCTGCTCGAATACGCAGAAGAGAATCTCTTGAGACAATCACAACATCATCGCCTTTTTCTTTCATAAGATAAGCAGAATGAAGGATTCTGTTTCCTGGTTTATCAAGAGAAAGAGGAAAGCCATTCTTCCCACCATTGCGCGTTTCAACAAACACCTTAAGTGTTACGTCGTTACCGATTTTAATACCACTTTCGAATTCTGCTGTTTTAACACTATCGATATAACGCAAGACAGCTCTTGCATTCTTTCCAAGCTCATCAGTAAATCTTTTCATCCTATCAAGCTCCTCAAGAGCATACATAGGAATCACAACATGATTTCCTGTGAAGTTTTTGATGCAGGTAGAGTCTGATAGAAGGACACTTGTGTCTAGAACGTATGTTTTATGGGACATTATATACCTTAGTAAGGTGTCTTTATTACGATTACAGGCAGAAGCAATACCACCTATTAAACTCTTTTTAAAAGTTCCAATTCTTAATCTCCATCATTTTCTTACTTGTTTGAGAAGATATTTTTAAAAGATTTACTATTAGACGCTTATAAAACCCTCGTTGTGAGGCGAAATGCGCAGATTCTTAATGCACTCTGCGTTAATCATTTATAACACCCTTCCAGCAGTTCATTAAGATAAGTGCTAATATTCTTGACTAAGCTTTGAAATCCGCGGTATAATTAAAACAAGAAAATGGTATAAATATTACAAAAGTCCACCCGAGGTCCATTATGAAGATCAATCGAAAAGTTCTCAGCATCCCTCCCCATATATCTACTTCATGGAAAAATGTCGCTTCATTGCATATTCAAAATGAAGGTGGCGAGAAGATCCTTGTGGTGACACTTGAAAATGAATCCATCATAGAAGTTCCTAATCTAACAGACGCTTCTCTTAAAGAAGTCTTCGAGGCTCACACAAAGTTCCTTGAACAAGGTGAAGAATCTTCTGTAGAAAATAAACAAAACCAAAATGTAACGCAAAAGACTCCATTGCAAAATCCTTTTGCAATAGCGGGTGATAGCAACGTTACATTTGGAATGCCATTTAAAATGGATGGTCTTGGTAATATTGGTGACTTTATGCATCACAACCAAGAGCAAGCAAACTCCCCTGACCTTCCAAATGATATGATTGAAAAAATCACAACCGTTGGAAAGGCTATTGGTCTTGATAAGCAGCTTGAGAGCATGCCAAAAGCAGAGCCTCACTGTAACTGTCCTTTTTGCCAAGTATCTCGTGCTCTGCATGGAGATAGTAAAGAAGAAGCTCCTGCTGAAAGTTTCAATCCTGATGAAGAAGTTTCAGATGACGAACTATCTTTTAAAGAATGGGACATCAAGCAAATGGGACAAGATCTTTATCATGTCACAAACCCTCTTGATACTTCAGAAAGCTACCAAGTATTCCTTGGAGAGAATCTTGGATGTACTTGTGGGCATAAAAATTGTGAACATTTAAAAGCAGTTCTAAATAGCTAGAAACACTCTTTAGCTATCACTTTAGAATTCCGCATTTTATCTATGTTTTTTTTATTTTCTTTTCTCTTTGCAATTTCATGAAAAAACCTTGGTGTTAAATCAGGTAACTTCCTAGAATGGCACATAAAACGCGTCCGCTTAGCCTTGGTGGTTTTGCGTATGTAAAGTTTAGTTATTATTGGCATTAAGAGGAGTTTAAATCATGTCAAAACCTTTTTCCGTTTATAAAAAGGCTCTTGTTGCTGCTTCCTTATCAGTTTTTTCACTGGCAGTAGTTCCATCTTTTGCAAATGCAAAAATGGAGAAATCATCTTCATCTTATAAGAAGTTCACAGGAAGAGTACTTGGAGCAAATGTTAGACTTCGTACAAATGCAGATTTAGAAAGCAATATTATCAAAGAGCTTTCTAAACATGAACTTCTTGTCATAGTAGATGAGAAGGAAGATTTTTATGCAGTAGAGCCTACGAGTGATATCAAAGCATATATCTTTAGAAGCTTTGTACTAGATAATGTGATCGAAGGAAACCGTGTAAACGTACGCCTTTCCCCAGATCTAGAAGCACCTATCATCAATCACCTAAGTACAGGGAAAAGAATTGATGGGAAGATATGCGAAACAAACAATAAGTGGCTTGAAATCAACCCTCCTGCTGGAACAAGATTTTTTGTTGCTAAAGAGTTTATCGAATATGCTGGTGATGCTGGTCTAAAAGCTCTTACAGACAAGAGAATTGCGACAGCTTCACAACTGATCGAGTCTACACAGCTTCTTACACAAGCAGAAATGCGTAAGCCTTTCGAAGAAGTAAGTAAAGACCGTATCGTGAAGTGTTATCAAAACGTTATCAACGATTACAAAGACTTTCCAGAGTTTGTAGTAAAGGCTAAAGATCTGCTTGCGAGCTTTAACGAGCAATACCTACAAAAGAAAATCACATACCTTGAAAAGAAAGCTTCACAAGTTGCTTCTTCAGGCATTACTGAAGAAACAGTGAGCCTTGGTGATACTGATGGTAAGCTTGCAATGACTGATAGCCTAACTGACCGTATGAAGATTTGGGAGCCTCTAGAAGAGTCTCTATATCTTTCTTGGGCAGCGATGCACAGAGCAAAAACAATGGATGATTTCTACACAGATCAAAAGCTAAAGTCTGTCACAATCTCAGGCATACTTGAAGCTTATTCTGATCCTGTAAAGAACAAGCCTGGTGACTTTGTTGTAAAAGAGCGTGATATTCCTATAGCTTACGTATATAGCACTCATGTGAATTTGCAGAGTCTTCTTGGAAAACGAGTGAACCTCGTAGCAGCTCCAAGACCAAATAACAGCTTTGCTTTCCCTGCATACTACATTCTAGATGCAGAGTAAAAGCTCAGCTTAACGCTTACTCTTAAGGCCCGCTTTATAGTTTTAACAAGCTAAGAAAGTGGGCCTTTTTCTTTTCTACAGTTCATTCATAAAACCTTTCAAAGAAAATGATCTCTTCTTATCTTTTGCATGTGCAAACAAGGTCGCTTAAAGGCTTTTAAGGAAGTTGATAAACAATCAGAAGGATATTCCTATCCTTCTATCAACTCAGATGATGTAAGAGGCTTTATTGCATGTTCTACGAATTTAGAAGGATCTAAAGATTCATCATCAATAGATACACCGAGCTTCTCAAACTTTCTTGCAGATACAAGCACACGGCTTTCAAGAGAACCAAGCATCTTGTTATAGGAATCCACACTAGAGGTAAGATTTTTTCCAAGCTTTGTGATATGCCCCTGCATGTCGCAGATCCGTTTGTAAAGTTCTTTACCAAGCGTATGAATATCTTTTGCGTGAAGAGAGATCTTTTCTTGCTTCCAGCCGTATGCGATCGCCCTTAATAGTCCAATCAGTGTAATAGGTGTTGCAAGGATCACCTTCTGATCTACTCCTATCTCAATTAAAGAAGGGTCCTGTTCTAAGGCTGCAGAGAAAAAACCTTCTGATGGCAGGAATAGTACAACAAACTCTGGTACGTTATCAAAGCTCTCAAAGTAAGCCTTCCTTCCAAGATCTATGATATGCTTGCGGATATGTTTCGCATGCTGCTTAAGTTTGGTTAATCTTTCTGCATCGTCTTTTGTTGACTGCGCAGCATAAAACGCCTCGAATGGTGTTTTTGCATCTACAACGATTTGTTTATTGCCAGGAAGTTTGATGACCATATCTGGTCTATGTAAGCTTTCTTGAAGATCTGATTGCTTCTGTTCTACGAAGTCGCAATGATTTACCATGCCGCTGAGCTCTACGATTCTTCTAAGTTGAAGCTCTCCCCAACGCCCTCTTATATGAGGAGCTTTAAGAGCATTTACAAGTGTTCTTGTTTCTTCTTTAAGAGCCGTTTCTGTTTCCATCATATGCTTGATCTGCTCTTTTAAAGTCGCCTGATCACTCTTACGATCTTTCTCGATTTCTTTCATCCCTATG
>JAJACS010000036.1 GCA_022601395.1 Chlamydiia bacterium | reverse complement strand
TGTTTTATGGCTGTTATGGTCGCTGCGGCAGAGAATTATGAACAGTTCTTTGAAGAGTTTGATGGTTTTAATCCTGTCCAAGGTGGAAGGTATCAGAGAGAGTGTTCAAGTAGTGGATTCCCAAGGCACAAAGGCCTAACAACAGATCGGCATTTAATTCCAGACCCAAAGAGCGGAGAGCTCCCGTTGAGAATATGGACCCAAACTGTAATTAGTAAAAGAGTAGGGGAACTTTTTAAGACAGCTAATGGCTTTAGAACTCACCTTATGGCAATACAAAGCGAGCTAAATAGACTCAAAAAAAGAAATTTGGAGAATATGAATGGCGAGGAAGTGACTCTTGCATACGCGGCTTCAAAAGAAATTAGGAAGGCAGTTATAGAGGCTGCTAAAGGGGCCAAGGTGAGTTTGCCTGCAGATCTAAATCCTGAAGCAAGTACTCTGCACTTTCCCTTGCTCGAAAATTCAGATCTTTTTATCCATAAAATTATGAATCAAGCTAGGAAAGTTTAGTCTCTTAAAATCTCTAAAGCATTTTTCATTCTGCATAAAACTCCAAGTTCATCAGCAAAATGGATGCTTACACAAGCATGAACAGCTCCTTGTTTGTCTTGGAAAACAATACTATTTTCCCCGGCAAACGGAGGCTGATGCCAGATGCCTGCGTCGATTTTAAAACCCATGCTTCCATCAAAGACAAAAGCTACAAAGTCACCTGGGCTTATATTGTCTGATTTGTTTTTAGATAGAAATAGTATAAAGGGTTTCTTCTCTTTTGGAAAAAAGATCTGAGAGCCGTCAGGGTGGTAGTTGGCCTCGTGGGTGAGTATAGAACAGCCTATGGCCTTTCCTGTAATATAAGAATCATTTACGGCTTCGTTAGAGGCGTAGCAAAGATTGTTTTCCCAGTAGATTTTAAAGAGCCCTTCTACGATGCCTCCCCCTTTTCCAAGTGTGATGGTTCTTTTCCCAAAGTAGGGCCACTGGACGATATCTACTGTTTCATTTTCATAATCTGTTACAAAGTTCCCAAAGCCTTTTGTGTTTTCTTCTGTTGCAACCACTACAGGAACGTCCACGATTTGGTACTTTTCAATACATGTGTAATCAAGAACAGTGTTTGCAAAAAATAGGCTAGGAATGGTGAATAAAATGAATAGAAAAACATTCTTCATGTAATTACCTGCAACTTAATCATAGTGATGTTCTAACTATAATTAGATATGTTTTTAAGGTGTTAAAAAGATAGTTAATTTTAAGTTAAGACAAGGCTGCTGCCAACGAGGTATTCTAAAATCTGAAAAGCATTTAGAGCAGCTCCTTTCAGTAACTGGTCACCAACAACCCAAAGAGAAAGTCTTGAAGAATCAGTTGGATCTATGCGTATTCTTGAGCATAAGACCTTTGGATTTTCTATAGCTTCATGAGAGTTCAGCTGCACTTTAGGGTTTGTGTAAACCTCAACTCCTGGAAACGCGTACAGCTCTTTAAATACATCTTCTTCTTGAAGATGTTCTTCAAAATCCAAATGTAGCGAAATGCCATGAACGCGTATTGTTGGGACTCTTATGCACTGGCAAGAGATGGACAAAGTTGGATCTTCTAATATCTTTCTTGTTTCAAAGGTCATTTTAACTTCTTCAAGATTGTCCTCAGACCCTTCGATACGAGCTGGGTGAGGATAGAGATTGAATGCATATGAAAGAGAAGAGAGCGTTGCGCTTCTTTTCAAAGCGTACCGCTTTGTTTCTTCAAGTAGAGAGCCAAGAAGCTTTCTTCCACCCCCACTTGCTGCTTGATATGTGCTAGCACAGATACGTTTCAGTTTAAATCTTCTGTGAAGAGGATAAAGAGCCATAAGCATAATCGATGTTGTGCAGTTTGGTGAGGCAATCACCCTAGGCCTTGTTTCAAGAAGATGGCCATTGATTTCTGGGATAATTAAAGGAACTGATTTATGAGTTCTAAATGCACTTGAAAGATCGATTACAGTAGGTCTTTGCAGGTGAGGGATATATTCTTTTGAAACTTCAGAGCCAGCAAGAAAAAATACAACGTCACAGAGCTCTAATGTTTCTAAAGAGACCGCATGAATCGGATGCCATTTGCCCTTTAGTAAAATGGGGTCGTGTGGCTTTTTTTGTGAGTTAAATAGAAAGATTTTTTCAAAAGAGATCTGAGAATGATTGATGATTTTTAGAAGCTCTTCTCCAACAAGGCCTGTAGCCCCGACAATACCGATAGTTGCCATAAAAAAACCTATAAATTCAATGCGGTTGTATTGTTACCATAGGAAGTTTTTATAGCAAGGTGAATTCTAGAGGAGCCTTTAAGTCTAAGGGCCCTTGATTTCGGTTTTCAACAGTAATTGATTTAATACACTAGTTAACAATGCTTAGTATAAAAGACGCTTTCAGTATAAATATTCATTTAGCATTAATTTTATTCATGATTTAAATTAAGTAGTCTTAAGATATTTTATATTTAATGTAAGCTGTACTGCGATTAATGTTTTAATAACGGTTTTTATTAAAGTTATATTAAAACCTTGGTATAATAGTTCGTGATGTTTTTAATTTAAACTTAAGGTGAATTATGTCAGTGCTCGGTGGGGTTAAATCAACCCTTAAAGAATTTTTCATGTCAAGGGCGGGAAGGATACAGGAGTCTCAAAGAGATGCTCTTGGAAAATTCGAAATAGCTTCTGAAGCAGTCAGTGCAAACCCAGGGGATTTTCGAGCTCTTTTAGCAGCGATTCAAGCCCTTAAAGCGGCTGAATTAAATGAAGGGGCTATTGAAGACCTTTCATTTAAGCTCTCTGAATATCAGACCTGTTCGGTATTGGAAGCTGATGATTTGGCTGATATTTTGCATATTGCGATGGAAACAAGACTTCCTCATGTGTATCACTCACAAGTGTATGAAGCGGTGTTTGTTTATTTAGGAAATAGGCTAACAGAATCTGTTATGACTTTAATAACTAATAAAAGAGAAGAAGAAACATCTCCTCATAAATCTGCTGAAACGATTAGGCAGTATAACAAACTCCTTCTTTCGCTTAGTGCTTTTGTGGATTTTCTTCCTGAAGGATCGGAGGAAATAAGACGGGTACTTATGGAAGAAATTACTGCAATCTCAGGTGAGCATTTAGAAGCTTGTAGGATGGCTTCAGCTATGCACCCTGTGACAGAAGACGAAGGCCTTCGTACAGCCGTTCAAACAAAGGGTTTTGTTGATGTGCCGTCAGCAAAGAAAGCTCTTTTAGACATGCAGAGTTGTATTCTAGGTAAAACTGCGGACAAGAAAAGGGTTGTTCAGAGGGTAGATGACGTCTTTCAGCACTTAAGAACAGCAGGCGTTCGATGGAATTTTAGTTTTGATCACCCTCCTGAAGACCTTGATCCTACAATCGCTGAAAAATGTCGGGAAGCTATGGAAATAGCTCGCTCAGGAATGCTTGTTTTAGATCACTTCAGGGCAGAGCAGTTTGATAATACGCTTGATATTCTTCTTGAATTAGAAAGAGTTAGTTGGGCAGGTGGGGTTTCGCAAATAGAAGGCTTTGTTAAACTAGTAGATTTTTTCAGCGCGATGTATTCAACGGAGCTTGTTGCAAAACAAACCTTGATGGAATCTGTGACCTTAAGAGCTCTTCTTGAAAGAATAATGCTTGTTCAAATTCCAGCAGCATTAGGGAAGATCGTTGACCCATCAAAGAGGCAGTGGTTCAAAGATCAGCTTGTAGAAGAAGCTGCTGATCTTGTTGCTATGGCGAAAGGAATGGGCATACAACACGATGCTGGATGCGCGGATGAAATGCATGATGCAGATATAGTGGATAGCTATGGGGACTATCGTGATCTTCACGGTACAATGGTCGAAGCGCAAGCTGATCCAAGTTTTGAGACTATAGGAGGTGTTTTCAATGCTCTTCTTAAGATAGATCCTTCTTCTGATTTTGATCCTTTACAGCCATTAGGTGATATGACTCTGGCAGCGAATATCGTCTTTCACTTACTTCCGGTATATGCTTTGACCTTGTATAGGTTTAGCCAAGAAGAACCAGCGATGGTAGGTTTAGAAGAGGCAATGAGAGTGATTAGCGAGCTACGCCCCTCTATAGGAGACGAGGTAGCTGCCTTTGTAGAAAGAGGGGGAGATCTTCCTACTCTTGAAGTTTTCATGGAACAACTATCAATGGCTCAGGCAAACTTATCAAGTCGACTAGAAGGAGTGAGGCCTTTTGCAGAAAGAGGCTTAGCAGCAGCAGCAGGCGGTGCAGCAGCAGCTCCTTCTGCTGAGGGCTCTCTTGCCTTAAGTAGTTTGCAGATGGCACTTGAAGAGATAGTGCATAGTTTGTAAAGCGTTATATGATACTCTATTGTTAAAGTTAAGAAACGCTTCAAAAGAGGCGTTTTTTTTTGTCTAATTATGTTCTTAAAGTGTTTTGATTCGTTCTGAATCAAAGCGTGTTTTTCATTAATACTGGATTTTTTTATCGTCATTCTATACACTCCGTCGGAAGCCAGCCTTAATACTGCGTATTTACTGTTGAGCTTGAAAATTACTAACGGGTGCTGACATGAAAGAAGCCATCTTACATTCCGCTAAGGATGCTGTAGAAGCCGCAAAATTTCTACTTGAAGAGAAGTCTATTTCTTTCATTGAAAGCGCTACTTTACTGATCACCACATGCTACAAAGAAGGTGGTAAGCTTTTAATCGCTGGTAACGGCGGCTCTCTTTGCGATGCGATGCATTTTGCAGAAGAGCTTACTGGGTATTACCGAGAAAAAAGAGCAGCCCTTGCTGCTATAGCACTTTCAGATCCTGGTCACATGAGCTGTGTTGCTAATGACACAGACTTTAATGAGGTATTTGCAAGGTCAGTAGAAGCTTTAGCTAGACCTGGAGACATTTTAATTGTACTTACAACAAGTGGCAACTCTAAGAATCTCCATAATGCGGTCTTAGCAGCTAAAGAGAAAAAAATTAAAACCATCGCTTTTCTTGGTAAAACAGGCGGATGTATTAAAGGACTTTCCGATCTAGAGTGGATCGTAGAAGGTTTTAAGTACTCAGACCGTATCCAAGAAGTTCATATGGCAGCAATCCATATGATTATTGAAATGGTTGAAAAGCAACTTTTCGATTCTTCGTCGAAGGGTATGGAGCCTCCTTCACACAGCCAACTTCGAGTGAAGGCTCCACTGTGATTTTCCCTACTTTTTTTAAGTTTAAGCGGGGGGTGAACATAGAGATGTTCATCGTTAGAATCATAGAAGCAAAAAAAGTTTGCTTTTTTGCAAAAAGTATAAGAGGAGTGCTCTATGTATTGAGCCTTCTTTTCGGGGTGATCGTCTCTTTTAAGAACTTGCTTTATGTAAGCAGGATTCTAAAAGAGAGAAAAGCAAAGCTCCCTACAGTGTGCGTAGGAAATATTGTTGCAGGAGGCGTTGGAAAAACACCTTTTGTTGAGATGCTTGTAAAGGATCTCGAACTGGAAAATACTACGGTTATTTCAAGAGGCTATAGAAGCCTTGGAGCCAGTAGGAAAAATGTTCTTCATCCTGTAGATGCAAACTACTGCGGAGATGAAGCTTTTCTTTTGCAAAGAAAAGTGCCAAAGACACTGGTTCTGGTTAGCCGGAACAGAAGGCTTGCAATAGATGCAGCTATTAAGAAAGGTGCTGAAATCGCAATCTTTGATGATGGGATGCAGTCGAGAGCTATAAAAAAGCAAGTGCTTGTTGCGCTTGTGAATGCAAAGGATCCCTTTGGGAAGGGTTATTTTCTTCCAAGAGGATATCTAAGAGAGTCACCCAAAGCTCTTAGCAGAGCAGACTATATATGTGTGACGAACTTAGAGAGTGAAAAGCAGTTTAACCTGCTTATTAAAGAACTTAAGGAATTTACCTCAGCAAAAGTTATGGGGGGTAAGAAGCAAGCAACAGGAGTGTGCGGACAAAAAAGCTATAGTATAGAAGCCTTGCAAGGGAAAAAAGTGGGAGCATTTTGCGGACTTGGCATGCCTAGTCAGTTTTTTGAGATGCTAAATAACCTGGATCTACGCGTAGTAAGAGAAAAGGTTCTTTGTGATCACAAAAAACTAGAAGTAAAAGCCCTAGAAAGTTTTATAGCAAAAAGCAAGGCGGAAGGAGCTGAATTTGTCGTATGCACCGAAAAAGACTACGTAAAACTTGATACCGGAAGGGCTTATGAACTTCCTGTTTGCTTTTTGCAAATAGTTTTCAAAGTAGAATACGAAACGAAAAATTATAACGATTTATTGGCATCTACTTTGAAGTTAACGAATTAAATTAGAAGTGAGGCAAGAATATGAAGCCGTGGATTAAGATACTCATTGGACTTGCAGCAGGTGTTGCTGTTGGTCTGTTTTTAAGTAATGTAGAAGTATTTGCACCAATGTTTGGTACAAAAAGTCACTTTTTGCAAATCAAGGGTGAGTGCAATTACTATTTAGGACTGCTTGGTAAGGCCTTTATAGATCTTCTTAAAATGCTTGTGGGGATTATTATATTCTCCTCTATGGTTGCTGGTATATGCCATATCCATGATCCAAAAAAGCTTAGCAGAATTGGTTTTAAAACAATTGGCTACTACGTAACAACAACGCTTATCGCAATAGCATTTGGTATTATACTGACTTATCTCTTTAAGCCTGGTGCAGGTCTTGACCTTGCTTGTGCTCAGAGCAGTTTAGCTAAGTCTAAAGATCTAAGTATTGTAGAGTTCTTGTTCGCGATCGTACCATCTAACCCTATTGCAGCTTTTGCTGAAGGTAATGTATTGCAGATTATTCTCTTTGGTATGCTTTTCGCCTTTGCGATTATTTTGACAGGAGAAAAGGCAAAACCAATCCTACAGGTGATAGAGTCTATCAGTGAAGTGATGTTCTCTCTCACTCATGTAATCATGAAGCTAGCTCCTTATGGGGTCTTTGCTCTGATGGCTGCAGCCGTATCATCAATCGGTCTGAAAGTGATTATGCCTCTTGTTTGGATATTGCTATGCAACTACTTAGCATGTTTACTTCAGATCTTTATTGTCTTCGGTCTTTCTCTTAAATATCTAGCAAGACTTGAAATAGTCCCTTTCTTTAAGGGGATGAAAGACGCGATTGTTGTAGCCTTTACAACCAGCAGCAGCTCTGCCACTCTACCTATATCTATGGAGTGTGCTCAAGATCACCTAGGTGTATCTAAGGATATCTCTGGATTTGTACTATCTCTTGGCTCTACCGTTAATATGAACGGAGCCGCTATCGGTCAGGCAGTTGCGGCAATATTTATTGCCCAGGCCTACAATATAGAAATTACTTGGATGAAAATCTTTGTATTATTCTTTACTGCACTGATCTCAGCGATAGGAGCTGCAGGCATTCCTGGTACAGGGCTTGTGATGTTATCTGTTGTGCTTAACGCTATGGGACTTCCGCTTGAAGGTATAGCCCTTGTTGCGGGTATCGATAGACTCAGAGAGATGCTATCTGCTGTTACAAACGTTCTTGGGGACGCTGTAGCTGCAGTGTATGTTGCAAAATCTGAAAAACAAATCGATGTAAAACAGTATCATACTGTAACCTGGTTGGAGTAGATTTATACTGAATTAGTTTTTTAACTAGCTGGAGATTACATGAAGCAGGACATTAAGATTACTTTACCTAAACTCGGAGAGAGTATTCTTAGCGCTACGGTAGTGCAATGGTTCAAGAAAGAAGGGGATCACATCGAAGAAGATGAGCCGCTTCTTGAAGTGACAACAGATAAGGTGAACAGTGAAATACCATCAACATCATCTGGTGTACTTAAAAAGATCGTTGCCCATCCTGATCAAGAAATTGAAGTAGGAGCGACACTCGCTCTTATCTCTTCATCAAAAGAAGGAGAGATTTCTAGACAAGCGGTTGTTGAGGAAACTGAAAAAAAATCAGAAGAGTCAACTGCTCATGACAGTACCTATCTATCTCCAGCTGTATTACGTCTTGCAAGAGAAAAGGGTATCAGCCTAGAAGAGCTTGAGAAAATTAAAGGTACTGGTGGTGGTGGTAGAGTTTCCAAGAAAGACTTGGAAAGCTACTTATCTCAGAAAGGTCCTCTTGCTAAAGCTTCCAAACCTTCCGAACTCGGAAGTGTGGAAAAAGTTAAGATGTCCACTATGAGAAAGGCGATTGCCGACAATATGGTAAGATCTTTCTACGAAGCTCCTCATGCAAGCCTTGTGACAGAAGTAGATGTAACAAAGATCGTTGCCGAAATCAAAGAAAGAAAGGAAGCTTTCTTAAAAGAGAATGGTTTCAAACTAACGATTACAACTTATATCGCAAGAGCAATAGCAGAGGCTGTGAAGGAATTCCCTTTAATCAACTCTTCTCTAGAATCAGATACGATTGTAGTTAAGCGTTTTGTTAACCTTGGTATTGCCGTAAGTGTTGACCAAGGTATCATGGTTCCTGTTATAAAAAATTGCCAATCAAGATCCTTAGAAGAAATCGCGGAAGGTGTATCACGCTTGTCTCAAAAAGCTCGTTCACAAGAGCTTACTGTTCAAGATACAAAAGAAGGTACGATTACCATGACCAACTTTGGAATGTCTGGAACTCTTATAGGGATCCCGATTATTAGATATCCAGAAGTTGCCATCATCGGTATTGGAGCGATTAGTAAAAAAGTTGTTGCTTTCGAAGACGATTCTTTCGGAGTGCGTAGTATTATGCATGTCTCTCTTACGTTTGATCATCGGGTTATTGATGGAATGTATGGTTGTGGATTTTTAAGTGCTTTAAAAAAGCATATAGAAAATTAAATTTAATAAAACATAGATATTAATTAAATTTTTTATATAAAAAAATTGAAACTAATTCCTATATCATTTATTCAAAAGGTAGAATGAATAAATGATTCTCAGGTGTTAGTCATGAATAAAAAAATTTCTTATGGATCTATTGCAGCAAGTGCTTTACTTACTCTAAGTGCGTTTGCAGATCCTTCAACAGATCAAAGAATAGAAAAACTCGAAAGAGAAATGAAGCAAGTGCGCGTTGAAAACGTAGCAGGTACTGCAGGTGCTCAGTATGGTTCAGGTCAGTATCAGGTACGTGGCGATGGTTGGTTTCTTGAAGGTGAAGCTCTTCTATGGCACGCTCGTTCTTCAGGAACTGATTGGGCGCTAGTACTTGATCAAGCATTGTTTCCACAGCGTGGTTATATAAAGTCTTTAGACTTCTCATGGGACTGGGGTTTTCGAGTTGCAGCTGGGAAATTCTTTACACATGATGCTTGGGATGCGCAGCTAATCTATACAAGGTTCCATACAAATGATCATGCTAAAGTCGATCTAGACTTTACAACTCCACAAGGAACAGGGGGATCAGAAGGATCAACAGGTCCATCAGGAACATCCCTTGGAACATTTCAGTATAAGCTAGCTTATGATTGCCTAGACTTAGAGCTTGGAAAGTCAATGTTTTCAAGTAGCAGGCTTAACCTTCGTCCACATGCAGGTGTTAAATCTCTTTGGATGAATGGTAAAGGAAGATTATCTAGCGCAAACTTTATCGATGCACTTGATACATTCTTACCAGTTGCTGGTAACGTGAATATAAAAGTGCTTGATCAGTCAAAATTCTGGGGTATCGGTCCAAAAGCTGGTATTGATGTTAATTGGTTTTTCACAAAGCAGTTAAGGCTTCGTTCAGCGGTAGAGGGATCACTTCAGTGGTCATACTTCCAAGTGATAGAAGAAGAGCTTATCAACGTAGAGCCAGTAGGGTCTGCTCAAACTTCTTCAACAACAAGAATTAAAGCTAATATGCACAAATTCGTCCCAACAGCAAGAATGATGATGGGTTTATCTTGGGGTAATTACATCAATAACGAGAAGAACTTCCTAGAAGTTGGTCTTGATTACGAAGTAAACTATTTCTGGAGAGCAAACCAGCAACTAAGCCAAGAAGATACAACTCCTGCTAACTTAACTCTTTCAAATACACAAAGTGTAAGACTACTCTTTGATAGAATATCAGATGACGTAGCTTTCCAAGGTGTTACTTTTAGAGTGAAATTCGATTTCTAAGGCATAAGCGACTTTTTTAAAGTCTCGAACTCATCTTTGGAGGCGTGGTTTTCCCACTGCCTCCATTTTTGTTTATTGCGGTACTCATACATGTCATCATTTGTAATGCGGTGCAGATTCTTATGATCATGTACTTTGCAAACAAGCATTTTACCATCTAAATGATCAATTTCATGTTGGAAAATTCTACCAATATATCCGGAGTGAGTCTCTTCTATTTCTTCCCCTTTTTCATTTAACGCAGTCACTTCCACGGTATCTGGTCTTTTTATAATCCCAGCATAACCTTTAAGGGAATAGCAGCCCTCATACCAAACACCTTCTTCTTTTGAATAAGAAGTTATCTTAGGGTTTATATAGACTCTTAAATCAGAAACCTCACCTTTACCATCTGCACCAACATCTACAAGGATAATGCGTTTCATAACACCGACCTGAACTGCTGCAAGTCCTACAAGTACGAACTTTTTTTTGTACTTCTGTTCTATGTTTCCAAGGTTCTTCATCTCAAAGATAAGGCGCTTAAAAGCTTCTGTATGAATTTCTTCTAAAGAAACAGGTTCTGCAACTTTTGCAAGTAAAGGATGGCCTGTTGGAAGAAAAGGATCTTCATGATTGATGCTATACATAGTCTGCTCCTTGGCAATAATCTGAAGTGAATAAGGTAGTAAAAATGCGAATAGAAAAAAACATCGAAGCAAATAAAAGTCCCTTTTTATTAAAGCTTAGGTTTTTATAACAGTTACTTATCTTAATTGAATCTTTTTTTTATTTTTATAGTATCCAAAAAAAACTTTCCAGATATACACTGCCGCTCATGTTAACTTTCAAAAAATAGGAGCTTAGATATGACTAGGGTTATGGGAATGACAATGCCAACACGAAATGATTTTAATGTTGCAAACGCAAGATGGGCAGGCGGAAAGGCGATTGATATTGCAGGTAAAGGACTCGCTGGAGTTGCAGGAGCGAGTTCTGCGGCAATGCTTGCCACAGTGCATTTTGGACAAGATGTTGTACAAGAGTGGGTGCCTGCTATTGGTGAAGGGCTTTACTCATATGCGTGTCAAATGACGGATGAAACAACAGGTGGCCATGTTTTTGCGGCAGTAGGCTTTGTTGCTGCTGGCTGGGCACTTTGTAGAGGTGGTCACTGGCTAGCTGGTAAAGTTACAGGTCAAGTAGTAACGCCTCCAAAGAAAACTGACTAAAATTAATAGTCTTAAGAAAGGCGGCTTTTCTAAGCCGTCTTTTTTTTAGCCTTCTGCTGATGAGTATGCGGGCTTGCCATCAAAATTGTAGAGATTTTCAGTCTTAATAATATCAAAACCTTCTTCTGCTAGCTGCATAATAAGTGATGCAAGATCTCTTTGCGTTTGTTTTGTAGACTCTTTTGCAACAAAGCGGCATCTCCAGTGGTCTACGCAGAAAGTTTCAGGGTGGCCATCTGGATAGATTTTAGCACCTCGATTGGTGATCATCTTCAAATCAAAACTTCCATAATTTCTATTTATTAGTTTTTTCTGAAAGTTCTCAGCTGTCTCTTTATCAAAGACGAATACGTCAATGCCAACAAGGTCTCTTGTAACATTGATTGTTTCCATCGCTTGAGACTTATGTTTTTTTATGTCGTGCTCGTGGTAAGAAACAGGAGTGAGCTTCTCAGGAGATTTTCCAAGTCTATCGATGACAGCTTTTGCAAACTCTTTTGTTCCCACTTTTTCAGTGCTTTTGCCTTCTTTGAAAATATCGTAGGTATGAACCCCGTCTTCGATTGTTCTAAGCCATGCATTATGCACTGTTGTTGCAGCTTGCATTTGCTCTAAATAGACAAGCATAAGAACACTACCGAGAATAATTCCAGAAGGGTTCGCAACGTTTTGCCCAGCTCTTCTTGGAGCAGAGCCGTGGATCGCCTCAAACATAGCGCCATGATCTCCAATGTTTGCAGATCCAGCAAGGCCAACGGAACCTGAGATCTGTGCTGCTACATCAGATAGAATATCGCCGTATAGATTAGGAAGAACGATCACGTCAAAAGCTTCAGGGGTATCAGCTAGTTTTGCTGTTCCGATATCAATGATCCAGTGTTCGCTTTCTATGTCTGGATACTCTTTTGCAATTTCTTCATAAGTTTCATGAAAGAGACCGTCAGAGATCTTCATGATGTTATCTTTTGTAAAACAGGTAACTTTTTTTCTGCCCTGCTGCTGCGCATATTCAAATGCATAGCGGATGATTTTTTCAGAACCCGGTCTTGTGATGAGCTTTAGTGATTGATACACCTCAGGTGTTTGTCTGTACTCTATCCCAGCATAAAGATCTTCCTCGTTCTCTCTTACGATCACAACGTTCATATTAGGGTGTTTTGTTTCAACAAAAGGGGCGTAGGAAACAGCAGGTCTTACATTAGCATATAAGCCAAGTGTTGTACGCACCGTAACATTTAAGCTTTTAAAACCGCCGCCTTGTGGCGTTGTAATAGGCGCTTTCAAGAAGGCTTTGGTGTTTCGGATAGTTTCCCACGTCTCAGGCTCTATCCCAGAAAGGCAGCCTTTTAAATAACACTTCTCGCCTATCTCGACTTCATGCGTTTCTAGTTGCGCACCAGATGCTTCTAAAATATCAAGCGTTGCTTGCATTATCTCAGGTCCAATACCATCACCTCTTGCAACAGCAATCGGAGCTTTTTGAGATCCCATAACAAATACCCTTAAAATGATTCTCTAAAACTCTTATCTTCTATATGATTCGCAACAAGAGTTCAAGTTAAATGTATAAGGATCTATTTTGCTTAAGCAGCTTTTAGAAACACAAAAACAATATTTAGATAACTTTTTTGATTCTATCGATTTAAACCAAGCCGAAAAAATTCTAGAAACTCTTGTAAATTGCAAGGGAAGTATCTTTTTTACAGGCGTTGGGAAAAGCGGTATTATTGCAGAAAAGCTAGCCATGACTATGATTTCTATCGGCACAAAGGCTTTTTATCTTCCTCCTACAAATGCACTTCATGGTGACATCGGTATCTTAAGTGAAGAAGATGTGTTTGTGTTTCTTAGCAAAAGTGGAGAAACGAAAGAGCTTCTCTCTTTACTTCCTTTTGTAAAACAAAGAAGAGTAAAGGTAATTTCCTGGGTATCAAGAAGCAGTTCCTCTCTTGCGAAAAGAAGTGACTGTTCTATCACTCTTCCCCTTGCTAGAGAACTTTGTCCTTTTGACTTAGCTCCAACAACTTCTGCTGTTATCCAGCTTATTTTCGGGGATGTTTTGGCTGTCGCTCTTATGAAGAGAAAAAGTTTTAGCCTACAAGACTATGCAAAAAATCATCCAGCAGGTTCGATTGGAAGTCGCATCACACAAACAGTGAATGATATTATGGTCTCTGGCAAAGATCTTCCCGTTTGCTACACGGAAGATAAATTGAAAGATGTACTCGTAGAGCTTACAAATAAAAGATGCGGATGCCTTCTTGTTGTAGATAAAACAAAGAAACTTTGCGGC
>JAJACS010000035.1 GCA_022601395.1 Chlamydiia bacterium | reverse complement strand
TAAATTCATAAAAAGGAGGCGCTTGTGTCTGCAAGGTTTGATATTGCTCATGAAGTAACAAGGAGTAGAGGTTCATATGCCCTCCTAGAACAAGACAGCGTAGAAACAGCTTCACAAAAGCCAAGTCTATATAAACGTTTTTTTAAAAGAAGGAAGGCTTCTGGAAGCAAGGCTCCGAAACTAGCTGCAATAGACAGAAATGGAACACCCAGGAAAGTAGTTCTTAATGAGTGTGGATTTTATATGATGGATGTTTCACATGGTTCAAGAGCCAAGGTGACGGATAACACTGTTGTATTATCTAAGGAAACATTCTCTAGACAGAAGGTAGGAGAAGGGGCGCTTGCTATGAGATGTAGAGTTGTCGATGTATCACACAAAAAAAAATAGATGCATTGGGCTTAAATACCCATAATCAAGCCATTCTGATTTATAAAGAGCTATGGATTCTCATGGCTTTTTGTTTATTCTTAACTACATAGTTAATAGTATAATTCATATCCTTACTCTCTTTTTCTTCGAACTCTTGTATTTATATTCACGGTAACCTAAAATTTCCGCATCATTTAATAGAGAGACCTCATATGAAATATTGTAATTCCACTTCCAAGACTAAAAGGTTCAAAACAAGAGAAGTTTTTGTTGGAAATGTGGGAGTCGGTGGAGATAATCCGATTCGCATTCAATCGATGACAACTTCTGATACAAGAGACGCAAAAGCCACGGCGGATCAGATTATGAAGCTTGCTGACTATGGCTGCGAGATTGCTAGAGTCACTGTGCAAGGTAAGAAGGAAGCCGATGCTTGTGAGGAAATCAAAAATATTCTTGTGCAGAAAGATTACTCAATTCCTCTTGTAGCAGATATCCATTTCTACCCACCAGCTGCTATGAGAGTGGTAGACTTTGTTGACAAGGTCCGTGTGAATCCAGGAAACTTTGTTGATAAAAGAGCTACTTTTAAGACGATTGAATATGATGATGCTACTTATTTAGATGAGATCAAGAAGATCGAAGATAAATTTACTCCTCTTGTTGAAAAGTGTAAGCGTTTAAAGCGCGCAATGCGCATAGGAACGAATCATGGCTCTTTATCTGATAGAATCATGAACAGGTATGGTGATACTCCTTTTGGAATGGTGGAGTCTGCTATTGAGTTTGCTAGGGTTTGCCGAGATCTTGACTACCACGATTTTATGTTCTCTATGAAGGCAAGTAATCCTCTTGTTATGATGCAGGCCTATAGACTTCTCAATGCAGAGATGATCAAGCTTGGATGGGATTATCCACTTCATCTAGGTGTCACAGAAGCTGGTAATAAAGAAGATGGGCGAGTGAAATCGGCAATCGGAATCGGCTCTCTTCTTCTTGATGGCCTTGGAGATACGATCAGAGTTTCTCTAACTGAAGATCCATGGCATGAGATAGATCCTTGTAAAAGGCTTGTTGCATTCTATGAAAATTACTTAAACGATGCAGATCGTTTAGATTTTGTGGAAAAAGCAAGAGATGTATCAGAGATCTCAAAAAGAGAAGTAGAGATTAAAGAAGAAGACCCGCTTCATAGAGATGGAAGTGTTTTTGTTACAGTCAATGAATCAGACATCTTGAAGGATTCTTTTTATGATGACCTGGGTCTTGAGGTGCAGTTCTCACGTCCTATGCTTGATCAAGGCTCCGTTGATGCGATCCTCTTAAAGTCAAAAATCACAGATGCTGAAGCTGTTCGTAAACTAACCCACCTAAAAGAGGCTGGGCTTGGGATCCTTGATATGAGTGATAACAATGAACTTGCGACGAATGCTCTTTTAGGTATTAGAGCAACTTCTTTGCAAGGATCATTTGTAACGCTTAAAGCAGAAGACAAAGAAGCTTATTCTCTTATTCTTGAGAAAAAACCTGTTTCTATTGTTCTTACAGTAAAATATCCAAGGTTGCATGCAGCTAGAGAGTTTTTCGAATTTCTAAAAGAGAATCATTTAAAAATTCCTGTGGTGCTGTCTTTCACCTTTGGTAGTAGCTATGACGACCTTGTGATAGAGTCTGCGACAGAGTTCGGAGCTCTTCTTGCGGATAGTCTTGGTGAAGGGATACATATAGAAGGTGATTATCCAATAGAGAAATTAAGATCTCTTAGTTTTGGTATATTGCAGGGCTGCCGCATGAGAAGTTCAAGAACAGAGTATATTGCATGTCCAAGTTGCGGTAGAACTCTTTTTGATTTGCAAGAAGTTACCGCAAAGATCCAAGAGAAAACAGCGCACCTTCCAGGTGTAAAGATTGCTGTTATGGGTTGTATTGTTAATGGCCCTGGAGAAATGGCTGACGCAGACTTTGGTTATGTAGGCTCTAAACCTGGTATGATAGATCTTTATGTCGGAAAAGAATGCGTTGAAAAAAATATTGAATCAGAAGTAGCTTGTGAGAGATTAATAGACCTTATCAAATCACATGGTAGATGGGTTGAACCTAAAAAAGTCGCAGAAGAGGTAGTAGTAGTATAATGACAGTAGCTAGTAAAAAGAGAGAGAGTTCCAAGAAGCTAAAGAACATTAATGTGGCTCTTAGTATTTCTACGAGTTTGATTATGCTGTTTGTTATCATCAGCCAAATAGTCATTGCGGCAGCACCGAATAACTGGCAAAAAGCAAAGTTGAAACTTCATGAGTTGATTGAGCGCGGCAATATAGTGGGAACAGAGGCATTTACGGACAGTGTTTTTGATGATGTTCGCAAGCTCTCTGAAAATAATGAGAATTTGCATTTTCTATCAGAGCTTCAAGAGAAGGGTTTTGTTATAAGAGAAGGGGATGATAAAGAGCATAGACCTGTTTTTGTCTCTCTTCAGGGTGATTTTGAACGGACTCTTGCATATGCTTTAAAAAAGAATAAAATCACGCATCTTGTTGGTATGATCCATACGCCAACCCCAGCGACACCTCTTTGTTCAGAAGGTTCTGTTACAAAGGATCTTGTTCATGCTTCCATGGAAGATGAAAAACGTCTTTATACCGTGATGAAAAGACCCGCTATTGTAAGAGAGTTTCTAGATCATGGTGGAACTCTTATTGCAGCTTATCCAAAAGGCGGCCTTCAGAAAAGAACGAAAGAGCAACAAAAAGTCTATCAAGGACTTCTCAATAAATATCCTCATAACCTAGTTGATAAAGTTCTCGAAACAAGTTCTATGCCATGGAATATGGTAGGAGCTCTTTATCTATTTAAGACAGATCGAGGCGGCTGGGGATCTTTCGCTATCATGGCAAGGCAAGCAAACGCCCCTATAGATAAACAAGTTTGGGGGATGTGGTTTGGCCCTGTTTCCCACCCGCTGATTGAGTCAAGAGTAGAAGATGTTTTACAGTATCTCTATGAGATCGGCTACTTTGATTTCACTGACTATCTTATCAAATAGGCTAAGAAGCTAGCATATCATCAATGTTTTCTTTCTTTTCTGCTATATAAACAACGATATCACCGAAGTCTGCTGGTGTTTTTCCAAGAGCAAGCATGCCAAGTGCAAGTTTTGCAACGGAAGGAGCATAAACACCTCTTTCTTCGGATTGAGTTTTAGCTTCATGCAATAGAACTACAGCGTGATATAGTTCTTCTTGAGTTAAGGGGAGTTCTCCATTAGTTTCTGTCCAAATCCCGCTGATGTTTCTCATACATCTGTCTATGAGCTTACTGTTGGAGGCTCTTGAATCGATCATGCGGTTTCCATATACTTTTTGCATGCGAAGCATTGCACCATTTGAGATTAAGTTTAGAGCGAGTTTAAGAGCGATAGTTTCTAGAATCCCAAGTGGATCTGGTGGTATATCATCTAGAAAAAGGGAGGCATCAATATCCTTTCTCATTCGATCTTTGGCAGCTTCTTCGAGTTTTTCAGGTGAAGTTACGATTACGCCTGTTTCAGCGCCCTCCTGATATGCAACATTTAGGGTTTCAGAAAGGCAAAGAGGGAAAACTTCCTTTTTCTTTAGTTTGCAAACACCGATAGCAAAGTTCCCTGCACATAGCGGCCTGTTTGCATAAGAGCACTCTCCGAGTTTGTTCATTGAAAGAATAAAGTCAGATACGGCATTGGGGTCATTAGGATTTCTCCCAACAAATTTCTCCCATGCCTCTTCATTTGTTTCGCATCCTGCTACATAAGCTCTAAATTCAGCAGCTTTTTTATGTGCCTCTGATTCTCTCCTTGGAGGATTCGTAGAGAAAGTTGGAGATGTTTCTGTAGCATCAACCATCGTTTCAATAATGGCGTCTGGTGTTGCAACAAATGTCACATAGCCCACCTTTGAATCATCGTGAACAGAGCGGAAGTTAGCAGATGGGTGAGAAAACACTGCTTCCTCAATTTCAACGAAATTTGCAATGTTATCTAACTTGCTTTCAACACATAAAAGAACTCTTTCAAGGCCTTTTTTAAAATTCTCAGTAAATTCTGCTACTAGATCTCCTCTATCTCGAATATGGACAAAAGTTGCGGTAAGTAGTGCACCAATGCATGCTTCTGCAAGAGTTGCAGCTTGCAGTCTTGTTGAGCCGGCAATCGCTTGTGGCCCGATGTCTACAAGAAGTGGTATTACAGGGTTACGTGCTCTTTCAAATAGTTCCTCTGTTCTTTCTGGAACATTAGTACTGTTATAAAAGTACATAACCTTTGCACCAAGATTCGCTGCGGCATGGCCAGCTCCAACGTTAAATGAGGCAGAACCGCTTGCTGATAGAAGAATCACAGTATCCTTCTCAGTTATGGAATGTTCTTCTATCGCTGAGCGTCCAGATTCCGTAGAGTCTTCGTATCCTTCTCTTGCTTTTATCATGGCAGAATCCTTGCCAGCAATATCACCTATTATAGCTCCATCAGGAGCTTCTGGAATTTTTTGCCATTTTTTAGCAAGATCAACACTAATGCGTCCACTTGTTCCGGAGCCTAGCATAATGACTCTTCCACCTGCTTGAATTCTTTCTGCTATTTCAGGTGAAAGTTCGTGGATTTTTGGAATAAAATTTTCGTATCCAGCGATAATGCTTTTATCAACTTCGAATAACGCTCTAAGACCACCTGTGATATCTCTATTCATCACCTGGCTTAAGTCTCTTGTTGTATCACATAAAAGTTCGGTAGAGCTTTTACCGAGAGAAAACTTTGCGGCAAATTCTTCATATGGTTCGCAGCCTTCAGGGAGTTTTAAAAGAGGGCCTGCTCCTTTAGGTGCAGCTTCGAATGCACTTGCAGCTTCGCCTGCTACTGGTTTTTTATGTAGTTCCCCAAATCTGACTGCCATGATTTACTCCATTGTAATGTAAGAAATTGAATTTTTCTAAAAAAGTCGAAGATCCTAGTTTAAGAGCCTTACAAAATCAATAAAAAATATGAATAGACCTTTGGAGGGCGTTTCAAGACGCTTCTCTTTATATATAATTAATATGACTTGCGATTAAAAAGAGTGAGTAGTTTATTTTATAATCGTAAAAGATGTGAATTTAAAAAATGCTATACATGCAAATATCTATCCTATAAAAGAAACTTTTAGTGTAATCAATTTTTCTTGGGATGTTTATGAAGAATTTCTATCGTCAGCTTTTGTCTGCGGCTTCTTTTTTATCAGTGTTTTTATTTGGCAGTCTTATATTTTTAAGCAGCAAGCATCCTGAAAAAGAAATCAATGTTCAAAAAATTACCATTTCAGATGCGAAGGGAAAGCCCTGTCTTGTTCTAGATGCAACATCTGGAACAGGGGTTGTTTCATTCATCTCAGATAATGGTGATAAGACTATGGAGATTACAGGTGGAAAAAAGCCATCTATAGTTATGAGTGAAAAGCAAAAGCAGCTTGTTGAGATTTCTATTATAGAAGACTCAAAGCCGATGATTGCATTAAAGGATCAAACAGAAGTTTCAAGGATGCAGCTCCAAGGTGGTACTTCTCCAGCTGTTTTTATGAAGAACCAGCAAAATGAGATAATAGGAACGATGCTAACACTTGGCGATGGAGGAGCAGCTCTTGGCCTTGCAGATAAAGAAGGTGATGTAGCGGCTTTTATGCGCGGCGGATCGACACCTAGTATTAGCTTTTTTCAAAAGTCTGTAGAGCCAAATGTTGCACTTGGTATTTCTAAGGGAGTACCTCATCTCCTTGTATCGTCACCAAGCACAAAAGACAATCTTGTGATTCATGGCGGAGATCCGACGAGTGTGATTTTTGTTGATGAGAAGGGGGAAATTCCTGTTCTTCTCTCAAAGCATGGGCTTTTCCAAGGGAAAAAATCAGAGCAGCAGTCGAATAAACCAAAGGAAGAAAAGATCTTCACTTGGGAAGAATTACTAGAACCATTAAAAGATATAAAATTAAACTAATCTAAATTAAAAGCTTAAGCTTTTAATGTGATAAAATTGACATCAGGTTGTTTAATTTAATATCTGTATGGTTTATTTTAAAGTTATAAGGGCAGCACGGGTCTTTCACATGAAACGGCCTTAAGACTGAGTCTTTTATGAACTTATCTTTGGAGGGATCATGGAAGGATTCCATATGTTTCAAGACAAAATACAATCAGAACTTAACAATGAGTACGTTGGATACGAAATGCCGCTAGATTGCATAACGAGCAGGAGTCATTTGTATATGGATTTTGATGTAGAGGATTTTGAAACCCTTCCTCAAGGACTACACTTTTCACTTGAGTATCAAAAAGAAAGTGACGCACTTCAGATGAAAGTGGAAGATTTCCACGAAATGATGTGCGCCTTCGGTAATGATATCGAAGTGGAAGGCAAGAAAATACTTCTTTTTTACGAATAAGCTAGTCATTTACAGCAAGGAGTAGCCAAAACGCTGCTCCTTTGCTAAAAGCTTCTTCATCTGGGTTAAATAACGAGGTGTGATGACCGTAACACTTTCCTTGTTTTGCCCCAAGGCTCCAGTAAGATCCTTTTACCTTTTTAAGATAGTAAGCAAAGTCTTCTCCTGCAAATACTTCTCGAGATAAACTCGTTTTGAAGTTATTTGTTTGCAGAAGTGCATCTACATAAGAAAAGCTATCATAGTCGTTAACAAGAACAGGATAACCATCAAAAACATCGAAGGAGTGTAGGCAAGCATCTTGGTATGTACTTGCAATAGCTTGAATACGTTTCTTTAAATTTTGCAAAAAATCATTTTTTATATCTTCTTTTAGATAGTTCCTAAATGCGTAGGTTGCTTTTGCATACTCAGGCATAATATTAGCAGCTGTTCCTGAGTTTGAAACAGCTGGAACAAAACTCACTCTTTCCTTAGGTCCGATAGCTCTTAGAGCAAAACCCTTGAGGTAGTTGTGAATATCTGTCATGACATCAATTGCGTTTGACCCAGACTCAGGACACATCACATGACCACCCATGCACTTGATTTCAAAGCAAATGGTTGTGCAATTTGCCATCATAGGGCCTGGCTTAGAGCGAAGGACCCCAAGTTCGTCTTTTGATGAAATATGAAGAGCATATGCTCTTGAGATGTTTTTCATAATGCCATCTTTTACAAGGGACTCGCCACCTGACGTAACAAAAGGGACTTCTTCAGCTCTTTGAAAGATAAAACGGATGTTATGTTTGATTTCTAAGTTTTTGGAAGTTATGACTTTTAAAGCTCCAAGAAGCATCGCAGCATGACAATCGTGCCCGCAAGCATGCATCACGTTAGGAACTTGAGAGGAAAAGCTCAGGTTGGTCTCTTCCTGTATTGGTAGAGCGTCAACGTCTGCGCGGAACAGGATACGATCGAATTCGGGAGAAATATTTAAGTCGAGTATAAGACCACCTTTTTTTTCAGTAAGAGAGGATGAACCTTTATAGTTCTTTAAGTGTTTGACAATCTCAGACTTGATAAAGGAAATCGTATTGTCTTCTTTCCATGATAGCTCAGGATACATATGAAGAAATCTACGTACTTCAACCATATAATCTTGAGCACCTTGAGCGAGCTCTAGTACGTCTAAAGTGGTTGTTTCACATGTTGTGGAACAGGGCGTCATAACTACCTCCGAAGTATAGTTAAGAAACATGAAGGAGGAAATCCTAACAAGTGATAGAATTATCTTCAATCTTTTCCAAAACTTAACATTGTTTGATTATAAAATACTGGAATTAAGTATTGTAAAATAATTAAATATATTTCTTTAATATATAGTAGGTGAATTTGTTATACTGGTAGTAGAGAGGCCAATGGTGCATCTCGTAACAAGGAGTTGCGTGGATTTATTCTGCAACTTGAAAAATGTGAAGTTTATTTGCATAAGAACCCTTTGGTTTGGGTTATGACACTTGAAATCGTTTGAGCGTTTGTTCTTATGTAAATACCTCAGGGTATCATGACCTCTAATAGAGGTGAAACGGCCTTTGCTGCCAGTTTCTTTTTTTGTCTGAGGTAAACATACTTCCTACCTTCGCATTATCATTTAAGCTGATGTGTAGCTACCGTTGGTTTAAGTTAAGGCGAAGGTTTTTTTTTATCTGTTTGAAGTAGCGCATTCTTTTTTGCATGTCTCTTTCAAAGCCTCTTTCTTTCGGAGCGTAGTAGTTTACTTCTTCAACATGATCAGGAAAACATCTTTGAGAAGAGCAGCCTTCTTCGGTATCGTGGTCATAAACATAACCTTTTCCATAACCTTCTTGCTTCATGAATTTAGTTGGCGAGTTTAAAAGGTGTTTGGGAAGAGGTTCTGTAGCTGTTTCTTTTGCGTGCTTGAGTGCTTTTTTATATGCGACGTAAGAGGCGTTACTTTTGGGAGAGAGAGCTAGGTAAATGGCGCACTGTGCAAGTGCTAGCTCACCTTCAGGTGAACCAAGTCTTTTAAAAGTGTCCCAGGCATCCATTGCGACACGAGTAGCGTTAGGGTCAGCAAGTCCAATGTCTTCGCTTGCCATGCGAAGCATTCTTCTAGCGAGGTATTCAGGTTCTTCTCCAGCTCCAAGCATTCTTGCAAGGTAGTATAGAGCTGCATCAGCGTCGGAGCTTCTTATGGACTTATGAAAACATGAGATACAGTTGTAGTGTTCATCAGCATTCTTGTCATATCTTGGAAATCTTTTACTTGTAATGGCTTCTAAGACCTCTGCTGTTATCGGGCCTTTTTCAAAGAGTTTGCAGTTTTGAAGTAGGTTACAAAGGTGACGAGCATCTTTTGAGGAGGAGTGAATGATCATCTTTTTTGCATCGTCTGTGATTTGAAGATGATAAGATGAGCAACACCTTTCAATGATTTGCTTTAAGTGTTCGTTTTGCAAAGGCTGCAAAGTAAGAACTTGTAAACGCGATAAAAGCGCATCGTTAATCGAGAAAGAAGGGTTTTCTGTTGTTGCACCGATTAAAAGGAGTGAGCCGTTTTCAAGGTGTGGAAGGAATACATCTTGCTGCGCTTTATTGAACCTGTGGATTTCATCCACAAAAACAATTAAGGGTTTCTGGGCAAGCAAGGGCGCTTTTCTTCTAGATTCGAGGAGCTTTTTTATGTCCTGTATACTATGGGAGACAGGGCTTATACTTAAGGTTTCTGCGTCGAAAGCCTTTATGTACAGTCTTGCAATGGTTGTTTTTCCGCACCCAGGAGGTCCCCATAAAAGGAGTGACATGGGGTTTTTAGAAGCGATAATTCCACTTATTAAGCCCTTATCTCCAACAAGGTGATCTTGTCCGACGATTTGATCAAGCTTACTTGGTCTTAGTGTCTCATACAGAGGTAGTGTCATTTGGGGGTATCATTTTTTTCAGTTCAGGATCCTTATGAATGTCTCTTACAGGCATCCAGTGAGGCTTTCTAAACTGGTAGATAATAAGAGGTATTGCAATCATAATCAAGAGCCCAATTACTAAAAAGCACTCATAGAAAACAATATTTCCAACATGAAGTTGTGATGGAGGAAAAAATGTAATTACGATAGCAAATAAGGAGGATAGTATCCCAACGCAAGCAACGAGCCACATGCCTTTGTGAGGATGTGGAATCTTGTATGCTCTTGGCACATGTGGTCTGACGTATCTTAGTCTAATTGCTGCTATGAACATCATAAAATACATTACGAGATACATCTGTGCACTCATAGCACTCAAGATCCAATAGGAACTACTTAAATTGGGCATAAACAAAAACACAAGGGAAGAAAAACTCATGATGATCCCTTGGAATGTAAGAAGGTGTATAGGTACGCCGTGTTTATTTTGGCGTTGCAATAGTGGAGGGAGGTTCCCGTGGATAGAAGTTGTGTAAAGAGCTTTCACAGGCCCTATGATCCAAGAGTTCACTTCAGCAAGTGATCCAAAAACAAGTAGAATGCCTATAATGGGGAGCATCCAAACGATGTTGTATTTAGCAAGGAGCGTTTTAAAGGCTTCCATTACACCTGCAACAAGGCTGATGTCTTTCTGTGGTATCACAATGGAGATAGCCACGGATCCAAGCAGGAGCAACACAAAAGTAATTCCACCTGCAAGCAAGATAGCTCTTGGGTAGTTCTTTTGCGGATCTTTAACTTCTCCGGCGTAACCTGCGGATACTTCTAGTCCAGCAAAGGTAAGGAACAATCCTCCCATAAATACGATGTTATCAAGCTTTGAGAGATCAGGAATGACTGCTCCAAAACCTGTATTAATCTCAAGTGGGTGGCCACCAATGATCCATGAGATCCCAAGGCTAATAATCAAAATACCGGGAAAAAGAGTTCCTACAATTACTCCAACTGTTGAAACGATACTAGAGGTTTTGATCCCGTTGTAATTTAAAATGGTCATGCCCCAAAAAGAGACAATAATAATGCTCAGGATGAAGTATTTATTTGTGGCGAGTTGGGGATCAAATACATAGGCGATTGTTGCAGCACAGAAGGATAAAATAGCAGGATACCAAGATACGTTGTGTACCCACTGCATCCATATAGCGAAAAAGCCCCAACGGTCACCAAAGGCTTCTCTAACCCAGACGTAAATGCCGCCTGACTTTGGCCAACCTGTTGCAAGTTCAGCTGATACAAGTGCGCAAGGAATTAAAAATCCAATCCCTACTACTCCAAAAAAGAAAATAGCACTTAGTCCAAACTCTGCAACGAGGGGCAGGTTTCTCAAAGAGGCCATGATTGCAACGTTGAACATCGCAAGAACAAAGACACTTATAACTCTTGTTGGGGTATTTAGTTTTGTTTGCAAAATTCACCTATAGGTTCATTCTATCAAAATTGTGCTAAGAAGTTAGACATACAAGATTTATGTTTAAATGAGAAGAGTTATGTATACCTTTTTGATATCGAAGAGCTCTCTTGCTGCAGATAAAAATAATAAGAGCAAAAATGCTGGGGTCCAATATCTTGCAAAATCCTGCTGAAAGAGTGCTATGAAACTATTTTTATAAATTATAAATTGAAATTATAGGAATTTCCAAAACCGTGGAAATTCAAAAAAACATGGAGAATTTGTATGACCCCGCATAAAAAAGGGCGTAAAAGTCCCAAAAAACACAAGAAAACGTCTAATGATCCGAGGGAACCATCATCATCACCACATTCACACCCTTTTCACAAGCCTAAGAAAAAACCCCCTCATAGTAAATAAGTAAGGCCTAATTTCTTTATTATGAAAGCCATAAGGTAAAACCTTATGGCTTTTTTTTATATTTCATTACGGTGGGCTTTTAACCAATCAATAATCGCATCCGATTCGTAAAGAGCTTTCCCGTCGATTACAAGACAGGGTACTTGTCTTTTTCCGCCAATTTTAATGAGTTCTTTTTCATAACTACTGACTCGTGTGTTCTTTAGAGGGATTTCTTTACCTATGGATCGCAGGTATCGGTTTACCTTAATGCAGTAAGGACAATGAGGTTTATAATAGAGTGTTAACTGGTATTTAGACTGATTTTGAGTAGTCTTATTTGCTGTAATGTGATTTTTATGAGTGTGAGTAGCTTTTGCGTTACAGATGCTAAAAGAAGCTACAAAAAGGGCTAGAAATGTAAATAGGGCAAACTTCACTGTGATACCTCGCTTTAAAAAATTCAATATTAAGACTTTAGTATTTATTGTTTCAGAATGATTGTTTTTGTACACTATACGAATCGGATAATTTTTAGGAAGTCATGTTATCACTTTTAAATCTAAAGCTTGCATTTGGGACTAGGACTCTATTTGCAGATGTAAACTTAAAACTCACTCCAAAAACAAGATATGGACTTGTTGGCGCAAATGGCAGTGGGAAAACAACCTTTTTGAAAGTGTTAAGTCTAGATCTTGAGCCTACTTCAGGTGAGATCGTCAAACCAAAAGATGCGACAATTGGCATCTTGAAGCAAGATTACTACAAACTTGAGAGTAACCGTATCTTAGACGTTGTCATAATGGGTAAGAAAAGACTCTGGGATGCGATGCATGAAAAGAATGAAATTCTGCAAAATGAAGAACTCTCTGAAACAGATATTGAGCGTCTTGGATACTGTGAAGAAATCATTGAGGCAGAAAATGGCTATGAGGCAGAAAGTGTTGCAGCAGAGCTTCTGGAAGGGCTTGGGATAGAAAATAGTAAGCATGAGTCTGATCTCAAAATCTTGTCTGGTGGTTATAAAATGAGAGTGATGCTTGCGCAGCTTTTATTCATAAACCCGTCGATACTTCTACTTGATGAACCGACAAACTATTTGGATATTATATCGATTAGGTGGCTTGAGGGTTACTTAACGGACTTTGCTGGAACAGTGATCATTTGCTCTCATGATAGGTTTTTTCTTAACCAAGTTTGTACGCACATGATGGATGTGGATTATGGCACGATCACGATGTACACAGGTGATTATGATGATTTTCTTTTCCAGAAAAAAGACGCTCTACTGCAGAAAGAAGCGAGCGTTGGAAATATCGAAAAAAAACAGAAACATCTGCAGAACTTTATTGATAAGTATGGTGCAAAAGCGACCAAAGCAAAGCAGGCAAAGTCTAAGTTTAAAGCTTCTCAAAGATTAGAAGATGAAAAGAAAACTCACATGTTAGAACCGACTTCTAGATGCTTCCCGTCATTTCGTTTTTCTGTATCGAAAAGGTCTGCAGCTGTACCACTTGTGATAGAGGGTATCAGTAAATCATTTGGTGAGAATCAAGTGCTTGAAAAGGTGACTTTCAACGTTCATAAGGGTGAAAAAATAGCGATTGTTGGTGCCAATGGAATAGGAAAATCGACACTTCTTGAAATTGTAACAGACCATTTAAAGGCGGATGAAGGAACGAGTTTGTTTAAAGAGTCTGTGCAGGTTGCCTATTTTCCGCAATATTTTGAAAGAGAGATAGATAAGAATAAAACAGTTCTTGCATGTTTAGCCGATATGCATCCGAATATTGGAGAGCAAAAGTTACGTTCTACGCTTGGTGCAATGTTATTTCATTCAGATGAGATGGGTAAAAAAGTTGCGCAATTAAGTGGTGGTGAAAAATCAAGACTTGTATTTGCATCTGTGATGCTTGAGAGTCAGAATTTTCTTATTCTTGATGAGCCTACAAACCATTTAGATTTAGAGAGTAGCGAGTCTCTTATGGAAGCTTTGCAAGAGTATAGTGGAACGCTTTTAATGGTATCTCACGACAGGTATTTTATCTCTAATGTTGCGACAAGAATCATAGAACTTAGGGCAGATGGTTACTTTGATTTTCTTGGAACATATGATGAGTATGTTGAAAAGAGAAAGCTTGATTATTTAGACAGAAACTTGAGTGCTGTTAAGAAAAATAAGAAGGTTAAAAAAGTTTCGAATGAAGAGAAAGTAAAACCTGATGCAGTATGTAAAAAAAAGCTAAATTCCATAGAGAAAACATGCCAAAAACTTGAAAAGGAACTTCAGGATTTACAAGAGCTTATTTCGAGTGAATCTTTTTACAAAAACACACCGGATGCAGAACGTGTTGCAACTTTGAAAAAACAAAAAGAAGTTGAGCAAAAACTAAAAGAATCTTATCAAAAATGGGAACAATTGATGAGTTGATCCAGCCTCACTTAGGTTGTTTACAGTGAAATACTTAACTCACTACCTCTCATTATTGTTTTCGCCCTAAGTTATTCAATACAAGTTGTCTAAGACGTTAAAAAAGTTCAAGTTTATGGATTCACACTAAAATCAGGTAAATTTGTTATTATTTCAACTCTTTTTTAAATTTTTTTTTATTATAATTTTTAAAGTTGAATCATGTTTTCAGGTGAGCCTAAGCTTTGTTTTTGTTAATTAACGTAATTGTTATAATTATGTTTAGTTATTTTTTGTTTTATTTTATTTAAGTTTTTCCATAAAGGTCGGTTATCATTAACTTTTTTTACTGTTCCTGCTAATGTTTCAATTTCATAGATCG
>JAJACS010000034.1 GCA_022601395.1 Chlamydiia bacterium | reverse complement strand
ATCTATTATAATTTATGTTATAATTAGTTAAAAATTTAATATACGAGGATATTATGGCTACGCCAGTTGCAAAGGATCCAACAGCTCAAATACCAGAACTAAGAGCACCTGTGGGTGCTCAGTCAGATGAGCTTGATGCAAGAGTTAATGGTGCTGCAACAACTACTATAGAAGCACCTGAAGAAACTGCTCCTGACGTTAACAAGACTCCTTCCTATAAGGTTCTAAATGAATGGACCGATATAGAAGAAAAGCATACAGCTGTGCACGACTGTGTAAAAGATGCCGCTACAGGAAAACTCTTCCAAAAGAGATCTCCTAGTGAACTGAGGTTTGAGCATGCGAAGCTATTTATCCCAACGATTCTTGTAAAAGCTATTGATACGGTATCGACTGTCATATTCCAGACTTTGAAATTCGTGACATTCTCTGCCTTTTTTACAAATCCAGACAAGTTTATTGAAGATAAAACAACAGAGTGGCTAAAAGATCTCGTTGGTATTCCAAAGGCTATCGTATACCTTGTTGCTACTGTATTCACTCCTCTCTTTGGCATCATACTGCCAAATGACGGAAGAAAGCTTTTCCACCATCTAGAAGAGAACAAGCCCAATACAGGCATAGGACTCTTAAATGATTTAAAGCTGTCTCCTGAGTCTTTTGTTCCTGTCGAAGTACAGAAAGACTAGCTAAAGTACAAAAGATCATCAAATCCAGTCCATGGACTCACCTAGACAAATATAAATTATTTTATATATTCAAAAAATAGTTGAATTCCTGTATACTTGTACGTGGTTAGAATAATTATAGAGGTAGGCTATGGTTTTCTGATTTCTCGTGCTATTCTCATGGCATGTGTCTTCCACTATTCTACCTCAAAAAAAAAGTTGAATCATTTTTTAGGGTAGGAAAATGCTTTCACAAAAACTAGATATTTATCAGATAGCTTTATTGAAAAAAGCTACTACTACCCTTTTTGCTCTATTGCAAAAGCCGTACGGTGCAGAGGTAGGCGTAGCTGTCGATATGTTTAACTGATATATAGCTACAGCACTGTTTTTCCAGCGGCTTTTGCGATAGGCTTTAGTTCTTCGATCACCTTTGCAAACTCATCAAAATCAATCGTCTAATCCTTATCAGAAAAAGCTTCACGAGTGTTTGGATGCATACCTATCGGCTATTCCAGTCCAAGTAAATCAAACCTAAAACATTGTATACTTTTTTTTAACAAAAACTACTGTCGAGTTTTAATTTTAATTAAACTAATTATTATTTTAAATATTACTTTAAATTGAATATAAACTTAAATTTATTTATACTTATACAACTATTTATAACAATAAGTGAATTATTATGAAATTATATGCCCACCCAAATAGGCTTACGGTTTCACAAGTTGGCCATTTAAGAGGTTACGAAGAGCTTTCTAGTGATACATTGAAAAACATGACAGCAGCCCTGGATAGAACTAAGGCTTTAAAATCCCCTGCAGTCGCAAAATGTGTTGCCACGTGTCTTAAAGAAACCCCCTCACTAGACAGCTTATTTAGTGCGTTTAAGGGATTTTGCAAAAGATCTGTTGAATGCCTTCAATCAAAAGACAAATGCACAAGAAGTGAAAAAGCCTCACTAAAGGCTATCAAAAAGTGCTTTATACAGGCTGCTATGAATGAGAATCGTAAAAAAAGCAATTCTTCTTACGCTCTCAGTCATGTTTTCGCAAAACCCAAACATGGGATATTTACTTATTTAAACGCAGATGAAGCAGTTGCGTCTGAAGAAGCTATGCACGTTTTAAAAGATGTAGATGGAAATCTAATTAATTCAATTCCCGTAAGCGTAAACAGAACTATTCTACTAAACACCTTTGCTGATTACTGCGCAGAGCACCCACACTCTTTTCTAAATAGAGTTTGTATGGAAGCTGTGAAAAGAGAAAGTGGGATTGAGAAGCTTGACAGAGGAGCAAACGGAGCCGAGGGAGTGCGACTAGTTAACGCTCTTAAAAAAGTTCTTTCCGAGTACCTATTATACACTGGTGATCTAGAGAACATTACACTTGCAGAAATGCAAGGGTTATTTAGCAACTTAGAAGATAAATACCAAACGGAGCTAAAAGATTCATACAAGAACTTTTTTTATTACATTTTAGCACATCAGTTACCAGGGGGGAGTTTAGCCACCCTGCTTGAAATCGAATCAGAGAATAGCGATTTTAGATCTTTAGATGATCCCACGATATTAGGTGCTGTTATACAAAAATTCCACAAGCAACAAAACCAGCAGTACTTAAATCTTGTTGATAGCGTCAATATGCCAGACTCTAACTTAAAGCTAGTACCACCTCAAATCCAAAAACTAACTAACTTAAATACTCTATCCCTTAGCAGCTGCCAGCTGCAAAGCATCGATCTTAGTAAGAATACTGCTTTGACAGATCTTGACCTAAGGGAAAACCAGCTGATAAGCATCGATCTTAGTAAGAATACTTCTTTGACAAACCTTTACCTAAACTATAACCAGCTGAAAAGCATCGATCTTAGTAAGAATACTGCTTTGACAGATCTTAACCTAAACGATAACCAGCTGAAAAGCATCGATCTTAGTAAGAATACTTCTTTGACAGATCTAGACCTAAGGGAAAACCAGCTGATAAGCATCGATCTTAGTAAGAATACTTCTTTGACAGATCTTTACCTAAACGATAACCAGCTGAAAAGCATCGATCTTAGTAAGAATACTGCTTTGACAACCCTTTACTTAAACGAAAACCAGCTGCAAAACATCGATCTGAGTAAAAATACTGCTTTGAGATCGCTTGAACTAAATAACAACCAGCTGCAAAGCATTGATCTTAGCAAGAATACTGCTTTAGACTGGCTTGGCCTTCACGATAACCAGTTGCAAAACATCGATCCTAGCAAGAATACTGTTTTGGAAAGGATTGGACTAAGCGGAAACCAGCTGCAAAGCATTGATCTGAGTCAAAATACTGCTTTGAGATCGCTTCAACTAAGCAACAACCAGCTACAAAGCATCGATCTTAGTAGCAACACCTATTTATCTTGGCTTGAGCTAAGCGGAAACCAGCTGCAAAGCATCGATCTGAGTAAAAATACTGCATTGAGAGAGCTTGAACTAAATAACAACCAGCTGCAAAGCATCGATCTGAGTCAAAATACTGCTTTGAGATCGCTTCAACTAAGCAACAACCAGCTACAAAGCATCGATCTTACCAAAAATAAGGACTTAACTTATTCCGAGCTTTCTGGAATCCCTGAAAAAAACATTGACCGACTCTGAAAACTAAACTCTCTCGGTTCTGCTTAGTTTATCGATATGTTTAACTGCCATAAAGCTACAGCACTGTTTTGCCGACAGCTTTTGCGATAGGCTTTAGTTCCTTGATCACCTTTGCAAACTCATCAAAATCAATCGTCTGATCCTTATCAGAAAAGGCTTCGTCTGGATTTGGGTGCATCTCTATCATAAGGCCGTCAGCTCCTGCTGCGACTGCAGCTTTAGATAGCGGTCTCACCATCTTTCTAATCCCTGCTGCATGCGACGGGTCTACGATCACAGGAAGGTGTGAGAGCTCCTGCAGTATCGGCACTGCAGCGATATCTAAGGTATTTCTTGTGTGGGTTTCATAAGTGCGTATCCCTCTTTCACAAAGGATCACATTAGGATTGCCATGGCCAAGGATGTATTCTGCTGACATTAAAAAGTCTTGGTAAGTCGCAGAGAGCCCTCTTTTTAGAAAGATCGGATTTTTGATTTTTCCAAGATGTTTTAAAAGAGAAAAGTTCTGCATGTTCCTTGTTCCCACCTGCAAAATGTCAACATACTCTGAAAGAAGTGGGATCTGATCAGGTTCCATCACCTCAGAGATCGTAACTAGGTTGTACTTATCAGCAGCTTCTTTCATGAACTTCATTCCCTCTTCTCCAAGGCCTTGGAAAGAATAAGGAGAGGTTCTTGGCTTGTATGCACCGCCTCTTAAGATCTGCACTTTCTTCTCTGCTAGATAAGCTGCAACTGTATCCATCTGATCTTTGGACTCAATAGAGCAGGGACCAGCCATAATAGCTATGGTATCAGAACCTATAGCTACATCTTTTATTCTTACTTGCGACTTATGATCTGGTGCAGTTTTTGATGCGAGCTTAAAGGCGTGTTTCAGCTCCCTTACCTCTTTAACCATAGGAAGTGTACTAAACGCATCTCTATCAACATTCTTGTCGATCCCCTCTAATATGGCGACTGTATAAGCTCCCATATGACCAGACGATTTAGCAACAAGTCCCATCCACTTGAGTCTCTCCATAAGATTATTTACATCAGACTCGCTCGCTTCTTCTTTTAAATATAACAGCATAATTTACCTATCTTGGATCGAGACTCTTTGCAAGCTCTTCTAGCTCGCTTGGAGTTTTCTTGTTTTCAATTGCGTTTACAAAAAATGAGCCGACAACAAAACCATCTGCATGCTCTAGTACATTTTTAGCCATTTCTTTTGTCGAAATGCCAAAGCCGACAGCTATGGGATGTTTACTTGCTCCTTTAATCTTCTCAAGTTGCTCTTGCATATCTTCTGGGAATTCAGACTTCATCCCTGTAGTACCTTTCTGACAGGCATAGTAGATGAAGGAGGTCGAATTTTTGGATATCTCTTTTATCCTAGAAGTCGTTGTAGACACAGATGCTAAATGAATCATGCTTAAGCCCTCTTTCAGCAGACTCTTTTGGAAGGTGCCTGCCTCATCGAGGTTAAGGTCTACAATGATCACCCCATCGATTCCTGACTCTTTCGCTAAGGTATAAAACTCATCACCAAGATTTAAGATCGGGTTATAGTAGGAAAAAAGAATAAGAGGAATGTCCGTTTTTTCTCGTAAGGACTTTACCATTTCAAGAGTACTCCTAAGAGTCGTTTCAGCTTCAAGAGCTCTTGTCATCGCTTTTTGTATGGTTTTGCCATCTGCAACAGGATCAGAAAAAGGAACGCCTATCTCTAAGATATCCACTCCGCCTTTAATGAGCGCAAGACATGCCTCTTCTGTGAAGTCAAGGCCGCCATCACCTGCTGTCAAATAGCCTATGTAGGGCTTTTTGTCCTTAAATGCTTCTGCTATTCTATTCATCTACATCCTCAAACAGTTCTTTGTTTGTCATAAAGAGCTCTGGAAGATCTTTGTCTCCTCTACCAGACAGGTTCACAACAATGTTCTCAGAAGGTTTAAAATTCTGCCGCTCTTCAAAAAGATAAGCGAGTGCATGTGCTGATTCAAGAGCTGGTATGATCCCCTCAAGCTTAGTAAGCATAGAGAATGCATAAAGAACCTTCTCATCAGAAGCGCTCACATACTTCACTCTCTTCTTATCAAATAAGTCAGCATGCTCAGGACCTACTGCAGGGTAATCAAGTCCTGCTGAAATTGAGTGGGTATTTGCTATTTGGCCATTATCATCTTGAAGAAGGTAACTATAAAACCCGTGAAGTACACCTTTCTTTTTAGCGTAGAACCTTGCAGCATGCTCACCACTTTTTAGCGACTTCCCTCCAGCTTCTACACCGATAAGCTCTACTTCCTCATCTTCAATAAACGGTCTAAAAATTCCAATAGCATTAGATCCTCCGCCGATACAAGCTATGATCTTATCAGGATTTTTCCCGAATATTTCATTTGCTTGCTCTTTTGTCTCTTCTCCAATCACTGTATGAAAATGAGCTACCATTTCAGGATAGGGGTCAGGACCAAGGGCAGATCCTATGCAGTAATGGGTATGATCATAGTTCTTTGACCAATCTCGCATTGCTTCATTCACTGCCTCTTTAAGAGTGGATGAACCTGCATTCACAGAGCGTACCTTTGCCCCTAGGAGTTTGATCTTTTTCACGTTCGGCTCTTGCCTTTTTACATCTTGAGCGCCCATGTAAATTTCACAATCAAGCCCAAGATAAGCACAAGCGGTCGCTGTAGCAAGGCCATGCTGCCCAGCTCCTGTTTCTGCGATCACTCTTGTCTTTTTTAAAAGCTTTGCAAGAAGACACTGCCCGATCGTGTTGTTGATCTTATGAGCACCTGTATGCAGGAGATCTTCTCTTTTTAAAAAGACCCTAGCGCCTCCAAGAAAGTGTGAGAGTCGTTTTGCCTCTGTTAGAGGTGTTGGACGCCCCACATAAGTTGTTAGAATTTTGATGTATTCTTCCCAAAAGGCTTTTGATTTTTTGACTTCTTTCCAAAGATCAATAAGTTCTGTAACGGGAGTGTATAAACTCTCCGGAATATATCCACCGCCATAGTCCCCGTATCTTTTAAACGTATACACTGTTTACCTCATCAATGAAGGCTTTTATCTTCTTTATACACTTTTCACCCTTTGCATCTTCAACACCTGAAGAAACGTCCACAGCAAAGGGATGGGTATGATGCAAAGCTTCTTTTACACGTGAGCTTGTAAGCCCGCCTGCAAGAAAGAAATCATATCCCTCTATCGGCTCAAAATCCTTCCAAGAAAAAAACTTTCCAGACCCTGGTACCATACCATCGTAGAGTAAATAATCTCTTGATTTTCTAAAATTTTTCAAAATGGAAGGCCTTTCTTCAAACTCGCCATTTTCATGCACATGGAATGCATAGATCCTTGCTATGTCTTTACTAAGGTTCTTTTGCTCAGCTAAAGATTTCTCACCATGCAGCTGTATCGTTTTAAGGTCTAGAAGATCGATGATCTTCTGCATTTCAGAGGCTGTATGATGCGTAAATACCGCAACAGGCTCTAGGTGATACTCTCTTGCAGCCTGCGCAATATAAGAAGCTTCTTTAGGCTCTATATACCTTTTAGACTCTTCATGAAAAACAAGGCCAATATAATGAGCTCCATAGTTTGCGATCTCTTTTATATGATCCTTGTTCTTAATTCCGCAGATTTTGATCTTTGCCTTACTCATCTTCTGCAGCCTTCAGAAAATTCCGTATAAGATCTTTTGGGTTTTCAGATTCTACTAAAGCTTGTCCGATGAGCGCGCCGTTATACCCCGCTTCTTTGACTCTTTTAATATCATCCTCGTTAAAGATCGCAGACTCTGCGATGCGGATCATATGGTTTGGTATGATAGGAGCAAGCTTTAATGAAGCTTCCAGATCTGTGTGAAAAGTCTCTAAGTTTCTGTTATTTACGCCTATTATCTCTGTCTTAATATCGATTGCAAGCTCAAGCTCTACTGTACTATGTATCTCAACAAGCACATCCATACCTATACTTGTTGCAAAATCAAAGAGTTCTTTTGTCTCTTCTTTAAGGGCTTTTACAATAAGCAATATGCAAGAAGCACCTTCTGATGCAGCTTCTGCAATTTGGATCTTATCCATGATAAAATCCTTTCTTAGGATCGGGATGTTTACTACTTGCTTCACTTTTCTAATATCTTCGATAGAGCCGCCGAAGTATTTTCTATCTGTTAAGATAGAAAGAGCACTAGCCCCGCCAAGTTCATACTGCTTAGCGAGCTTTTCAGGATTTTCAATTTCAGCTATTTCTCCTCTTGATGGAGAACATCTTTTTATCTCTGCAATCACGTTAAATGATTTCTCTTCCATAGCTTTCTTAAAGCTATGCGGAGCCTCTACCATTTTACCTTTAAGATAAGCAGTGATCTCTGGAAGCTCTCCTGCTTTTTCTTTATCATGTAATCTTTCGATTTCCCTTTGTTTGTGAACAAGGACCTTATCTAATATTGTCATAGTCTTTTCCTAGTTAAAGTGAGCTATCCATTTTTGAAGAAGATCAAAAGGCTTGCCTTTCTCCATTGCATCTCTTGCAAGTTGAAGTGCTTCTTCAAAATCATTCGCAATTCCATATACATATATAGCAAGTGCTGCATTTAAGGAAATGGCATCGAATATAGGGCCTTTGATTCCTTTGAGTGCACGTGCAAGCTTTTTCACGTTGAGAGCTACGTCTCCACCTTTTAAATCACCTAAAGAGCAAGGCTCTATTCCATAATCAAGCGGATTGATTGTCATAGGGGTTTTTACACCATCTTCAATAAAGATCACATGAGAAGCTCCAAGAGGAGAAAGCTCATCCATAGAACATCCATGGAAAACGCAAGAGCGTTTTACATGCATCTCTATTAAAGCTCCTGAGATAAGTTCTACAAGTGGCTTGTGATACACTCCAATAACATAATGAGAAACATTTGCAGGGTTAACAAGAGGCCCCAGTATGTTAAATACCGTTCTTATTTGTAGCTCTTTGCGCACCGCCCGAACGGACTTCCACGCAGGATGAAAGGAGGGAGCATACATGAAAGTGATCCCTACATCCTCTAAGCACTCTTTTACTTCCGCAGGAGTTATTTCAAGAGGAAGACCAAAGCCTTCCAAAACATCAGCTGAGCCGCATCTAGAGCTTGAGGCTCTTGCTCCATGCTTGGCTACTTTCACGCCGCAAGAAGCCGCAACAATCGCTGCACCTGTTGAAATATTTACGCTATGTGAATTGTCACCACCTGTTCCTACGATATCTAGGAAATCACCTTGCAAGGGTACGGGGATCATCATATTTCTTAGACTCTTTGCAAAAACGGCGATCTCATGAGATGTGGGTCCTTTAGCATGAAGAAGAGCAAGAAACGCAGCTGATTGCGAGAGATTCGTTTCTGTGAGCATGCTGTGCATAGCGTCGCTGCATTCTTTCTCAGAAAGATCCGATCGCAAAACAAGCTTTTCTAGAATTTCTTTCACTTTTTATACTCCGTGCAAATGTTCACAAAATTATGAAGCATTTTTTCTCCTTCACTTGTCAAAATGGACTCAGGGTGGAACTGCACACCAAAACATGGGTGCTGGATATGGCGAATTGCCATAATGGTTCCTTTAGGAGTTTCAGCTTCTATCGAAAACATATCAGGCAAATGATCTCGTGTTACTATTAATGAATGATACCTACCTGCTTTAAAAGGGAGTTTGATTCCTTTAAAAATTCCCCTTCTTGTGTGAAAAACAATCGTAGATTTTCCATGTACGATTTTTTCAGCTTTTGAAACAACGCCACCAAAAGCATAAGCCATCGCCTGGTGACCAAGACAAACGCCAAGTATAGGAACCTCTCCTATAAAGTTCTTAATCACATCAACTGTGATTCCAGCATCCTTTGGTGTTTTAGGCCCTGGTGAAATTACGATACCAGAAGGCTTCAATGCTTTGATTTCTGCGATACTCGCAGCATCATTTCTTATTACCTTTACTTCTTGTTTTGCACAAGAAAGCATCTGAAATAGGTTGTAGGTAAAGCTGTCATAATTATCGATGAGTACAATCACAGTGATCCCTCCATTGCAAGCTTAAGAGCTTCTAAAAGGCCGCGAGCTTTTTGATGGGTTTCATCAGCCTCAAGTTTGGGAGAAGAGTCATGAACAACCCCAGCTCCTGTTCTCATAATCACTTTATTTCCAATGATTTGCGCCATTCTAATAGCGATACAAGAATCCATATTTAAATTGGGATCTATATAAAAAATGGCTCCTCCATATACCCCTCGCTTTGATGTTTCAAGCTCATCAATAATCTCCATGGCCCTAATTTTAGGAGCCCCAGAAAGAGTTCCTGCTGGAAACACATTACCAAGAGCATCAAGCGGATGAACGTCGGCTTTAAGCTTTCCTTCCACAATACTAATAAGATGCATGACATGTGAGAGGATTTGCACTTTCTTAATAGCCTTTACCCTAACAGAGCCAATCTCAGAAATCTTTCCAAGATCGTTTCTAGAAAGATCAACAAGCATCATATGTTCTGCATTTTCTTTTTCATCCGTAAGCAAATCATTCATGATCTCATCATCTTCCTCAATAGACTTCCTGGCTCTTGTTCCAGCTATCGGTATTGTTTCAAGCTTTCTGTCTTCGACACTTAATAACTTCTCAGGAGACGCTCCTAGAATGGTGAAATCAGGTCTTTTGATGAAAAACATATAAGGTGAAGGAGAAACAAATTTCAGAGCTCTATAAAAATCAAACGCAGAGCAGTGGAGCTCAGCTTCAATAGTTCTAGATAAAACAATCTGAAACGCATCGCCCTCATTAATGTAGTCTTTAGCTTTTTCCACAATAGAGGCAAAGTCTTTGTCTGAAAGTTCAAGACTTGTTTGAAACGATTTCTTAGAGAGCTTATCAAGACATCTTTCATCCTTTTTTGGAAAACTTGGATGAAAGAAAAGAGACTTCAATTCTTCGATTGCAGCTTTTGCTGTTTCATAGTCTTTTTTCAAATCTTTAGTCACATCAACAGATACAGCTAGGGTAACGATTTTATGCTTGTGATCAAAGGATATATATTTACGGAACACCTGGTACATAAGATCGGGTATCTTTTGATTTTGCAAATGTGAATCTTGCACTTTTTCAAAGTAACGAACCCCGTCATATGACAAAAAACCTGTACCACCACCAAGAAATCCATCTAGCTTCTTATTAGCCTTATAAAGATGGTTATCTATGAACTTTCTACAAGCCTCTATGGGGCTTTCTTCAAGCTTTTCTACTACGCCATCTTTCTCAATGTAACAAGACTCTTTAAAAGCGTAGAACGTCGAAATAGGATCGATCCCTATACAGGACATCTTTCCCACTTTCTGATCAAGCTCTGCAGATTCTAGAAATGCCAAATTCTCATAACGATCCTCAGCAATGCGTATAGCCGAAATAGGAGTGATTAAATCCCCTGCAAGCCTTTCATAAACAAGAACCTTATTACCTGCTTTAGCAAGCTTTTTAAAGTCCTCAAACGATAGTTTCCCTAACATTATTTTTCCTCTAAAAGAAGAGTCTTCTTTAAAGACCCTTTCAGTTCATCTGAGACAATTTTTAAAGCGTTTGACCCTCTTGTGATACTTGAGATACTCACCTTATATTTTTTGGAGATCTCTCTCTGCGTCGTCTTTTCCTCAAGAAGCTTTTTAATCACAACAAGCCTTTTTTCAATGGTTTCATGTTCCTCTTTTGTAAAAATAAGCTCAAAGAACTCATCAAGCTTTTGCATATCTGATGAGCTTGAGCAAAGAGTCAGAAAAGTTTTCCAAATATCTGATTGCATATTAACCTCTGTAAAATTGTAATGATGAAGCGTTACAAGATTACAAGCAAGAAGAAAGTTAGTCTTTTAGATTAAAGACTGCATTTAACTGTCGAGAATACCGATGAAGAGCTTCATCTTTTGTGATATTTATCGTATTGAGACCTTGATGCAAGCCCAATATCTTTAAAGACTTACTTCGGAACACGCTCCGCTCTCGCGAGAACCTAAACACGACATGCTCAAATCCATTATGTAAATAAAACTCATAAGGGTGATTGCAAGAGTTGTACCTCGCTACATACGTAAATTGAGGCTTCTTATCTGACATAATGGAATGTCCATCAAAATAGCCAGTGAACCTTTCAGACTCATCAACGTGATGGATGATCGTTGGGAATATGTCCACATGGGAGCTGAGCCTTAATTTCTTCTTACACTCGTACTTCTTTGCCCCAAGTTTATAGTAAATAGGAACAGAGGTTTGTACGATGTTTAAGTTCGATGCATGAAAGAGCTTTCCTTCTTCTTTGAACTCTTCTCCATGATCACCGGTAAATACAATCACAGAATCGTCATACATCCCCTTTTTCTTGATCAGATCTGTACATTTCGCAAAGAGACTATCTACATAAGCTATGGAGTTTCTGTAACGATTTTTAACTTCTATTAACTTGAGCGGATTACTAGATAACCTGTGACTCCAGTTTAAATCATTTGCAGGTTGAAATTTCTCAGGGAAGTTATCTGGCCAGGAATAGTTGAAATGTGTGGAATCTAAGAAAACAATATATACGTTCCCTTCTCTTTCGTGATGATGATCAAAGTCATCCATAAAAGCGTTGATTGTTTCTTCGTCACTCTTCCAAGCAGGCTTGTCTCCGTAGTGAGTAAACTCTTTAAATGTTGTAGCAAGCTTCTGATCTTTCCCAAGAATCACTTCATCTAGCTTGTAGTACTTAAGTTGGGCTGATGTATATACATGGATTTTGTATCCCATTCTTTTTAGAACGTTTAATGGTAGTGATCCATCTTTCCACCTGTGATTCTCTCTATAGGCCCAGTAAAAAGGATACTGAGAATGAAAGATTGAAAACCAAGAGAAGTTCGTACCATTTGCATTTGATAATGAGACCGTTGAGGAAATCCCCTCGCTTTTAAACTCTGATAGGTTCGGTGCTGATATCGGTGTAATGAAATCTTCTCTTAAACTTTCAGCTACAAATAAGTAGATGTTCGGCTTAAACCCTTTTTGAATGTCCTGCTTGTCGAGCTCGCCAAGAATAAGAGCTTGATCTTTCTTATGCTTTATTGGTCCTGCAAGTTTTATCGATTCAGCTTTTTCATTTAAAAAGGTACCTTTCCAAGGAAGTGCTCTTTTAAACTTTCCAAACTCTGTACAGATCACTTTAGAAGACAGCGATAGATCAATCGTTAAAAGAAGAACAGGTAGAATGATCAGGGAGTGGAATAAGTATCTCTGCTTGAATGAGATTGGCTTTTTCTTCGCAAGATTGCTTGATAGTCTGTATAAAACGATCCCAAGAATCGGAAAGACAATCGCAACGATAAATACACCTATCCAGGCGCTGATCCCAATGTCTGATAAATAGAGCAGCTCGATGAAGTTTGCAAAGTCAGCACCAAAGACAACATCAAAGGCTTCGATCATGGAGATGTCCATGATTTTAACAAGCAAGAATTCAATTACTTGCGAAAACAAAAAGATGAATGTAAAGCCAATATAGAAATAGTAGATGAATCTTTTTGTGTATTCTCGAAGAAGCATAGCAACAAGAACAAAAAGAGAAATTTCAAAGATCGTTTCTCCTATGCCGTAGGCAACAAAGAATATCTTAGCCGCCCAAGTGCCAGCTGGTATTGAAGTTAAGTGGTACATGTTTAGTAGGAGTAGACAAGACGCAAAGAACCCAAAGTAGATATAGTTGAAAGCTGATTCTTTTCTAAAGAAATCAAAGAAGAACCGGAATTTCTGCTTATTTCCCACAACCACCTAATATAGAAACAATATAAACCTCTTATTAATATTATTTTTTCTGGAAGTCAATATATAAGAACAAAATAAACATATTTTTAGTGAGGTTTAATACCTTTTTATTATAAGAAGAAATAAAGAAGAAAGAATAAGAGAGCTGTTATGAAAAAGTTTTGGGGCATACTCATTGCCGTAATCATCGTGATTTTCGCCGTTGGATTTTTTGGCTGGAATTACGTACCTGGTATGATTGCAAAGCGTGTCAGTAAAATGGCAAAGGTTAAAGTGACTATTGGTCATATCAGCCTACTACCCAAAAAAATTGGTGTTTATGATTTTGTGATGAACAACCCAAAAGGCTCTTCAATACCAAGAGCTCTAAAAGTTAAAAAAACCATCGCAAAAGCCCCAATTAGCAACTACTTTAAAGATGATGTTGTGATAGATGAAATCACTCTTTCTAATGTATATCTTGGCCTTGAGTTTGAAAAGGCTTTTGACACAAAGAGCAACTGGACAACCATCATCAACAACATCAATTCAAGCTCAAAATCAGACCCTGATAGCTCAGAAGATAACTCTAAGACAACAGTGCTTATTAAGCGCCTTGTGATAACGAATCTTAACGTTGATATGGTCTTTAGGCAGGGCAATCAGAAGGTCAAAAGGCTAAAACCTATTCCAAGAATGGAGTTCCAAAATCTAAGCTCAGAAGGCGGTATTCCATCCAATCAGCTCACAAGCCTCATCATCAACGAAATGATGAAAGATGTGCTGCATAAGAAGCTTCAAAACCTCTTTAAAGAGGCCCTGCAGCCAGGCGGCAGCGGCAGCAGTCCCTTTGGCGGTTTAAAATCACTCTTTGGTAAAACTCCAGAGTAAAAAAAAGCCTCGGGTTTAAAACCGAGGCTTCTTTAGAGGGATTGTGGGGGTGATTTTTATACGTCTATAGTACCTTGTCCTGCTGTGAAAACAACTCTAGCTCCTTTTTCTAGCACTAGGCGGCTACCAGGTTTCAGAAAATTAATTCCTGATGCTTCTACTGTTTCATGAGCATTGACTACAAGGTCTTCAGGAGAAGAGAACATGTTTCTCAGTCCTGGAGGAACGAATACGTTTAAAACTAGTGACTTTCCAAGATTTGATATTGGGTTGTCCCAAGCTAAGTTTGCTGTACCTTTTGTAATGTACCAGCCAATACCTGCAGTTCCCTTTGTAAGGTACCAAGCAAGGCCTGCTGTGCCTTTTGTTAAATCCAAACCATATCCAGCTGTTCCTTTAGTAATGGACCAGCCTAAACTCAATGTATTACTCGTTAAGAAAGCTGTGAGGTCATATGCTGGAACTACTGTCCAGTTGCAAGCAAATCTCGTTACAGGGTTATCAACTACTTGATAAAGACCACTTCCAACGTATCCTGCTGTTCTTGTTACTGGATTATCTATTACCATATCAGCTGCATCAGAAAGTGTTTGTACTGGATGTAGGATTGTATTTGCAACCATTCTAGCAGGCGCTGAAACAACAGGTGGAAGGATGTATTTATCTACAGCTTCAAAAGTGCTTGAAACACCTCTTGTTAAAGGATTGTCTGTCGCTAAGTTATATGTGCCAGATGCTAAATTTGAAACTCCAGTGGCTATTGAGCTTGATGTAATAGACTCAAGAGCACCGCTTAAACTTGGCATCTCAGATGCGTTATAAACAGCTTCTACGCCTTTTGATGCAAGAGCTACGCCAACAGCAACAACAGCAGCCTTAGCAGCAAAACTCGCAGCGCCACCAAGTGTGAAACCTGAAGAGCTATCTTTTGAAAACTGCTTAGAAACGGCTCCCGCAACACTCTGTTGCGTTCTTGCATAAGGAGTAAAAGCCTCTGTTTTAGCTCTCTTTCCTCTTAAGTTAGTTGTGATATACTTACCACCGAACTCTTTTTTTGTACGTGCAGCAGTAGTACCATATGGATTATGACCTTTTGCATACTCAAAACTTGTACCAGGAACCCTTACCATTTTTTTACCTTTCTATAATACTTATAATGTTAATCAAAGTAATATTATAACATAATTAGTAATTTAAATCTTTATTTAGATCTATTAAATTTTTTATTATATGTTTAA
>JAJACS010000033.1 GCA_022601395.1 Chlamydiia bacterium | reverse complement strand
ATGTTCTTTTTTCACCATTAGACTACATTAATAATCATAGAAGTGTTTAATCTTTTCTAAATGAATCACTTAAAAAAAGCGCCTGCTTTAATTACATTGATTCTGTAGACTTTATAATTAGAAAAAAAATCCGGAGAAAATTATGGAAATTTTGCAAATAGTGTTACTTTTTTGGTTCGGAAACATCGAAAACAAGGATGATTTTCCAAATGATCGCTTAAAATTATGGTTTGGTGGTGGAGCTGAAATTGATGCTGAGATTACAGAAAAATTCCAAGCAGCTGTTGAAGATGCCTACGCCGGGAAGTTCGACAATTTAAGAAATGATCCTAGATCTCTCATGGCTACTGTTATTTTACTAGATCAGTTCTCTAGGAACATCTATAGAAACACCCCAAAATTCGTTGCTTATGACAAAAAAGCACTCGCTCTTTGCAAAGAGGGTATCCATAGCGGCCTGCATAAAGAACTTTCTTATATAGAAAGAGCATTCTTCTACCTGCCACTAGAGCATTCTGAGGATCTAGAGAATCAGATCGAGTGCGTGAGGCTTTATGAAGAGCTTTACGAAGAGGCTCCTGAGACTCTCAAAGAGAGCATGAAGAATTTCCTTGGTTATGCAAAAGATCATTATGATGTGATCGATAGATTTGGAAGATTCCCTCATCGAAACAAAATCCTTGGTAGAGAATCTACGGAAGAAGAGCTCAAGCTTCTAGAAGTTGGTGGTTCCTTTTTTTAAGAGGTGTTACTACTCCCTCTTCCATCCTAACAAATGAACCTAGAGGGATCGTAAGCATATCCTTAATATGCCCGGATGGAAAACCGTATAATACAGGAAAATCATAACCGCTAAGCACATCATTAAAGACTTGTTCAAGGCTGAGAGTTTGTTTTTCAGACTCGCATCTATAAAAAGTTGCGAGTATTAGACCTTTTACATGATCAAACATTCCAGAGAGCTTTAACTGCGTTAGCATTCTATCAACTTTATAGGGCGGCTCATTTACATCTTCAAGAAGCAGTATTTTTCCTCTTGTATCTAACTGCCATTTCGTTCCCATAAGAGATGTGATCATAGCAAGGTTGCCACCTACTATGGGCGCCTCTGCTATCCCCTTTCTTAATATTTTAGTGTGGTATGGAGCTTCAGTTGGATAGAGATAGGTAGTTTCCTCATCTTCACCTCTTAAAGTTTCTAAAAAATAATTTTCAGTATAAGAGGACTTTTCCACTCTATTTCTATGTATCACCGAAACAGTCGGACCCAGGTATGTGATTAGCGAAGCTTCCTGTAGAAGCGCGATATGAAGAGCAGTTATATCGCTCATTCCAATAAAGATCTTAGGATTTTGTTTGATTTTTTCAAAATCAAGTTTATCAAGGATTCTCATAGAGCCATAGCCACCAGCAAAGCACCAAATCGCATCGATTGTATCATCACAAAAGAGGCTCTCGAACCCTTCGGCCCTTTGGGCGTCTGTTCCTGCTAAATATCCATAGGAGGCCTTCACATTTCCTGGATAAACAAGCTCATATGAAGACTCTTCCATATAACCCTTTACTTGATCCAAAAGCTCTATATCAACGGGCTTTGCAGGAGCTACGATTCCTATCTTACTCCCCTTCTTTAGAGGCGCTGGCTTATATAACATTTAAAGAAATCTTTTTTATTAAAGTTAAACTATCTGTCCTTTATACTTTCACCTTTAAACACAGAGGACCACATGAAAAAACTATTTATGCTAGTAGCTCTTTGCTCTTCATTCTGCTTGCTTGGTAGTGGCTACTCTGAAGAGACTCCAAAAGAGGTCTTAGAGAAAGAAGTTCTCCAGCAAGACTTTGAGCATAAACAAAGCATTCTTGTGCAAGTTCCAAAGAATACTTCTACCCTTCAAAAAATCAAAGAAGAAACAGACCTAGAGGGCTATGGAACAACAGTCTATAAGGTCGGTAAAAATGCGAACCTTGTTCTTGAGTATAGCAAAAGAAACACAGATAGGATCAAAGAGTACTTTGAGAGAAGAATCGATATTAAGTCTCTTGTCTTTGATCAAAATAAGGACCCTTCAGCGATTATGCGTATGAAAGAGCTACGCCGTGAATCCCTTAAAATGCATTGCCCATATAGTAACTGGAAGCTTCATTATGTATTCAATCATGATGATGTGATCTACGAGTGCAATATTCCAGATATTGGTATCTATGAAAATCAATATACACTTTCAAGACTCTTTAAAGCGCGTGATGGTTATATCAAAGTAAGTCTTGAGACAAGCGAAATGAAGACTAGTTCCATCTTTAACGAGTTCTTTAAGACACTTAAAGGTGTAAAATATCAAGTTGTCGCTGCTACATAAACGATCGTTTTACAAAATGCTTTTTTTCGAAAAACATAATGATAAATGCGATAAATGCAAAGATCGCTGCGAAGTAGTAGATAAAGCTGTAAGAAATCATCACAAGAAAACCTCCTAGTATCGGGCCAATGACTTCTCCTAGAGCAAGCATTGCCTGATTCAGCCCCATAAGCTTTCCCATATGTTCATCCTTTCCAACAAGAGACAAGGTATTGCTGAGATTCGGCCAAGCAACAGACCCTGCAACTCCTGCAAGGAAGAGCCCAATATATAGATACAAAGGTTGCTTTAGTATTGGAATTGCAAGGAAAATCACAAAGAGAACAAACGTAGACCAAATATACAAATTCATTGTTTCTATTTTCTTTACTAGCTGGGTATTTAGAAAAGCACTTCCGAGCGCCCAAGCAACGCCAAGCGTACCTATTAGGTAAGTGATCTCAAGTCTTGTAGCATGATCTTCATGGAGATAATAAGGAGTAGTCCAACGGATCATCAAAAGCCAAGACATATACCAGAAAAAAGCAGAGAGATACGTAATAGAAGTTTCTCTATCTCTAAACGCATCTGTAACGTGTTTAAATCCACTTCCTAAGTTAAAACGAAACTTCTTATCGAGTGTTCGTGTTTCTGTAAACCAGTGCTTAATAAACAGTAAAGAAAGCAGCAACAGAAAGCCGCAAAGAATAAAAGGAAGAGAGGGAGAAATGGACTTTAAAAATTTGGAATGGATCATAAATCCATTCACAAGAGAAGAAACAACAAGACCAATTCCTAAGATCGTTGAAATCCAACCAAAGTTACGTCCCTTTTCATTTTCTGATTCACTTAGATCTGAAATAGACGCAAGGCAGATCGCAACATTTGATGCAACAAGACCCGACAAGAACCTTGCTACTACAAGGAGAATATAACTCTGCAGATAAATCGCAAGAGCAACAACAAAAAATCGAGATGCTGTGCCGATGATCGTAATGTAGAAAACGCGCTTTCTTCCGATAGAGTCTGCGAGATCTCCAATGATTGGTGCTCCAATAAACTGGCCAATAGAAAGAGAGGAAAGAGCAATAGCCAATAAAACACTTCTAAGTGAGGTGCTGATATCAGGTGAAAAGAAATGGGAATGGTCGCTTAAAAGCATAGGAGGCACAATCGGAAAAGCTAAGGCAAAACCGAAGTTGTCTAGGAAAAAAACAAAGAGAATAGCAAATAGACTAAGGTTACGAGTCTTCATAAAAAACCTGTTAAAAACTTTTAGTTACCATAGCCTATGATTTTTGATCTACTTATGTGATCTTGCAACAAATCGTTTCTTTTCAAAAAGCATTAGTAAAAATGCAATAAAAGCAAAACAAGCTGATGCATAGAAAATGAGTCCATAAGAAATAAAAACAAGAAGCCCTCCAATCATTGGAGCAATCACCTCAGACATAGCCGCCATAGCTTGGTTTATTCCCATGAGCTTCCCCTGCTCTGTGACTCTGCCGGCAAGAGATACGATGTTGTTAAAGTTTGCCCATCCAATCGCAGCGCATAAACACGAAAGAGATGAAGCAGTATATAAAAACCAAACTTCTAAATAGAAAGGCACTACAAGTAGTGAAAGAAACATGATGAATGTTGACCAGATAAATAACTGAAGTGTTCCAATGAATTTTGAAAACCACACGTTGATTACGCAGCTACCAAGGGTCCAAGCGACACCAATGGCAATAAGGAGGTAAGTAACTTGAAGCTGAGAAGCTTTGTAAAGCTTGATATAGTAGGGTGAGACCCACTGTATCAAGATAAATGATGAGACATACCAAAAAAGAGCGACAATAAATATCATCCTAAGCTCTCTATCAGCAAAAGCCATTGTGATTTCCCTAAACCCTTTTTTGAAGTCGACTTTGGCTTTTTTTTCAGGAATAAACGCATCTTCATACCACTTTAATATGAATGTAACTGAGACAAGAAGAAGCAACCCGCAAATCCAAAAAGGTAGTGACGGAGAAAAGTACTTCGATAGCTTTGGATTTGCAATAAGACCATTAATAAAAATTGATACAACCCAGCTAACACCCCCTATTGTTGAGATAAAGCTAAAGTTTCTTCTTTTTTCTTCTTCTGTTTCACTAAGGTCTACAATAGAAGCAAGGCAAATACTTAAATTACCAGCAACAAGCCCAGATAAAAACCTAACGGCAAGCAGAAATGGATAGTTTTCTAGATAGATTGCATAAGCAGATAGAAAAAAACCAATCGCTGTTCCGGTAACAGTTAGTAGAAAAAGACGCCTTCTTCCTAAAGAGTCCGCCATATCTCCTATGGTAGGCGCTCCGAAAAACTGCCCGAGTGGAAATGCTCCAAGTATCACACCAAGGAGTATGTTTCTTAAAGTAGTACTTATCTCTGGCGAAAAAAAGTGATAGCTTGGGTCGAGCATAATGGGAGACATTATGGGAAAAGCTAGGGCAAATCCAAAATTATCAAGAAAGAATACGAAGAATACAGAGATTAAAGATTTGGACTTTGCGCTCATGAGAATTACTCACTCTGCTTTAAAGATCTTCGTACAAAACGCTTTCTTTCAAAGAACATAATGATCACAGAAATCAAAATGAAGATTGCGGAAGAAAAGAAAATTAAGTTGTAGAGGAAAAGCACAAGCAATCCACCGAGAAGTGGAGCGACCACTTGCCCAAAAGCGAGCATGCCCTGATTGATCCCCATCAGCTTGCCCTGTTCTGATTCATTTCCAGCAAGAGAAACAATGTTGTTAAAGTTCGGCCAGGCAATCGCGCCTGCAAGCGAAGCGATTGAAATGCCCGTATATAAAAACCAAGTTTGAGGAATAAAGGGGATGAAGAAAAACGCAAGAAACAGAATAAAAGAAGAGAAGAGAAAAAGCTTTATCGTTTCAACGTATTTCACAAGATATGCGTTGATCACGCAGCTTCCGATTGTCCAGGCAACGCCGAATACGATAAGAAGGTAAGTAACACTTAACTGTGAAGCCTTATAGCTGTGGATATAATAAGGAGTTACCCACTGAAGCATCATGAACCAGCCCATATACCAAAAAAACGCTACTATAAAAGTATTTAGCGTCTCCTTGTCTGAAAAGGCCATCGCAATATCTTTAAAACCTTTTTTCAGATCAAGTTTCATTTTCTCAGATACCTCAAAGGTGTCTTGATACCATCTTGCAATAAGAATAACAGAAACAAGAAGCAAACCTCCGCATAGCCAAAATGGAAGAGCTGGAGAGAAAAAACTAAAAATCTTTGGATTCGAAAGAATGCCGTTAATTAGCATGGATAAAACCCAGCTAACGCCACCGATTGTAGCTATCCAGCCAAAATTCCGTCCTTTCTCTTCTTCTGTTATACTGAGATCAACAACCGCAGCAAGACATATGCCGAGGTTCCCGGCTACAAGACCTGATAAAAACCTTGCGATAAGTAAAAAAGTATAGCTCTCAAGTGAAATTGCAATAGCAGATAGAAAAAAACCAACAGCGGTTCCTGTTATCGTTACGTAAAAAAGCCTTTTTCTTCCAACAGAGTCGGCCATATCACCAATGATAGGAGCTCCTATAAATTGACCAATAGAAAATGAAGCGAGCATAACTCCAAGAAGGATATTCTTAAGAGACACGCTCATTTCAGGTGAAAAGAAATGGTAGTGAGAGTTTAAAAGCATAGGAGCGATAATAGGGAAAGCAAGAGCAAATCCAAAATTATCAAGAAAAAAAACAAAAAATACTGAGAAAAGAGAAAGCTTGCGAGACTCCAATATTACCCCCTAGTAATGAATTCTTCACATTATTGATATACACTTTTTTACTCCATTATATTTTAAATTTATGCCATACTCCTGCACAAAATTTAAAAAAAGAGATTATTTATGGCTATTGTTCCCTACCATCTTTCACAAAAAAGACAAGAAGCTTTCAAAAATATTAAGAGCGGCTCTACAGACTTTAAACTTCCTGATTTCGAAAGTTACCTATGCCGAGTAAGAACGGTTACTGTTTCTCAGCTAAGACATTATCTTGAAAGGCTTGACACATGCTTTTCTGATACAAGAGCAGAAAAATTCTCACAGAAAGTCATTCATCAACTTGGCCTCTCTGACATCACTCGAACAATAAAAGCACGTGGAATTCAAACAGTTGTAGCAAGATGCTTAAAAAGGGAGATTACGAATCTAAAAGAAGATGAGAGTCAATCTGTTTGGGAGCATATATACGCAAATGAAGCCGGAAGATCGGTAGAGGATGTCAGGAAATCTGAAACTCTAAGAGCTGATGTAGAAGCTCGAAAAGATAAACCGGTTCAGCATTTTTCATATGCAGCGCTTAAAATATACGAGCTTACTAAAAAACCTTTATTTGGCTGGAAAAAAGACTATCTCCCAACCGAAATAGGACTACACGTTCTCAAATACCTAGACCCAGTAGACATCGCTAACCTATCTCTTGCTCAAGGATTTTCAACAAGAGAAGCAAAGCAGCGTATATTTGAAAATTTTAGGCTTGCTGAATATCTAAATATCTCAGGAAGAGAAAAAATAATTAATGCATTCAGACAATTATTCCCTGAATCTCCGCATACTAGCACAGCATTTCTTCCTGCTCTTACTGCAAGCGTGAATCACATTTCCACACTGCAGCTACCAGGCGGAACGCAAGGGCTTGCAGAGGTTGCAAATGCACTAACAACTGAGCATCGCAGACATATTAAGCAAATCTTTTTTGATACAAGAGTTAAAGTCGTTTATCAACCGGATACGGATGCAGTCCTTAGCTTGCTTAAGGATCTACCTGCACTTGAAACTCTCACATTAAATGTTGCGAACTGCAATGATACTGTTTTAGAAGCTCTTTCAAGACTACCCTCCTTAAAAACTCTTACACTTAGACACTCTCTTACGTCTCAGACAGGACCGACTCCCGAAGGGCTAGAAGTAAACATTCCTAAATTGGAGCATTTAACGACCCTAACACTTATTAATTTTCCAACTATTACAGGAGTTCATTTAAGAGCCGTCATGCTCTCTTGTACGAATTTAAAAACACTGCAAGTGATTTCAGGAAGTCAAAAATTTCATGCTATAAATTTTATAGTGTCTGATCTTACCTTGCTGAATTTAGAAGGAGTTGTTAATACCTCTTTAGAAAATGTCCTCATTGATGGTTATGCGTTTTTCCCAAGCCGTCTATTTCAAATACTTTCAAAAAACACAGCTCTTAAGACTGTAAGTTTCGAGGCTTGTAGATTCTTAGAACAACCTGATAACTTACCATTCATGCCAAATCTCGAAGCTTTTTACATGTCGGAATCTTTCGTAGAAGGTATAGCTGGAGTACCCGATCCTTTTAATTTTCCTGCCTTCACTAAAGCTGCACCAAGCCTTGCAAGCCTAGAAGTTTCATATCCAACACAAGAAAATGCAGTCAGTTATTTGAATTTAGAAGATGTACAAAGATCTCATAGATTAACTTATCTAAATTTAAAAGCTCAGCAATTTGAGCTTACTAGACTTTTTGAACTCTTAGCTTTATTTCCCGGTGTTAAAACTCTCGATTGTTCTGAAAATGGCTATTTCAGAAGGAGCCTTGAAAATGGCAAGTTTGAAAAAGTGGACCATGTGGAAGTTGCCCATGGACGGTTTGAGGAACGCAGAAGAGTGCATGGTCTTACCTCACTTAACCTGCAGTCTTGCAACTTAGATATTACAAAAGAATTGCTCATGTCACTTCATCATACATTTCCAGCTCTTACAAAGCTTAAACTAGGCATGAATATTCTTAATTACCATGCTTTTGATCAGGATGAAGAAGCAGTTACTTTTGTAAATATTGAGCATTTAGATATTTCATCGGCAAAATGGCTGGATAACAAAAGAGTTAGGAAAGTATTAAAGCTCTACCCTAATTTAAAAAAGCTTGATGTTGGAAATGCAAAAATTACAGGGATTTGTTTTAAACCCACTGAAGAATCAGCTACATCTCATCACGATTTAGAAGAAATTGACCTTTCAGCAAACCCCGTTACTGAAGCTGGCATAGACGCTATTGTAGAAGGCTGCCCTAATATAAAAGTCATTAGACTCACAGGGGCGCATATTTCAATGGATAGAGAACAGTTCAAAGAAGTCTGCCGCAGATACCCAAAAGTAACGTTTAATTGCTTTTGACAACAGATCTCCAAACAGAGTTCTCAAAATTAAAAATCTTGACCTTAGTGTAAACGCATTAACGTTAGAAGGCTTCAGACGAATCGTAGGATGTTGCGAGTATCTTGAATCATTCTCTCTACATTGCCACCCTCTACATACAAGCGCTATTACTGATGAAATAGAAGCTCTTAAAATTGGTAGAAGTAACTTAGACGTAGAAGTGCTATAGTAGAAAAGACTACGCCTGTCTTTTTAAAAATGTTGTATTCACCTTTTCAGGAGAAAAGAAAGTAGCTACAATACTTTTTGCATCTTCTTCGCTAAAGGGCTTACATGAAAATATGTCGATGTAGGCATCGCCATTACTGTCTACAAAATGACCTGTGATTGAGCTTGTCTCTATAAGTTGTACAAGAGAGTATCCTGCAGCATTTGGATTGTGTGTTGCAAAGTGTTCCACTGTTGGCTCTCCAAAAGCTACCATGTCAATCTTGCTTACAAGTGATTTTGTAAAGTTTACGATCACATCCTTTGAAGATACCTTCTCTTTGTCACATCCTTTGCAGTCTAAAATTAAATGATATCCCCAGTATTCGCTCATTGTCAGTCTCTCAAGTTTAATGTTTTTTTTCATGTAGGTATTTGAGCTTAAAAAACTCAAATGATGTATCAAATTCAGCTATGAAATCTTTAAGATAAGTTTTGATTTTATCGTTCTTCGAAAAAAACAATAGTGCCGCTTTCCATATGTCCAGTGTTTCGCTTGAAATCGGCATTTGAATCCTCTTATCCTGCTTTAAGCTTATTAAAGATTCTGAAGGCTTAGAAGCGAAATATTTATAAAGAACTCCGTGCCAAATTGCAAGTTTTTCTACTTCAATCCCTGTAAGTATTTCACCTGTTGTGATCGAACTTAGATAGCTTGCGGCTTTAGCACAGTGTTTTGTATCAAAGAGAATTTCATCTTCTAGCAGCTTGAAAAATAAATGCATCTGATCTTGGGCAATCCCTGAGATAAGATGGAAAACACCCCAACGGTCCACTAGCTTTTGTTTTTTCTCGCAAACGTACGAGTGAAACTTATATCCGGCATCAAATGCACTATCACTCTCATAAATCTCTTTTAACGTCACCCCGTTATCATAGTAGGAGGGATCTATAGAATCTAAAAAAGTGATGGTTTGAATGAGCGTACCTAGAACAAACTCTTGTTTTTCCTTAGGGCTATATTTGCCTGTTACCTCAAACCATTTCTCAGCTAAATTGGTTTTCATTATCACGGAAACAGAGTGTAGGGAACAAAGCACGCAAGAGCATACGATAACAAGAAAAGCTCTCATTAATTTCATTTATTTACCTTTTTTTGAATGTCGCCGGCAGTGTAAATTTTCTTTTAAAAAATGTACAGAAGTCATAAAAAATCACGCCTTTTTTTAAAAAAAACATTTGTTTAATTTTAAGGTGAATCCAATCCTTAATGTGTGTATGATATGCGAAAACAATTGAAGTTTATGAAAGTTTTAAGGTCTTTAAGTTCTGTAAAAGAGAAAATCTGGCCCATCCAACGGTTTGAGCTACAGAAACTTCTTCCCCTGATTCTAATGAAATTTTTTATTTCACTCGTTTATGCAGTCCTTACCTGCATGAAGGACACCCTTGTCGTGACAGCGGAAGGATCAGGAGCTGAAATTATACCTGTTCTAAAGGGATGGTTTGTTCTACCAGTAGCTATTATAGCGACACTCATCTATTCAAAACTTTCCAATATATTCAACAGAAGCACCCTTTTCTACGCTACAATCGGATCCTTTATAGGGATCCTACTTCTCTACGGATTTGTTCTATACCCCAATGCTAACTATCTGCAACCTCATGCTTCTGCTAACGCGCTTCAAAATTTTCTTGGGGGTAAAGCAGCACACTGGGTATCTATCTACAGGCACTGGATTCATAGTTTATTTTTTGTTACAGCAGAGCTTTGGGCAAGCCTTGTGATCTTCCTGCTTTTTTGGGGACTTACAAATCATATTACTTCTGTCTCTGAAGCAAAGAGAACCTACACAATTTTTATAGCAGCAGGTGATATCGCAACTTTCATCGCAGGCCCTCTTGTTCTTTATTACGTAAGAAAACTTTCCCACATGCACTATATGTTCACAATCAAGCAAATCATGCTATGGGTTTGTTTTTTCTGTGTGATCATTATGGTTCTTCATTGGATACTTACGAAAAAAGTACTCACAAAAAAAGAGTTTGCTCCTCCTCCAAAGTTAAAGAAGGAAGGAGAAAAGACAAAACTTTCTTTAATAAAGGGTATCAAACACGTCTTCTCATCTAAGTATCTAATTTACTTAGCAATTATGGTAGTCGCATACAGCCTTTGTATTAATATGATCGAAGTGACCTGGAAAGCTCATCTAAAGATTTTGCACCCAGATCCGGCTGGATATCAATACTTCATGAGTAAAGTCACTTCTTACGTTGGGCTGGTAGCATTTATTACCGTTCTGTTTTTTGGTGGAGGGATCATTCGCTTTTTCGGATGGCATTTCTCTGCTCAGCTGACACCTATTATTGTTGGCTGTACTGGCTTACTATTTTTCTTTTTCGTGCTACTTAACCAACATTTCACTCTACCATCATTCTTCCTTGGAGCCTCCCCTCTTATATTTCTGGTCTTTTTTGGAGCGGTTCAAAACGTCATTAGTAAAGTCATGAAGTACTCCTTTTTCGACCCTACAAAGGAAATTGCATTCATTCCCCTAGATGTTGAAAGCAAGACCAAGGGTAAGGCTGCTATTGATGTCGTGGGTTCAAGACTTGGTAAATCAGGGTCCTCTTGGATACAAGTTGGTCTAATAGATCTCATTGGTACTGGTTCCATTCTTTCTATCACACATGTCCTTACACCCATAATGGCTATAGCATGCGTCTCTTGGATTATGGCAATACGTGGCGTAAACAAAGAATTCGCAAAGAAAGAAGCTGAAGTATAATTCTTCAAAAAAATTGCACTACATATCTATTATGAAAATGAGTGTCAATTATAGGGTTATATGCTGAATTTTCTAGCTTCTTTACTTCTGTTTCTTTCTCTAACCGTCTCAGGTTTTTCAAGAAGTTCTGAGAACGAACCCATTTATGATGAGAGTCATCCTAGTAAAAAAAAGGATGAGGATTCTTTTTTGCCATGGTTTACTGGGCCTCTTATCGCTCCTGCTGGAAGAGTCGTTCCTGTCGGTCATACGAACTGGGAACCCTACCTCTATGTTACAGATAATATAGGAGTCCACTCTCACCAGTGGAAGCATGTAGCAAAAGAAAAAAGCGTAACAGTAAATCCTCTTATCGACCTTACTCACGGCCTTACTGAGTGGATGGACATCCAAATTATCTCAGGGTTCTTATGGAACTTTAAAAATAAGAAAAACGACTTTAGATATGATGACACGACAATATACCTAGGGTTCCAAGCTTTAAAAGATAAAAAAGGTACCATGATTCCCGATCTTAGAATCACTGTACAGGAAAGTTTTCCCTCTGGTCACTATCAATACTTCGACCCTAAAAAAAATGGCACCGATAACACAGGAAATGGTTCCTTCGAAACGGGCTTTTCTTTCACATTTCAGAAGCTTTTCTACCTTCACCCAAGGCTTCTAAGACTCAGGTGGAACATTGGTTACATGTTCCCCTCCAAAGTACATGTTCATAGCTTTAATGCTTATGGTGGTGGATTTGGCACCGACGGTATAGTTAAGCCGGGAGGGAAATTTGCTACTATTTTGTCTGGAGAATATACACTAACGCAAAGCTTTACCCTAGCTCTTGATGTGCAGTATATCTGTGATTCGAAGCGTACTTTTAAAGGAATACCTGGTATAAAGAGAGATGGAACGATCGCCGATTTAAACGGGCCTGCCAAGACGCAGCTGAGCCTTGCTCCGGCAATTGAATACAACTTCAACAAGAGCGTAGGACTTGTAGCTGGTGTCTGGTTTTCCGTAACAGGCAGTAACTCAAAAGACTTTATATCGGGTGTATTTGCTCTAAACATTTACAAGTAGAAGAGTATTGGATGTCTAGGTTTGATGAACTATTAACAAAGATGCGTAAGACAACAAGAGTGTGGAACCTCTACGCTTTAGCGATCATTAAACGCTATAAGTACTGGGACAAACTACTCTCTTTAATGTTTAACTACTCTTCTAGATGCTACTACAGGAAAGGACCTCTTGAGATGGAAAAACTCAAGAACCCTTGTATCGATCTCAAGTACTTCTCTGATAACTTTGGTAGGTTTTCCACATCTAAAACACTGATTGGCAAAGTCACATTCGACCCATACGACTTAGAAGTTTCGCAGCACCTTCTTGACCTTGCTTATGAGAGAATAAAAAAACCGCGTACCTGCGAACTCACCTCTCTTGAAATTCTATCAAAGGTTGTCGCATATAGAGACCTTAAAGAAAACACCACTATCAAAGTTGCCACAGTAAACGATCAAAACGAAATTGTATTTACAGAGTATGTTGTCGACACCATCTTTGATCTTTGGAAAACTCATGTAGCTTTCGGGCTCATACCAAAAGATTTCCCGAAAACAAACCCGATACTCTTATTTAGAGGTACTGACTTTTCTTTTCTTTCTGAATCGGGAAGAGCCTCTATTATTAGCGATCTAGATCCTGATGGGCCTGGCAGACGCCTCTACTTCAACTCCCGTTCAAGCATTCGCCAGTGGCTCTCACAAATGGAGAATGCAGGAAAAAGAGCTCGCGTACTAGGGCATAGCCTTGGAGGAGTTCTTGCTCTATATACGCTTCTATTCGAGCACGAACTTCTTGCAAAAGAGCCCCATGCAAGCTCATTTGCTTTTAATCCACCAGGGATTAGTGAAGAACTTCTCGACGAGTGGTCTCTTGTGCAAGAAAATACAAAACCTCATTTTGTCACCTTCGTTACAAGAGGAGATATCATCTCCAAGTTTGGGAATTTATTCGGTGATGTATATGAGGCTTTCACAAACAAGCCTCTCTCTCCAGTACTCGCACATGAACAGCTTGTTTTTTCTCAACCGATTAGCTACATCGTAAAAATAGATAGCGATAAGGAAAACTACACACGCTCTAGAAAATACTATTCAAAAATCCAAAAACAAACAACTTCCATGGCATTTCGATTCGGACTAAAATATCTTTTCCCGAATCCTAACAGATAGTATATACTTAGCCTTAACATTGACTGCCTACAAGAGGAAAAAGAATGAAGAACAAGTCTGAACTTACACTTTATTATAAAGATACATGTCCCTATTGCAGAAAAGTTTTAGACTATCTAAGTGACTTAAAGAAAACTGTTCCAATGAAAGACATCAAAGGAAATCCTGAATACATAGACGAGCTCATAAAGATCAGCGGTAAAAAGCAAGTTCCTTGCCTTGTTATAGACAATGAACCGATGCTTGAGTCTGACGCTATCATTCTCTGGATTGAGGAGCACAAAATGTGTCTAGAGGACACTCCTGCACAAGAAAGGCTATGATTGTCTTGGGTTAAAGATATCAACCCATTTTAGAAGGATATAATCAAGCCACCTAAAGCCAGTTTTACTAAATGGGTTCGATAAAAATCCAAGGTGTCCTCCGTGAGAGGTAACAACAACTTGAACATGATTTGGAAGAGCTTCTCTATTTACAACTGAGCTATCAATAATAGGATCATCCTCAGCAAACAGTATCTGTGTTGGCACCTTAATCTTATCAAGTATTTTAACAGCGCTACAAGCGTCGTAGTACTCTAGAGCACTCTTGTATCCAATCTGAGGAGCTATATAATATTCATCAAACTCAAACACTGTCATATCAGTAGGTAGATGAATTTCTGGCAGATCAAAATGAGTATGACGATAGTGTACATCTTCTCTTAAGAGCCTAATGAAGTATTTTTCATACATCTTATTGTGCGGCATGCTGATCAGCTGAGAAGTGTTCCGAAGGTCAAGTGGCGGACACACAGCAATCACATTTGCAAGAAGATCTTGCGCAGCTTCACCAAGCTCACCTACGAGCTTGAGGACAATATTCCCCCCTAGCGAGAAGCCCATAAGAGTGATCGGAGAGTCTGGATATCTTTCTTTGATTTCATTTAGAGCAAAATGCACATCATCACTACTTCCTGAGTGATATACATACCTCGAGTACCCCTTAGCACTACCACAGCCTCTCAGATTCACACGGATAGACTGCATCCCTTTCTTGTAGAACTTCTTAGCAAGCCTTTGCAGATAGTTAGATCTATGAGAGCCGCAGAGACCGTGGATAAACACCATAGTAGGGTCTCCACTTCTCCAGTTTTTAGGAGTACATACTTCTAGGGTAAACTGATCATTATCAGGCAAGGTAACGAAGACTCGCTCAGAGTTAGGCGCTTTGTAAAACATTGACATAGAGCCTATTATTGTCTGAGCGTGACAACCTTTAAAGAACATAAGAGGTGTAAAGTCTTCCTGCAGAGGATCCATCAACATTCCTTAATATAGGGTATAGGGACAAAGGTATCCTTACTTCTAGTATCTATAAAGATGTGATTTTTTTAAAATATTAATTTTACATACATTAAAATATTTGCTATAATGTTCTGTAAAACAAAACCATTTTGAATGTGGGGGAATAATATATGTTAGTAAGTAATAGCACGGGCTCTCAAGGAGCTCATCCACAAACTAACGATAGAGCTGAAACAG
>JAJACS010000032.1 GCA_022601395.1 Chlamydiia bacterium | reverse complement strand
AACAATATAGTAAATACAGTTTTTTAAACTTACTATAATAGAGTTGTGGGTGATATAATATTAGATTAACTTCAGTTTTGCTATTATAATAACAATAAAATAAAAAGGTGGAAAATGTCAGATATTAAAGTAGATGGAATGAGTCCTACGGAAATCATTCCTTTTAATGGAGCTGAGGAAGCTTCAGATAAAAAGAACACTTATACAGCAAGTGCAAAAGCATCAACTGTTAGAAGAGGCTCTTCTGCAGACCTTCAAAGAAAGCTAAAGTATGAGAGTGCGCAGGCTGTTACAGCTCATAGAAAGAAAATGGAAGTCACATTCCATGAAGAGGATAAGAAACTTCTTTTAACAGCTGGTACAAATACAGATCTTATTGAAACTTTGATGAAATATGGAAAAAATCTATACAGCGTTCCAGCCCTTCATCTTGCTGTAAAAGAAAAAGACCTAGCTGCTATGGCAACGTTGATTAAAGCTGGTGCTGAAGTGTCTAAAGAGGTGATGGGACTTGCTCAAGACATGAATGATATAGAAGTGATGCAGGTACTTACAAAAACACAGAGTTTCGATGCTCCTGATCAATATAAGTTCTCTATGACAAAAAAGGTGTATAACTTTGGTGGTGGTACTGAGTTTGAGCTAGACTCAGACGATATACCGATTAGTTACGTAGCAAAACCTTTTTTCAGCTTGAACACGAACTATGTTTTAAAAGGCTGTGAAGGGATTGAGGCAACAGGTACTGTGCAAATCCTCTCTATGGGCTCTATATTTCCATGGGCAAAGGATTTAGACGTTATAGATGGCAATGGTAACTATCTTGGTATGATTGATGGAGAAGCGTTAACAACAGCAGACGCAAAATTCAGCATTTACAATGCAAGCGGAGATAAAGTTGCAATCGCTTATCTTGATGACAATAAGACAGGCTTTTCTATAGTTCACCCTGATAACTATTCAAGAGTGATCGCTAGGATGAAAAGAGAGTATGTAAACGATGTTCCAGACGCATGGTCTACAAAGGTGTACCAAGGTGATGATATTGACCCTAGGCTACTCAAGATCTTTGCGGCTTTTGCAGTAGATTCAGAAGGCTTATTCAAAGCTGATAAGTAAAACTGTCTGCAAATTACATTGAAGGCGCTTCCGAAAGAAGCGCCTTTTTTTATCTCTTCGAATTAAAAAAATCATTTCTCTCATAGTATATTTGGGTTGTTTGTTAAAAAGAATAGCTTCTAAAACCCGTTAAAGGAAGTCTTTATGAAGTCTAACCCATTCATTTTATTTTCAATTCTATTTGCACTATGCTTTTCTACTTCATATGCAAAATCAAGCACAAAACCAGCAGAGCAATCGAGTAGGTATCACTTTAAGATTAGTAAAAAAGAATACAGGTTTTCTACTTTTTTTGAGATCGACTCTAGTGATGCCCCAAGGGGAAACGTAAAGAAAAGCTTCTTCCGTATGAGAACAAATTATGATCTCTCTGATGTTCATGGCTGGCAAGCTACAGGAACTGTAAGAGTCATGTCACTTGGGTCACTTTTTGCATGGGCAAAAGAAATCGATATGTACGATACAAGTGGGCAGTATATAGGAATGATTGATGGTCAGGTGATGTCAACTGCTGCTGCGAGATACAGCATTTATGATAGTAGCAATAATCTTGTTGGAATAGCATTTTTAGACCATAACTGTTCGGGCTTTACGATTACCCACCCGAATTCAGAAGCCTACACAATAGCAAGACTTAAAAGAAACTACGTGCAAGATACTGTTGATGATTGGGATATCACAGTGTATGAAAGTGATCTTATAGATGAAAGAATCATCAGAATCTTTGCAGCTTTTGTATGTGATTATCAAAATTCTTTCAAAGAAGATAAATAGATCCTTGTTAGTCCTAAGGTGATTTTGGTGGCATAAAAACAGTCGCAAGCTTATTTTTGATATGCCACCTAATAGGAAATATACCGTACGGAATAGAATCATGAAGTCTTTACTCACTTTGCTTGTATGCTCACTCCCCATTTTAACAAATAGCGCAATCACGCAAGAGTGCAAGGGAAGCTCTCACCTACATACAAGCCCTTACTACAAAATGCTAAAGCAATCTCATGAAGCGGGTCATATAGATCTTGGGCCTATAGAGTCTCTTTATAAAGCATCTACAATCAAAATAGAAGAGCCCTACGAGCATCATCAAATAGTTAGGGATCTCTATGACTTCATCATAAGCATTAAAGAAGAAAAGCCTTTTATAAAAGAGCTTTGTAAAGAAGTACTCTATACTCTCGACAGTAAGCCAGTAGAAACAGAAGATGGGCTATACAAATCAAAGCTTTATCTTGATGAGATGATGCAGTACCTTGTGCACCCTGATAAAGAAGTGGCAACTACAATTGAAAGCGTTACAACGACTTCTGAACTAAAAGAGCTAAGAAGCATTTTTGAGAAAAGTTTCAGGGTAAAAGATCTCTATGACAATGAGGTTTTGAACCAAGAGATGAAGACTTACTTGGGAACCAAAGAGGCTAAGGCTGCAAAAGAAAAAGGTGAGGACTTAGAAGCCCTGTTCTATAGTCAAAGAATAGAGAAACACTCTAAAGCACCTAGCTGGGATCTATTTTTTAACCTTGTTACAGATAAGGCTCTAAGTAAATCTGTAGATATTTATGTAGCAAAAGAAGCTAAAACAAAAAAGCCCCTTGGCTTTCTTTGGATCAATAAAGAGTATGAACATATCCATATGGTTTCTTATCTCGCAAAAGATCCGCAAGCAGTACATCTTGAAATAGGTAAGAAGCTTTTTGATCATGTAAAAAAACATGCTCCTGGAAGGTATGTCCTTCAAGTAATTCCAGAAAACGAAGCGGCAATGTCTCTTTACAAGAGTGTTGGCTTTGTAAAACACACTGTAAGAAGAAAGAAGAAAAATGGCACCGCTTCTAAAATGGTTCAAATGGTTGCAGACTATAGAAACAGAGAGAAAGAAAGGGAAATTGCTTTACATTGAACAGGTAAACAATTTCCCTTTATGCATCAGACCCTTCACTACTTAAGAAAGGTAAGTAAAAGATCTATAGAATACCTCTTACTTGTTGCAGAGGCGAATATTTAAATTTCTTAATTAAATGACTTATTGTGTCTGGAGTGATTCTGATAGCAGATGGTGAATCACCTACAGTTATAGTATCTATGACAGTTTTTGTAGATAGGTCGATCACGGAGACATCGTCGGAATGAAAATTTGAAACAAAGAGCCTGTGTGTGTGTGGAGTTACGGCAACTCCTCGAGGTGAACTCCCAACATCGATTTCCGATCCAATGACCTGGTTCGATACGCCACTAATTGTGAAAATACTGTTAGTTGTTTCACATGCTACATAAACAGCGTGACTATCTGGTGTAATCGCAAAATCTCTTGGTTCACCACCAACTGTAACTGTAGCGACTACTGTATCTGTAGAAACATCGATGACACTTACATTGCTTGAGTTTAGGTTTGCTATGTAAGCATATTTTCCATTTGGAGAAACTGCAGGAGTAAAGGGGAAAGTTCCTACATCGACGGTGCTTAATAAAGATAGAGTTCCAACAAGGTTTACTACAAAGACCTTGTTATTATTACTACTGGCTACATAGATTTTTTTTCCATCAGGAGTGACTGCTATTCCATTCGAATTTGATCCAACAGAGAAAGTTTCAACAATTTCTCTTGTGCTTACATCGATTTTATAGAGGGCATTGCTTCCACTGCCAATTACGTATGCATATTTTCCGTCTGGGCTAAAAGCAACATCAAAAGGGTCGGAGCCAGGTGGTAAATCGATAGTATCTACTTTTGTATTTGAAGTGGTGGAGATAACATCAATGGTAGCACTTGTGTTCACAATATAAACCTCAAGTCCATTTGGGTTTACTTCGAGCGCTGCAGCATCAGCTGCAACATTATCGATTGTTGCGACGACTTCGTTTGTTATCGTATCAATAACAGAAGCTGTGTCTGATCCAGCATTTGAGACATACGCCCTATTAATGTCTGCTTCCAAACGAAAGATTGATAACAGAAATAGAATTGAGCATATAAACGAATTTTTTTTCATAAAGTAACTCCTTGTGTTTTGCCTTTCAGTCAATTTCTGTTACTTGATAAATTTTTTCAAGAAATATATTACAACAAAAAAGGGAAATAGCTCTTAAGTAATCAGATTAAAACTTTTGAAGTTTTGCATATTCGTTAAGTAGTAAGTAAACATATAGGTAAACATCTTCCTTTTGAAGGTGTTCTCTTGCAAATTTAGTTCCGGTGTTCGCGATCATTTTACATTTACCTGGATTCTGAATTGCCCAGGCAATTTTGTCTTTTAAGTCAGATAAATCAGATTCTAAAGGAATATAATGTGTGTATGGCTTAAGGGCTCCGTAATACCACTGCTCGTTATCAGTGACCTGCTTTAAACAAACAGAGTTTGAAAGTAGGAGCCAATAGAGTCTTGAGTAAGTGCAGCTATGACCATCGATGTCTAAGAGAAATTTATACCGAAGGTGGTCATAAACGGAAACTTTTTCACTTAAAATGCCTTTTTCATTGAATATAGAAGTGAGTTCCTTGATCCAGTCTGTAATAAACGTGAATTTAGCGTCTATTTGATCAGGGTATTCTCTTGATAACAAAGTTGCAGACGTCCTTGGAAAGTTCATCCAATTCGTGGGTGAGTAAACTCCTCCAGTGGTAGCTCCTCTCCAAAAAGCCAGGTCTTTCTTTGTTTCATAGGGAAAGTCTAAGCTCGCTTTACGAATGATTTTATTTAGTTGTCCATATCCCTGAATGATTTCAAAATCAGGAAAGGCTATAAGGCTAGCTTTGTTCTTGTTCTTTGCAAATGTAAAAACAGGGCCAGGTGTACTGTTTTGTAAACCATCCCGTAGGGAAATAACAAAATCCAAATCGGGTAAAAGGCGTTTTTTTGTTAGATAAAAAAGGATGTTTCTAATTGTCAAATATCTCTTGCAATAGCCAGGATCAAGAATTTCTCTATATTGTTTAAGTGTTAGCTTTTTTGTAGTTATTTCAAATTTTATGGAATGATTTCTTATAGAACACTTCAATATAAACGGGTCATTTTCAAAAAATTGAAACGCAGTATCTATACTTTCAGCTGAAATTCCCGAATCTTTATATGCTGAAAGGTCTTTAGCTATTTGCTCCACCATCCACTTTGGAGGATCCTGTTGTATTTTTCTTAAAAAAAATCTATTGTTAAACGCTTCTAATGAAAAAGAAAAAAAGAAGAAAACTAAACAAGCAAAAATCTTAATAAACATTTTTTAACCTTGAAGTTACTAACTAGTTTTTTTGAAGTTTTGCATATTCGTTAAGAAGTAAGTAGATATACTTCAAAATATCGAAGTATCCTAACTGAGTCTCTGCAAATACAGTAGCATTCTTTGCTATCTGCTCGCATTCCTTAGGATGTGATTTTGCCCAAGTAACCTTTTCTATTAGATCTGAAAGATCCTCTTTAAGTGGTATGTAATGGTATCCCGGCTTTAATCCAGCATAATACCACTGCTCATCACTTGTTATTTGTTTTAAGCACGTAGAATTTGAAAGTAAGATCCAGTAAAGCCTCGAGTAAGTGCAGCTATTACCGTCTACATCTAGAAGATATTTGTATTGTATATGCTCGTCTTTAGTGGCATGTGACCCTTTAAGACGATTCTTTCTCATGTGCTTATATACACTTGGATCTTGTATTTGGACTAGATTTGTGAGTTTTGCGTCAACAAGATCTGGATGAGAGTTTGATGTTAGAGCTGCGATGGCTCTTGGGAAAGTATTCCAGTTTTGCTCAGTATAATGACCTCCAGTAGAGGTGCCTCTCCAAAAAACCTTTTCTATTTTTTGATCAAATGGGTACTTGCTTGATGCGGCCTTGATTTCTCTATTCAGTAAATGGTAGCCACGCACAGCTTCAAAATCAGGAAAAGCAATGGTGTTTTTTGCATTCTTGTTTTTGGCAAATGTCATAATAGGCCCAGCAGTATCAAAAGATAGGGAGTCTTGCAGTGTTAGAACAAAGCAAAGGTCTGGTAGCATCTTATGTGATGCGAGACACTTTAAAGCTTTTGAGATAGGCAAGAGCCTCTCATAAAAGCATCTTTCATCACCGGTATTTTGGAATGCTCTACTGAACCTTTTGAAGCGCACTTTATTATTATTAACTTCAAAATACAAGACATGAGGATCGTTCTTAAATTGGTCTAGTACTTTAGTGAGATCATTTTTAGAAAATCCTTTTTCCCCAATTTGGGTAAGATCCTTTTTTATTTGCTCCATCATCCACGTAGGTGTAGAAGCAACGATCTTATTATGAAATTTATTGCTTTGAGCGTTTAGGGTGCTAAATAGTAAAAAAAATAGGCATGTTAGTAGGCTGTATGTTCGCATGTGATTTTCAACTTGGGGTATATCGATTTATATTTTTCAATAAGTTCTTTCGATGTGGTTGTGATTTGATTTTCAGTAATGTTATCTTCTGTTCCAAAGACAATCTTTCTTGGTTTAACTAAGGTGAAGTATTGTTTTTCTAGACTCTCAAAACGATATTTTGAGCACCAAGTTCGTGCTTCTTTGGAGAGCTTAAGATACCTTTCATAATTGTTGTAGACATCAAGCAGTGCGTTTGTTGCTTCTTCAAGGTCTACATTATAATTATTCCCAAAATCATCTTCTTTGAATAGTTCATATATGGGAGATTCAATAATGTTGCTTGCTACACTTTTAACGAGCTGACTCTTACATATGGTAGATTGAGCAGTATTGTCTGAGACTATACAAGGAACACCAAGAGCCATAGCTTCTCTTGGTTGGATAGAAAACCCTTCTCCTTTAGAAAGTGAGACATAGCAGTCGATGCTTTTAAAGTTTTCCAAGTAAACATCTTTACTCACCTTGTTTATGTTGAAAGTCACGTTTGTGAGATTTTCTTCTGCAATCACTTTTTTAACAGCTGCGATTTCTGTATCAAATCCTCTTCTTGCATTAATGAGAAGAGAGACATCACTTCGATTTCCAAAAGCATTTGCAAAAGCCTTTACAAGTAGAGGAAAATTCTTCCTGTCTTCACATGAACTGAAGTTTGCAAAAACAAACGGGGAGTTCGGCTTCTTTTTTAACTGAGTAGAAAAAAAAGGATCCAAGTTAAGCCCAAGTGGGATGACAAAAATAGGAAGGGTAACGCCAGAGTCTTTATAAGCTTTGACATGGTAAGGGTCAGGTACAACTATAGCGTCAAAATACTTATGAAGCCTTTCTACAAAAACAGGGGAGAGTTTACTGGTTTCAAACATAGAGTATGCGATGCGAACTTGCTTCTCATAAGTTTTAGAAAATGTTTTGATAAGAGGCTCTTCTAGTTGCATGATAGTATCTTCATAGATGACTACTTTTCCCTGAGGACGATTTCGTTTTTTTAGCGTTTTGTGAAGCTTTTTAGGAACATCTTTGTAGTAGGTATCTCTAGTATTTTGAAAATGCACGTCGAATTTTTTTTTTAGAGTCTGAATGATTTCAACGGACTGTCTTCCAAGGCCATCTGCCATATCTACAAAGCCTGCTACAGATACATCAGGTCTTTTAGAATTTTTATAATAATGGCGGTATGACTTGTACCCAACAAGGGACAGAGTAAGAAGGATGCATAATAATAATAGACGTTTTCTCATAGAATTTTTTTAAATTTTTTATAGAGTTTTTCAGAGTTTGTAGTGAGTGTGTCCTCATCAATACAGTTTTCTTTACCAAGCCTTAACTTCTTAGGCTTTACAATAGTTTTATACTTGTTATGTAAGTTTGTGTATTTGTAATTAAGAGCCCATTTTTTCATCTTTTCTGACTTCATGAGGTATTTTTCATAGTTGTTGTATACATCTAAAAGGGCTTCGACAGTTTTATTGTAATCGGGTACGTACCTTTCTCCAGAGATGTCTGCAAAAAACTCATAGTATGCTGGTTCTGTATGGGAGGTTGGGACACTTTTTACAAGGCCACTTTTGCAAATGGTTTTTTGAGCTGTGTTATCAGATACAATGCAAGGGATTCCAAGTGTCATAGCTTCCCTTGGCTGTATAGAAAATCCTTCTGACTTTGTAGTGTTCACGTAGCAGTCTACAAGATCAAAGTTAGCGACATACTCTTCTTTGCTAAAGCACTTGTTTGTAAGCGAAATATTAGATACTCCAAGCTCTTTTACGAGGCTTTGAAGGTTTTCAAAAAGGTTGTCAGCAGAGTATTTGCAGTTGATCCAAAGTTTGACTCTAGGATCATCACCAAATGCTTCATGAAAGGCTAGAATAAGATCTTTATGGTTTTTTCGAGAGATACAGGTACCGAAATTTGCAAATGTAAAAGGAATGTTTGCTTTTTTCTTGAGAGGCTTTGCTTCAAACTCATTAAGGTTGAGTCCAAGAGGAACGACAAAGATGGGTATGGTTACACCAGAGTCTTTGTATACCTTGATTAAGAACTCATCAGGAACAAGAGCCGCATCAAAATGCTCATTTAGAGTAAGAGCCCATCTTTTTGGGATTTTTGAAGATTCTAACATTGTATATGCGAAACGGATCTGAGAGTCAGGACAGTCTTTGAATTTCTTAGTGAAGTATGTATGGGAGATGGGATATAGCACATCCTCATAGATAACAATTTTTCCGAGTTTTTTATTCGCAGTTTCTAAATAACTAGCCACTGAGTCAGGAACGTCTGCTAGTTTAGATTTTCTTGTAGGTTTGAATCCGACATCAACATCATCTTTTAAAGCTTGAATAAGCTCAAGAGATTGCCTTCCTAGCCCATCAGACATGTCAATAAAGCCAAGAACCGTCATATAGGGGAGTTTGATATTCTTTTTGTAAAATTTTATGCCAGAATACGACAAAACGCAAAGGATAAAAAAGCAGATAAACAGTGTGAATGTTCTTGTTTTCATAGCTGTGTCTATTAGTTTACGGAAATAGAAAATTACCAGCGTTTTTATTAATAATAAAGCAAAGAAAACTCTACCGCAAAAATAGACTCATTGCTGCAAAATAGTCATTTCTCTATATTGTGAGACCCACTAATTCAAGTTGCTACAGGTATGTACACAAAGAAAGAGCATCGGCTCAAGTTCTGGCAGAAGAAGAAGAGGTCTTTTATCAAAAGGCTTCTCATAAAATTTGTGAACTCCAGTAATAGTTATGTGGTACAGCACCTGCCCGAGTCTATTGATAGGGATGGGCTAGATATTTCCCCTTATATACAGACATGGATTTCTGGTAGTAAAGCTAATGCTGTAGATCCCATCAGGCTCCTGTTTTTACTGTCTAATGTTCAACATCTTAAGGATGTCGAAGGTGCGTTTGCTGAGGTGGGGGTATACAAGGGGCATACAGCAAAAATTTTTAGCTCCCTATTCCCAGAGAGAAAGTTCTATCTTTTTGATACATTTGAAGGGTTTGAAAAAAGCGATTTTGAGTCAGAGACTGAGAAAGGTAGCTCTTCTGATAATTTTGATGATACTAGCCTTCAGGCTGTTAAAGATTATCTAGAGCCTAATGAAAACCTGATCTTTTGCAAGGGCTATTTTCCAGACACAGCAAAACATGTTGATGAAGGTGAGAAGTTTGCTCTCGTACATTTAGATGCGGACTTATACAACCCGATCAAAGCAGGTCTTGAATATTTTTATCCGAGAATGCAACATCATGGCATCATCATCGTTCATGATTATTCAAGTGGAGCTTGGCCCGGAGTTACCAAAGCTGTTGATGAATTTATGTTTGATAAACTTGAGGGAATCATTAAGATTCCTGATAAATCAGGATCCGTTGTGATCAAGAGGTGTATCAATGAGAAAGAATAGTAAAGTTATAGTAACTGCTCTTTTATTCTTTGTTACTATTGGATCTTTTGCTGCTTATCGCGGGTTTTTCTCAAAACCATATCTTACTGTAATAGGCGTTGTGAATATGGCAGATGGTCTGGGTAGACAGTCTGTTGAAGTAATGGAAACTTTAAAAGACAAGGTATCCATTGGTTTTGTTTCGACCTCTTACCCTTGTTTCAAAGATGTTCCAAAGTCTATCCGTAGAACGATCAAGAATAAATGGAAGCCACTTGGAAAATGCATTCTTTTTGAAGAAAGTGTATGGACACCAGAGAAGAATCATTTTGAGCACCTAAAGACAAAAAAGAACGATCACCAAGTTAGACTCGCTTACACAATGTTTGAATCTTCGCAGATTCCAAGCGAGTGGGTCGAGATCTTAAATGAGTATTTTGATGCAGCGATAGTTCCAGACCCTTTCTATACAAAGGTCTATCAAAACTCGGGTGTTGAAATCCCTATTTTTGTCCTTCCTTTAGGACTCAATCTCCAGCCTTTTTTAAATGAAAAAGTGAAGACTAAACCGCATTTTCCTCTTGTTTTTGGAAATTTAACAGCTCTGATTGAAAGAAAGAACCATCTCGTTCTGATAGAAGCATTTCATGATGCCTTTGGAAACAGTGATAACGTAGCTCTTAGATTGAACTCAAGGTACTGGGATGATGCGCTTGCAAATAAGGTTCATGCCTTCATAGAGAAAAACAAGATAACAAATATTGAATTTACTAAAACTTCACTAAGTTCTCAGGATTACCTAGACCTCTTTAAGTCGATAGATTGCTATGTGTCGATCTCAAAAGGAGAGGGCTTTTCTATACAGCCAAGGGAAGCTATGGCACTTGGCATTCCTATTATCGTTACAAATAATACAGCACAAACAACTCTTTGTAGAGCTGGACTTTCTAAAATTGTTCCATCAAATATTAAAGAGCCTGCCTTAAGAAAATGGGGAACGATTCTTAAAGAACCAATAAGATATGGAGAAGAGTACAACTGTACCAAAGAAGATGTTATGGAGGCGTTGCTTGATGTTTATGATAACTATGACTACTACTTAGCAAGAGCTGAAAACTTAAAAAGTTGGGTGAAGCAGTACGACTATAGCAATCTAAAGCCTTACTATCTGTCGCTGATTAAACCCATGAAGGTTTGCCTGAGCACCAAAAATAGAATCACTAAGAATGTTCTATATACTAACTCTAAAGCACTCTATGAGAAGTACAGAAAAGTCCTAAACGTTCCGAATTAGAATATGTATGGAATGATTTTGTAAGGAACTTTTTCGCAGTACCTTTCCCAGTCTTTTCCATATTTTTTTGCACATCTAACATCGTCTCGCATTGCTCTTTCCATTAGAAGAACAGTCAGGAAGCTTACGTAGAAATAAGGTGCAAAGTTTGTGAAAAGTGCTGGAACGCTCCAAGCAAATGCGGCTACGATTTCAGGGATATAGTGGAAATGTCTTGCGATTCCCCACCATCCAGAAGAAAGTAGGATACTTTCTTTTTCTTCACCTTTTTCCGTTGTATATTTCGCTACCGTGATTTCAGGAGTTTTACCCCAGATTTTACATTTTCCATTTTTTGCTCTTACATACTGCCTTTGTCTATCTGCTAAGTAGTTGATAAGAATGCCAGAGAATCCGATTAAGAAAATGGTTAAAGCAAGAGGGGTTCCTAAGTTGTGAGGGTGATGAACAAGGTACATAGAAGGTGATGTATATACGCAAGGTAGCCATACGAGAACTCCCCAGCAAATATAGAATCCTGCTCTATCATGCATAATATCTAGAGATCCAAGGTATCCTGTTTCCCAAAGAAAGAACTTAGTGATGTAGATGAGCTGCAGTGCTACTGATACAAGCATTGCATCAGAAAGCCCATAAAGTTCATGTTGTTTTGCCGCATAACTGATGAGCATAATGCCCCAGCTCATCATTCCAAGGCGACAGTTTGTAAACATTTTTATATCCCAGCCTAGGATTCTTGGATAAAGTTCGGTTCCCCAGTAAAAATCAAAGATGATATTTCCTGTAGTGCCGCAATCTGTTGTAGATGGAGCATATCTTCCTTTAAGATATAGGAACATGCAGAAGAAAATACTAAAGATTGATAGCGCTCCGAAGATGCCACCAAGATTGTCAAAAATGATCGTTGGAGAAAATAACTGAAATTTATAAGAGCAGAGATAAAAAGCAAGTAGTGTGATGAAATAGCAAGCAACTCCATTTGCCTTATAAACTGGAACATTACCTTCTGGTGTGACTGGTCCTTTAAAAGTTTTACCAGGAACGACTCTCATTAAAAAAAGCTCAAATGCTGCAAAGCATCCAATGATCTTCCAAGCTGTTGGAGTACCGTAAAAGACAGGATTCCAGATAGAATAAATTGTGCTTGTAGCTCCATTTTCAAGAAAAAGAGTGGAGAGTTTTTGGATAGATCCACCTAGCTGCGTTAGTGTATACCACATGAGTATGACAACAAGTGGACAGGCTACAACAAGAAATAGAGGCATAACAGTCTTTCGAAGGAATAGAACTTTTGCGTCGATGATCCTTTTAGCTATTGAAGGCATTATGGCTCCTTATATTGATTATACCTAAGGGGCAAAAAAGGCGTGCTAGTGTTCCCCCTAAAAGTAGAAATAGAAAAGTTTCTATTTTCTTGTCTAGAACTTTATAGTAATTAATTTTTAATTAGTTGTTTTGTTTATTTATTTATAGTGATAAGATTTTTACAATTTAAACAACCTAAGTAACTAATATCAATGCGACCAAATGTTTCAGATGTAATCGAATGTAATATCCATGATCTCGGACTTCACGGAGAAGGAATAGGGGCTGTTGACGGTTTTACTATTTTTATCCAAGGAGCTTTGCCAAAAGAGTTTGTAAGAGCAAAGGTAACTCTTGTAAAAAAGAACTATGCAGTTGCGACTTTGATTAAAGTTCTTAAACTCTCAGATGATCGAGTAGATCCAAAGTGCCCATACTTTAAAAAATGTGGCGGATGTCAAATCATGCACCTTTCTTATGAAGGGCAGCTATTCTTTAAGAAGAAAAGGATCGAAGACGCTTTTATAAGGATAGCTAATGTAAAGCTTCAAAAAGATGTCATCATGCATAAAAGTCCCGATGAGTTTTCCTACCGCAATAAAATCCAGCTGCCTGCAGGTCAGGATGGGGGTGTGCTGAAACTAGGACTTTATGCTAGAGGATCTCATGATATTGCATTTCATGATAAGTGTTTGATCCACTCAAAGCTTGGGGAAAAAGTCTATGCGAGGATTTTGCAAGCCTTAGAAAAATCTTCTCTTACACCTTATAATGAAGCCTCCAAAAAGGGAGAGCTTAGGCATGTGTTGATAAGAACAGCGGTTTTTAATAACGAAGCACTCATCACATTGATTTCGGCAAAAGAGCCAAGTAGTGAGCTCAAAAGAGTAGCGAAAGAAATATTTGATGACCTTGATGAAGTTAAAGGAGTGATGCATCATAAAAATGCAAAGGTAACAAACGCTGTATTTGATCAGAACTTTACAACTCTTTGTGGAAGTAATCATATCTTTGAAAACCTTTCTGGCCTGACATTTAAACTTTCATCAGCATCTTTTTTTCAGGTAAATTCATCTCAGGCTGAAAACCTATATAAAAGGGCTATTGAACTTGCAGACCTTAAGGAAAATGACAGAGCTCTTGATGCTTATTGCGGGATAGGAACCCTAACACTTCTTGCGGCATCAAAAGCTTCTCATGTCACAGGTATAGAGATAGTACCTTCTGCTATTAAGGATGCAAATGACAATAGGGATAGAAATAAGATATCCAATGTTTCTTTTGTGTGTGCCAAAGTAGAGGATGAGATCCATAAAATGGGTGAGCTAGACGCAGCGTTTCTAAATCCACCAAGAAAGGGATGTGATAAACATGTGATTGCAACACTCGTTAAAAAACGCCCCAAAAGCCTTATCTATGTTTCATGTGACCCAGCAACTCTTGCAAGAGACACAAAGCTCCTTATAGAAGGTGGTTATCAGCTTGAAACAGTAGAGGGATTTGATATGTTCCCTCAAACTATGCATGTGGAGACGCTTGCTAAATTTACACTTGAGCTTCCATAGCTTTTGCTATGATATTAAAGTCATGCTCGGACACTTCAAAATGTCCAAATCTAAACTTATATCCCCAATATTTTGGGTTTTCAATAAAGTCGAATTGGTCTTTTAGTTCATGAATACAAGCTTCTTTGCAAGGGGCATAGTCGATATCCATGCGGTAAGGAACGAAGCCATTACCCATGTCAAATTGATATACATCGCCAGTACGTACCCGGCCAATGGCAGTAAATTTTTGGTAAGGAGTCCCTTCACTCATGTCAGTTTTAGGGGAGTAGTATATAAGAACATCTCCTTTTTGCATTCTTGCAAGAGGAGCTTGTTTACCATGGCATAGCTGCGCTATACCGCTTGCAACGCCTCTATCTACATGAGATTTGGAGACAACACCAATATAATATTTTGTCACGTACTATGAGCTCTTCTTAGGATTCTCTTTGTGTTCTTCATCAGAGTTATGTTCATGGTCATCATCGTCATCATCACTCTTGAACATTGATTTTAACCAACCTTCTGGTTTTCCATCAATAGATGCTAGTGTAATTGTGGTTGTAGGGGTATGAGGACCTTCATTCGCTTTATACATAATCATGTCGCCTTTTTCAGCGTCGAACCAAAGCTGAGCTTTCCAGAAGAGCTTTTTCATGCCAGCTAGCGTAAGCTTTACATATAGAGTCTTCTTATTTACGCCATCAACGGTGATTTTCTCTTCTTGCAGCTTTCTTGCTACCATCTTATGAATTTTCAGATTGGATGGATTGACAATGTAGAAAGTGAAAGTTTTTTTATTCGATAGAATAAAAGGTTTAAGACCAAACTCAAAGTCTTGTACCCATGGGGTGTTGCCGATGCTGTTTGTTGATTTGTGTCTCTGTCCTTTCTTTTCACCTTCTGCCACAAGCTTTCTGTTTACAAGTCTTATGCTATAAAAATCAGAGTTCTTTTTTGATTGGTGCTCGAAACGGATCAGCTTGTATGGCACTAATGCTTTGATGTCTACAATTTGGTTTTTGCTAATACCTTGAATCGTGTATTCGTCGTTTTTCTCATCTACGGTCCAAGTTGTCGTCACATGTTTTGATCCAGTAACCTTGTTATATACAAGAGTTTGTGTTGAAAATGCGATCATTGGTATACAGAGCACAAAGATGCTGATTTTATTTAGAAGCTTCATCGGTATATTGATATCCTAAGTTGTTTCTTCCCTATATATTCATATTTCATGCTAGGGAAAATAGTACAAGAAATT
>JAJACS010000031.1 GCA_022601395.1 Chlamydiia bacterium | reverse complement strand
CTAATGCTTTATCTCAACAGCAACGCTCTCGTTTTTGCAGGCAAGTTCTATTCTGACATAAAGCTTAATGTCTGTTTTTTCATGAATTATTTTAATTGGATATTTAGCCAAAAAAGGGCCCTTTTTATACTAAATAGCACTCTAAATATGCATTTTGAGGGGTGCTGCAGGCTCCAGAACAGCAGGATATTCGATGAAGCCATATATCTATAAGGTGATCGTCACCCTTTCCTTTGTGATAATATGGGGAAAAGAGACTTTTACGTGCTTCAAAGCTATTGAGCTCTTTGATACTGATGAACCATACTTACTATCACCTATTATAGGGTGACCTAGATGAGAGAGCTGCACTCTTATCTGATGATACCTACCTGTAATAAGTTTTATCTCAAGAAGAGCCTTACGCTCTTCTTGCCTAAGCACCTTATAAGTAAGCTCTGCCTTTTTAGCATCTTTAGAAGACTGCTTATAAACAACAGATCTATGTGGCTTTTTTAAAAGGTAGTTAATAAGGCGTGAAGAGTTTTTTGCAAGAACACCTTCTACTTCAGCTTGGTAGATTTTCTCGATATGACCATTTCTTAAATGCTCTTGCATACGAGAAAGAGATTTAGAGGTTTTAGCAAATAGAACAACACCGCTGACTTCTTTATCAAGCCTATGTACCGCGTGCAAATACACATTCCCCTCTTTCTTATCTCTCTTCTTGATAAAAGCTTTAAGCTTTGTCTCTAAAGCCTCTTTATGGTCGAGAGATACTTGAGTAGGAAGACCTGCTGGTTTATTTACAGCGATAAGATGGTTATCTTCAAAGAGAATAATCACAATACTATCCTCTTTGGCGAACTGCTTCATAAATTGCAAGAGTTGCACTTGCTGCAACATTTAGTGAGTCTGCGATCCCAAACATCGGGATTTTTACTTTGATCTCAGATCTGTTAAGCATTTCATCAGAAAGACCTAGTTGCTCTGTTCCCATTGCTATTGCGATTGGACCTTTTAGATCTACCTCTGTAAACAGACTATCCGTATGGGGTGTTGTTGCAACAAGCTTTACGTTATGTTTTTCTAAAAAGCTATAAGCATCTAACGAGCTGCACTCTACTACAGGAACACTAAAAAGAGTTCCAATACTTGCTCTTACAACATTTGGATTAAAAACATCGGTTTTTTTGTCTGTTAGGATTACGCCGTGAACACCTGCAGCATCAGAAGAGCGTAATATGGATCCAAGGTTCCCGGGCTTTTCAATTGATTCAGCCAGTAGCAGTAGAAGGGGCTTATCCTTGGCCCTGCTGAGAACCTTCTCTTCAAAGGAAGAAAGGGACTCCTCTACTATAGGGGCGATAGCAAGGAGGCCATCTGGCCTGTCTCTATAGGAGATTTTCTCAAAGAGGTAATCAGGCACTTCATAGAGCATAGCTGTTTCACAACACTTCTCTAGAAGAGCCTCTTCATTGACTCCTAGAAAGTGCCCTTTTGAAAAAAACACGCTTTCAATAGGATATCCGAAGTGTACGGCTCTTGAGAGCTCTCTATAGCCTTCGATTAAAAACTTCTTTGTCTTGTCTCTTGTTCTTTTATCACGAAGTTTTGTGAGCTGTTTGATTTTAGGATTTTGGTGTGAGGTCAATAGCTCAGATGCAAATGTCATGCTATCCATAAGTAAGCCTCACAAAGGCGCCAGATGAAAGAGCAAGCTTTGAATCATTTTCAAGAAGCATTTCATCTGCTTCATAATTTGGGCCTTTTCCAAACACTTGTCTTGCTACATTTTTAAGCACCATTGGCGTAAAACCTGGAGTATGACAAGTAAGAAGCAAAAAGAGAGGATCTTTAACTAAAAGCTCTTTGCAAAGTTTTAAAAGCTCTATCATGTGCTCTTCAATTACAAAAAGCTCATTCTTTGTACCTCTTCCAAAAGTTGGAGGATCGAGAAGGATCGCATCATACTTTGAACCTCTTCTGATCTCTCTTTTTAAGAATTTAAGAACATCATCAATGATGTACCTAATAGGGGCTTCAGCAAGGTTTGAAAGTTTTGCGTTTTCTTTTGCCCAAGCAACTGCTTTTTTCGATGCATCTAGATGCGTAACATGAGCTCCGTGCTTTGCTAAGTAAAGCGAAGCAAGACCTGTATAAGCAAAAAGATTTAATACTTTGGGATTTTTCTTCTTTGCGATTTGCTCGCGCATAAATGGGAATTGAGACCTATGCTCTGGGAAAACACCTAAGTGACCGAAGTCTGTTGGCATAAGTTTTATTGTGACGTCATCAATCTTGAGAAGCCAGGAATTCGGAACTTTCTTCCGAAAACTCCAACCTTCTTTTTTTTCTCTTGTAAAAGTTGCAGAAACGTCTTTCCAAAGAGAGGGATTACTTTTTTCCCATACGGCCTGATAACAAGGGCGAACGAGCGTTACATCTTGAAACTTTTCAAGGCGCTGCATGCCTCCGCTATCTAGAAACTGGTATGCTTGTTTTGACATTGCTAAATGGCGTTATATCGTAAACGACCTTACGGTAGAGGGTTCCTAGCATGAAATTTGTGGTGTATTCTATCACAAGATGCCTTTTTGCGGCCCCTTTTGCTAGGATTTTTGCCACATGCGGCTCTTCCCCCTTCTTCATAAGTCCGCAATAAACTAGGCCAACAGGCTTCTGTGGTGTGCCTCCTGTAGGGCCCGCCACACCGGAAACCGCCATTACATAGTCTGCTCCGGATGCTTGCATAGCACCTTCAAGCATTTCCTTTACAACTTCCTCAGAAACGGCTCCAAAAGCATCTAAAGTTTGTTTTCGTACTTTTAAAACAGATTCTTTCATGTGATTGCTATACGAAACTATACTGCCAAGAAAATAGTTGGAAGCTCCTGAAATCTCTGTAATTTTTGCAGCGATGTTCCCCCCTGTGCAAGACTCTGCTGTAGCAAGCGTCAAGCCATGCTTTGTCATATGAGTGTGCACAGCAAGAGCAATATCTTTTTCTTCTGTAGAGTATACATGAGTGTAGAACTTCTCAGCGATTGCATCGATACAGTTATCAAGGATTCCCGTAGCTTTTTTTTCAGAAGATTCTTTTACCTTAAAACCAATCGACAAAACTCCGTAGCCAGGATAAATCCCCTTTTCTACATCTGGATATGCTCTTTCGAGATCTCTTAGATAAGGATCCACCATGTGTTCTGAGACGTGGCATAGATACATCGATTTTGAATACATCTTTTTTTCATTAGAAAGAAGTTCGAGGATTTCTTTGAGTGCAAAATTTTCAAACATCGCCTTCATCTCAGATGGGACGCCAGGAAAAACAAACATGGAGCTTTTCCCTTCGTAGAAAAAGCCAGGAGCAACACCCACTTCATTTTTTAGAAGCTTCGTATCTTCTGGCACCATTGACTGGATCTCGATTGTGGAAAGACCCTTTCCATATCTCTTAATAAGGTACTCTTTTACTTCTTCTGATAAAACAAGCTTCTTTTCAAAAACATCCGCTGTTACATCTCTTGTTCTATCGTCGATAGTGGGACCAAGCCCACCTGTTGTAATCACAATAGAAGAGCGATTTAACGCTCTTTGAAACACTTCTTTCATGATTTTCGGATCATCAGGGATCACCTCATGAAATGCTACTTGATAACCTTCTTCCAATAGCCTGCTTGCAAGGTATACAAAGTTTGTATCAATAGTTGCTCCAGACAAGATCTCATTGCCGATCGATAGAATTTCTATTTTCATTTTATTTCTCTTTGTGTGTACCAGATGTATATTCAGTAGAGGCTCTCTATTAATTCATCAAATGGTTTTTTTCCAAGCTCAAAAAACATAAGCAACCGTTTCACCTTAAGGAGAAAGGTGCTTTTGTACCGTTGAAAGAAGAAGATTTCCTTCATATGGTTTTTTTATAGAATCTTTAGCTCCTAAAGAACGTGCCTGCTCTTCCATTTCCACTTCTTCACTACCTGAGATCACGATGATAGGGATCAGCTCTGTTTTTACATTTTCTTTTAGAAGCTTTATCACTTCAAACCCATCCATCTTCGGCATGACTAAATCAAGAGTAATTATATCGGGCATCACCTCATGCACTTTCTCTATTCCTATATTTGCATCAAGTGCCAAGTTACTTCATACCCTGCATTTTTCAGCAAGATTTGCAACACTGAAAGGTGTTCTAAATCGTCGTCAATCGCTACTATTTTCTTTCTCAAATTTCCCTCTATATTTACGCAAAACTGTTTCACGCGATTTAATTAACATAACTGAGAAATGTGTTCAAAGTAAATATAGGGCAATTTACTTAAGATTTGATTTGAATACCAAACTGCTTAAGCTTAGGATAATTATTAACCCAAGATAGGCAGCTTTGGCTTAGTTTGAATGGAAAGGCTTTACTTTCTCGAGAGAGTTCCAAATGTGTTGGCTTTGAGTTTTTTCTTAAGAAGCTTTGCAGCTTTTTAAAAAGCTGCGTATTTGGATTTTGTTTATCTTTCAAGATTTCAATCGTATCAAGAGTTTTAGGATTTTGATACATCTGAGGAAAGTTAAATTCAAGACCCCAAAAAATTCTATCTTGAGTATGAACAGAGGTGAAAATACTTGCTGATTCTCTGTCGTAATGAAAAGAAAATGGCTGCACTAGCACTGCTGGCGCTTTCTGCTTAATCAGGCTTTTACCATCTCCAAGCTCTACCATATAAAATGGGTCTAACACTTTGGACAAACAGACGCTCAAAGAAGAAAGAATGCTATTATCTGGAGTGCTGTCACTCTGTTTCAAATGATTCATGTAAAGAGTATATCTTTCGAGATACTCTTCTTTAGAGATGATTTGCTCACTAGAAACTTTTACTTTTGCACTTTCAACAACATAAAAATCTTCAAGCACATTAAACAGAGCTTCAAGCTCTTCTACATCTAAGAGAACTTGGACCCTTTGGTGCTTGGAAGCTCTTAAAAGACCTTCTTCTTGAACTGTAGATACTGGAATAGGGTCTATACTGTGCATTACAGAATATCTTGGTGAGAAGACTCAGCGTCTTTATTTGGGACCAGTTTAACGTAAAGAGCATTTAGAAGAAGCGCTACAACTCCAAGGAAAATAGAAGCATCTGCAACATTAAATACAGGGAAAGAATAACCCCAAAATACAAAGTGGATCATATCTACAACATGACCATAGACGAAAGAGTCGATCACATTGCCGAGGGCGCCTGCAATAATCATACAAAGAGGGCCGCGCCTAAAGGGAACATCATTAAAAAAGAAGAGATATATGGATAGGCAAACGATTGCAAAAATACGCAAGACAACAAGCACATCATGGTGAGATGAAATCATCCCCCACGGACCGCCTCTGTTTGTCACATGGCTAATTGAGAGCTTTATCCCTAGGAAATTTTCAAAAACTGGAATACTTCCTAGAGGATAAAATGCAATATTGTGGTGTGTCAGATATTTTGTTAAAAAATCGAGAGACAAAATAAAGAGCACCACAAAAAGAAACTTTAGCTTGCGCCTTTGCTCCATTGCTATAGAAGTCCCTTTTCAAATTTATCTTGAGCGCTAACTGTCATCGTTGCATAAGGCACAGCTTCTAGTCTCTTAATTGGGATTTCCTCGTCTGTGATATCACAAACTCCGTATGTTCCTTCATCGATTTTCTCAAGAGCTCTCTCCACCTGTCTCAAAATAAAAGATTCCTTATTCGATATCTCTAAATTGATTGTACGACCAAAATCATCTGTCCCTTCATCTGCCTGATGCTGAGAGTATCCTTTTGATTCATCAGATACTTTCACATCTTCAGTAGCTTCTTTTAGTGCAGAATTTAGTTGACCACGCAACTCTATTAATCGACTTTTAAAATCGTCTATCTGTGCTTTCTTCAGTGCCATATTATTTCCTTAACTATAAAAATGGTTTTTAGTGAACTGTCAATTACCTAGCTATTGCATTTACTGAAAGGCCAGATTTTTCACTAGAATTATTTTTTTAATACTTTTTCATCCGATGCTAAATCATGGATCGCATTCATGAGCTGATCCATATCTTTAAATCTTTTATATACGCATGCATAGCGTATGTAGGCTACAGTATCTAACTTTTGCAAGCGCTTCATGACTATTTCGCCAAGTTCTGTAGCACTAATCTCTCTTACTTGAAGACCCATAAGCTCTGTTGCTATTTTAGAACCAAGCTCCCTTACCATGTCGTAGGACACCCTTGTGTGCCTGCATGCTGCAGCGAGACCTCTAATCAGCTTATCTAATGTAAAGTCTTCATACCTCCCGTCTCTTTTCTTTACTTGTAAAGAAAGATCTACAGTCTCAAAGGTTGTAAACCTCTTTAAACACTTTAAGCACTCTCTCCGTCTTCTTATTGCGTTCATTTCAACAGCATTGCGGGAGTCCGTAACTTTAGATTCAGGGTGCGAGCAAAAAGGACACTTCATAGCCTATAGGTAACCTTTTTTTTATTCAAAAAAGCCACTCTAATGTCTTTCTGAGATTATAGAAAAGCATTTTCTGATGTTGATTGTTCTTCACAATTTGTTTTAGGGTGTTTTCTAACAATTTCTATGACAATTGTAAAAAGCGAAAACTATAGCATTTCCAGCTTTAAGAATCCAATAGATAGAAAGCAGATGGATCCTAAAAACTTTTTTTTATCTTATAAAGGAAAAGAGTAGGAATTGATGTGAATAGGATTCTACATCTAATTAAAATGACGGAGGAAGAGGGATTCGAACCCTCGAAACGTTTATCACGTTTACACGCTTTCCAAGCGTGCTCCTTCGGCCGCTCGGACACTCCTCCAGGAACACTCTAAATAGATTAGAGAATAAAATTACCCGAACAGGCTGATATTTCACAAGCTTAATTTTCTTGTGCTTAGGTTCTTATATCTTTACATGCTACTATCCACCATAAACGCATGAGCTATAGAAACTACTCTCACCTACCATCTAGCTCATCTTTCGAAACTTATAAACATCACAAGCATTCGAAAAGCTCTTACTTATTAATAAAGGTACTATTTTTCCTCAGAAAAAAAGCGTTCTTTCTGATATATTGAGTGAGTTTGCAACCCCCATAGATAAAAGTTCCACAAATCTCATGTTGAAAAAGTTTCGTATCCTTAGTTTTTTACTGTGTCTTCTTGCTATATGCACCTCCTGCTCTAAAGTTAGCGACACAGGTAGCACTCCTCTTGTTCTCGTTAGCATCTCCCCTTACCAAACCCTTGTTGAGATGATTGCTAAAGACACTGTTCAAATAAAAGTCTGTGTGCCAGAAGACTTTAATGCACATCTTTTTGAGCCAACACCAAAGCAAATGAAGGGTTATAACAGAGCAAAGCTTTGGCTCAGTGTTGGGATGCCATTTGAGAAAAAACTCATGGGTTCTTTAAAAACACTCAATCCAAGTTTAGAGATCGTAAACCTCTCTCGAGGCATACCTATTATATCGGATACCGAAGACAACTTCGTCTTCGGCTCTTCTTGCGGGCACTCACATGATAGCGGCCACAACCACGACCATGAAGATCTACATTTTTGGATGAGCCCTACCCTTATGATGACACAGGCTGAAACAATTACCAGCGCTCTTTCCGAAAAATTCCCAAACAACGCCGAGTTTTACAAGAAAAACCTGAAGAACCTCTTAGAAAAGCTCTCTACCCTTGATGGGGAAATTACAAGCATATTAACTCCATATAAAGGCTCTGCTGTCATTACATCGCACCCTTCACTGACCTATTTCTGTAAAAACTATGGTCTTATACAGATCTCTATTGAGTGTGAAGGGAAGTCCCCACTTCCAAAAGACATTAGTAAAATCCTCTCTCTCACAAGAGAGCATCACACTCTTTGTGTCTTTATCCAAGAGCAATTCGACAATAAAGGAGCTCTTGCTATCGCAAAAAAGCTAAAATTACCTACATACAAGTTAAATCCACATGACCCCGCATATTTTGCCAACATGAAGAAGATTGCGACAGAGATCAGTAAGATAAGTGAGAAGCCTTCATGAAAAATACGGTTCTAGATTTACAAGAGGTTGACTTTTCATACACAAAAGAGCCGTGTGTAAAAAAAGCTTCTTTAGAAATCTCTCAAAATCAATTCATCGGTATTATCGGGCCTAACGGCTCTGGGAAAACGACTCTTATAAAACTGATGATGGGGCTACTCGAGCCAACAAGTGGAAAAATCCATCTCTTCGGTGAAAATCCCAAGGAATCCTTTTCCAAAATAGGATACGTACCACAGGTACGTATCTATGATCAAAAATTCCCTATTTCTGTTCTTGATGTTGTTTTAATGGGAGCTTTGTCAAAGCTCACAATAAGCGGAAAGTTCCCAAAAGAAGTAAAGGAAAAGGCCCTCTCCTTGATGGACACAATAGGCCTTACGAGCATCCAAGATCAGTGTTTTGGCACTCTCTCTGGCGGACAAGCGCAAAGAGTGCTCATCGCAAGAGCTATTTTAAATGATCCTGAAATCCTATTTCTAGATGAGCCTACAGTAGGCCTTGATGTAGAAACCCAAAGTATTATTGCAGACCTCCTTGTGAAGCTAAAAAAATCTATGACTATAGTAATGGTCACACACCATTTGCAGTCCTTTATTAAAGATTTAGACACCGTGTTTTGTGTTCAACAAGAAGTATCTAAGCTTAAGCCGGAAGAAGTTTGTGAGCATTTTTCACTTGGCGTTTATCACTCTCCTCTTTTAAACAAAAAAGGAGATACAGGATGCTGCTAGGGCAAATTTTTACAGATAACCCCTTTCTTCTTATGGCCCTATTTGCGGGCCTTGCTGCAAGTGTTGCAGGAGGTGTCATAGGGACATATGTTGTCACAAAACGGATTGTATTCATAAGCGGTAGCATTGCCCACGCTGTTCTTGGTGGCATGGGACTCGCTCTATACCTTAAAAGAACACTTCACCTTGATTGGCTGAAACCTATCTATGGAGCCTTGCTTTTTGCTATCCTTGCAGCCTTTTTAATCGGCTGGATTCACCTATACTATAGACAAAGAGAAGACACCGTTATCGCTTCTCTCTGGACCTCAGGCATGGCACTTGGTGTTATTTTCCTATCCCTTACTCCTGGGTATAACGTAGAGGTACTCAACTTTTTATTTGGAAATATTCTTTGGACAAGCGGACAAGATTTGTTTTTGCTTCTTGGGCTCGATCTTCTTATCTTCCTTGTCGTGTATTTCTTTCACAGGAAGTTCCTTGCCATTTGCTTCGATGAGAAACAAGCTCTTTTACAGGGACTCAATGTAAAAGGACTCTACTTCCTACTTCTTGCTCTTGTAGCGATTACTGTAGTCCTCCTTATACAAGTTGTGGGAGTCATCCTTGTCATAGCAATCCTATCACTACCAGCTGCCATAGCAAACACCTTCACAAACAGATTCAGCTCCATTATGGGCTTTGCTACCCTTTTTGGAATTGCCTTTACACTTGTTGGAATCAGCTTATCTTTCCTTGTAAACTGGCCTCCTGGAGCTACGATCGCCCTTGTGACAACGCTCGGATACTTTGTAAATCTTCTTTGTAAAAAGAGCGCCTAGTTTTTATTTGAAGCAAAGCTTGTTTTTAAAAGTTGACTTTGAGGAATTTCTCACGTATTATCATCTGTAATTTTTTAAATTACTTCCCCATACACGCTTGCGCTTATCAATCTTTGGGAGGATACATGTACGCAATTATAGAAACTGGCGGGAACCAGTTTAAAGTAGAGAAAGACGATGTTATCGATGTAGAGCTTCTACATGGTGTCGATGAAGATTGTTCTGGAAAGAAAATTGAATTTGATTCTGTGCTTCTTGTCTCAGATGGAAAAGCAACGAAAGTTGGTAGCCCAAACGTTGACACAGCAAAAGTACACGGTGAGATCCTAGGTCTTGCAAAAGGTCCTAAAAAGATCTGCTATAAATATAAGAAAAGAAAAAATTTTAGAAGAAAAGTTGGTCATAGACAGAAATATTCTAGAGTTAAAATCGTCGACATAGTGAGCAACTAAAAGGAGCTGAATAATGGCACATAAGAAAGGTCAGGGATCTACAAGAAACGGAAGAGATTCTGCAGCGCAAAGACTTGGAGTCAAGGCAGCGCATGGAGAGTTCGTTAGAGCTGGTAGTATCCTGATAAGACAAAGAGGAACTAAATGGCACCCATCAAAGAATGTGAAAAGAGCAAAAGATGATACTCTATTCGCTTTAACTGATGGTACCGTCTCTTTTAGAAAGTCCAAAAAAACTTTTGTCTCTATCATTCCAGCTTCTAAATAAATCATATTTGGAATCTTAAGGCTCTATATTTATAGAGCCTTAAATTATTAAGGCTCCGAGGGCCTAAAACATGTTTAAAGATCTTGTCACATTAAAGCTTTCTGCTGGTAAAGGTGGAAATGGCGCTGTAGCTTGGCGTAGAGAGAAATATCTACCCAAGGGCGGACCTACCGGTGGTAATGGTGGTCCTGGCGGCTCTATCTATTTAGAGAGCTGTCCCGATCTTTATTCTCTAGATATGTTTCGTAATAAAAAATTCATAATCGCAAAAACAGGCGGTGCTGGTGGCCCAAACCAAAGAAATGGAAGAAAAGGTGAAACCCTTCATGTCAAAATTCCTTGCGGAACTATCGTAAGAGACCCGAAGACAAGAGCAATCATCCATGACTTTGGCCACGAGAAAGAACAACTTCTACTTTGCGAAGGTGGCAAAGGCGGCCTTGGTAACGCATTCTTCAAGACCTCTCGTAATAGAGCTCCTAACAGGTGCACGCCAGGCAAAGACGGCGAAGAAATCGAGATCGAACTAGAGCTTAAGCTCATAGCGGATGTTGGCTTTGTAGGATTTCCGAACGCTGGAAAATCCACTCTTCTTAACACGCTTTCTTCAACAGCTGTAAAAACAGCCGACTACCCTTTTACTACGCTCAGACCCAACCTTAGCTTCATCGAATTTGATGATTACTCAAGAGTCTATATCGCAGACATCCCTGGTATCATTAAAGGCGCTCATGAAAACAAGGGCCTTGGCTTTTCTTTCTTAAAGCATATCGAAAGAACATCTGTTCTTATCTATGTTGTCGATGTTTCAACAGAGATCAGAGACGATCCTTTAAATGACTTCCTAACTCTTCGCAAAGAGCTAGAAAACTATAATAAAGATCTTCTTGATAAACCGTTTGTTGTAGCTCTTAACAAGATCGACAAAGACGATCTAGCTCTAAACGAGTTCAAGGACAAATACCCATATGATCTTGAAACTATATACCCGATCTCAGCTGCCACAAAAGAAGGTATCGATACCTTTACAAAGGCTGTAAAGAAAATCGCACAGAAAGACAAGATCCGCTACATCTAGACAAACCTTTCTATTTCAAAAACTCTTTCTGTCTGCAAAGATATTTACAGATATTGTATTCTAGTACTTTCACGCAACACCGAGAGCCTTAAATGCAAATATTTAATTGGGTTAAAAGAAAAGCTCTTAGAGCATCGTTACTCACTACTACCTCTCTATTCATTGGGACCTATATCTGCGCAGAAGAACCTACTGTTACATACCCAGTTGATTCCATCTCAGAAAACGTAGCCCTCGATGTAAAAGGAAACCTCCCAAGTTGGCTATCTGGCACACTCGTTCGCAACGGACCTGTGAACATCACAGTCAACGGAGAAACAAACAAGCATCTTTTTGACGGGCTTTCCATGTTGCTTTCTTTTTCCTTTGAAAATGAAAAGATTACATACAGCAACCAGTTCCTAAAAACAGACGCCTACAACTCTGTTTTTAAAGAGGGAAGCCTCAATTATGAAGGTTTTGCTACAGACCCCTGCAGATCTGTTTTTAAAGACATTCTTTCCTACTTCTTCTCAAGCTCCGAGATGCCTCTACATAACACGAATGTAAACGTTGCAAAGTTATCTAATGAATACGTTGCGCTTACAGAGTATCCACTACCTGTGCAGTTCGATCCCAAAACCTTAGAAACACTTGGAGTGTTTGACTATGAAGATGAACTACCCAAAAGCAAATGCTGGGAATCTGCTCACCCGCATTATCTTGATGGGCAAGATACTGCAATGAACTACCTCATTCAGTTTGGATATAATAGCTACTACACTTTTTACACTATCGACAGTAGCAGCAAAGAAAGACATCTTATCGCAAAAGTACCTGTAGATAACCCAGCTTATATGCACAGCTTTGCCCTAACAGAAAATTATATCATCCTTACTGAGTTCCCCTTCCTTGTAACACCTCTTGACCTTATCACAAAGGGAAAGGCCTTTATTAAGAACTTCACCTGGCAACCTGAAAAAGGCACAAAGTTTGTTGTTATCAATAGACAAAATGGATCTGTTGAAAAAGAACTACATACTAGACCTTTTTTTGCTTTCCACCATGCTAATGCTTTTGAAGAAGATCAAAAGCTTCATATAGATGTTGTGGCTTATGATGATCCAAGCATCATTACAAGTAGTCATTTACAAGAGAGCGATGAAGATGGTCCTATTAAACATTTCCCGAGAAAACTTGAAAGGTTTTCTTTCTCATTAAATAGTGATGAAGTCACATCAGAAGTACTTCTTGATAAAACTGTTGAGCTTCCAAGGATCAACGAAGCCCGTGATGGCAAACCCTACTCCTATGTGTATACAGTTGGCTTCTTGCCAGACTCTAATGAATATAAGGGAAAGTCCATTAGCAGCGACTACCTATACAAGTGTAACGTAAAAACTAAAACACATCTTCAGTGGTCTGAAAAACACTGTTCACCAGGAGAGCCCGTTTTTATCCCATCTCCTCATGCAGTTGATGAAGATGACGGCGCTGTTCTTTCTATTGTTTTAAATGAAGAAGAGAATAGTTCATTCCTTCTTGTTCTTGATGCAAAATCCTTCAATGAGATCGCAAGAGCAAAAATGCCATGCTCTATACCAACTGGCCTCCATGGTCAATTTTTTCAGTAAATCCACGTCAAGAAACGCTTAAAATTAATGCCACCTGACCCCTTTGAATATTTGCATAGGAACATACTTCCTTTGCTCTTGTATGAGATCCTCTATTAGAAATTGGGAAGGAATTCCTTCCTCGATTTCAAGATCAAATCCTATGGAGTACATTACATCGTTTGATACACGATCTATCCAAGTGATCATTGCTGATCCAGCACTATTCATACTCGCTCTATAGGGAACAAAATCAGCTGTCGTAAGAGTATTTGATCGGCTATCTCCAATTGCCACTTCAGATGTCCAAGAGTCACTGGAGGATACATATTCAGAAAAGTATAATGCATCGTTACTAGCATTCACCCAAAAAGCAACCGCATTCCCTGCACCATCACCTGTAAGGCCTGCTGGTGTTCCTGTCTCAGCTGTTATCTGTAGCTCTGGACTCCAAGAACTACTTCCGTCAAAAATGGAAGTTTTTATTGGACCTGAACCGTCTCTCCAAATAGCAACAGCTGTTCGACCTACTCCAAGAGAGCTTATCGCATAAGCAGCATTGTTAGAAGTGACTGTGTCGCTGATATCTGATGGTGTTTGAAAAACTCCTCCACTTAGTTTTAACGAAGAACGCACGTTACCGCTGATTGTACTACGCCACATGCACAGAACACTACCGTCTGGATTTAAAGTCAAAGTTCCACCTCCTGACGCATGTCCTGAGATACCCATTTCGCTTCCTGTGGGAGTGTTACCATTAACCACTCTTCCTACAACGCTGCTGTCAGCGTCAGAATTCCATACAATAGTGCCTACATTACTTGAATCTAATACAATATCAATAATTGTATTGTTTACAGGAAGGTTCTCTGAAACTGCTACTGAATTAGACCACGTAGAACCATTAAAAAAGTTGATATAAATATTTCGAAGAATCATACCACTAGGTCTAGCCTCCCAAGCAACCATAGCATTCCCATCATCATTTATGGCTAAATATAGAGTGCTCTCTCCAGCTCCCAAATATATTGCCGTGTCCGAAATAGTTTGAAGTGTTCCCGACCACTCTCCGTTAGAAAACGTGTCATATTTTAAGTTATTCGCAGTTGCATCATAGACTACTACCAACCCTTGTCCCGAGTTATTAAAAACAACGTTAGACGTTGCTGATGGACTTATAGAACCTGTAGCAACAGGAGTCCATTGATCTGTTAAAAAATCATACTTAGCATAGGGATTTGCTGGCGTAGCAGTCGTTTCCCAGGCAGCCACAGCTTGATTACTGCCATTTATCACTAGTGAAGGGTTTGATAGTGTGCCTGTGACTAATGTTCTTGCGTCTTGAAATACCAGTACTGAGTGCACTTGGATTATGCTAAACAAGAACAATGTAACCGTAACTAGATGTTTCATAACTGCTCCAGGGAAATTTAATTGAGAAAGTCTTTTTGTTACTATATATATTGAATTTTAACAAAATATAATATTTCTCCATTTATGCGTACCCTATTTACAGACAAGCTCTCTCTTACATACCCTATCATCCAGGCTCCTATGGCAGGTGGTCCTACAACACCTGAGCTCATCTCATGTGTAAGTAACTTCGGAGCACTTGGCTCTCTTGGAGCAGGTTATATGCAGCCTGATGTTTTGGATGTAACCATTAAACTTATCAAAGAAAAAACAGATAGAAATTTTGCTGTTAACCTTTTTATCCCAAGCTACGCAGAAGCGCACCCCTCTAGCCTAGAAGCTATGCAAAAGGTTCTAAAGCCATACGCAGATGACCTTGGAGTTTCACTTCCCCTACCAACAAAACCCTTCGTTCCCAACTTCGATGAACAGATGCAGGTGATCCTAGACCACAAGATCAAGATTTTCAGTTTTACCTTTGGGATTTTAGAACCTTCTTGGGTAAGAGCTTTAAAAAATGAAGGTATTACTCTTATCGGCACTGCGACATCACATCTAGAGGCACTAGAGCTTGAAAAGTCTGGTGTTGACTACATCGTATGCCAGGGTAAAGAAGCAGGCGGACACAGAGGCACTTTTATCGGAGATCCTAAAGAAGCTCTTGTTCCGATCTTCTCATTAACAGAAGCCTGCGCAAAACATGTCAATATCCCTATTATTTCATCAGGTGGGATCATGCATGGTGAAGACATCATGAAGTCCCTTAAGCACGGCGCAGCAGCCGCTCAGATGGGCACAGCATTCCTGACAACTGATGAAGCTGGATGCTCTAAAGAATACAAAGAGGCTTTACTTGAGCAAAAGCATGATGAGACAGCCCTTACAAAAGCCTTTTCTGGCAAATACGCAAGAGCCATTAAAAATACTTTTACTCATGAGATGCAGCCTCATGAAGAAGATTTCCTAGAATATCCTATACAACATGTTCTTACAAAACCCCTTCGAGATAAAGCTAAAGAACTTGGCCGCACAGACATCATGTCTCTATGGGCCGGACAAAGAGCCTTTCTCTGCAAGAAGCTTCCATGTAAAAAACTCCTTGAAAAGCTTGCTCATGAGTGCGAGCAGCATAAGCATCTTCTAGACTAGCTCCATACAGTTTCTATTTTACTTAACTTAGCAGGAATGGAAAAGTTATAATGTTACCTGTTTCCTTATACTCACATACGTAAGTAACAAAAAAGAACAGGCAGTATGGAGCACTACGTAAAACAAATTTTAAAAGTTCTTCTTTATATAGACGAGCACTACGATGAAAAGATCACGGTTGATGAACTTGCAAAAATCGCAAGTTACTCTCCTTTTCATTTCCATCGAGTGTTTCAAGCAGTGGTAAACGAAAGCGTTTATCAATATGTAAAGAGAATACGCC
>JAJACS010000030.1 GCA_022601395.1 Chlamydiia bacterium | reverse complement strand
GACCTAATTATTGAAAGTATGGAGAAGTCTATTCTTGAAGGCAACGTAACATACGATCTTGCCAGAGGTAGGAATGACGCCTCTATTCTCTCAAGTTCTGAATTTGCAGAGTCTCTTGTAAAAAATATACAATAAAACAGGCCAAAACCAATGAGCGGAATACCTAGCTACGTCACCATCCAAAGAGATCCTAATGCTGCAGTGCATGCAGTAGCTGGGAAACATGGATCTGTAGACCTTGATAAAGGTACTCAAGCAACGATCATTGACCGTGTTTATAAATACATGGAGCAAGATAGCGTAAAGAGACAGCTCACACAACACTTTGGTATTGGTTCTCATTCTAACCTTCGCGTTCGCGTGCAAGGTAGTGATGTTTTTGTTATATCCAATTCAGGTAAATCCTTAAAACTTACAGATAAAATCTCACAAGAGATTTTAGCCCCTGTTCATGCAGCTAGAAAGGAAAAAGAAGCTACATTTAGAGCTTCTTCAGCTCCTTCTTTCGCGGCATCTACGCATGGAGCATTTACACACCCAGGCTCAATGCAAATGCAACAGCCATCTTATGGTGGAGCGCCTATGGCTCCTCCTCCAGGCCATCCTGGTGGATTTATACCGCAGCAAATGCAGATGGGCTACCCAATGATGGGCGGCTTTCCGATGATGCCAATGATGGGCGGTTTTCCAATGATGCCTATGATGGGCGGCTTTCCGATGATGCCTATGATGGGCGGCTTTCCGATGATGTATCCTCCACAGGGTATGAATCCTCTTATGCCTCCTCAACCAACACCAAAAGATGGTGGAGCTGTTGCGGATATCCATGGAATGCACATGCATGGCAGAGCACCTCAGCACGATCCTGCATTTTTGAAACTTCTTGATAGAGAACAGGAAGCACACGAAGCTGCGAAAAGAGCTCGAGCAGAAGCTGAAGAGATGCTTGCAAAAAGTGCAGCTCAGCATCATGTAGATAACACACAAAAATTACTCCTTTTAAAAGGAAACCTAGAAAGAGAGCAAAAGGAATTAGAAGCTGAGATTGCAACATACGAAGTAGACGCGAAAACCTACGCTCCAGGCTGGTTTAATTTTAACAGAATACTAGGGCGTAATCGTGCATACTATGATGAAGTTATCATTCCTCAGTTAGAAATTAGAAAAGAAGCACTTGCGACTGTAAACGCTGAAATCGCTAAAATAGAAGATTTAATCAGGCTACCGAAAGAACCGCGTCTGCAGAAAGAGAAACTCTTACAACTAGAAGCTCAAAACAGAAAGTTGCAAGCTGAACTTGCTGCAGCTCGTGAGGTAGAAAAAACACATCCAGGACACATGTTCCATGGCGGCCATAGAGTAGCACGTCATAGAGCTGCACCTCGCCACATGGGTGGGCACTTTGAAGCGCCCCCGGTGCATGGAACTATGTTCGAAAGAGCTGAGACTCCAGGAAGGATGGACAGAGCTCCTCCGATGTTTGATACACACCCTCACGCACATGTTCGTTTTAAAGAGCCTATTACGCATCCATTTCCAGCACCAAGACGTCCCATGGCTCCACCAAAAGATGAAGAGCTAGGGTTCTTCCCTCCAGCAAGACGTGGAGCGGCTCCAAAAGTTGGACTGTACTCCCGTGAAGAGCTTCGCATTGCAACCGAAGAACAACTACACCAGACTATAGAAAAAGCTCAAGCTTTCCTAGAAAGCGGCCCTGTGTCAGCAGAAGGCGCAGATCAAGCTCAAGCTGATATTGCTAACGCCAAAGCTGAATTAAGAAGAAGAGCAGATGAAAAAAGACATGCTCACGCTCCTAGATTTATAAGACCAAGAGGTTTTGAATCAGGCCCTGCAAAAGAAGCCGCTGACTACACTGAAGATGCCATCCGCAGAAATCTACCAGTTACTTCATGGGATCAGCGACACATAAACAAATCTGTGATCTACCTTAAAAAGCTTGCAAACGATACAAGACTTGATGCTGCTTCAAGAAGAAACTATCAGCAGTGGCATGAAGCTCTATTTAAAGAACAGTCAGATAGGCATATTGGTACATCTTACAGACCAGCACACCGCAGTGTGCCACGCACAGTTACAATAAGAGGAGAAACTCACATAGCTACACCTCCTCTACTTTCAGCAGCGCCACCTAGAGTTTTGCACAAAGCTCCAGAGTTGCGCAGAGAGCCTACTGCCCTAACAAAGCCAGTTAGACCTGAGTTTGCGTTTAATAAAAAGTTCGAGGCTATGAACGAAGACGAACTTATTATTATGTGGAATTACTACAACGCACTAGCTCCTTACTACGAGTCACTCGGTCGTGATATCCCTGAATCAGAGCGATCAGTATGGGATGACCAAAAAGCACATATTGGAAATCTGATTGATCAAATCAGAGTTGCTAAAACACAGCCAACTCCAGTACATACAGCTCCATTAGTAGTAGAAAGTAGAGAAGTTAGTCAAAGACCTCCTGCATTTGTTATGGCGTCTCCTTTACCTTTACACTCTCCAGCTAGCGATTATGGGACTCCTACCACTAGCAGTGCTGAGGGAACATTTACTTTTGATACAACTGGAGAACGCGATTTAGAATTAGGCAGTTCCCCTGATGTAGAAAGACCTAAAAAAAAAGGCCTTCTGGAAAGACTAGGAAGAGGACTAGGACTCGTGAATCCAGCTCCCCAATTGGTCAACATGAGCCTAGCTCAACCGGGAGTACACGAAGTTTAAAGCCAGCACTTGCTGAAGAGCTTCCTAGTCAATCAATTCCCTATCAACATGCACAGTTAAAAGCTGACTATATTTTTTACAAGGAAGAGCTGCAAAGACTCAAAGCACTTGCTGCAAAAGCTCCTTTGTCAGAAGATAACCTTGCATATCAAAAAACCACTCAAATTTCAGTAAATCTATTAAGCTATTTTGATAGTGAAGATATTTCAGAAGGCATGAAATTCAACTACACTGCTCAAATCAAGATAAAAGAGATGATGGGTCAATTAGACACAGCTGAACAAGTGATTGCTTTTACAAGACAAATACAGGCAGAAATCGCAAGTGTACGAGATGCTACAGAGCAAGACGGTGCTCCTACTGTAAGATCGCCTTTGCCTTATTTTATAAAAGAACTTCCCTCCTTATCAGATGCTTTAGGAAGAGATTCTCTTAAAGAGCCTCTTACTGAAAGTGGCTCATCTTTAAGTAGAGATCAAAGTATATTTGCATTATTAGACGATGATGAAGACGAATTCTAAAAGCTCGTAAAAAAAAAAGCACCACCATTCCTGGTAGTGCTTATAAACTCTTATAGTTACTTACGAAGTACTATGAACTTGTTACTTCAGAAGTCTTTTCAGCTTGTTTACTTTCGTTTGGTACTACATCTGTCACTGCTTGCTTGATCACTTCAATCTTAGAACCATCAACCATCTTTAATACAACAGTCTTTTCTTCGATCTTATCAACAGTACCAATGATACCCATTGCTGTAACTTTAGCGCCTACTTGCATAGAACTTCTTTGCTTCTCTAGCTTCTTTCTTCTCTTCTGTTCTGGACGAAGAAGAATGAAGTAAAAGAAAATCACCGCTGCACCAAGCATGATGATTGTTTGTAAGTAATTTTGTTGTTTTGGTTTAGCAGCTTCTTGCGCAACTTCAGCAAACATTGGTGTTGAGAAGAACAAAGACGCTAAGCCAAGAGCACTTGCATAGAACTTTTTCATGTTACGAAACCTTATTTTAAAAGCATTTTCTAAAGGTAAATTTTGCCAAATTACGCTTAAGAAGACAAGTAAAAAACTAATTACCAAGACAAGTTCAACTTTTCCTTACCAAGTATGCAATGGATTCTTGATGCACTGTATGGGGGAATTGATCCACCCCTTGCACAAGCTTCAGCTCATATCCATTTGCACAAAGAATTTCTATATCTTCTTTTTGTGTGTAAGGATTGCAGGAAATATATAGTATTTCTTTGGGAGTTGCATAAAGCCCCTTTTCAAGAAGATTTTTGCCAAGGCCACTTCTTGGCGGATCCACAATCATAAGGTCGACTTCTTTGAGCTCAAGCTTTGGCAAAATATCGGCAACATCCCCTTTATGAACAGACACGTTCTCAATTTGATTGACCTCTAGGTTCACCTCAGCATCAAATACCGCATAAGGGTTAATCTCAACACCAACTACTTTCTCTGCAAAAGGAGAAAACACCATACCAAGTGTTGCTGTCCCGCAAAAAAGATCCAGTATGACTCTTCTTTTTTTCTCTCCTATCACCTCTAAGGCTTTTGAAAAAAGCTTCTCAGCTTGCTTTGTGTTTGGCTGAAAAAAAGAAGAAGGACTGACCTTAAATACAAAGTCTTTCGTATCTCCACCTGGATACGTAATCGTAAGCTTTTCTTTGATATGATCCGGTCCATGAAGAAGCATCTCACTAAACTGCGTTTGCATGCCTTTTTTTCGATGAATAATTTGCAAGAATATCGAAAGGCTCTCAGTGCCTGCTGCTCTTAATACAGCCTCTTTAAACCGCTTTAAATCGGCACTTTTGATCGATCTTTCAGGAGACCCTGAGATGGTGAGCATCACAAGACGCTCATTTGTATGGATTCCTTCTCTTAACGTTAGAGTCTCAAGGGTGCCTACACCTTTGTTCCTATTATAGGCTTTGATCTCAGTTTCCTCCCAGAAAGAGCGTACTGCGATTAGGGTCTCAGAAACCCACGGGTTTGCAAGGTGGCAACGCTTTAGATGAAACACCTTTCCTCTAGAGTCTGCTTCAATAAGACCCAGGTACTTTGTTCCATATTTGTCTTCTGAGAAGCTAAACTCCATCTTATTACGATATTCCCAAGGATGATCACATGGGATCAGTGGATATATCTTCTCCTCTTCAAGAAAGTCTTTATAGAGAGATTTTAGCACGCCATGTTTAATCGTGAGCTGCTCTTGATAACCAAGGTGCTGCCAACTACAGCCTCCGCACGTTGCCGCATGCTCACACCTTGGCTCAACACGCATCTTGTGAGGCTTTAGTACTTCTAGAAGTTTTGCTTTATTTACACCTTTTTTTCTCTTTAGGATCTCGACAAGAACTTCCTCTCCAAGGTGCGCTGTGCGAACCTCAATAGGGCGAATAGAGTCCTTGCACTGCCCTCTTGCAGCACCTTTCTTAGAATAAGAAGAGATTTCTATTGTTGTCTGTTTTGTTTTCATGGCCCAGTACGAATAAAAAAGAAGAGAGTATACAGTTTTTTGCCGCATGATTCGAGCAAAAAAAAAGCGCTGCAAATCTGCAGCGCCAATAATTCTTTAAAAAAAGCTTTGTATTAACCAGCTCTTTCTTTACGTGCTTGCTCACATAGTACAGAAACATTTTTCTGCTCAAGGATCTTTGCCATTTGTGCCATACGCTTTTCGTCTTGAAAGCTCTTAACCAAAGTTTCGCATTCAATATGTTTTGCACAATTTAAAATGTGGTGAAGGATCGGTGCTACGTCTGATCCAAGCATAAAGTGCATCTGGAATCTCATTAAATCTGTAATAAGAAGCATCTTTCTTCTGATACCTGGTATCATGACATCATCTGCTCCCCAAAGCATACCCTCATGTTCTTGACAGAACTGCATATACTCATGCTCTACGTCTACATCTGGTGCTCTGCTTATAATATCATCAAGTTCTTTCACAATTTTTTTGTGTAAATCTTCCATCACTTTTCTCCTAAATAATTTTTTGAACTCTTTCGTCATCCTAGCAGAGGGACTCTTTTTTCAGCTCTACATATTTTGACGCTGTTTGTGAAAGAACATAAGGGAGAAAAATCTCCCTTACACTCTTAGTGTAGAAATTATCTGCGACCTTTTGTCTTCTTCGCAGCAGCCTTCTTAACTGGCTTCTTAGTTGCCTTTTTAACAGCAGCTTTCTTTGGTGCAGCTTTCTTTGCAGTACTTTTTCTTTTTTCGTTAAGAATAGACTGCTTTCTGTAAAGCTTCGCTAGTTTCTCAAGTCTAATTGTTCCAGTTCTCACTCTTTGAGAAGCTGCTTTGTTACCACGAGTTCCTTTCTCAAGGTCCTGTGCAACATTTTCTAACAATTCATTTAGTTGGCTTGTTGTATCTTTTAATGCCATGCTACCATCTCCTGTAATAGTTGTGATTGTTTCCACTCTTACTTTCCATATTAAGTTTGTAGATTATTCTGCAAGCCTTTTTTAAAAAAAAGTTATACTGAAAAACTTAAGCATGCAGTATTAACAATCAAAAAACACACTTCCAGACATACTTAAACAGGTTTTCTTTGAAAACTGTTTTTTTGTTAAAGCATGAAATAAAAAAATGCAGAAATTCTTTTTTTTCTCATTTTCAAAAAGTGAAAAACGTAGAAAAAAACTTCCTTGAACACATACACTGACGATAAAAAAAGGCAGGCTATGCACAAGTTTTGTTTTGCAGATGGAAAGTATTTACCAAAAGATCAGTTAAAGGTTTCTATCGATGATTACGGCTTTGCAAGAGGCTATACTCTCTTTGAGCACTTCAAGACATACAATGGTAAACCTTTCCATGGTGAAGACCACTTAAGAAGGCTGTTTCATGCTGCTGCTTATTTTTACTTAAATGCTCCTTATACAGTAGAACAGATCCTAGAGATCATTGAAACGCTTCATGAAAAGAACAACTTTCGTGAAGCAGGTTATAAAATTTACCTTACAGCAGGCCCTTGCGAGAGCTATTTGGAATTCCCAAAGAAACCTTCTTTTTATATCGTTCCCTACGCAATAGAAAAGCGTCCTGGCAAAGAAGATGATGATATTTTTGTTACCACAACACGTTTTGAAAGGAATTTTACAGAGCATAAAACAGCGCATTACCTTCCTGGTATTAAAGCGCACCTAGACGCCATTAAAAGCGCGCAGGTAGATGGAAGTGAAATCCCCTCCGAAACTCTTTATCTAGATAGTAATGATCACCTTCTTGAAGGAACATTTAGTTCACTCATTGTTTTCGATAAGGACACTCTTATTGTGCCAAAATCAGGTAACCTACCAAGCATCACTCAGTATATTGTTTTAAGAATCGCAAAAGATCATTTTGAGATAAAACATGAAGACATCCCTTACGACTCTCTTTGTGATCTTACTGAAGTACTATTTGCGTCCAGCGTCTCAGAAATAAGGTCTATAAGAAAACTCGATACGTTTATTTTTCCTGAAAGGAAAAACGCAACTATTTTAAAAGAGCTTTTCAATACTTATGTAGAGAAAAGTCACTGGCCTCTACTTGAGAAATTCTCTTACGAGCCTCTTGCTACTTCATGTTTGTAAAGAAGCTTAACTGCTTCTGCAAAAATTGTAGAACGATCTGTCTTTCTGTTTTCCTGCAGCCTTTTGATATAGATCTCATTAAAGAGTTTTTCTTCTTCCTCAGTAAGGTACAAAGTGAGTTTGTTTTTTTTACTGCTTCTTCTTGAAGCGCTTTTTTTAGAAGGCGCAGGACTTGGCTTCTTATAATCACTAAAAGACATCTTATCTAAGATCTCATCAGCGGCTTTTGCTATTTTACTCATACAGTGCTCCTTTCTAAAAACTCTTTTGCAAAGGCTTCGTATGCCATTGCACCTTTACATTTGGGGTCATAATCAAAAACCACTTTCCCATGAGACTGTGCTTCATTGAGCCTTACATTTTGCGGGATCTTTGTAGAAAACATAGACCTTCCAAAAACTCTCTCTATACTTGAAAGAACCTCTTTTGCAATGTTTGCTCTTGTATCACAAAATGTAATGAGGACTCCCCCTATCTTAATCACATGGTTTACAATGGAATTGATGTCTTTATTAATGAATTGAATCGTGTCTATAAAGTTGCTCACTCCTTCAAGACTGAAATAACTTAACTGTATCGGAAGGATCACCTGGTCTGCTGCTGTAAATGCATTAATCGCAAGTGTTCCAAATGTCGGAGGGCAATCTATGATCACATAGTCATACTTTTTAAGATCACTTAGTTTAGTTCTAAGTTTAAACTCTTTTGCTCCCATCATAGAAAGCTTCATCTCTGCTACCGAAAGGGACAGATCACTCGGAATGATATCTAAATTTTTGATGTAGGTCTTTTGAATCACATCTGCGCTCTCGCAGTTCTCATAAGTAAGCAGCTCTGCTATCGTTTTTTTCTTTTTTGTTTCGATACCAAGGCCAATCGTTGCATGCCCTTGTGGATCCGTATCCACAATAAGAACTTTCTTTTTTAACTTAGCAAGAGCAGCGCTCAGATTGATCGCTGTGGTGGTTTTACCAACACCACCTTTCTGATTCGCAATAGCAATGACTTTCATCTTATGTACCTTTCTAAAACGGCCTAAAAATGGGTAAAGTACCTAAGATGTAAATTAGGTTCAAGAAGCAAATAGTCTTAGCTCTTTGATGTCTTGGCGTTTTTTTCAGACTCTTTTTTAACGCGATTCAGAAGCCCATCAAAAATAAAAAAGTGGAAAGGCCACATAAGATACCAATAAACCTCCCCTAAGATCCCTATCGGATCGAAAGAAGATTTCATCACAATATCTGTCTGACTATCTTTTGAGCTAAGAGTAAATTGAAGGTATGCTCTACCAGGAAGTTTCATCTCTGCTTTGAGTGTTAAAAGCTCATTTTCCTTAAGCTCTATCACCCTCCAAAAGTCAACAGGATCCCCTACTCGAAGCTCTGTTGGATGCACTCTTCCTCTTCTAAATCCTACGCCACCTGCAAGAATATCAAGAGCCGCTCGTATTTTCCAAAGCCACTCTGCATACCAGCCAACATGGCCACCAAGAGTCTTGATAAAAGCAAAGACAACATTTGCAGGAGCGTTGATCACTCTTTCTGTAATCCAATTCTTCTCTTTTCTAAACGTAACGTTTTCAAAGGTTCTTGAAAGCCCTTTTGCAGAAACAGCATCATACCATCTTCGAACAAGCTCTTTTTTGCTATTCTCGATGCAGATTCGGATCGCTTCCTGATAACTTTTTGGCTTAACTGAAAATGCTTTTGCAGCATTTGGCTCTGTAACTACTGAGTCACTCATAATGCTTTCTATGAGTTTGCGGCCAATGCGCTTATAAATAGGTGTCACAAGTCCAAGCCACATACTTGATAGCGCCGGTGTAAGAACGGGTAGAACGAAGATATATCTTTTCAGCCCCTGCTGCTTTGCATATTCGAGCATAAGGTTCTTATAAGAGACCGTTTCAACACCACCAATTTCAACAACGTCATGCTGCCCCCCATCAAATAGAATTGCCTCTTGCAGATAACCAAGAACATCTTCTACATGTATCGGCTGCACAAGTTTATTTACCCATATAGGAGTTACCATAATGGGTAGCTTATCTACTAGAGCTCTCATAAGGTCATATGACAGGCTACCAGCTCCAAGAATAATAGAGCTTCTGAACTCTATGACCGGAGTCTTGTAAGAAGAAAGTACTTTTCCAACCTCTTGACGAGATCTCATATGCAAAGAGAGTTCATTACCCTTGGCGGTAGAAAGCCCTCCAAGATAGATGATTTTCTTCACCCCTTTTTCTTCACAAACCTTTGCAAAGTTATCAGCAGCCATTCGATCTATTTCTTCAAAGGAGCCTGTCTTAGCTCCCATAGAGTGAACTAAATAGAAGGCTACTTCTATGCCCTCTAAAGCTGCCTTTAAAGAATCTATCTCTGTAACGTCAGCTTGCACAATCTCTACATTCTGCTGCGTAAGCTTTGATGCTAGGTTTTCAGGATGACGTGCTATCGCCCTTAACTGATGATCTTTCTTCGTGAGTCTATCAAGAAGAAGCCCTCCAATATAGCCGGTAGCACCTGTAATTAATATCTTAACCATATCTTTCTACATACATAGGGCCAAAATATATATCACTAAGTTAATCAGCATATAGACTGTTAAACTTCTGTTTTTTAAGTGCGATCTTGTAGTCATGTTGCACCATAAGAGAAATAAGCTCTTTGAAGTTCACCTGTGGCTTCCAGCCAAGCTTCTCTTTTGCCTTACTTGCGTCTCCAAGAAGAAGGTCTACCTCTGTTGCTCTAAAATACCTTGAATCGATACGCACTAGCACATCGCCTGTATCAGCATCCACACCTACTTCTTCAAGGCCTTTTCCTCTCCATGCAATCTTCATGCCAAGCTCTAAGAAGCTTTTCTCAACAAACTCCCGAACTGAGTGCGTTTCACCTGTTGCTACAACATAATCATCAGGTTCTTCTTGCTGCAGCATTAAATACATCGCTCTTACGTAATCTCGAGCATGCCCCCAATCTCTTTTAGCATCCAAGTTTCCAAGATACAGACAGTCCTGCATTTTAAGTTTAATACGTGCGGCAGCCATAGTTACTTTCTTTGTCAGAAAAGTCTCTCCACGGGCCTCAGACTCGTGGTTGAATAAGATCCCATTACAAGCAAAAAGGCCATAAGCCTCGCGATATTGCTTTGTGATCCAGAACCCATAAAGTTTAGCCACTGCATAAGGAGATCTAGGATTAAAATGTGTGTTTTCTGATTGAGGCACTTCAAGAACTTTTCCATAAAGCTCACTTGTAGATGCTTGGTAGAATTTTGCCGTCTTATGCAGATCCAGATCCACCATAGCATCAAGTATCCTAAGCGTTCCAAGAGCGTCCACTTCTGCTGTATATATAGGTAGTTCAAATGAAAGGCCCACATGAGACTGTGCCGCGAGATTATAGACCTCATCAGGTTTTACCTTTCTTAAGATCGAAGAAATACTCGAGTAGTCTGTAAGATCTCCATAATGCAGAAAAAATTTCACATCTCTTTCATGTGCATCTTTGTATAAATGGTCGATTCTCTTTGTGTTAAAAGAAGAGCTTTTTCTTTTAACACCATGAACTTCATAGCCTTTTTCAAGTAGCAGCTCAGAAAGGTATTTACCATCTTGCCCTGTGATTCCAAATATCAAAGCTACTTTTGCATGCAAACCAGATGTCAGCAATCCGCATAGGAGTAGTGTACATAAAACGTGTTTCACGAGATTATCCTCTTGTATTATTTATATTTACTTTATACCAATCATAAGCATCTTTTAAGCCTCCCTGAATAGAGTACATAGGCATAAACCCAAGCTTATCGAGTTTTCTTACATCTAGATATTTTCTGGGTGTTCCATCAGGCTTTGATGCATCAAAAACAATTTTCCCTTCATACCCTACAATGTCTTTAATCAGGTGCGCAAGAGATCGTATGCTGATATCTCTGCCGCAACCAACATTAATGATTTCAGAAGAGTTGTACTCATCCATAAGCAAGACAAGAGCTCTTGCAAGATCATCTACATGCATAAATTCTCTTTTAGGAGTTCCCGTTCCCCAAACAGTAACCTCAGCAAGCTTCTCTTCTTTTGCTTTATGAAACTTTTTTATAAGCGCTGGAATTACATGAGAGTTCTCTCCATGGTAGTTATCATTTGGTCCATAGAGATTTGTGGGCATACAGGATATGAAATTCGTTCCGTATTGCTTATTATAGTAGCTGCACATCTTTAAGCCTGCGATCTTAGCAATAGCATATGCTTCATTTGTTTTTTCAAGTGGGCCTGCTAGTAGATTACTTTCTTTGATCGGCTGACTACAGCTTTTTGGGTAAATGCATGACGATCCCAAACAAAGCAGCTTTTTTACATTTGATCGATAGCTCTCATCTATCACATTGCACTGTATCATAAGATTGTCGTAGATAAACTCTGCCGGCTGTGTTGCATTCGCATAGATCCCTCCAACTTTTGCAGCACAAAGGTAGACATACTCAGGGCATTCTTCTGTAAAAAAACGAGTCACATCGTCTCTATTTCTTAAATCAAGCTCTTTCGATGTTCTTACGATCAGGTTTTCATATCCCTCACTTCTTAATCTATTCAATACAGCAGAACCAACAAGGCCATTATGCCCTGCAACATAAATTCTAGCATCTTTTGGTACAGTAGCAAAACTTTGTAAAGAGAAAAGAGAGAGCATAGCGAGATGCAGCAAATATTTCATTTGTATCCAAGAATTAAGTTAAAAACAGATACAAAAAAACATACACAAAACATTGGGTGCAATCTAAAAGAATTACTTACTAAAACTTAGCCGAAATACCGATTCTTACAACAGGGCCACCCTTAAGCTGAAAGCCTGGAATGTACCCAGACGTTTTTACTCCAATATCTGAATAGAAGAAGGTGTATGTATTATTGATGCGATATTTAGAAATAATAGAAAGAGCACCGCCAGGCTTTAGAGACTCTAGATCCGCCCTTGCCTTAGCAGGAGGGACTTGCCCGCTCTCTAAGTCTTGTAGCTTAAAAGAGGTTGAAAACCTTGGTTGCAAAAAGGCATGTAACCTGATCCCATAAGAAATGTTTGTGAACTTAAACATCTCATCATACTGCAGCCCGAAGCCTCCGTAAGAAACACCTCCGAAAGAACCTTTCTTAAAGTAAGCAAATATCGCCCTATCTTTATACCTTAGATAGTTATCAAAGCTATACTCAATGCCGTAAGGAGCAAGATGTGTACTTATTGATGGAAGGTAATAAACCCCTTTCCCAAGAGGAATCATCCAATGAGGAGATTTTTTACCTGTAAAAACATAATACCAAGATGAGAACACAGCATTGAAAAGCGTTGCATCGCATACGTTCCAGAGCATCGCTTTTCTAATTTTTTTAAGTGACATGTAGTCGTCTTGGTAAATAGCATTCAATAGGGTGATATAGCCCACAATATCGTTCCCTTTACTATCAGAGCTTTCTACATCTTCTTGCTCTGTTGCATAAGCATATTGCAAAGTACCCAGTTTTGAATTTGTATATAAGTTAGCCACTCTAGCATCTATTTCACCATCAGCTGTCCATTTACTATTCAGAGCATTTGCTAATATATACTCTGATTCAGAACCAGCTATTACAACAGAAAGCATATCTGATGCTTTGATCTCTTCTCTATACTTGAAACCAGTAGCACCTCCAGAAGCCCCATATGGAAACGGAAGATCAAGATGAACCTCACAAAGCTTCGTATCTTTAAGACTTCTGATTCTATAACCATGACCAAAAACTTCATGCTGAAATGTGACTGTTAAGCGGGCAAGAGGATCCCAAAACAATAAAAGCTCTGAAAGCCTTCCTAGAGTTGGCCAAAAGCCCTTCGAGGGATTTTCCTTAGGAGGAAGAAGCATGTCTTCTTTTTTTTCTAGGCTTCGATAAAGTGTTAGAAGATCTTCAGCCCCAGAATAAGGAGACATGTAGCGATCTATGATGAGCTCATAAGATGCTTCCGCAAAAGATAACACGGGAAGCAAAAGGCAGATAAAAGAAAACAATCTTCTCATATTTTACCTTGTTGTAAAAATAATAAAAAGATTGTTTCATAAGGTGTTAATTTATAACAAACTAAAAGAAAGACTACTCTTATCCTTCTGATACCGGAGAAGCTTCTTCTATAGAACTTGGAGTATCTACTTTGACATAAAGGAGCATGTCACTCTCTTTAACAAGCCTAGTCACAAGTTCTCTATATCCACGTCTTAAAGCTGTTTCAAGCATATAGTCTTGGTATAACTGCTCTGAACTAAACACAATCTCTGGCTCACATCCCTCATCGTAGCATTCACCACCTGTCCCTGAAAGCTCACTACTATATGTAAACATCGCGTCATCTTCAAAAAGGTGAGCATCATAAGTGACTACTTCATCACCCCTTCTTACCATAACACCTTTCAACTTGTACTTAATTCCTGAAATCGTGATTTCTTCATTAGGAAAAATCGTTGCAGTATTAGAGGCTGTCCATCCCTCAGGTCTTACAAAAGTGATACATGGGCTACTTACTTCAGGCTTCTCTTCATCACAAAACTCTTGGACTGTCTGATGCATTTCTTCTAGAAGAGTCACAGAAGTAAAACTTTTTTGTGTCTTATCAAAGTGCTTCAAGAAATTCCTCATGATTTCAATCGCATGTGGTTGCTCATTTGAGGGTTCCTCAACTTGCCTGCAATGGTAAGGGTAGTGTTCTCCAAGATCAACGACTGGAGCATGATCACCTAGCGCTAAAGTCCTTTCTACTAAACGCATACCTCTTCTATTTGTATCGTTACACCTTGTAAGAAGATAGCCTAGTTTTTTAACATCTAAAAATCCCCTTTGCCTAAAACGAGAAAAACACTTAAGGGAATGACCTTTTACAACATTTAATCCTACTTCATTCACATCTTGGGTTCTAAACATTTCCATAAAGGTTTCTGTTCCCAAAATCGTTAAAAACAGCCATGCTGAAAAGCTGTCATATTCTGATTTTCCAACTTCAACTTTCTGAAAATCCAACCTTTGAGACATAAGCCTCGGCGGCTTTACAACTGAACCTAACTCCTCTCTACAGATCAAATCGATCTCTTGTAAAGGTGGCCTTTCTTTTTTCTGTAAAGTGGCTCTGAAAGTATCCGCCAGCTTTTCATCTGTAGTTAAAACAATAGGATCTTTCTGCACAGCATCTACAATAGGCTTCTCGCTAACTTTTCGAGGCTCCTTAAGAGCAAGAAAAGCCGCTAATGCAGCTTCTGAGGTAGGATCTATATTGGGTGACGTAAGTGGTGACTCAGGTTTTTGTAAAGAAGCTTTGCCTCCTTTACTCTCTCCTGCAAATAACTTTGTTAACGCTGCCATTTAATAACTTCCATAAATTGATATAAAGAACAAAGAGTATACACTGCGCTAAGATATATTTCAGCTATAAGAACGAGGAAAAAATGATTCAACAAACGCAAAAAAAACTAGGTAGACTCAGAAACAGGTAGCTCTTCATAGACAAGTGCATCTGTAAACCGCATCATTGCTAAAACAAACTGTGAAAGTTCTGGTGCTATGATCTTTGCCTCGCCACCTCTAAAAAACCTACCCTCGCTATCAAAAATATCAGAAGGGGTGTATCTATGAACGCTACTTTCACCATCTGCAGTATGCGCGTAAGCTGTATAGTGAGCATGCAATTTTCCGTTATCAATCATATAGCTTTTGTAAGTAAGCCTGCTACTAATCGGTGCACATGCAATAATAGATTTAAGCTTATAAGTTTTTCCGTTTGCCTGAACAGACTCTGATGGAAAAATCAACTCTTCATCATTAGGCGACCACCCATGTCCCCGCACAAATACAAGACACTTTGCAGTCGCAGGAACCTCTAATCTTTCTTCTAGATCCTTTACTCTCACTTTAGAACCTGGGATGCTCAGCACCTTAAACTCACCGCTTTTTCCAAATCTATCTGCAAATTTAGAAAAATACTCAATCATTAAAGGAGATTCAGTAGGAGGCATCCTAAGCTGTCTTGAATCAAATATAATAGGACTTGCAGCTCTTCTTCCGCCTTTACCCATAGGATACCTGATAGAAGCGATCGTGTTAGCAAGAGTCCTTTCGATTACCGATCTAGATCTTTTCATTGCATCATGGAGCCTTGTTAAAATATAGCCAGTTTTACTTAAATCAAGTACTCCTGTCCTTTTAAAGGTAGCAATTGCAGGTATAATAACTTTTGTCTTTAAAATGTTGTTTTCAGCTTCTGTAACTCCCCTTCTCGTACTATCAAGCATAATAGATAGGAATGTATCAGAAGTTAGAAGCATCGAAATAAAAAAAGCTGTGTATCCGTCAAACTTAGGAATGACCGTTGATCTGACCTGCTCAAAGTCAACAGAAGTATCAAAAAAATCTGGGAAAGCGGCATTATCAGCATGCACTTCATGAGCAATAGACATAAAAGGCTGCATCATATCAAGACCCATAGCAGGTGCTGGAGTATCACATCTTAGCCTATCTCCAGCTACGTTGCCAGAAGCCAACTCCTCAACCTTTTTAGATGCATTTAAAGAGAGCTGTTGAACGCGAGCTGCTAACTCTTCCGGGCTCGGATTAGTAATCACTTTAACTTTAGAACCCGTAAGGCTTTTTGTTGGTGTAACAATACCAGAGTCTGCATCTGATAAAGCAGGAGAAGGAACATCTCTAGCTTCATCTAAACCATTCATTGATGCGAGAGGTATTATACCATCCACTTCAGAAGAAACTCTGCGAAAACCTAGTGCAGCCATTAAATTTACCTAAAATAAAGTCAATAATGACAAAGAGTATATAAAAAAAATGGATAAAATTCAGTAGATATTCAGAATAAAAAAAAGACCGTATAGCTATGTGCTATACGGTCTTGATCGAATATAAAAAAAACTTGGCGACGACCTACTCTTC